>NZ_VZIZ01000020.1 GCF_009812035.1 Psychrobacter nivimaris | reverse complement strand
CTGTCAGGCATCGCTGCCTGACTCAAGTAAATCACTCTCCGATAAAGTCGGGGCGGTTCAGTTATATCTTCAACTCTGTCTATACTACCGTTGTTATATTCATCCGTCTCAATTTTTTCTAACTGATTAGAGCTATTATAAGTATATGTTCTTGTTGAATTATAGAAAAATCTCGAATCACTTGTATCCTTTTCTACTATCTGTTCGATATTACCGTTTGAGTTATATTGATAAGTTACTGTTCTCTCAAAAATACTATCTCCATCAGAATTAGTATTGAACTCAGTTAGCTGACCTTTTTGATCATATACCCATACTTCGATACCATCATTTCGCTTATCGAGACCACGGGTTTGTTCGCGGCGAATTAGGCGATCGTTATTGTCGTAAATAAACTGCGTTGAGGTATTAGCTCGATCAGGATTGCTAGATGACAGGTATTCTTGCTCAACCAGCTGATTTTTGCCATTGAAGTAAAAACTTTCAGTTGCATTTATATAGCCAAAACCGTCTCCTTTATAAGATCTAGTGCTGATGCCAGCAATAGTGGCATCCAAAGGTCTTGCGTCTTTTGCATTCACAACGCCGTCACCATCGATGTCATCGTCGCAGTCATCAGTGATCTCATCTTCGTCTAAGTCAGCCTGCCCTGAATTACTAGCAGTTTTATCTTTGCATGTATCGGTGGGCGTAGGAGTATTAGGCTTAACAATGTCATCATTACTTGCACTTCCAGAGCCACCCCCAGAACCCCCACACGCAACTAACGAGGTAGCAAAAAAAATAGTAAAAAGGGTTAAACCAAGGTTTTTATTTACGCGAGGATGTGGCATATAAGTACTCACTCAAAGGAGCTGTTTAAAGGTTCGTGCTAAGCATCAGACCATGAATATTTGTTACATATCAAAAACTTAAAATAACTTTTTGCTACAAACTGAATTATAGATTCTTATAGTAATTAGTCAACATATTTTCATCTTCCTTCCATAAAAAAAGCCACCAGATTTCTCCGGCAGCTCTTTTTTTAACAACAACTAAGTCAGGTCTATTACACCAAGCTATTTACCGCTTCAACCACAGCGTCAGTCGTGATACCAAACTCTTTATATAGATCGCTAGCTGGGGCAGATTCGCCATAAGTGGTCATACCGATGACTTTACCATCTAGACCAACGAACTTATACCAGTAATCCACATGCGCGGCTTCTACTGCGACGCGAGCACGGATATCGGCAGGCAATACCGCTTCGCGATAGCTATCATCTTGCTCGACGAAAATCTCAGCACATGGCATAGATACCACACGGACGCCAACACCATTTGCGCTCAACGCTTCATACGCTTCCATCGCTAGGCCAACTTCTGAACCAGTGGCGATGATGATGGCTTGTAGCTCACCTTGCTCTTTTGCCAGTACATAACCGCCTTTGGTAATGTTCGCTACTTGCTCGCTATCACGTGCTTGATGTGGCAAACTCTGACGGCTAAAGATCAATGCTGATGGGTTGTTTTCAGACTTGATTGCTTCTACCCAAGCGCTTGCAGATTCAGTCGCATCACACGGACGCCATGTACGTAGATTTGGCGTAGTACGTAAGCTAGTCAATTGCTCAACTGGCTGATGCGTCGGGCCATCTTCACCCAGACCGATAGAGTCATGCGTATAGACATGGATAACGCGCTGCTTCATCAATGCGCCCATGCGTACTGCGTTACGTGCGTATTCCATAAACATCAGGAACGTCGCAACGTAAGGGATAAAGCCGCCATGCAATGCAATACCGTTGGCAATCGCAGTCATACCGAATTCGCGTACACCGTAATAGATATAGTTACCGTCAGCATCTTTTTCGATGCCTTTAGCGCCTTTGAATAGAGTAAGGTTTGAACCAGCTAGGTCGGCTGAACCGCCCAATAGTTCTGGCAATAATGGCTGCAAGCTGTTGATAGCATTTTGACTGGCTTTACGACTAGCAACATCACCACCCGCTTCTTGCGTTTGCTGAATATAGGCCTGTGCTTGACTAGCAAAGTCAGCAGGCAACTCGCCATTTAGGCGGCGTGATAGTTCTGCAGCAAGCTCTGGATAGGCTTTTTTATATGCCTCAAAATCCGCATCCCAGTTCTTTTGCTGTACGTCGCCTTTGGCTTTGGCATCCCACGCTTCATAGATTTCATCATCTAATTCAAATGGCGCATGCTTCCAAGACAATGCATCACGAGTCAAGGCAATTTCATCATCACCAAGTGGAGCACCATGACTGGCGGCTAGACCTTGTTTGTTCGGGCTACCAGCACCGATCGTGGTTTTGCAAATAATTAGACTTGGCTTAGCAGTCTCTGCAATCGCTTGCTCCGTTGCTTGCGTGATTGCATCAGTATCATGGCCGTCGACTTTGATCACTTGCCAGCCGTATGACTCAAAACGAGCTTGCGTATCATCAGTGAACCAGCCTTCGACATTACCATCGATTGAAATACCATTGTCATCATAGAAGAATACCAGTTTGCCAAGCGCCAACGTGCCAGCTAGCGAGCACACTTCATGACTGATACCCTCCATCAAGCAACCATCGCCCAAGAACGCATAAGTATGATGATCGACGACGTTATGACCGTCGCGGTTGAACTGTGCGGCTAGGGTTTTTTCTGCGATCGCAAAACCAACGGCATTAGCAATACCTTGTCCTAGTGGACCAGTCGTCGTTTCTACACCAGGCGTATAACCAAGTTCAGGGTGACCTGGGGTTTTTGAATGCAGCTGACGGAAACCTTTTAGGTCATCAACGCTCACATCATAACCTGATAAATGTAGCAATGAATAAATAAGCATCGAGCCATGACCGTTTGACAGTACAAAGCGATCACGGTTGTGCCAATTAGGATCAGCTGGATTGTGCTTCAAAAATTTGCGCCACAAAACTTCGGCAATATCAGCCATACCCATTGGCGCACCCGGATGTCCAGAGTTGGCTTTTTGAACCGCGTCAAACGACAGTACACGGATGGCATTGGCTAGTTTACGTTCGTTAATTGGGGTGGGCATAGCGTGTCCTAAGATTGAAGGAAAGTTTATTGGATTAAAAAAGGTTGTTGAACTGAATTTGCTTAGATATCTAAATAGGTGGCTCATTATAAACTAAGTAGCAACAATTTTCCCTGTTACTCCTAGTCCACAACTTGATCGGGTCACATAATAAAAAATCAATTGATCATTAACGACTTCAATATAATGCTTCTCAAATTCTTGATAGCAAACATGCTCAAGCCATTTTTCCTCTAAATAATCTGCCATTTGCTGATAGCTTACGTTATTTGCAAATTTGCAGCGTAACGTAAGCATGCAATTCGTCTCATCATGGCGTTCTTGATAAAGAAAATCACAACCAACATTATTTTCCATACAACAGAAAGATACATTGGCATCTATTTCAAATCCTAACAAATCGTCGCCTATACTTTGGCCATAGATGAGAAATTGTGAGTAATTTAGCTCATCAATTATAGACAAAGTATTCATGATGTCATTACTCTCAGATTTCAATGCGCTCAACACCGCCCATGAACGGACGCAGTACTTCTGGAATCGTAATGCTGCCATCAGCGTTTTGATGATTTTCCATCACTGCTAGTAGCGTACGACCAACCGCTAGACCTGAACCATTTAAAGTATGAGCTAAGCTGGTTTGTTTGCCGTCCTTGACACGGGTACCCATACGGCGCGCTTGGAAATCACCACAGTTAGAGCAGCTAGAGATTTCACGATAAGTATCTTGGCTTGGTAACCATACTTCGATGTCATAGGTCTTTTGTGCAGCAAAACCCATATCGCCCGTACATAGTTGTACCGTGCGGTATGGCAACTCAAGCTGCTGCAAGATATATTCGGCCTGCCCTGTCATTGCCTCAAGCAACTCATCAGATTGCTCAGCGGTACCGACATTGACCATTTCAACTTTTTCAAACTGATGCTGACGAATCAAGCCGCGAGTATCACGCCCATGTGAGCCAGCTTCACTGCGGAAACATGGCGTATGCGCGGTGAACTTTAGCGGTAGCTCTTTGATATCCAAACGTTCGCCGCGTACCAAGTTGGTCATTGGCACTTCAGCGGTTGGAATAAGGTAAAAATCCATTTCATCGTTATTCGTGTGATTGCTCAATTTAAATAAATCATCTTCAAACTTAGGCAACTGACCCGTACCTTTCAAGCTATCGCTATTAACGATATAAGGTACATAGGTCTCAAGATAGCCGTACTTCATAGTATGCGTATTCAACATAAATTGAATCAACGCACGATGCAATTGCGCCAATTGTCCTTTAAGCACGTTAAAACGGCTACCAGTCAACTTAGTCGCTGCCTCAAAGTCCAACATACCAAGCGTCTCACCAATATGAGTATGATCTTGAATCTCAAAGTCAAACTCACGCGGCGTGCCCCATTTACGCACTTCTACGTTATCGTCTTCTGACGTACCGACTGGTACATCCGCCGCCGGAATATTCGGAATTTGCAAGGCTGCTTGAGTGATACGCTCTTGTAGCGTACGTAACTCGTCTTCCGCAGCTTTAATCTCACCGCTAACGCTTTGCATCTCAGCCAATAGCTCACTGGCATCTTCACCTGATTTTTTTAGGGCACCTACTTGCTTAGCACCAGCATTACGGCGCGATTGCAACTCTTCGGTTTTGACTTGTAGAGACTTACGCTCGTTTTCAATCGTCTGCCAGAACTCCATATCAAGCTCATAACCACGGGTGGCTAGCTGCTGTTGTAGGTCGCTTAAATCGCCGCGTAAGAGTTTCGGATCAATCATAGTAGTTGCCTGTAACACTAAAGGTGAGTAAAAGGTTTAAAAGTATTATTAATAGGGTAATTGCCTAGCACATCGCTATCACGGTCTTTGTGATAACTGGCTATGACGTTATGTTTTATATCAACATATCTTGTAGTCGCTATAATACCAAGACACGGCAGATTTGACCATGTTTTGGATATCTTTGGCTACTTTTCCCTGTTTTTGGCTGACTCTCACTAGCTTTTGTTCATTATGCTAATCGCTTATAGCAAGTTATTATGTTTTTAATTGCTCACTTTTGCTTTCGTCTAGTCTTAGTAAGCTGAGTATAGAGCGTGAACTACGTCATTAATATGACATCTATCCGTGAACAGTCTTGCTTATATGTTTCATTTAGGAGTACTTTTCGGTAAGATAAGCGCATACCTTTATTCACTTCTAGCCAAGTACAGCATCGCTGCTTCGCTTTGGCAGTTTTAATCCAACGCTTTTAATATAAGTATTTGAGAAACCTTTATGGCCCTGTACCCCTACACGCTCCAACCTGTCGCCTTAAACCTAACTGAGGCTGAATTCCACCAAGCACAGTATGAACTGTTTGCCAGTGCCAGCCCGTCTTTTGGTTTATCAAGCTTTAAGACCAAAGAGTGGATCATCATGGCAGTGGTTGTGGTACTTGCTATTGCAGGACTGATCTTTGTAACAGGCTATTCAACCATTATCTTTTGGTTAATGCTGGTTGGTGTGGTGATTTATTTATTGGCACGTACTTTAGGTTTTAAATGGTACGTAAAAAGAGAGTTTGACAAACAAGTGGCCGACCAAGAGATGCCAGATGAAATGCGCCAGATGAAGTTAGGTGTGCAAAAGCATGGTTTAGTCATGGCGATGCCAAGCAACCAGCCTGATATGATGAAAAACTCGCAAATGCGCGGTATGCAAATGCGTGCAGGCGCGACTCAGCAAGCAGTTATTCCTTGGACCTCTATCAAGAGCTGGGATGAGACTGATGACTATATCTTTATGATGTTTGAACTAAAAGGTCAGCAAGGTAGCCAAATCGTACCAAAACGCTTGCAAGCACAGAAGTTTCCTATCGATACGATACGTCAACATTTACAAGAAGTGGTTCCCGTTAAAGGTTTAAATCCTGAAAACTTGCAGCCACCAGCGTAAATGTAATTAGGTATCTCTATCGTTTAGAAAAACAGTAGAGAGACTTAGCTTTAGTTTTATAAAACCAATCGTAAAATTGTATTTATTAAATTTAACTTATTAATAATAGTTTGCTATTATTATAAGCATCAAAGGAAGAGATAGAGTCTATATTGATAGATACAGATGAAAACTAAAGTATTTTTCTCTGCATTTTAATTCATGAGACCCTTTATTCTTCTTTATTTATTATTGTATAACCACACTCACACTATAAGGACAATACTATGAGTAATTCTAATAATGCTACTAACCAGATCGGTCTAGAAAAAGCAGACATGAGCGAAGTCATCGCCAAGTTAAACAATCTACTATCAACATATCACGTGTTTTATTTAAACGTACGTGGCTATCACTGGAATGTAAAAGGCGAGCATTTCTTTACTTTGCATCCACAATTTGAAGAACTGTATACGTCACTACAATTACAAATTGATGAAATCGCTGAGCGTATCTTAACGTTGGGTGGTACACCACTTCACGCTTACAGCGACTTTACGCAGCATACTAGCATCAGTGAAGACAAAAACGTCAAAGATGGCACAAGCTGTGTCAAAGGTGTGGTCACTGGCTTGCAAGCGTTAATTGCAGAACAGCGTCAAGTATCAGCCCTAGCAGAAGAGAGCGAAGACCAAGGTTCAGCTGACCTAGTTGATGCTTACGTACAAGAGCAAGAAAAACTGGTATGGATGTATAACGCGTTTTTGGGTTAAGAGTCGTTAGTGTTTATTTTGCTTAACCTTACTAATTCTAATAATCATCAAGTTCTAAATAATGAAAAAGCACCTAATTAGGTGCTTTTTTATTGTCTATCTTTTATAGAATATTAATTTATTTTTCGATCCATTGACGCATTTTTTCGCGTTCAGCAGGCGTAGCTTGTAGCCATACTTGCATAAACGTATCTAACGTACTGGTAGAAGTATTTACGCTAGATGCTTGCTTAACAGTGGTCGTGCCAGTATTGACGTTGCTAGTAGTATTTACTACGGGTTGATCTAAAGAGGCAATAGCACGTTGATTCTGTAGCTCTGCATCACCTGCACCGCCGAACACGCCGCCCAATGCCTTACCAATACCTGAGAATATGCCGCCTTGGTTACCGACCATACTTTGCTGACTAGCAATGACCGTATTATTCTGTTGCACAGCGAGTGTTGGCTGCTTGGCATAGTCTTTAGCAGCTTCATATGCTTCTGGTTGATTAGGCATAGTCAAACGATATGTTTGATTGTCGGCCAATTGTGCCGTCACACTGACATTACCTGAACGCAAATAGTCGTGCTGATCACGAGGCAAGTTATATAGACGGTCATACTTAGCAGTAATAGCGTGTTGTCCAGGCTGTAACGTAAATGTTTTCTGCAGCGGCTGAAAAGCGCTCTGCTGAATTTCCTGCCCATTAATAGCAGTGACTTTGATATGGTCATCAACCTGTAGGGTTACTGCTGCCTGTGACAACATAGAGACCGAGGCAGCACCTACCAATAACGTACCTATCGTTAATTTTTTTAGCAAAGAAGCATTCGATTTCATAAGTTATTCCATTAATAGTAAAAGCGAGTTGGACAAAAGATTCGTATTCTAACGGTTATTCATTTTTTGCTGCTAAAAGTCTTACTGCTAGAAATCAAGTGGCATCGTATGTTGGTCTTGATCAGGTGTGTCGTTATCCACTTGTGTCTCTTGAGCGATATCTGCCAGTTCCGCGGCAAGCGTCTGCTCATCGATGGTACGCAAAGCATCACTTATGACTGCTTTTGAGATATTACTGCGACCAAGGTTAGAGAACATTGGTTGAATATAATTAAGTACTTCCATCATCGCACCGATACGATGCGGTCCATCAGTTAGTAAGTGATCAATAATTCGATCGTCAAACTGCCATCCACGCCGACGCAAAATAGACTGTAATAGTGCTTGTCTATCTGCAAAATCATGACCAGTAGGCACTTTAAAGGTTGGTGCTTGTGCCAAACGCGTCATTAAATCTCTTAACTGAAATGGTAAATCATCAGCGGGTTTATTAGCGGCAAACAACAACTGGCGTTGCCCTTCTCGACTACGATTGATCAGGTGAAATAAAGCTTCTTGCCACTGACTGCTTTGCTCAAGCACTTCCAAATCATCAATGGCGATAAGATCAAAGTTTTCTAAAGATGATAGTACGTGGACATCTGTATGAATCAGCTCATTAAGGGACAAACAGATAGCCGATTTGTCCATCTCGACAAATGACTCGCAAATAGCAGACAGCAAATGAGACTTACCTGTAGCAGGGCTACCAAACAGATATAGTTGACCGATCAGGCCGACATGTAACTGCCGTACTGCATCAATAATCGACATCCAACCGGGACCGGCAAAGTCGCTAAGACTTGCATCGTGCTTAATGTCCAGATTGAGACTTAGCTGTGCTTCTGCCATGAATCATCAACTCGTGTTACGTAGTGCAATGGAAAAATATAATAAAAAAGATAGATTGTTTTGAGCTGTATTCATTATTATCAATACTAGCCGATACAACTGTAGTTAATGGCCCTATATCCTTTGCAAAAATAGGTCAGTCACTTTGTCGAAAACAACGTTAGCAAAACTGGTACCAAAACGGTTGATACTATCAACACTGCGCCTATATATAACATATTTACAAAATAACTGACAAGTCTTTTACCCATTAAGCCTTATCAATCATTGCGTTCCTATCTTGATATTACATATCAATCTTTATCTAGTGTATTCAATAATAAGATAATTATCTTTTTTCAAACAGTGCCAGTTGTTTACGACCTTTATAAAAGTCAGTGGTTCGATAATAGCTGTATAAATGGCGGAACAGGACGTTTAAGACAGCGGACACTGGTAAGGCAATAAGCATACCGACAAAGCCTAGTAGACTGGCACCTGCCAATACAGCGAATATGACCCACAATGGCGATAGACCAATCTTATCACCTAACAGCAACGGTTGTAGGATATAACCTTCTGCAGCTTGTCCAATCAAGAACGCACCTACGACCAATGACAAATACGTCCAGTCTAATCCAAACTGAAATAAGCAGGCGATAATAGCTGCGATGAAACCAATGCCGAATCCTAAGTACGGCACAAAACTGGCAATGCCTGCTACCATACCAATGATAAGCCCAAGCTCTAGCCCAATGAGCTGTAACTGTACAGCATAAATAGCGCCTAGCAACACCATCACCAGTAATTGCCCTTTGATAAATGCCATCAATGCCAGATCACATTCCTTAGCTATTTCAGTCACTTTTTGACAGTAAGCACCTGGTATCGCCATCTTCCAGTTATGCAAGCGCTGATCCCAATTAAACAAGAAATAGAAGGTTAGAATAGGTACCAATACAATAAGACCTGCGTTATTGATGAAGTTCATACTTGAGGTCAGTATTTGGCTCATCATGGTGCTAGCATCAGCGAACTTATAGTTCGTTTGCATATAATCGACGAGAGTATCGGAAAATTCTTTCGACTCTAATTGAGGCAGTTTGATACGAGTATTACTATTGAACCACTCTCGTACGACTTGATTGTACCAATTAAATATCTTTGGCAAATAATCCCACGCCGCTTGCAGCTGATGCCATAGTGTCGGTACCAACCACCATAATAATAACGCCATCCCTAAAGTAATTGTCGAGTAGACGATAATAATCGCGACCCAACGCTTGATATATTTTGATAGGCGCTTGACTAGAGGATTAAATAGATAAGCCAGCATAAAGGCAAAAACGAAAGGCACGATGACGGGCATCATTAAATACAAGAGAAACACAGCCACCACTAACGCCACGACAATAAATAAACGCCGAAAAAAAGGATCTATTGGTTGGTTCATCATGGCAAGTAATCCTATAGTTGGACAGGTTTGAAAAAGTAACAGGGAGTCAGTGATAGCGATTTCTAAATGGTATAACTATAGCCATCACGATGTATCATTAGGCGAATTGCTTTCTTTTCTCATTAGTTTTAGCTAGCTAAACTGAGACGTATCAACGTTCCTAAAAAACCTAATTTTTGATAAACTTATGTTTATTAGTTTTTATTCTGTCAATCACATTTGGACTTGTATTAAGGCCATTATTGATAATAAATTTAGCGTTCTATTATCGCAGAGTACAACAAAAAATCAGTCATTTTTTGTTTCTTAACCGCTTATTTGCCACTTAATGCAAATCTTAGTTAAATATTGGTAAGTTGCTTTGCGAGTACGGTCTGTTTTTGGGTATAATGCGCGCACTGTCTTTAAACTTTGCTTTTGAACTTTATAACGCTAATTTTTGCGTGCTCAATTACTTTACCTTCTAATCCCAATTATCTATCCCCAACTGTGAGATGACTATGAGTGACAAGCCTTCTTTAAGCTACAAAGATGCCGGTGTTGATATCGATGCAGGCGATGCTTTGGTTCAGCGAATCAAGTCCGTTGCAAAAGCCACTACTCGTCCTGAAGTCGTGGGTGGACTTGGCGGTTTTGGTGCGTTATGCCGCATCCCAACAGGTTATACCTCACCATTATTGGTTTCTGGCACTGATGGCGTCGGCACCAAACTAAAACTGGCGCTACAGCTGAACCGTCATGACACGATTGGTATTGATTTGGTCGCGATGTGCGTCAATGATCTATTGGTTTGCGGTGCAGAGCCACTATTCTTCTTAGACTACTATGCAACTGGTAAGCTGGATGTTGATGTAGCGGCGACTGTCGTGACTGGTATTGGTGATGGTTGTAAATTAGCTAACTGTGCGCTCATCGGTGGTGAAACTGCTGAAATGCCAGGCATGTATCAAGACGACGATTACGATCTAGCTGGATTCTGTGTAGGCGTAGTTGAAGAAGCAGAGGTCGTCACTGGTGAAAATGTCGCAGAAGGTGATGTACTGATTGCACTTGCCTCAAGTGGCGCGCACTCAAACGGTTACTCATTGGTTCGTAAAGTCATCGAAGTTAGCGGTGTGGATGTTACGAGTAGCGATGAGCAATTAGACGGCCAGCCTATTCAAGACGCTCTAATGGCTCCTACTCGTATCTATGTAAAAGCCATCAAGGCATTACAAGACACGCTTGGTAGCTCAGCCTTACATGCGATGTCACACATCACAGGCGGCGGTCTAACGGATAACTTGCCACGTGTACTACCTGATAACTTAGCTGCTAGCATCGATACCAGCAGCTGGCAGTTTTCAGAGCTATTCACTTGGTTACAAACTCAAGGCAATATTGAACAAAGTGAGATGTACCGTACCTTTAACTGCGGCGTTGGTTTTGTCATCGTCGTTCCTAAAGATAAAGCTGAAGCAACGATCAAGACATTGACTGACGCTGGTGAGAACGCTTGGCAGCTGGGCGAAATGGTCAAGCGCGGCACTGGTGATCAGGCAGATGCGGTGGTGTACCGTTAATGTCAACTGATAACGCAAGCCAGCCTATCAAACCATTGCGTATTGCTGTTCTAGTCTCAGGAAGTGGTAGCAACCTGCAAGTGTTAATCAATGCCATGCAAGCAGGTGCGCTACCGATTGAAATCGTTGGTGTCATTAGTAACCGTGAAGACGCTTATGCGTTGACACGTGCTAAAGATGCCAATATTCCAGTTGCAGTATTGTCACACGTTGCTAGTGGTAAGCGTATGGGCATTAAAACATTTGAAACCCATGCCAATGAGCAGCTAATAGCATGGCAACCCGACTTAATCGTCTTGGCCGGATTTATGCGTGTACTAAGTGGCTCATTTATCGATAATGCACCAGCGTCCATGATTAATCTTCACCCTTCTCTACTTCCGGTTTATAAGGGTTTAGATACTCACAAACGAGTCATACAAGCGGGTGAACGTCGTCACGGTTGTAGTATTCATAAAGTGACAGCGGAGCTTGATGCAGGTCAGGTATTGACTCAAGCAGTATTAAATGTCGATATCAACGACACCGCAGAGAGCTTACAGTCACGGGTTCAGAAGCTTGAACATCAACTACTACCTTGGACGATTTTACTGCTAGCAAAAAATATATTGTCACTTGAAGCAAATAATACATCATCGCAAACGGAGACTTACTTGCCTAAGTTACCTTTGCAATTACTTATAGACGGATAAGAATTCTAGCTTATTAAGCTGCTTTTTATACCACTTTATATAGCTCAATAAAAATCCCAGTTACTCATTACGAGCAACTGGGCTTTTTTATTTGATAACTGTTTATTATTTACTATTTACTATCATGTAAAATCGTAAATAGTTATCTATTCAGCTAATTCTTCTAATTGCTTCACTCTTAGAATACATGAACCGCTTTGATGTTGACAAACTCTTTGATACCGAAGCCGCCATGCTCACGGCCATAGCCTGAGTTTTTCACGCCACCAAATGGCAGTGCAGGATTGGCAAGACCATAACCATTGATATAGACCATACCTGTATCGAATTGCTCACGTGCTAGACGAACGGCTTTCTCTTCATCTTTCGAGAAAATCGCGCCACCTAAACCATAACGACTGTCGTTAGCGATGCGCATTGCGTCATCTTCATCTTTGGCACGAATCAATGAAGCGACAGGGCCAAATAGTTCGTCATCATATGCAGGCTGACCTTTCTCAACATTCTCTAGAATAGTTGCTGGATAGAAGCTACCTTTACCTTCAGGTACCTTACCGCCAACAGCAATCGTTGCACCTTTAGCCACACTTTGCTCTACTTGCTCATGTAGCTGCTCACGCAAATCTGCACGTGCTAATGGACCGATATCTGAGCTGTCATCCATTGGATCACCCGCTTTAGTACCTTCAAATTTCTCAACGATACGCTTACGGAATTCGTCATATACGCTATCGACTACGATAAAGCGTTTGGCTGCTACACAAGTTTCACCGTTATTAATTAAACGTGCTTGAGTACAAGTTTCTACAGCAGTTTCGATATCAGCATCTTCTAATACGATGAATGCATCATTTGAACCTAGCTCTAATACCGCTTTCTTAATCGCCTTAGCTGCTTGTTGTCCAACGATCACGCCTGCTTTGTCACTACCTGTTAGTGTCACGCCACGTACTTTGTCATTGCCAATCAATGCTTCTGACTGGTCATGATCAATGATAATCGTACGGAACAAATCACTTGGCAGTTCAGACTCGTGAAGAATTTTTTCAATTAGTAGACCAGAACCTGTGACGTTAGATGCGTGTTTTAGCAGGACGCTATTACCCGCCATTAGATTTGCGATGGTGTAACGGAATACCTGATACGCTGGGAAGTTCCAAGGCTGCATACCGTAGATGATACCGATAGGTTGGTATGTCACTAGCCCTTTCTTCATGCTTTCGATATCGCGTACATCATCAGCTAAAGAAGCGACGCCATTTTCAGCGGTGTAATCACAGATAGCTTTACAAAGATCAATCTCTTGCATGCTCTGGCTATATAACTTACCGCGCTCTTCAGTCATCAGCTTAGCCAGCTCTTCTTTGTATTCCATCAGCTTATCACCGATAGATTTGATGATACGGCCGCGTTCTTCGTGGCTCACTGTACGCCATTCTAAAAATGCGTTATGTGAGGCATCGACAATCTTGTTGACTTCGTCATTGCTCATATAATTGTAGTTACTGATTTCTTCGCCCGTAGTTGGGTTAATAGTAGTAATGTCTGACATAGTTACTGTCCTTATTATTCAAATTTATATTTGGAATTTATAATCGGGTTTATTGCCACTTGTAGTTATTTTACTGTGACAGTTTTAATTATTAAATTTACGTCGATAGCACAATCTATTGGTAGCTCGTTTTCTATCTGCCGTTATCTTAACAAGCTATTTGATGAAGAGTTTTACAATATATTGTGAAGTGTGTTGAAGATGTTAATAGTGTGACTGACTTATTAAGTAAAGCTAAATTCAACATATTAACTATTAACCCTTAGGACATAAAAGAACCAGCCTAGTGGCTGGTCTAATAACTATATAGAGTGGAAGCTATAGGAAAATATGTTTATTAAAAATTCAGATAATTAGGAATATTCCGCTCTGATAAAAGATAGATTCAACTCACACAAACCAATCAAAATAAATGATTAATAACCGGTATCTCTTGTGGTGGATTTTCTTCTTCAGCGACGACTTGGCGCGCTACATGCATAATTAGCTGACGTAACCAGCGATGGGCTGGATGATGCTGCAACAAAGGAGACCATGCCATCGTAAGCTCAAACTCAGGAATAAAAAACGGCGGATCTTCCATCATAATGCTGTCATTATTCGCCTGCATTCTTGCCACACGCGTGGGCAAAGTCGCTATCAAATCTTTATTTGCTGCAAGCATAGCAGGCATTTGATAGTGTCGAGTAAAGACACTGATTTGACGTTTTTGCCCAAGGCGCTGTAGGGCCTGATCGATAGATCCTAGTCCACCAGATTTCTCTGGATTAACCCCAAAACCCACACCCATACCGGTTTTAGATACCCATACGTGCTGTGCTTTAAGGTAGTTTTTCAGATTAAAACGATTGGCATAAGGACTTTCAGACGACAGTAAACAACTAAATGTATCACGCCATACCAAAACCTGATGAAAGCTTTGTGGTATCTCGTTAAAACGGTTAATCGCTAAATCAACTCGTCCCTGCTCCATATCTCGATAAGAGACGTCTGATGGAGTCAAAAAGTCCAAAATCACATTAGGCGCTTCAGAACGTAGTGCTTTTACTAGCTTAGGTACTAGGGTCGCTTCGGCATAATCCGATGTCATGATACGGAACACACGAGAGGTACTATAAGGGCGGAATTCAGTACGCGGCTCCAACACTTGAGTCAAGTCAGCAAGTATCTCGCGGATACGCGGCTGTAATTCAAGGGCGCGTTCAGTCGGCGTCATACCCTCAGATGAGCGTACCAATAATGGATCATTAAACAGCTTACGCAAACGGCGCAAGATATTACTCATAGCAGGCTGAGTAATCCCAAGCTGCTCGGCTGCGCGAGTGACGTTTTTTTCTCGTAGCAACACATCTAGATGGACTAATAAATTTAAATCAACCCGCTGCAAATTCATATTTGGTTCTCTTGGCTTTTGAATAAACGCCATATTAAGGCTGGCATTTGTAGTGCTGCTACGATGATTTGTGCGCTATAACAGCATAATTTCATTATTTTTTACTAATTTGGTTCTAGTTTTTCCTGATAGATCTGCATTATAACTCATTCAACCTATCGTAAGACCCTGTTATATAAACATTATATCATACAGAAATACCAAAGATAACTATCATAAATTAGATAAATCTTGGTAAGGTGGTTATAGTGAGTTCTATAAAGGATTTGCAGCATGGATAGTGAACTTTGAGTTCATAAGCTGTTTTTATCCGATTAAATATTGTCGCTAAGTAATATATTAATGGTTTTTATCAGTCGTTAAATACGGTTAATTGGCCTCATTATTGTAACATCTCTTGCTACCAATTATGACATCACTGGCTATTAAGTATTCAGATACCTTTTAGATATATAGTGAGAATCGATAAATATTTATAAACCAGCAATTATTTTCAACTGTTGAGTTCAGCAAATTTCTTGTAATAGCCTAGCGGTTTGTTTAGGGTAAATAGAGCTTCAATAGATAAATGATAGACCAAATTTTGAATATTACTTTTTAGTACAAAGATTTTAGTAAAGCGGATTTTAGTAAAACGACATACCCATTATTTTAACAATTAACTTATTTATTTTTACACCCCACCAAGGAGACTATAGATGTCAACTGCATATAAATCAGCGATCGACTTAGTACGTGAATTAAAGCAAAAGCACGGCAACTGGCAGAACATTAGCGAAGTTGATGCTGCACGTATGATGTCACAAAACCGTTTCAAGACGGGTTTGGATATCGCAAAATATACTGCAAAAATCATGCGTCAAGACATGGAAGATTATGACAATGATACGTCTCAGTACACGCAGTCTTTAGGTGCATGGCATGGTTTTGTTGCACAGCAAACTATGTACGCTAAGAAAAAATATTTCGGTACGACTTCTAAAACTTACATCTATCTTTCAGGTTGGATGGTTGCAGCCCTACGCTCTGAGTTTGGTCCACTACCTGACCAATCTATGCACGAAAAAACGTCAGTACCTAAGCTAATCGAAGAAATCTACACGTTCTTACGTCAAGCAGATGCTAAAGTGTTGAACGACTACTTCCGTGAGCTAAACGCTGCTGAAGAAGCTGGCCAAGATACTTCAGCTATCTTAGAAAAAATCGAAAACTTTGATTCACATGTTGTGCCAATCATCGCTGATATCGATGCAGGTTTCGGTAACGAAGAAGCTACTTACCTATTGACTAAGCAAATGATCGAAGCTGGTGCTTGTGCCATTCAGGTTGAAAACCAAGTATCTGATGCTAAGCAATGTGGTCACCAGGCTGGTAAAGTAACTGTACCGCATGAAGACTTCATCTCTAAGCTAAACGCTATCCGTTATGCATTCCTAGAGCTTGGTGTTGAAGACGGTGTTATCGTTGCTCGTACTGACTCTGAAGGCGCATCACTAACGCAAAAAATCCCAGTATCAAATGAGCCAGGCGACCTTGCTTCTAAATACATCGATTTCATCGAAATGGAAGAAGTAACGCTAGAGAATGCTCAAGAAAACGACAGCTTACTTAAGCACAATGGCAAACTAGTACGCCCAGTTCGTCTACCTAACGGTCTATATCAGTTCCGTGAAGAGACTAACATTGACCGTGTTGTACTTGACTGCGTAACTGCTCTAGAAAACGGCGCTGACCTACTATGGATCGAAACACCGACTCCAGACGTAGAACACATCAAAATGATGGTTGACCGTATTAAAGAGCAACAGCCTAAAGCCAAGCTTGTATACAACAACAGCCCATCATTCAACTGGACGCTTAACTTCCGTAAGCAAGTTATCGCTCAGTGGGAAGAAGAAGGCAAAGACGTCTCTGCATACAATAAAGATGACTTGATGAGTGCTGATTACGACGGTACTGAACTTGATGCAGCCGCTGACGTAGCCGCTAAAAACTTCCAACGTGATGCATCACGTGAAGCTGGTGTATTCCATCACTTAATCACGCTACCGACTTACCACACGACTGCTCTTAGCGTTCATGAACTTGCTAAAGGCTACTTCGGTGAAGAAGGCATGCTTGCTTATGCAGCTGGCGTACAGCGTAAAGAAATCCGCGAAGGCATCTCTTGTGTTAAGCACCAAGCAATGGCTGGTTCTGACCTTGGCGATGACCACAAAGAAATCTTCTCAGGCGATAACGCTCTGAAAGCTGGCGGCGGCAAGAACACGATGAACCAGTTCTAATAACCGACAGACTAGCAGTATTTATCAAAAAACCGTTCTACATCATGTAGGGCGGTTTTTTATTGCGGTTTAAATAATCAGAGAATGGTAGACTAATAATAGTTTATCAAAACCATCGATCAGAGCCATCAGTCAGAATTATTAGGAGCTAATATGCAAGAGATAGAGCTGAAGTTTTTGGTACCAGAGTCACGGCTAAAGGGTTTAATGCGTCAAACGCACGTTAAATCCTCACAAGTGACACAACTGGCTGCACATTATTACGATACGCATGACCAACAGCTTGCACAGGCAGGTATCGGTCTGCGTATTCGCAAAGAAGGCGATACATGGGTACAAACCATTAAAGCTGGTGGTGATGGAATTGCTGCACGCTTGGAGCACAATGCTGTACTCGATAATGATCAAGTACAAGCGATGCTCGATAATAATGAGCTGATACCTGATTTGACGATATATGAAGACACTCCAATCGCTGCGGCATTGGCTGATTTTAAACTCAAAAAGTTAGCGAAAAATCTGACACGCCTTTATGTGACTGACGTCGAGCGCACTACGCGGTTGCTAACAGAAAGTAATGAAGATGAAACCGATAACTGTATCGAAATGGCTTATGATCAGGGAGAGATTATTCATGGTACTGATGACTCGCTACGCAAAGCCATTCAAGAGATAGAATTTGAATTGGTGTCAGGAGATTTAGATTTTCTATTTACGACTGCCAAAACATGGTGCAAGCGCTACAAGCTGTGTCTATCTACCGTTACCAAAGCTGAAAACGGCGGTTTACTTATCAATGGACAAAGTTACAGTCCAGCAGTCAACGCAAACCTAGATCAATTGCAAATAGACAAAGACAGCAGTGCACCTGCCTTTATACGTGCGGTCGTACACAATTGCTTATTACAGATACTACCAAACAGCAGTGCTATCGTCGCTGGAAGCATTGATGACGAGCATGTTTTGCAGGTAAGCATTGGTCTTGAGCGCTTGCAGGCTGCGTTAACAGCATTTGATAGCTTTTCTGACGAGATCAATCCTGACTGGCTACCGATACTAAAGCAAACCTCGTCGTTGCTGGACAATTATTACCAACTCACTCATATCAATACCTATATCGAGTCTGAGCTACAGGCACTCGGAGCCCCTGCTGTTGATTGGACGACAGATATCGAGAACATAAAAATCACACCGATCAATACACTGCAAGCCAATGACTTTCAGCTCACCTTGCTAGAGCTGATTGCCTTTACCATGAGTGACCCTAGTATTGAGCCTCAAACGGATAAACTTGCTCTCGATAAGCTAGCAAAAATTCTATCGAAACAATATAACAAGTGCCTCAAAGCAGATAAAGAAACTGATGAAGTAAGCAGTACCGAGATTGTGAGCGATGATGTAAATGTTGATACGGATATCTCTGAGGATAATCAAGACGAAGCGCTACTATGTGATCACATAAAAGCGCTACGCTACATAAGTGAGTTCTCTGCGCCTTTGTTAAGCAAGAAAAAAGCCAAGAAGAAAACCAAGCGTTGGCTAAAACGGCTGATAAAAGCGCACATAGCGCTAGAGCAACGCAATGATGACAATCAATATCAACAGTTCTATGCCCTAAAATCAGCGAAGGATACCAATGCCCTATATGGTGCAGGTTGGTTTGCTGCCATGCTCACGGATGACCCAAGTTATATCGAAACACGTTTGGCCAAATTTAAAGACAGCTCAACATTTTGGTAAAACGTATTACTCGATAAAGATACATTGCTTAGTAAATTAGTAAAAAGGACAGCTTTTATCAATAAAGCTGTCCTTTTTTATAGATAAACCATTTTATTTTTCGCTTTGATCTTATCGTTCAATATTCATACCTTTCACTACCATCCTTAGCCGTCATCGGATTTTTGGCTCAAATACCGATAAGTAAATATGCTATAGAAATATAGAAATAATAAGCACGATTAATCTTAGTTAATCTACAATGATCATTACTGGCATACCCTCTTCGACTTGCTCAAATAATTCCACGATATCTGTATTACGCATACGGATACAGCCATGTGATAGCGGAATACTCATTGGTTCAGTATCTGGTGTGCCGTGAATATAGATATAGCGCTCATAAGTATCGCAACCACCTTGGCTATTGCTACCTTTGTTTAACCCTTCTTCAAGACCGCTTAACCAAAGAATACGGCTCAATATCCAGTCACGCTTGGGATGTAGCTCACCAAGATTTGTATCGTATATCTCACCTGTCGGTACACGCCCGACAAATACCGCATTCATAGGCTCGCTACCACCTATTTTTTGTTCAATGATATGCCTACCGAGCGGTGTGCAACCACTATCCTGCTGACTACCAATACCATTCTTTGCAGTGGAGACTACGTATCTCGCAACCTCAGTTTGCTGCTGGTACATCGTCAATGTTTGCTCAGCGATATTAATCACGAGTTGTTTATCAAGCGTCTTATTATTGGTCATAAATGCTTCCGACTATCAGTCATTCATCAGATTACTATCAAGGTTATTAGTAAAATGATTGAAAATTTCTATTATCAAGGGATTGTATCAAGACATTTGGCACCGTAATATAGGGGCACACTTTTTGATGCTAGCAGATTATGACGACTATTTCACCGACACGTGTGTCGATGTATGATTTTTTATATCATGATACCCAGCCTATGCTGTCACTTTTGGCCGATGCGGCACAGCTCTCTCTACCGCAAGCTCGCTTAGGGATGGATGCCAGTCTACAAGCCATCGTAAGTGCATTGCTCGCCTATCAGCAGCGTCATCAGGGACAAGCAGTCAGCAAAAAGCTGTTTGGTCGTGGTGCTGTCAAAGAGTTACGACAGTATAACTCAATGAACTTTGCCACCATTAGCGCCACACTCTACCATCGTCACGATGCAGCAGATGCTGTATTTAGCGATAATGCCCGTGTCATAAAGGCAAGCGAACATATCGCTGAGAAGATTGATGCAACGACGCAGCAGGCTCAAACTCTACTCACCTCATTGTGCGTGATTGTACTGCGTGAATTGGCTATCCTGACAGAATACAGTCAACTAGACAGTGATGAGATCAATAAATGGTTTGCACTACAACCACAGTTTTTATCAACGGCCCGATTTAGCCCAGAGCATACGCACACCTTATCTGCTGAGACAGAAAGCAATAGTGACCTGCCCGAATCAACTACTGAAGCTGTTGAAGCGATAGAGAACAACTCAGAGAATAATGCGGAGCGTACGTTATTAAATGTTGAGCGGCTATCAAGCACTCCACCTCCTTTTGATCCTTACTGGTATAAGCTGACTGGATTTAAACCTGAAGACTATGAACCTGTGCAAGACATGCAAATGGCAACAGGTAATTATCTAAAAGCCATTGGGCGCTCACCTGACAATCTACAGCAGGGTCGTCACAACGATATGCTGGTATTTACGGAGATGCATGCCGTTGCCTTACCACATCAACGTTGGCTGCTTCAATTAGCCAAAATCTCAGATATCTATCTCAGTCGAAATCGACTGCGCGTTAACTCTGAACCAGCCAATCCGCCTAAACCGCCTTTAGTAAGTTTGGGACTAATCGGCGGCAATAATGACAATACACCGACCACCACTAGTGAAAAGCCCATCGAGTATGAAGCTTCTACACCGCTATGGAAAAATCCTGTCATTCTTATCATCATACTTGTCGTTGGTGTGCTTGGTGCACTCGCTACCTTAAAGTACCAATCGCAAAAATCTGACGGTGCGATCCTGGCAACTGAAGAAGTATTAGAACAAGACGCTATTGATGAACGCCAACAGCAAGATGTGGCCATTGTAATGGTAGACGAAGATGAATCTGGTGTTGCAGAGACAGAAAAAGCTGAGTAAAAAGCTTTACTATTAAGACAGCTATTCTAAAAGTGATGGTTTTAGCAATCATTTATTAGCCATAAAAAAAGAGACCCTATCAATATAGAGTCTCTTTTTTGTTGTGCGATCTAAGTTACGAATTGACTATCAGTAGCCCAAAAACTTACTTAGATAAATCACGACCACGGCTAGCTTCGATAGCTAAACGTAGGCCATTTAGACGGATAAAGCCTTCTGCGTCTTTTTGGTCATAAGCACCCGCATCATCTTCGAAAGTAGCGATTTTTTCATCAAATAATGAATCGTCAGATTTACGGCCGACGACGCTCACGCTACCTTTATACAGTTTTACACGTACAGTACCGTTGACGTATTCTTGTGACTTGTCAATCAATGCTTGTAGCATCATACGTTCAGGGCTGAACCAATAGCCATTGTAGATGATTTTTGCATAGCGTGGCATTAGCTCATCTTTTAGATGGGCAGCTTCACGATCAAGCGTTAACGACTCAATACCTCGATGCGCTTTTAACATAATAGTACCCGCTGGCGTCTCATAGCAACCACGTGACTTCATGCCTACGTAACGGTTTTCAACGATATCTAAACGGCCGATACCGTGTTTGCCACCGATTTCGTTCAGCTTAATCATGACTTCATAAGGCTTAAGTGCTTCACCATCGATAGCAACGATGTCGCCTTTTTCGTATTCTAGTTCTAGATATTGCGCTTCATCAGGTGCTTCTTCTGGGCTGACAGACCAGCGCCACATGTCATCTTCTGCTTCAGTATACGGTTCTTCTAGAACACCGCCTTCATAAGAGATGTGCAGTAAATTCGCATCCATTGAGTAAGGAGATTTTTTCTTATTGCCCGCATAATCAATGGCGATATCATGCTCTTCAGCATATTTCATCAAACTTTCACGGCTTGATAGATCCCACTCGCGCCAAGGAGCAATAGTTACTACGTCTGGTGACAAAGCAACAGCACCTAGCTCAAAACGAACTTGGTCATTGCCTTTACCAGTCGCACCATGGCTGATGGCATCGGCGTTATGCTCTTTAGCAATCTCAACCAAGCGCTTGGCAATCAATGGACGAGCAATAGACGTACCTAGCAAGTACTCACCTTCGTAAATGGCGTTAGCACGGAACATAGGGAATACATAATCACGAGCGAACTCTTCGCGCAAATCTTCGATATGGATATGCTTGATACCCATTGCTTGAGCTTTGGCTCGTGCTGGCTCAACTTCTTCGCCTTGACCGATATCAGCGGTAAAGGTGATTACTTCCGCATCATAAGTTTCTTGTAGCCATTTGGCGATGATTGAGGTATCAAGACCACCTGAATAAGCCAAGACGATTTTATTAATATTTTTTGGATCAAGTTGAGCCATGAAGAACTCCCATTATGAAATATAGTTTTAGAAAAGGCGACGATCAAATCGAAAGCAAGTCGAACGATAATTACCTGCTCAGTGTACATCATATTTACTATGGGCAAAAGTCTAACTGCCATAAGGCGTGCGCTTTTGACTTAAATTCTAGTCAACCTCATTTTTGCCACTAGAATTTAAACATCATTTAATGACAGGATACTAACCTTAGCTCGATGAATTATGTACAGATATCTAGCCTTATATTTAGTCAAGTAGGCAAATCTGTTATGATAGACCCACAGTATCACTCCCTTTTGTTTCCTTTATTTGACGATATAGAGCGCTTTGACACTATGACTGATTCGATTAGAGAATTGACCATCCTTCAGCCAGATGACTGGCACATTCATTTGCGTGACGATCTCGCTTTGAGCACGACCGTACCGCATGCAGCAAGCAGCTTTAACCGTGTCATCTGTATGCCAAACCTGGTGCCTCCAGTCAAAAATGCACAAGAGGCTATTGCCTACCGCGCACGTATCATGGAGCAATTAGCAGCAAGTGATTTAAGTCTTGAGCGCAAGTCAGCTTTCGATCCGCGTATGACTCTATACTTAACGGATAACACCACTGCCCAAGATATTGAGTTGGCAGCGCAGTCAGGTATCGTACAAGCTGTCAAACTCTATCCTGCTGGAGCAACTACCAACTCCGCAGACGGTGTCACCAATATTAATGCTTGCGTCGATGTGTTTGAAGCATTAGAAAAGCACAACTTACCACTACTGATACATGGCGAAGTCACCCAAGACCACGTAGATATTTTTGATCGCGAAAAGCGTTTCTTAGACGAAGTGTTGGCTCAGATTATCGTCAAATTCCCTACACTAAAAATCGTGGTAGAACACATCACTACCAGTGATGCGGCAGATTTTGTATTGTCACAAGGTAACCATGTTGCTGCGACTATTACGCCGCAGCACTTGATGTTCAACCGCAATCATTTATTGGTTGGTGGCATCAAACCGCACTTTTATTGCCTACCTATTTTAAAGCGTGAGAGCCATCAAAAAGTGCTATTAGATGTGGCCACTAGTGGTAATCCAAAGTTCTTCTTAGGCACTGACTCTGCACCACATGCGACAGACAAAAAAGAAGCCGCTTGTGGTTGTGCAGGTTGCTATAGTGCAGCCACGGCGCTGCCTTTATATGCGACCGCCTTTGATAGTGTTGGAAAAATAGATAAGTTAGAAGGCTTTGCCAGTCGTTTTGGCGCTCAGTTCTACGGCTTGCCTCTAAATGAAAGCACTGTCACGCTTGTCAACACGCCTATGCAAGTACCAACTGACTATCCTTATTTTGATGGCGCATCAGTGACTCCCCTAATGGCAGGTGAGACGCTACCTTGGTCAATCAAAGTTTAATACCCACCAAGCTTAGCATTCAAAAGTAACCTATTATTTTATCTTATGATATTAATGGTGCCTTTGTACTGGAGTTATTTGTACTAGAGGTGCAATTAGTATCATAGGATGCTTATTTCTTATTCAATATATTAGTACGACTGATAAAAGCGATTTAACTTTATATGACCAATCAAAACATAGCGACCTTGCCTGACGAAGACTTATCAAACCCTAAATCTGCTAGTCTTGATGCGACTCTAAGCAATTCCCCGAAAGATGCAGCTTCAGAGACAGATGAGCAAGCGCCTATGGCCTTAAAAGACCGTTTTCGTAAGTTCTTGCCTGTCGTCGTCGATGTGGAAACAGCAGGCTTCAACGCCCAGACCGATGCCCTGTTAGAAATTGCCTGTATTCCCGTCTTACTGAATGAGCAAGGTGTATTTTATCCAGGTGAAGCTTTTAACGCTCATATCGAGCCTTTTGAAGGCGCAAATTTAGAGCCAAGTGCGCTTGCATTTACGGGTATTGACCCTAAAAATCCAATGCGCAAAGCCATTGCTGAAGATGAAAAAACAGCATTGCGCCGCATCTTTAAAGGGTTAAAAGACGTACGCCGTGATGAAGAATGCCGTCAATGTGTCTTAATTGGACACAATGCCCATTTTGACTTGGCTTTTTTGAATGCAGCTGTGCTACGAACCAATAGCAAAAACCACAATCCATTTCATAACTTTTCAGTATTCGATACCGTTACCTTATCAGCATTAGCCTTTGGTCAAACGGTCCTAGCACGCGCTTGTAAGGCAGCAGGGTTAGAGTTCGATGGTAAGAATGCTCACTCAGCTCTGTATGACACTCAAAAGACTGCTGAGCTATTCTGTCATATACTGAATAGCTATCCCATGTTGGCCAATGCGCTACACAATGAAGACGCGAAAGAAGAGTCAACTGATAGCGACAGTCAATAAGTCACATATCCTATATTGCCAATCATACATAATAGTGCTATTTGTAATACTTGATGACTTTGACATCTTGATTTGGCAATCAATAGGGATATGATTGATATCATAATAAATAGACGGAACTATTTATTGATTACAGACATAGTTGTTCTATTCGATATGAATAACGGTCTGATGATAAAATATCACTCTTAAGCGATGTAGTTATATCCTATAGATGGTTCAAGTTGCTCACACTGTCTTGATAGCAAGCACTATCAAGATTAATAGGAGGGACTTTATTATGGATCCACAGCTCAAGTTATGGGGCACCATTCTCGGCTATATGCTGCTTGCATTGACGATTAGCGCCTGTACTTCTTTATGGATTCGCTATCATTTAAAGCGAAATGACCTACATCCTCGTCGCGCAATTAAAAAAAGATATTTAATTTTAAAAAGACGTAGAAAAAGGCTTGACAGGAAGCGCCGTCGCTATTAAAATACGCACCACTTCAGCATAAATGGTGAAAGCAGTTGAAGTGTTGTTACTAGTCCCCATCGTCTAGAGGCCTAGGACACCGCCCTTTCACGGCGGTAACGGGGGTTCGAATCCCCCTGGGGACGCCACTATTTGGCGTCACTTGTTAGCCCTATTGCTTAGCATTAGATTAGACTAGCAAGCGTACCACCAAAAACCCAGTTCATAATTTATTATGAACTGGGTTTTTTTATGTCTCTCATTAAAAGCCAACTTATTCTTTTAAATGAAAAAGGCCAGCATCAATTGAATGCTGGCTTTTTCTATTTGATTGTCTTATTAATTATAAATATAGCTTGGCTCAATGGGAACTTTATTCATATCTATCGATTACAGCAGTAACCATAGCAACGTAGCCACTATCATCAATCCCAATATCGTCTGGATTAAAAAGAACGCCTGATGCTGCTCTACAACCTTACTTAAAGTGACCCCTAGCGTACTATATTTGACAGGTGGCGTATCGACGTTACCTGTTCTCGTTTGCTCTTCATAGTAGCCCTGCAATATGTCTAAGAACTTCTGCCACTCATTAGAACCCCACTCATACGGCTTAAATGGCATTAACTTTTTAAGCTCAGGCTCTTTAGTCATCCAACGCTCAAGGGTAATCGAACGTAATGACCAACTGGCAAAACGACGTTTGGTAATTTCAGAAAAGTCTAAAATCTTTAATTCTTTATGTCGATCATCTACCAACAAACGATTTTTTAGATTGGTTAGTGCCTGCTCTGAGCCTTCGACACACTGTAAAAAGTAGCCATTGCCATAGCAAAGAATACCCGTGACATTATCTATTTGATTGCGTTCAACCGCGGTCTCTGAGATATCATTAAGCGTACTAGGACTTGAAAGACCAGTAGAGGTAATCCGGCTTATATATACAAGCTGGCAGAGATCTGGCGTTACTGGATTTGTTGAATCGTTGATTGTTGACAATCAGCTTCTCCCTATTATCAGGTAAATGTCGCTAAAACAATCATACTAACTTCAGAAAAAATATAGAGACAACATAACTAAGTGTAATGAATCGGTCTGATATATTATTGATTTTATAAGTTTTTATATTAATTGTATTAAGTTAGTTACATCATAGGTTAGTTTGGTCATTAAAGCAACCTATTACTGAACATAGGCCCGCTCAGACACAAAAAACATATGTAACAACCATATTATATTCCAAAGTAGATTATATGTATTCTCGGTATAGGTTTTAGTAATAGATTATTTTTGAATTCATTGATTTTTAAGAATAGTATAGAAAATTTTAACGAGGATATAGTGATTACTGAAGCCATAATGCTTATCATTGCCACCATTAAGTATAAAAGGAGTAAAACTGATGCTCGTTAGCGGAAGTAGGATTGAGGCTAAGACTGAAGCGCCATAATCGCTGTTAACAGTACCGCATCATCAGGATAGGTCAATTTGATATTTTGGCGACTACCAGAGACTAAGCGTATTGGAAAACCTAGTTGTTCAAAAGCACTGGCTTCATCTGTGATACTTAGCTGATGCTCAAACACATAATTTAGGACTTTTTTCAATTGACCTAAGCGAAAAACTTGCGGGGTTTGTGCTTGCCACATGTTGCTACGATCCATGGTAGATTTGGTATAAGAATGTGGACGACTCTCTTCTGCGGAGATAGCTGGCTGATAGGAAGCTTTTAACGTATCGGCCACTGGTGTCGCTAAGATAGCGCCGTAAGGCTCCAGCATCGCTGCTTCAATCACTTGATCGATATCTACATTCGGTACAGCGGGACGTGCCGCATCGTGAATAAGCACCAAATCTGAATCATCAGCACCTGTCTGACTAATTGCTTCAACGCCTGCTTGTACTGACTGCCAACGCTCTGCTCCGCCGACTGCATAGTGTACACGAAGGGCAAACTCTAATTGTTGAGCCGTGCTGTCATCGGCTGATATGACCAATAGACACCTATCGATGTAATCACTACAAGCAAGTCGTGCCACGCTATGCTGCAACAGCGTCTGACCTTCTAGCATTGTATATTGTTTGGCGATAGACGCACCAAAACGGCTGCCGCGACCAGCTGCAACGATCATGGCATGTATATTAGGGATTGTATTCATAGTAGTGTACTCATGGTTTAAGCCCATGACAGTATATGTAGAGAGGATCAAAGCAGGCATTAAGTATGACGAATGGTGTCAGATAACAACATTATGATGCTGCATCATGAAAATTAATTCATGTCGTAAAAATTAGTGTATATACAAAGCTAATAGTTGCTGTGCGTGGTTGGTGCGGTGGATACTTGGACAAAAGTCTCATTGGGTTTGATTAAACCTAAATCTAAGCGAGCATGCTCTTCTACGGCCTCAAGTCCTGTTTTTAAATCTTGAACATCGGTGCGTAGTAAGTTGTTTGCTGCAACTTGATTGTCATTCAAGCGTTGTTGCTCTTCAATTTGAGCCGTCAACTTATTATGTTCAAAGCGGCCATTTTCACCCAACCAATACTGATATTGCAGTCCTAAAAGCACTGCAACGGCTAAAGCAAGTAGTATAAATTGGCTAAAATATTTCATAAGGTGATAACGCCAAACGGTATAAAAGAGGATAGTAAATTTTAAGCTGATTAGGCGATATAAAAATGATTATATATCGCCCAAGTATTGACTTCAGCTGATGAGTCTAGGCTTTTTAACGTATATTACTTAACGTATATTATACGCCAAAGAGCCAGTCAAACTCTTAGCCACGTAGACCGATAAATTCTTCACGGCCACGATAGCTTGCGCGTACTTGCTGCTCGATACGTAGCAATTGATTGTACTTCGCTACGCGGTCTGAACGGCATAGTGAGCCGGTTTTGATTTGACCAGCAGCGGTACCAACAGCCAAGTCTGCAATGGTGCTGTCTTCCGTTTCACCTGAACGATGTGAAATGATAGTTGCATAGCCATTTTTCTTAGCCATATAAATCGCATCTAGCGTTTCTGACAAGGTGCCAATTTGATTAAATTTAATCAAAATTGCATTGGCAATGTGTTTATCGATACCTTCTTGCAAGATTGCAGGATTGGTTACGAACAAATCATCCCCAACCAATTGGACTTTATCGCCAATTTGTTCGGTCAGATACTTCCAACCATCCCAATCTGACTCATCAAGACCATCTTCGATAGAGATAATAGGATACTGACGTGCCAGCCCAACTAGGTAATCTGAGAACCCTTGGCTATCAAAGGCTTTATTACCTTCACCTGCCAAAACGTATTGACCGTTTTTGTAAAATTCACTAGCCGCACAATCTAGCGCAAGATGAATATCTTCACCAGCTTTGTAGCCAACTTGCTCAATCGCCTGCATGATAACCGTGATAGCTTCTTCGTTGCTACGTAGGTTCGGTGCAAAACCACCTTCATCACCAACGGCAGTGTTTAGACCTTGTGATTTCAATACTGACTTTAAGCTATGGAAAATCTCTGTACCAGCACGTAGCGCTTCTGAGAAGCTTGTGAAGCCCACAGGCTCAATCATAAACTCTTGGATATCAACTGTGTTGTCCGCGTGCTCACCGCCGTTCAAGATGTTCATCATCGGTACAGGCATGGTCAACGACGTTTGATTACGTAGATTAGCGATGTATTGATGTAATGGCAGATTCTGTGATTTGGCTGCGGCTTTTGCAGTCGCAAGTGACACCGCAAGCATGGCATTGGCGCCCAAGCTTTCTTTGTTTTCTGTACCATCTAGCGCAATCATGGCATCATCAATAGCCTGTTGCTCAGTCACATCTTTGTCAATCAAGGCACTGCGGATTTGACTGTTGACATTAGAAACGGCTTTTTTGACGCCTTTACCCATAAAGCGGGTCTTGTCGCCATCACGTAGCTCAAGCGCTTCACGTGAGCCTGTTGATGCGCCACTTGGAGCAGCAGCACGGCCGACGGTACCGTCAGCTAAAATAACATCAGCTTCGATAGTTGGGTTGCCGCGCGAGTCTAAAATTTCACGAGCGCGAATGTCTTTAATTGCGGTGACGTTGTTGGTTTCTTCAGCGTACATAATGTCTGTTAATTCCTTTGGTCATGCCAAGTTTGTGAGATAAATAACGGCAGCTAGCATACAAAAAAGATAAAGCAAAATATCATATAGCCAATATATCTAGAATCCCTTCAAGCCTTTCTGCCATATGACTATATTTGCATATGAAGGAAAGCTTATTGAACAGATTAACGGTTGGCTATCGTGCTTGGCATCATAGCATATATTTTGCCAAACTTCCCTTATCTTACACTGACTTGCGGTCATAAATATCATCATAGATAGGGATATCTCAAATACTTGTTTGGTCTGCGTTGATGAAAAATCAGCGCTAATACAGCAATTATTATTTCACCAAACGCGTTTCATTGGTGTGCGGGGCAGATACCGTATTATCTAGCTCAACCTCTGTTTTAAAACGTGTCAATCGTAGCGCATTCATCAAAACTGAGATAGAACTAAGTGCCATAGCTGCCGCCGCAATCATCGGATTCAAAAATCCAAACGCAGCAAGTGGAATCCCAAGACAGTTATAAATAAAGGCAAAGAACAAATTTTGCTTGATATTGCGTAGCGTTGCTTGAGCGATTTTTTGCGCGGCATCGATATGCATGAGCGACTCACCCATGAGACGTGCAGAGGCACTATGCTGAGCGACATCAGTTCCCTCAAACATCGCAAAACTGGCATCGGCAGTAGCCATCGCTGGTGCATCGTTGACGCCGTCTCCTGCCATCGCTACCTTATGACCAGCAGTTTGCAATAGTGCAATTTGACTGGCCTTATCACGCGGGCTCATCTTGCCATAAGCCTTATCAATACCCAACTGTCCTGCTACATGATCGACGACGGACTGCTTATCACCACTCATCAGAATCACATTAATACCCGCACCTTGTAGTGCAGCGATTGCTTGCGGCGTATCTGCCTTTAAGTCATCAGCTAGGGCAAACGCGCCTAATGGCTCATCATTGATACTAATCGCAACAGTGCTCGCAATTTGCCATACTTTTGGCATGAATCTTGGCAACGTCAAGTTCGCAAACTCTGCCGTACCCACTTTTATCAGCCCAAGACCTTCGATATTTGCTTGTATACCAGCGCCTTTTATCACACTGATGTCAGTCACATCAAATAGATTTAATTGACGGTCTTTAGCCGTATTGACGAGAGCCGTTGCTAATGGATGACTGGCGTGCGCTTCGACACTGGCCGCAATCTGCAATACATCGTCCACAGCAAGTGATTTATCCACCATGACATGATCGACGATAGTAGGTTTGCCAATAGTCAATGTACCTGTTTTATCGAGTACTACCGTATCTATATTACCTGCTGCCTCAAGACTTTGCGCATCCTTGAACCACACACCATGACGCGCAGCAACGCCCATACCCGCCATAATTGCCGCTGGCGTGGCCAAACCAAGTGCACAAGGACAAGCAATGACCAATACCGATACTGCGTGCATTAAAGCAGTATCAACCATACCTGTTAGCCACCATGTGACCCCAAAAGTAACCAACGCAATCGTTACCACTACAGGGACAAAAATAGCCGTTACTCGATCCGCGAGACGCGCTAGATTGGCTTTTGAGCCTTGTGCATCACTCAACGCTTGTACCATATCGCCGAGTTTCGTGTCGCTACCCTTTGCACTGACACGATACAGTAGACTGCCATTCTCTACCAAGGCACCTGCCAGCAATCCATCACCTTGTTCTTTTTTGAGGGCTACCGACTCACCAGTTAAATGACTCTCCACGCACCAACCGCTGCCTTCTATGACGGTACCATCTGTAGCGACGCGGCTGCCTTGCTTTGCACGTAGGACGTCATCTACTTGCACATCAGATAACGCAATATTATGAAATTCACCATTTGGCTGCTGCTGCTCTACTTCATCAGGTGTCAATGACAATAATAAATCAATACTGTTTAGGCTGTGCTTCTTGGTACGTTCCTCAAGATATTTACCTGTACGCACAAAGGCAATGACCATCACCCCTGCTTCAAAATATACGGCTGGGCTGTTACTAGCACCGTGTCCACCCAAATACCCACTTTGCAACAAGCTGTTTAAAGTACCATCGCCGTGCGTGAGCCATAGATACGTAGAATATGCCCATATCGTCACTGTACCGATGACCACCAGTACATCCATATTGGCAAGGCCACCTTTTATAGATGCCCATGCACTCTTATAAAACGGTAGCGCTAAACCAAACTGTACTACAGTCGCTAAAATAAATTGCACCCAGACTGGCGGCATCCACGCCATACCAAAACCCGTCAACATACCTGCCATACCCACCAAAAATGGCACCAAACAAACCCATAATCCGATCAAACGCCATGGGTATTGAGTGGCGGTATCTTCGTCAGTCTGAGCAAATAAGCTATCGGCTTCCTGCACATTAGCCACAAAGCCTGTTTTATTTACCCACTCCGTCAACTGTTCAGGCGTCGTCTGGGTTGGATCATAATCAACATTGGCGGTCTCGCCAGCAAAACTCACACTTACCTCGTACACCGAAGGCTTTTTGTTAAGTACTTTCTCGATTCTCGAGGCGCAGGCCTGACAAGTCATGCCATCAATCGCCAATTGCAAATGCGCGCGTTGCGGTGTCAGTGGCGTGTTGGACTCAACATCAGTTTCGACATCATAAGACTCATCTTTGGTAGTACGGGTGGTATCGTTCATAAATAAAACTCGTCATGGTGCCTATAAATTTGTAGAAACCACGATAAAATATCAGTGGGTGGGCAAAAAATTCAAATAAAGCAATTGGGTTATATTGTATTCAGTATGAGTATTTTAGACAAAGTAGCAATGTATCAATGCTAAATACTCATAATCGTTAACCATTAAAAAACCAGCTATCATGCCAGTAATAACATGGTAGCTGGTTTTGTAGATAGATGACGACATTTATGAATTAGCGACAGTCGCCTCAAATCCAGCCTCATCAATGGCCGAAGCAATCGCTTCTGCACTGGTTTTGCTATCATCAAAGGTGACCGTCGCTAGGTTATCAGCTAGGTCAACAGTAATAGTCTCTAATCCATCAATATCGGCTGTTGCCGTATGTACGCTTGCTACGCATCCGCCACAGGTCATACCATCAATTTTAATAATACGTGTTTGATCTGCCATATTGGGCTCCTTATTTTTATTAGTAATGAGCAACTCTAATAGTGATTCTGTTAATAATAACTTTGATATTTTTTAAGTTATCAAAGTAAGAGCAACTATCAAAGCTACATTAAATAAGCATAAGCCCTATTATCCTCGACAACAAGGCCGTTTGGTTGTTGCTTTATTAACGAGATGCTATTAACGAGATGTTATTAACGAGGCAGCAACTTATTAATAAAAACGTAAAAGAGCGCATCAACAAATTTATAGCAATAGCTATTTGTAATTATAAATCGTTATGGTGCGGGTTCTGCGGTGAGTCAATCGGAAATGGCTGAGTCACATAGTCCACCATACTAATCGCTGCTGTTAAGGCATGGATACTAGTATCTGTATCATCATAGCTTACTGTTGCGACATTATGCTTGGGATCCAAATTAATAGCCGTCACGCCTGAGATATTCTTAAGCGCGGTCATTACGCTATCTAAGCCTTCTGCATCATCGATATTTTCGATGCTTACTTGTGCCATTTGAATTGCCATTGTATAGCCCTCTTATTACGTACCGTATCAATGAGTATCCAATACTTCAAAACCTTTGACCAAATCATCAATTTGCTTAAGCTGACGTAAGAACGGCTCTAGTTGGCTCATACGCAGCGCACATGGACCATCACATTTTGCAGTTTCTGGGTTTGGATGCGCTTCTAAAAATAACCCTGCCAATCCTGTAGCCATACCTGCACGGGCAAGCGTTGTAATCTGCTCACGACGTCCACCAGCACTATCACTACGTGCACCTGGCTGTTGTAAGCTATGCGTCACATCAAAGAATACCGGTATATCCATCTGCTTCATGGTATCAAAACCAAGCATATCCACGACCAGATTATTATAGCCAAAAGCACTACCACGCTCACAAAGTATCAATTTATCATTACCACCTTCTAGGCACTTATTAACGATATGACGCATCTCATGAGGGGCCAAAAACTGCGCCTTTTTGATATTAATAATGGCATCTGTTTTTGCCATCGCATGCACTAAATCTGTCTGACGCGACAAAAATGCAGGTAGCTGAATAATGTCAGCCACTTCAGCGATTGGTGCTGCTTGATGTGGTTCATGTACATCAGTGATAATCGGTACTTGGAATTTTTCTTTGATCTGACCTAGCCAATCGATACCCTGCTCTAAACCGGGCCCACGATACGAATGCAGACTTGAGCGATTGGCTTTATCAAAGCTGGCTTTAAAAACATAGCCGATACCCAAGCGCTGGCAAATATCAACATACTGCTCAGCAATCTCAAATGCCAATTCTTTAGACTCTAAAACATTCATACCACCGAACAATACAAACGGCTGGTCGTTACCAATGTTAATCGTATCGTTGTTAGGAGTGTTGAGCGTGATATGTGATTGTGCGGTCAATAAGTTTTCCATGAAGCCATTACCTCTTATTTTGTTATTAATATCTCTGTCCCATATTGTAACCGATAGGCTGATTAAAAAAAGTATGCAAGCGTAATTAGACGTCATTAATGAGGATGTTGACTCGGTAATAACAACAAACGGCCTGAGTTAAGCAAAAAAAAGACCAATCCGAAGATCAGTCTTTTTTATAATAAACGCTTTCAATATACATTACATTCTGAGAGTTATTTTGCTTCGCTATGGTTCTTCGCGGCTTTTACAAAGCTGTTAAACAGTGGATGACCACCACGTGGCGAGCTGGTAAATTCAGGGTGGAACTGTACCGCGATAAACCATGGATGCTCGCTAATCTCAACTGACTCGACCAAATGCTGCTTGGCAGAATAACCCGATATCGTCATGCCTGCTTGCTCTAACGGCTCGATATAACGATTGTTCATCTCGTAACGATGGCGATGACGCTCAGTGATATTGCTAGCGCCATAGATTTGGCTCAGCTTGCTACCAGCGACCAGCTCAGCTTGCTGTGCGCCTAAACGCATGGTGCCGCCAAGATCTGAATCATCACTGCGAATCTGTAGCTCACCGCGCTCATCTAGCCACTCAGTGATGAGACCAATGATTGGCTCAGCCGTTTTGCGATCAAATTCAGAAGAGTTGGCATCGATATTCATCACATTACGCGCGTATTCGATGACGGCCAACTGCATACCTAGACAAATACCTAAATATGGCACATTGTTTTCGCGAGCATAAGTAATTGCTTTCATTTTACCCATAGTACCGCGCTCACCAAAGCCGCCTGGCACCAAGATAGCATCGGCATTATTAAGCTGCGCCAACAAGCTATCGTCATCCTCTAAACGTTCGGCATCGATATAATCAATCTTCACATCTGCCTTGTGAGTGATACCCGCGTGCAATAATGCTTCATTAATCGATTTATAAGCATCAGGCAGCTCGACATATTTGCCGACCATTGCCACGGTAACAGTGGATTCAGGATTGAGCTGGGCTTCAACGACTTTGTCCCAATCGCTCAAATCCGCTTCAGGGACGTCAAGACCAAAACGCTCACAGATGAGATCGTCAAGATCTTGCTCATGTAGGGTGCGCGGGATTTGATAGATGCTTTGGGCATCTTCACACATGATGACTGCGCGCTCTTCGACATTGGTAAACAGCGCAATCTTGCGGCGATTGTCTTGTGAGATATGGTGGTCAGAGCGGCAGATTAAGATATCTGGCTGCAGACCGATAGAACGTAGCTCTTTTACTGAATGCTGAGTAGGTTTGGTTTTGGTTTCACCTGCACTGGCAATATAAGGCACTAGTGTTAAATGCATCAGCATGGCGCGATTGCGTCCAAGCTCTACTTGCATTTGGCGTACCGCTTCCATAAAAGGAAGTGACTCGATATCACCGACCGTACCGCCAATCTCGATAATGGCGATATCATAGCCTTCGCCACTGGCAAGAATTTTACTTTTGATTTCATCAGTGATATGCGGAATCACCTGTACCGTACCACCCAAATATTCACCGCGGCGCTCTTTATTCAAAACGTTTTGATAGATACGACCACTGGTGAAGTTGTTGCTCTTACTCATCTTAGAGTGGCGTAAGAAGCGCTCATAATAGCCCAAGTCCAAATCGGTCTCAGCGCCATCTTCGGTGACGAACACTTCGCCATGCTGGAACGGACTCATCGTACCTGGATCGACGTTGATATACGGATCCATTTTGGTCATCGTCACGCTCACGCCACGTGCTTCAAGGACTGCGGCAAGAGAGGCTGCGGTAATACCTTTTCCTAGTGAGGACACTACCCCACCGGTCACAAATATAAACTTGGTCATAGTACTCTGTCGGTAATTGGTAAAGAAGGATTTTACTAAAAATACGCTACAAAATATAGGGCAAAAGCGCAAACTCTTTAAAACACTCAGTTTTTAACGCTTAATTGTCATAAGTGCGTAATCATCGTAAATACGTAGCTATTATAACCCACTGCGGCTTTAAAAAGGTCACAACAAAAAAACTCACCCCGAAGGATGAGTTTTTTATAATACGTTTTCTAATGTTTAGATTAGAATTTGTATTCAATACCCGTACCTACAATCAAGTCATCTTTGTTATTGTCACGGCTGATTTGCCCTGCATAAATATGACCCGTGGTCGCTTTATTGAATGCATATTCTCCACCAACTGCGATTTCATTTACATCAGCATCTTTTACGCCTTTTTCGTCAGTGGTATTAACATACTGTGCTTTAACTGCCCAAGGTGTTGCACCAACTTTATATTTACCACTAATTAGCCAAGATTTTTCATCTTCACTGGCTTTGTTAACGCGGTTGTTGTTAACGATGCTATAATTATCGTAGTATTGGCTTTGTTGGTATAGAGCACCTAAAGTTAAGCCCGAAACCATATTCATTTTGCCCATATCTAAACCAGCAACCAAACGCCACGTATTATCAATCACGCCAGTATTTACATTGTTAGCACCCATGTCTTTGTCATAAGCACCGGCTAGATAAACACCATTTTTGTCATAGGCTAATAAAGCAGAATAACCGTTATCTTTTACTTTTCTATCACGATAGACTGCAGGCTTCGCACCAGATGCTGCGGAAACGAGAATATCACCGTCGGCATCAGTTTCTGATAATGCGGTAGCTGCCATAAAACTCACTGGCATACCGACAATAACAGGTGATTGATAGGCCACCATATTGTTAGCACGGTATTCACCTGAAACACCCGCATTTTTAATATCAAATAAGCTATCATTAAACACGTCAACTTTGTTTTGTGCAAGTTTCAATGGGGTATCATGGCGTCCCGCTAGTACAGTACCTAAAGTGTTGTGGGCTAAGCCTACATAAGTATTACGTGATCTAAACTGTTGGCTATCGTCATCAACATCAATACCATATTCCAATTGATAGACTAATTTAGTGGTGTCAGTTAAATCGTCGTCACCTTTAAAACCGATACGTGATGCATTAGAGTTAAGTTTAAATGTATCTTCATCTGTCTTGTTAGCTGCATCGTAGTCTGTACTAACATAATCTAAGGTTAAAAATGCTTTACCATATACAGTTGGCGCAGCATGGGCAGCAGAAACTGAAAGTGCAGCGACGGCTGTGGCTAAAAGTAATTTTTTCAAAGGATATCTCCACTTTACGATTTGAGTGATAAATGGTCTAAGATCATTAGATATATAATGGCAAGGTCCTATACCTTCGAAACCATATATATAGCGAGCCATAAGAACTGCTTAGACATAACTTTACCAAGCAAATATTACAGTAAGATGAAAAAACCAAAGTTTACACAAATGTTATTATTAATTTTACGGATTCTGTTATTTAAGACACGCTGTTGTTCAAGACACAGTATTGATTACAAAACAAAAAAACCCACCCCGAAGGATGAGTTTTTTATTTAGATTCTAATGGTTAGATTAGAATAAGTACTCTAGACCACCACCGATAGCGAGTACATCAATATCACCACGTAAGTCGATTTCATTAACATTGCCGTCTTCGTCTCTCGAACCAAAACGACCATTGTTTAATTCCGCTGAATTTAGACCAGCATAGGCATGAGCGATCATATTATTTTTAAACGCATATTTGCCACCTACAACGACTTGATTTGAGTCATTATTCTCAAGACCACTGATATTGTCGGTTTTGTCATACTGAATATAAACAGAGGCTGGACGGGCAAAATTCGAAAGACCCATTTCAGCACTCACCACTAAACCGTCCTCTGTTGCAGTAGTAGTACCGGCATAGTCAGCTTCTTGATATAGAACGCCTAACTTTACAGGAGCTGCGATATATTTACCTAAATCGACGCTAGCACTGCCACGGATAATATCACCACTAACACTCATGTCTTGCTCATAAGCAATACCAGCGGTAATGCCTGTACCTGGATCAAACATCAATGAGGCACCATAGCCTGCGTCACGATCACTCTCAGATATAAAGTCTTCATCAGCACCATACATCAGCGCAAGCGCTAATGGTAGGTCATTGTATTTAGGCGCTTTCCAAACGATTGAATTATTGATACGGTTACCAACGGTCGGGGTCAAAATATTAGCAAAGCTGTCGTTGTTGTTCAGAGTACTAGAGCCAAGATTATCCCAATAACCTTCATTAACTGATACGTTATTGATATAGTCAATGACTGTGTAGTTACGACCAAAGCGGAATTCACCGAAGTCTTTATTTTTTAAACCTAAATAAGTATCACGACTTTTGAAGCCAATGTTATCGCTACCACTATCATCAACTTTAACGCCGTACTCTAATTGGTAAATTACGTCAGTGTTGGCCGTTATCGCTTCAGAGCCTCTGAAGCCTAAACGTGAAAGATTAGAATTAACTTGTAATGAACCGTTGTCTTCATTAATTCTGTTATTATTATCCATATTCTGACCATCAATTTCAGCATTAACGTAATCAGTAGTAACGAATACTTTACCATAAACGGTAGGTGCTGCCTGTGCTGCAGATACAGATAGGGCTGCGATTGCTGTCGCTAAAAGTAGTTTTTTCATGGGGTATCTCCACTTTACAATTGTAGTAATGAGCAAGCTATTATTAGCTGGCGCCCATAATGGTATCGTCACAAATCCTCAAAGATATAATGTGTAACTGGCTACCGAGATTAGTCAGAAACAAGTGTGGCGAATTTCTATTACAGTTAAGATAAAAAACCATGACACACATGACTGGGATTAAACAACGCAACTGCCATGTAAACGTTGGTCTTTATTGCTCCGTGCGTAACATCCGTTACCAAACTCATACTTCGAATACAAGCATAACAACTTTGACATAATTTGCAACATATTTTTAAGTCTTTGATGACGAAAAATCCTTAAACCCATATTTAATCTAAGGTTTAACGATTATTTAGATAAAAACAAAAAAATACCCCTACTCGCCATTGGCAAATAGGGGTAACTTTTATAAATAAATAAAAGAAATATATTGCTTTAAATATGCTTGAGTAATACTAAGTATTGAAGGACTACTTAACCATGGATAAGTAGCCCTAAAATGGCTTTTATAAATAAGGAATTAGCAATGCGTATTGGCTTTTAAGTCTAAACGCGCTTGATGCAATAATGGCTCAGTGTAGCCGCTTGGCTGCTCACGACCTTTAAAGACCAAATCGCAGGCAGCTTTAAAGGCGTAAGAATTATCGAAGTTATCTGCCATTGATTGATAGTCATCATCGCCTGCATTTTGCTCATCGACGACCTTGGCCATGCGTTTCATCGTATCCATCACTTGCTGCTCACTAACCACGCCATGATGCAACCAGTTAGCAATATGTTGGCTTGAGATACGCAAAGTAGCACGATCTTCCATGAGACCGACATCATTGATATCAGGCACCTTGGAGCAACCAACGCCTTGATTTACCCAGCGTACGACATAACCCAAGATACCTTGAGCATTGTTTTCAAGCTCCTGCTGAATCTCTTCTTCTGACCAGTTGGTATCTTTAGCCAATGGAATCGTCAGGATATCGTCTAAGCTTGCACGCTCCCGCGATTTTAGCTTCTCTTGTACCTCAGACACATCGACCTCATGGTAATGCATGCTATGCAGAGTAGCTCCAGTTGGTGATGGAACCCATGCAGTAGTCGCACCAGACTTTGGATGAGCGGCTTTAGTCTCCATCATCTCCTTCATTTCATCTGGCTTCGCCCACATACCTTTACCAATCTGAGCCACACCCTGTAGGCCAGTCTCCAGACCGATATCAACGTTCCACTGCTCGTAGGCTGGCTGCCATGCTTGTGACTTCATATCACCTTTAGGGACAAAAGGCCCAGCGTTCATACTGGTATGCATCTCATCACCCGTGCGATCTAAGAAGCCGGTATTGATAAAGATGACGCGCTCTTTTGCTTGGCGAATGGCTTCTTTTAAGTTGACCGTCATGCGACGTTCTTCGTCCATGATGCCGATTTTTAGAGTATTGCGCTCTAGACCCAATAGATCTTCTGAAGCGTTGAACAAATCATTGGCCATTTTGACCTCTTCAGGGCCATGCATTTTTGGCTTAACGATATACATCGAACCTTTGCGTGAGTTCGATAGCGCAGTTTTACCTTTCAAATCATTTAAAGACAATAGCGGCGTGATTAAGCCATCCATCAGACCTTCAAAGATTTGCTCTTGCCCATTACCCAAGTCGACCAAGATGGCTGGGTTTTGCATCAAGTGACCAACGTTACGAATCAATAGTAGTGAACGGCCTGGCAGGATAAGCGTGCTGCCATCTGGTCTGATATATTCACGGTCTGGGTTTTGTTTACGCGTACGGGTCTTGCCACCTTTTTCAAAGGTTTCTTGCAAGTCACCATTCATTAGACCAAGCCAGTTACGATACACTTCTACTTTTTCTTCTGCATCGACAGCAGCGATTGAATCTTCGCAATCTTGAATTGCCGTAATCGCTGATTCTAATAGTACATCTTTAATACTTGCTGGATCATCTTTGCCCACTGGATGATTGCCATCGATTTGAATCTCAGCATGCAGGCCGTTATTCTTGAGCAAAATACCAGTAGGCTGCTCTGCTTCACCGACGAAACCAACAAATTTCGCGGCGTCTTTTAGCTCAGTGCTATTATCACCTTGGACAATTTCAAGTTTGCCATCGACCACTTTAAAGCCGGTCACATCGTTATATGACCCTGATGCTAAGGCAAAATGTTCGTCTAGAAATGCTTTGGCATAAGCAACAACAGCAGCACCGCGCGTTGGGTTATAACCACCTGTTGCTTGTTGGCCATTTTCGTCACTGATGACGTCAGTACCATATAATGCATCATATAAACTGCCCCAACGTGCGTTGGTGGCGTTCAATGCGTAGCGAGCATTACGGACTGGTACGACCAGCTGTGGACCTGCAATATGGGCAATCTCGTCATCGACGTTTTGAGTACTGACTTTGAAATCATCACCTTCTGGTAACAGATAGCCAATTTCTTGCAAGAATGTTTTATACACGGGGTAATCAATTTCGCCATCTTTGGCAGGGTTGTCCAGATGCCATTGGTCAATCTGCGCTTGAATCTTGTCACGAGTTTCTAGCAGCGCTTTGTTACGCGGGGTAAACTCTTTAATGACCTTTTCAAAACCTGACCAATAGCTGTCTGAATCAACACCGACTTTCGGCAGCACTTCGTTTTCAATAAAGTCATACAATTGCTGGTCGATGGCAAGAATGCCTTTTTGAATACGATTGGCGTTAGAAGACTGGCTCATATTGTTATCCTTATCTGTTCGTGAGGTGTGTTAATGCTAAGTTGCTACAATAACGGTGTGAAAATATGTGCTCTTGGAGCATTTATCCCTAGTTTGCTTTGCGGTGAATAAATAGCAAACATGACAATGCGAACTGTTGGTGGTGATTGAGCATCTATTAATGTAATAACTGTTTAAGACTGAATTTGTCTGATGCAGCGTCTGTGATTTTGGGATTGTCTGTAAGCAGAGCTGTCTATAATTCTTAGGTTTTAATACAGGATTGGCACTTGATATAATGCCTATCGCCCGCTACTAAGTAATGATCAATAGTAAGACAAAATGCCTGAAAAGCAAAATCTCATCCTACTATCAAATAATAAAATAAACAAGGAAACGTCATTCACCAAGTAAATACTTAGGCTGTATAATAATGATACTCTATAAGCCACCTACTCTAGAGGCTTTAATCAATACTTTAGAGTTAGACCATTATACGTGCAGTATAAACTGTAAGTAATCATTACAGCATTCATTTATGCTTAACGGTTATCTATTTAACTTTTAATATTTGATTAAGAGATGTTGAACCCTCGACTATGGCAAAGACTATGAATAATGAAGATATGAAAATCAATAACAGTAATGACAAGGCTGTGAGCGACAGCCATACAGAAGAATATAAGATAGAAAAAGACGGTCTAACAGAGGAAAGTATGGAACCAGACAGTATCGATATCGCACAGCTGCGCACCCCTATTAAGGTCGACTTATCTGCTGTCTATGATTTTCTGGGAGCGCGAACCACACAGGCTTGGGTGGAGGCTGCCAGCGCTGATGTGCCTTTAATCATCCAAGATCATGCCAATTGCGAAAAGAAAGCGGCCGGTACAGCGATGAATCTACTATTCCGCTATGAGTTTTCTTACGACTTACAGCGAAAATTGGCGCAGTTAATACGTGAGGAGATGCTGCACTATGAGCAAGTCCTAGGCATTATGAATGAGCGCGAGCAAGAGTGGGGATATCTGAGTGCGGGGCGTTATGCCAAAGGGTTGCTCAAGCATAAACGTACGCATGAGCCAGCAGCAATGGTTGATGTATTAATCATCGGGGCGTTTATCGAAGCGCGCTCTTGTGAGCGCTTTGCCGCGCTTGCTGAAGTCATCGATGATGAACGCTTAGCCAAGTACTACCGTTATCTATTAAAATCAGAGAGTCGCCATTTTGAGGATTATTTGGCACTGGCACAATCGCTATCTGACGACAATATCGATGAGCGTGTCGCATTCTTTAAAGAAGTAGAAGCAGAGTTGATATCCAGTCCTGACACTGAACTGCGTTTTCACAGTGGTACACCTGCTGAGCGCTTCAGCTGATAGCTTCTGTCAAATAAGCGCTATGCAAAGATACTCATATCGTATCCATAAAAAAGCCAACACTAGCGTCTTAAACCATGCCTAGCGTTAGCTTTTTTATTTGTCTGTACAGAATATAATGCTCAGTTATGACTGTTTCTTATCTTCCATAAGTGGACTGTCATACTGCTTGGTATTTTTTGCGACATTATGCGGATCATGATCATCAGTCTCTTGCTCTGCAGCGGCTGGATTTGCCTTTTGTAATGCATCATCAGGGACGATACCATTATTATCATCTGCATCTTTGAGCTGATGGTTATCATGGTTAACTGTATCATTAGACTTATTCATAACCGATCCTTATTATAATAACTGTCTTCCACATCGAGCATTCGATAACTTGACGATACTCATATTAATAATGCTCAGATTAATAATATTCAGAAATATCTTGCTAAGAAATCAGTCTTTTTCATCTGGATTTAAGACACGAGTTTGAGCGTTATCAACGTTGGCATATCGATTCATATCCGTAATACCTTCACTTTTTGGCGCTTCACTGCCCACGGTATCTTCGTTAATATTGTCATCAAACGGACTGCTGCCCTGTTGATCACGGCGATCAGGCTGACGTGCAGGATTGTCATCGTCATTCACGTGCTCTGAGTCCACTACCTCTTCTTCGAAAGTGTCAGTACCTTTATTATGATTGGTATGGTTTTCAATATCAGTGTGCTGATTGGCTAAATTTTTACTCACTTCTTGAGGATTAGCACCGTCAATAGGGGTTCTGCTTAACGCGGGATCTTGAGGTTCCATGGTTATGTCCTTAATTGTTGTTTTAATTGGCTAACCAGTATCTATTGTCAGCACTTTATTTTTGATGATATACCCAGACTACATAAGTAGGTACACAATTATTAAATATTATTATTTTTACTCAAATCATGAGCATTGAGATCTGCCACGTTTTTCCCACCTGCTGGTAAGTTCTCTTCTTTACGTGGGTCGGAATATATCTCGTCTGTTTCCTGTGAGTCCTGCTCTGGTCCATCGATATCAGGTTCGTGTTTACGGCCTTCATAGCTGTCTGGCGCATTGTCCGGGTGTAAGGCTGCTGGATCACGAACAGCTACCGCTTCTTCATGATTTGGCTTGGTATTATCTGGCATAGCGTGTCCCTCGCGTTTATGATGTTAATTGTTCATTTGACCTGATCGTTGATATTGTTGTTGCTATTGATATCTTTGCTATCAATATCGCTCAAACGGCTCCTTACTTATCTGTCCGTAACTCTTCATCAATAAAAGAGGTTTGCTCTTCTTCACTCAGTTTTTCGGGAGTATCAACATTTTTGTCATCGTTTAGATTTTTTTCGATTTGTTGATTATCGGCCTGCTCTGCTGCTTTTTTGATGTCTGAAGTATCGTTGTTAGTATTACTCATGGTGCAATTCCTATTATTATTGTTTAGTGAACCAATAGTCCTCTATGACACAGATTTATAAACTTGGATACTATCCTAGAAGAGTAAATCGACTGGTTTAATTTTCAATTGAACTTATTTTTGCCATAGCATAGGACTGACATTAATTATAAGTAAGTCAAGCAATAGCACACCAGTGTACTGCCGTATCAATATGTGAATAAATGTGAGGTTACCAGACAGTTTGTAACTTATTTTCGCCACAAAAAAACCAAGCATCGGTGATTACCAACGCTTGGTTCAGTGGATAGTTAAGATTGTCGTAAAGCAAACCCCATCGCTGAAAGGCCATCAATATGGTTACATTGAATAACCAACCACGAACTACAGCATCCAAGCCGTTTATGATTAAAGGTCTTGCCTATACTGGCTCGCCAACGTGATTGATTACCCGTAATAAATGGTCTTGAGCAATATGCGGCGCTTCGTCAGCAGCTGGTTGGATTTGCTGCCAAATACCATCGCCATTAAGCGCCCAAGCTTGGACATTGTCTTGCAGATAGTTAAGTAGCCCATCTTGATATATCTGTTTAAACAGTTTTTTATCTTCGATCGGAAAGGCGACTTCGACGCGATGGAAGAGGTTACGATCCATCCAGTCAGCACTGCCGCAATACAAGCGCTCATCACCATCATTATAAAAGTAATAAATGCGTGTGTGCTCTAAAAAGCGCCCAATAACCGAGCGTACAGTGATGTTTTCAGACAAGCCTTTGACTTGGGGGCGCAGACAACACATGGAGCGCAAAATTAATTCTATTTTGACACCTGCCTGCGAGGCATCGTATAGCTTATCGATCAGGCGACGTTCCGTCAACGCATTAACTTTGATAATAATATGCGCGCGCTTGCCAGCCTTGGCATGGGCAATTTCATCATCGATAAAGCTCATTAACTTTTCGTGCAAGGTAAATGGCGCGTGCAACAGTTTTTTTAGATTGGCAGGCTTGCCCATACCCGTCAGTTCTTGGAAAATTTTGTGCACGTCTTCTGAGATGTCAGGGTCAGCGCTGAACAAGCCGTAGTCGGTATAGACTTTGGCATTGGCCGCATGATAATTGCCGGTGCCTAAATGCACATAACGGCGAATGCGATCGTCTTCGCGGCGCACGATAAGCATCAGCTTGGCATGGGTCTTGTAGCCGACAATCCCATAGACCACTACTGCCCCAGCCTCTTGTAAAAAATTGGCGACGGCGATATTGGACGCTTCATCAAAACGGGCGCGTAGTTCGATGACAGCCGTGACTTCTTTGCCATTACGAGCCGCAGCAGCCAGTGCCTTGACGATCTCTGAATTGGTGCCTGAGCGGTACAATGTCTGCTTAATCGCCAATACTTTGGGATCGCTCGCCGCTTCCCAAAGCAGATTGATAATCGGTGAAAACGCATGAAAAGGATGATGTACCAAGACATCACCTTTGCGCATGGCAGAAAATATACTGGTACTTTTATCAAGCTTGTCCAGCTCGCGGCGAAAGGGCTTGGGCACGATATGGGTAAAAGGCTGATAACGCAGCTTGGGTATGTTAAAGTCGAACAGCAAGCGCGTCAGGTTCACAGGGCCATTGACGCGGTACAGCTGATTGTCATGTAGCTCAAACTCATTAAGCAGGTAATCACTAATCGGTGTTGGGCAATCAGTCGTCACCTCGAGCCGCACTTTGTCACCAAAGCGGCGATTTTCAAGCTCGCCTTCTAGCGCCTTGGCAATATCATCGACATCATCGGCCAAGTCCAAGTCTGCGTTGCGCGTGAGTCGGAACTGATGGCAACCGGTGACATTCATGCCGGGGAACAGCTCGCCGATATGCTCATGAATGACAGCCGATAGCATGACATGATGCTCTTTGCCACCGGTCAGCTCGTCTGGCAGACGAATCACGCGCGGCAGACTGCGCGGCGCTGGGACAATCGCCAGATTAATATCGCGACCAAAGGCATCTTTGCCTTCTAAAGTGGCGATAAAATTGAGGCTCTTATTAACCAATCTTGGAAACGGATGCGCCGGATCGATACTTATAGGGGTCAGCACTGGTGAGACTTGCTCAGTAAAATAGCGTTTCATCCATGCCGATTGCTCAGCATTCAGCTCGTCACGTTTTAGATAACGAATGTCTTCCTTGGCAAGCGCTGGCAAGATGTCTTCGTTCAAAATACGATATTGCTTATCAATCGCCTCATGGGTGACGGCGGATAACTCTGCCAACACTTCGCTTGGGCGCATGCCATGCGGACTACTGACCACATCACCGAGGTTTAACTTTTGCATAATGCCAGCGACACGAATCTCAAAGAACTCGTCTATATTTGATGAAAAAATAATCAAGAAAAATAAGCGTTCAAGCAATGGGTGACGTGAACTAGATGCCTGCGCTAATACTCGCAGATGAAACTGTAATAAAGACAAATCTCGATTGATATAACTGCTGGGTGAATAGCTGCCGTCTTCTGAGCGTTGCCAGTCGATGTCGGTCAGATCATTATAGTTACTGCTTACGCTCATATTTTTATTAACGTTTTCGTTGCCATCTTCACTCACACTATTAACGTCGATCATCTCGTTCATATCACCGCTGTTCTGATTATCATTTATCTCTACCACGTTACTACTCCTTTTGCGTTATCGATACGCCGTCGTCTTTATACTATCGTCTTAAAGGTTATTAACTATTATTCTTTCCCGTTATTCTTGTTGTTAAGGCTTCTTTTAAAAGATTAAGACGCTTGCGGTAATACCGCATTTTTCATGCGTTTTTTGATAATACGTTGCTTGTTGCGCAAGCCTCTGTCACCTTGATTGTCTTCGTAATACTTCGGATTGGTAAGCATCCCAATGAGGAGCGCTGATTCGTCTCGGTTCAGATTGGCCGCAGATTTATCAAAATAATGATGCGCGGCGGCATCGATACCATAGATACCGTTACCAAATTCTGCCACATTAAGATAAGCGGTCAAGATACGCTGCTTGTTCCACAGCGTTTCTATCATGACAGTAATGACAGCCTCTTCCGCTTTACGGACATAGGAGCGATGTGAGGTGAGGAACAAGTTCTTTGCCAATTGCTGAGTAATCGTTGAGCCACCAGCAGACATTTTGCCTGTCTCTTCATTTTTCTTTTGCGCCGCTTTGATACCTTTAAAGTCAAAACCACTGTGCTGACTAAACGTCGAGTCTTCACTCACAATCGCTGCTTGCTTGGCAGATTTGGCAATCGCATCATATTCAGCCCATGTCTGAGTGACTGTGCCGCCCGTTAGGCGATGCGTCAACATAAACATACTGTTGTTAATTGGCTGTGTTTTCCAAATTAATAGTAGCCCAACAACCAATATATGGAATGCGACAACCAATAGCATAATTGCCAATAACAGACGTTTGATAAATGTGCCAAAACTTGCCATGCGCGGTATCCGAGTGGTTAAAAAAGTAATAAGATAAGATAGATACTCTATCAATGACTATGAGACATAACCAAGAATCAATGATTGTAAACGGGCTATTTATAGCCAATCATTAACTGTTGAGCATTAGTCATTAATAACGATCAATAGCAGGTCATCTTACCTAATCTCACAATCGCTGTCATTATTTACCCCACTTCTTTATGATGTAATGGCCGTTAAAGTATTTTATGTTTTAAATAAGCGCGTGCTGAGCATCAGCGCTTTGCAATCAGTATGAAGATAAGAGACTACCCATGCATGATGATAATATAGAAGTATTACGAGCGCGTGTTATTGCAGCAAATCCAAGCCTAAACACTGCTGAAAATAACAATCAATGGTGGCTACTGGGCACCTCGGGCTGCCATTTATGTGACATCGCCGAGCAAATAATTATTCAGTTTCAGGCGGTACAACCGATTAGCTACCAAAATGTCGATATTGCAGACTTTGATGAGGCGCTGATGATGGAATTTTCCACAGCTATTCCTGTGATTTTGACGCCATCCAAACGATTAAACTATCCGTTTTCGGTGATAGATTTGCAGCAGCTGTTAGCTCACAACTAACGGCACTTTGTTTTGATGTTATAGAGCTTTTAAATTTCTTATATTAGAATATCTACCGCTAATTTTAGCTAGTATGGTATTTCAATATTTGCTAGACTACTTTTATATTCTGTTTGGTAAACTGATTATACTAATGCTAATGATTTACTGATCAATAATCTCAACTCTCTAACCTTGCACTCTGTTAAATCATATACATACAATTCTCAGCGAAAGCACCTAAGAGCAACTATTAGGGCGTGTTTAACACGCCTTAATAAATATAGTTAGCTGAATGTAAAACTGTTATGGATTTAAACGCGCTACTGGTATAAATTTTACTTGCGTGCTGCGTTCCCAGAGGCTGCGCAAAATTCATCCCAGTAGCGCTATGACATTTTTAGAGTGTATCGACTAGTGTATCGACTATAGTAATAACTTAGTATGACTTTAAAACCAGTAAAAAATAAGCTGGTATACACAACAATAAGGACTGTTAATAACAATAAGGACTGTTAATTATGTACACTTTCTTAGCCTTAGCGCCAATTCTCGTTGTATTCATACTACTCATAGTTATGCGCCTGCCAGCTAAGATATCTATGAGTATTGCCTATTTGGTGACAGCTCTGCTAGCCTTTTTCATTTGGCACGCTAGTGGTGCTCAGGTAGCGGCTGCTACTGTTAATGGGATTATTGTGGCACTTACTATTTTATTCATTGTATTCGCAGCTATTTTACTGCTGAATACGCTGAAAGAAAGCGGCGCTCTTGTCGCCATACGTAAGGGCTTTATGGATATTTCACCTGATAGGCGCGTCCAAGCGATCATTGTGGCATGGTTGTTCTGCTCTTTAGTAGAAGGTTCATCAGGATTCGGAACACCATCTGCAGTGGGTGCTCCGCTGTTGTTGGCTTTAGGCTTTCCAGCGATGGCATCGGTCATGGTTATTCTTATCATTCAATCTACACCCGTATCATTCGGTGCAGTTGGTACGCCTCTACTACTTGGCGTTTGGTCTGGTATTACTGATAAACAAGATTTAGCACAGTCCATTGCCCCTACTACTGCCGAAAATTATTTATTACAGATTACAGCTAACGTAGGCCTTGTACATGCGCTTATTGGGTTTTTGATACCTTTAATTTTAAGTGCTTTTTTGACAAGGTTCTTTGGTGAAAAACGCTCCTTCATAGAAGGGCTTAAAGTATGGCCATTTGCCATTTTTGCAGGTCTTTGCTTTACTATTCCTTATTTTTTGGTTGCTAAATTTCTAGGGCCTGAGTTCCCTTCACTCATTGGCGGTTTCATTGGGTTGTTAATTGTACTTCCCGCTGCTAAGCGTGGTTTTTTGATGCCTAAAGATACTTTTGATTTTGCCCCTCGCGCAAAATGGGACAAAGACTGGCTGGGTACTTTAGACGAGGTAAAATATGATGATTCAGCAACCCCAAAGTTCTCTTTAATTCGTGCATTTTCGCCCTATTTCATTGTGATTGCCTTATTGGTCATAACTCGAGTGATTGCACCACTCAAAGCTTTTCTGGTAGGGGATTTAACAACCATTAGCCTTACTAATCTTTTTGGTACAACAATCTCTAGTAAGATACAGCTCGCCTATTCTCCTGGTAGCATTCTAATTATTACTTCTTTATTATGTATTTTACTGTTCAAAATGAATAGCCAAGCGGTAAAGCGCAGTTGGAGTAACTCGGCAAAGACCATGGTTGCTGCCGCACCAGCTTTGCTATTCTCGGTGCCTATGGTACAAGTATTCATTAATTCAGGCTCAGCCGCTGAAGTCGCTACTGCGCTACCGGCTATGCCAATATTACTGGCTGAAAGTGCTGCCGATGCTTTTCAAAATGCGTGGCCGCTAGTGTCTCCATGGATTGGGGCAATGGGTGCTTTCATCGCCGGTTCAAATACTATTAGCAATATGATGTTTTCATATTTTCAATGGTCAACAGCCAATCAGATCGGACTCAATAGCGACCTTGCAGCACAAGTAATAGCCTTGCAAGCTGTGGGTGGTGCGGCTGGTAACATGATTTCGGTGCATAATGTGGTAGCTGCTTGCGCAGTAGTCGGCTTGGTGGATAAAGAAGGCTATGTGATTCGCAAAACACTGCTAGCGATGATTTATTATGTCGTGCAAGCAGGTTTGATCGGTATGGCTATCATCTTCGGTCAAATATGGTGGTGGGCTTTAGCCGTTCTCTGGCCCATAACATTCTTTGGACTGATGTCTTTTTGTGGCAAATTTTCCCGTAGAAAACTGAATGGACGATAATCAGGCAAGCTGACGCTATTAAACTAGATCTAGTAGCGTTAGGTTAAGGTTGCCTTCTAGTTAAAACATAACAGCAATAAGAGATAAACCTATGAAAGACTTAACTAAAATCACCGAAATCGAAGATCTGCGCCGCGTTGCTGAGCGTAAAGTGCCGCGTATGTTCTATGACTATGTCGATTCAGGCTCGTGGACTGAGACCACCTATCGTAATAACGAGACTGACTTTGACCGTATCAAGCTGCGCCAGCGAGTATTGGTCGATATGGATAACCGCAGTCTGGCAACGAGTATGATCGGTGAGCCAGTCAAGATGCCTGTAGCCATCGCCCCAACGGGGTTTACCGGCATGATGTGGGCAGATGGTGAGATACATGCCGCACGCGCCGCTGAAAAATTCGGCGTGCCCTTTTCACTATCGACCATGAGCATTTGCTCTATCGAAGATGTCGCCACTCATACTAGTAAGCCGTTTTGGTTTCAGCTGTACGTGATGCGCGATCAAGACTTTATGGCCAATCTGATTCGCCGTGCCAAAGAGGCCAATTGCTCAGCACTTATCTTGACCGCCGACTTACAAGTGCTTGGACAACGTCACAAAGATATCAAAAATGGTCTATCCGCACCGCCTAAGCCAACACTAAGCAATATGATCAACCTCATGACCAAGCCGCAATGGTGTATGAATATGCTGGGCACCAAACGTCGCACGTTTGGTAATATCGTCGGTCATGCACAAAATGTTGAGGATCTGTCATCACTCTCTGCTTGGACGGCAGAGCAATTCGATCCGCGTCTGAGCTGGGACGATGTGGCGCGTATCAAAGACATGTGGGGCGGTAAACTTATCATAAAAGGTATCATGGAGCCTGAAGATGCTATTATGGCGGCTCGCAGTGGCGCGGATGCCCTAGTCGTCTCAAACCATGGCGGTCGTCAATTGGATGGCGCGTTATCTTCTATCTCTGCCCTCTCTGACATCGTACAGGCAGTACAAGCCGAAAACAGCGATATCGAGGTATGGCTAGACAGTGGCGTTCGCTCTGGTCAAGATGTACTAAAGGCTATCGCATTAGGCGCAAAAGGCACGATGATCGGTCGCGCTTTTCTCTACGGATTGGGAGCGTATGGTGAAGACGGGGTGCGCCGCGCGCTTGAGATTATCTATAAAGAGTGTGATATATCTATGGCATTCTGTGGTCATACCGATATCAATACTGTCACGGATAATATCTTGGTAAAAGGCACGTATGAAAACCTCAAAGTGGGTCGTTTTTAGAGCGGCTGATTGTAGAACAATCAACGTTTAAAACTGGCTATACATAACATAATTTGCTCATACCCTTTATACTGTCTCTATAACATTTTGATGACAGTTAGCCTTTATGACCATTCAACAATTATTAAAAACAGCGCCCGTCACTACCCTGCTATTAGCCTGCTTTATTGGGCTATTTGTCATGCAGATAGTCACTGGCGTCGATGCCAATAACCCGTCAACTGAAGCGTTAGTTAAATGGGGTGCCAACGCCTTACCCTTAACGATGATGGATGACCCATGGCGCTTGGCCAGTAGTGCGTTTTTGCACATTGGTCTCATGCATCTACTATTTAATGGCTTTGCCATGTATTTTTTTGGGCAGATTGCCGAGCCGATGTTTGGCTCAGCCAAGTTTTTGGCATTGTTTTTGTTGGCAGCCATCGGTGGCAACTTGCTCAATAACTATGTCACATGGCAAAGTATCATAGAAGGAACAGGACAGCCCGGCCTATCAGCGGGAGCTTCTGGTGGTATCATGGGTATCGGTGCGGCGTTACTGATCGCTGCCCTGTTTAAAATATCGGTCAATGGCATGGTGCTTAACCTCAAAAGCCTGATATTTATTATGGGCATCAACCTCGTCTATGGGTTTGCCGTACCGGGTATCGATAATGCTGGTCATATCGGCGGCGCGATCACAGGGCTTGTTATTGCCTTAGCTTTTGCGATTGGTTACCGTCAGCGTCTCGCGGTCGCTATGCAAAATGTCGCATCTGAGCAAGCGCAGCGTCTCCAGCCTTATCAAACCAACTATTCATACAGCGCTCACGACACCCCATCATATAACAGTCATTATAGTGGACAGTATAAAGACCAACACGATAACCAAAGCCGTTATGATGCTACTCCTCTCGATCAATCACCTCACTTTGCTGCCAATTCAACTGAGCAAGATACTGCGGTTGCAAACAATGAAACGAATACATCAGACATATATGCCGATAGCGTTAATACTATCAATTCACCGTTAAACAATGGCACTGTTCATAATAGTATTGAACCCGAAGCACTTAAAAAACCTTCCGTTATTTGGCAGCTATTACCATGGCTTGCGATGCTACTTATTAGCATTGGTTTTGTCTGGTGGTGGCAAGATATTCACCAGCAATTACTACAAGTACTAAAAGCCATTGAGTAAATGCTCATACTTATCTATCATTGCTATATAGCTCCCAAAAACAGCATACTGACCAACATCACTGATTCCTTTTATTGCTTACTCTTTTGAACACGTTTTGCTTACTCGCACCACTCAGTTATTTATACTCACTTACGAGATCCAATTATGTTAAAACTTGCAGCGCTACCTAATATCTCTACACGCACTATGTTTAGCGCGTTTACCGCTACTGCACTATTTAGTGTGGCTAGCCTGTCTAACGCCGCACTTTTTAATGACAACTTGCCGACTGACAAAGATGCTGAGCTTAGCGTTGGGGTCAATGTCATGGCGGTCAAATCCGCCTATGATCTCGAAGACAGCACTGAAGTGCGTGTGTTACCGGGCGTGTTTTATGACAATAATAGGATCTATGCGCGCGGTGCTCAAGCGGGTGCGTACTTGATCAATGATGGTGTCAATCAGCTCTCTGCTTACGCGCAGCTCGCAGGGAATTCGTTTGATCCTGATGATGCTAATGGTGCCCTGCAAGGTCTCGATGAGCGCAAACTATCCGCAGAAGCAGGTATAAGCTACCAGCGTCGCACGCCTATCGGTGCGTTTCGTGGTCAGTTTGCGACCGATGTGTTGGACGAAAGTGGCGGTAATACTGGTCGCTTAACTTACCTTGCCAAGATCACGAGAAACAAGCTGACGGTCTATCCAAGCATCGGCTTTGAGTATCATGATGCGGCCTACAATGAATACTACTATGGCGTCAGTGAAGAAGAGTCAGCAGAAACAGGCGTTGCCGCTTATAAATCTAACTCGAGCTTGAATCCGTATGTCAGCGTTAGTGCCAACTACGACTTTAATGATAAATGGGCAGGATTTGCCAATCAAAGCGTGAGCTATGTACCCAATGAGCAATATGATAGCCCAATGGTAGACTCACGTACTGAAGCGTCGACCACGCTTGGTTTGCTTTATAAGTTCTAAGGGTACAAAAAACCTTATAGTAATCAATTAATCAGATAACGCCGTTTAAAATAGGCTTCTGTGTTTAAAAGCGTATCCTGGTTTAAATAAAGAAAATATCATGAATTATATCTTTGATAATTTATGATATTTTTTTATAAAAGTATCATAGATACATTTATATAAACATAAAATGAGAGACAAGACATGGAATATTCAGAGAAGCAACTGAACGGATTCTTTGAATCAGTTGAATCATTAAAAAAATACAGAAGAGCAGATCTAATAGATGAAAATGGTAGAGATCTATTGAAGGAGCTATATACAGACTTACTACCAAATGACTATATCCTAAAGAAATCATTGAAGGAAAACACTACATTTTTAATTGGTAGAAAAGGAACTGGGAAATCTACAATATTTCTAAGGATAGAACAAGAGCTTCGTGAGAAAAAAGGATATCTACCTTGTTATCTAGATGTTAAAACAATTTATGAGTCCTCTCAAACAAAACTGACAAGAATAAAAGGTGTGGATAGTCTTTTACCTTCAGATATTCTTGAGAAATATCTTATTGAAAGATCTTTTATACAAACCATACTTTCAAAAATAATTGATGAAATATCAAATAAATTTGACTCATTATTTGATAAATTACTAAGAGTTCTAGGTGTTGCAAAAGTAGAATCTATACAAGAAAGGCTTCTTGAACTAAAAAGTAGTATTGAAGACAATAATCATCTTGAAAAAATAGAAATACCTGTGCTGCAGACTTACTCCAGACATAACAAAGGTATGAACGAAAGAATTAAGGAAAGCAACTTATCAAGCAAACTTGAATTGAACTCAAGCTTAGAAAAAACTAAAATATCTGGTGGAATTAAAGCAGATGTTGGAATGGATATTAAAAAAAGCGATAAAATTGCTTTAGAAAACGAAGATTCTTTTTCAAGTGTTTTTTTACAGGTTTTTCAGATCAAAGAAGTTATAACTGGAATAAAAGAAGCTTTAGCTATCTTGGATATTCGGCACTTATATATATTACTAGACGATTTTTCTGAAATAGAAGATGAATCTATTATTACATTTGTTGATGTAATATTAGCTCCACTAAACAACTGGTCCGAAGAGTTTATCAAATTTAAGGTTGCTGCTTATCCTAATAGAATTTATTATGGGAAAATTGATCCTGGAAAAATTGATACAATTAATCTTGATTTTTATAATTTATATTCTGAATTTGATAGAGATAAAATGGAGTCTAATGCAATTGAATTTACCAATAGGATCCTAACTAAAAGATTTGAGAAATTCACAGGTCATGGTCTGGAAGTATTTTTTGAAACATCAAAAACATCTATTGAAGAGTATTTTGAAATCCTATTCAATGCCTCTATGAACGTGCCTAGAATTTTAGGATATATATTATCCTATTGTTATCAGAGTAGAGTAATATACAATAATAAAATTAATAAAAGTGACATAGAGTCTGCCGCACAAAAATACTACGATGATAAAATTAGTTCCTTTTTTGAAACAACGACACATTCACTTTTATCTTTAGACGAGAAGATATCAGCATTACAGCTTAAAGATATATTGAATGTATTTATTCGAAGAGCTAAAGATATAAAAAGAAGAATAACAACGCAGGAATTAAAAGGCTCTATCTACTTAGTTAATAATCCATATAGTAGTCATTTTCATTTCGATCCTCGTTATGAAGAATTTCTTAAAACATTGGAACTTAACTTCTTTATCACTAAATACAATGATTTAAGTGACAAAGATGGTACTCCCGTTTCCATTTATTCGCTCAATTTTGGGTTGTGCAAAAAGGAGAGTATTTATTGGGGCAAACCTAAAGGAACTAAATATAGAAAATATTTCATTGAAAGACCTTTTAACTATAATAAAATTATTTCGGAATTTTTATCTAATGCGAAAAGGATTGTGTGCTCAAATATTGATTGTAAAAAACAATTTGATGTGGAGGACATTAAGTTTTTAGAGTTCAACAATTATAAATGTAACGCTTGTCAGTCAGATGTTCTGATTGAAACTATTTCAGACAACGCTATAGAATTAATTAATAGAATTGATAATAGCAAAATGCTACCGTTTCCTGAAGTTAGAATATTGAAAGAACTTCAAACTTCTGAGAATGAAATGTATGCTAGGGAACTAGCTCAGGAAGTTGATTATTCAGGTCAGCTAATTGGTTGGCGTGCCAAAAAACTTGATGAAAATCACCAATTAGTACAAAGAGTAAAAGAATCGGGTAAGCCATATAAATATAAATTGACTCAGAAAGGCAATGATTTTTTTATTGATTAAAAAGCAGTAAGAAACACTGAGTTTGTTACAACCAAAAAAAAGACCTTGCCACATGACAAGGTCTTTTTACTATTCTAAAAAACTATTAGATAGCTTACTTAGGATGTACCATATCAGCAGGAATGACCCACTCATCAAACTGCGCTTCAGTTAATAGCTCTAGCTCAACCGCTACTTGCTTCAACGTCTTGTTTTCTTTATATGCCGTCTTAGCGATCTTCGCCGCATTTTCATAACCAACATGACGGTTTAATGACGTCACTAGCATCAATGAGTTATGCAAGAAGTCATCAATTTTGTCTTTTACTGGCTCGATACCGACGGCGCAGTTTTCATTGAAGCTGTTGCACGCATCGCCAAGCAGCTTGATAGATTGCAATAAGTTAAAGGCGATAACTGGCTTGTATACGTTTAGCTCAAAGTTACCTGATGCGCCAGCCATGCTGATCGTCGTGTCGTTACCCATGACCTGAGCGACAACCATCGTCATTGCTTCTGACTGCGTTGGGTTTACTTTACCCGGCATGATAGAAGAGCCTGGCTCATTTTCAGGAATCGTCAACTCACCCAAACCACAACGAGGACCTGATGCTAACCAACGTACGTCGTTAGCGATTTTGTTTAAGCTAGCTGCTAGAGTTTTGAGTGCGCCTGACGCAAATACTTCAGCATCACGAGCAGCTAATGCTTCAAATTTGTTTGGTGACGTAACGAATGGCAAGCCAGTCAAAGTCGCTAGTTGCTCAGCTGATTTTACCGCATAGTCAGGATGGGCGTTTAGACCAGTACCAACCGCAGTGCCGCCTAGTGGCAATTCATATAGACCTTGTAGCGCGTTGTCGATACGAGTCAATGCATGGTCAAGTTGGCTCACATAGCCGCTGAACTCTTGGCCTAGGGTCAATGGCGTGGCGTCTTGCAAATGCGTACGACCGATTTTTACGATGCTATCGAATTCTTTTGCTTTTTTATCAAGGGTATCGCGTAGTGCTTTTACCGCTGGAATCAATAAGCTGTTGATCTGACGCGCAGCAGCCACACGAATCGCCGTTGGGAAGCTGTCGTTGGTAGACTGTGCATGGTTTACATGGTCATTTGGGTGAATTGGCGTGTAGCTGCCACGCTCAGAACCCGCGATTTCGTTAGCACGGTTGGCAAGCACTTCGTTCATGTTCATGTTTGACTGTGTGCCAGAACCTGTCTGCCATACGACCAATGGGAACTGATCAACCAGACCACCATTGATGATTTCGTCAGCGGCTTGTACGATAAGATCACGCTTGTCGTCTTCGATACGCTCTAGGCTTGCATTAGTAATCGCAGCGGCTTTTTTGACCAGTGCCATCGCTTCAATCATCGGACGCGGCAATGTCTCGCCACCGATTTTGAAGTTTTCGCGGCTACGCTGGGTTTGTGCACCCCAATAGGCATCAGCTGGGACTTCTACGTTACCCATGGTGTCTTTTTCGGTACGAGTTGCCTGATTCTGTGTCGACATAACTACCCTCTTTGATGGTTTGTTGTTTTATGACTGCTCTAAAAAATGCAACATCTGCTGCACATAAAGGAGAATACGATATAAAGTGGCGTTATGATAGCATGACTAGGACGTGTTGAATATTCACAAATAGCCTTGAGCGATGCCTAAAAACGAATGTCTAAAAACGCCTGTCACCACCAATCTGATACTTCATTGGATAAGATACCTATGCACTCTAAAACTATGCCCACTGAGCCAAAAACTTTTAACTCACAAGAGCCCACACTAAGTAACCCGCCTAGACGACACTTTACTCGCCAACGCCGTCAGTTGAGCGATGGAGAACGTAGACAACTTGCTCAGTCTGCAAGCTTACATTTGACCAAACTACAGCAGCGATTGCCTACACATGTACGCATTGGGCTTTATTATGATGGCTTTGGTGAGCTACCTACTCAGCTAATATTAGACTGGTGTCAACGCTTAGGCTATTTTCCTTACTTACCAGTCGTCGGCTCACTTGGCCGTACTAGCAATGGTAATGATGATAAACGATTGCGCTTTGTGCCTGTCTATCATTCAAAACTGGTCAATGTCCCCACTCGCATTCATCACTTAGGTATGAAACAAAACCACAGCCGCGCTCTGCTATGCGCGTCAGAACTAGACGTGATTATTTGTCCACTGGTGGCGGTAGACCTAAACGGCAACCGTATGGGTATGGGTGGCGGGTTCTATGATACGACCCTTGGGAAAAGTTATCGGTCGGGCGCTAAAAAGCCATTAAAGATAGGCTGGTGCTATGATTTTCAAATAGTTGAACAATTAGCACATCAGCCGTGGGATGTGCCATTAGATGGCTTAATCACACCAAGCGGCATAAGGTGGTTTTAATGAAAGACGATAAACAAGCGATGGACATTAACTCTAGCGCTGCTGATTCCAGTGCAGACAGTGTGGATGAATATTTACAGACGTTAGGCAATGAAGACGCTAGAGAGATACGTTACTACAGTCAAGAGCAGCCGTTTAGCTCTGAGGAGATGACACAGCTAGTCAATGAAGAGCATCTAAATAAACTATTGGCGCAAAGCGATGCGTTTTTGAGTAGTTTAAGCGGTGAGATAAAAGATTTTGATGAATAACACATATATAACTGATAGAGCACAATTTGAAGAAACGCGGTTATAGAGTGGTTTGATTTGATCGACGCTTGCTTTTCATTGCCAAACTATTGTTTCTACATGGCCTATAAACTATACTTATCGCAAATAATTATCATTACAGTATAGGTCGTTGATCGTGGACAAAGTAAAAAAAGAGTTTATGTCGCCCGCTTCGCTACAAGTTTGTTTTTATCTGTTCGTGCTATTACTCTTAGCCACGCCTGCGGCTTATATTTATGATTACAACGGCTTTAATTTTGCTGAACTAAGAACCTTTTTGCTAGCGCTTGCAGCATTTTATACCTTCGCGCTTAGCGCCCATATTGAAATACGTCATATAAAGCCCTCTAGCAGCACATCTTTTCTACGTTTTTTGGTTCCTATATCTCAATGCTTTTCTTTTATTCTGCTGTCTTTGTTTGCGTTGACTATTGTTGAATACATCAATGGCGATTTGAGACTAGATCGTGTTTATGACCCTTTCATTACGCTGTTTTTCGTATACCTGTTGCGCAAAAATATAGAAAGTATAAAGCAAGATATCGGTACTTAAGATAACCGTCTAATTTAATTATTCTAACAGTCCTATAACTAATGCAAAAAAAGACGCTTACCGATAAGCGTCTTTTTTGTTGGGTACTTGGATTGATTTAAAGGGCTGACCAAATCACCTACAACACCATCGCCGCAATCCAACCAAATGCGAGTAGCGGAATATTATAATGTAAGAATGTCGGTATCACACTGTCTTTAATATGATCATGTTGACCATCGATATTTAGACCAGAGGTTGGCCCCAATGTCGAATCTGACGCAGGCGAACCCGCATCACCTAGCGCACCAGCCGTACCGATAATCGCCACGGTCGCGAGTGGTGAAAACCCTAAAGAGATACATAGCGGTACATAAATCGCGGCCAAAATAGGAATGGTCGAAAATGAAGAACCGATACCCATGGTCACAATCAAACCAATCAATAGCATGATAAATGCCGCCATCGCTTTATTACCAGCGAATAGTGACGCTGCTCCATCGACCAATGGCTGAATCTGCTCAGTCGCTTTCATTACTTCAGCAAAGCCTTGCGCGGTAATCATAATAAAGCCAATCATCGCCATCAGTTTGATACCGTCATTAAAGACGCCGTCAGCATCACGCCACTTCACCACGCCGGTGGCCATAAACACACCGAAGCCAAACATTGAGCCAAGTAGTAGCGAATCAGTATATAACTGCACCACAAAAGCAGTCACGATAGCTGCCAGTGCAACCAGTGTCTTTAGCTTGCTTTGCGACTGTGCACCAGCGGCAGTTTTGCTTAATGCATCACCTTCTACTACAGCATCATGTGCTTGCTGATCTATTGCAATCTGTTGATATGCGCGTGGCTTACGGTAGCTGATAAATACGGCAACCAGCAAACCAATTAGCATGCCTAACGCAGGAATCGCCATGGCTTGCACCACAGAAATATTGGCGACATCAATGCCCGCTTCACCCACGTTTTTTAGCATAATCTGATTGAGATAGATATCACCAAAGCCATAAGGAATAAACATATAGGTGGTGACCAGTCCAAACGTAATCAGACAAGCAATCAGGCGTCTATCAATCTGCATGCGATTGAATGCTAACAATAGTGGCGGTACCAGTAGCGGAATAAAGGCAATATGAATAGGGATTAAGTTTTGGCTAAAGCAGCTCATGGTAATGAGGCCTGCAAACAGCATGTACTTAATCATGCCACTCGTGCCAGCAGCATCAATACGCTTGATGACCGCGCCTGCCAACGATTGCGGCAAGCCCGAATGAGCAATCGCTACCGCAAACGCCCCAAGCAGTGCATACGACAGCGCAATCTCTGCGCCATTACGGATGCCTTCTTGAAAAGCATTGAGCGTATCAGTAATGCCGAGACCGGCTAGCAGTCCACCTGCCAGCGCGCCGATTAATAAACTGAGCACCACGTGCACTCGCGAAAGTGACAGTCCTAGCATAATAATAACTGCTAGCAATACCGCATTGATGGCCATGTGTTGCCCCTTGTTCTTTATACTTTGGTCGTATTGAGACCTATGAATATTGAAACTAATGAATATCGCCCTGTTGTCTAAAACGTCTCAATATGAGAGCCTATTTTAGACGCGCGCCAGTTTACCTTATTTTGCTTATAAAGCCTACGCATAGAACCGATTAAACATCATCACGGGTAGCCAAATATCACCTATACATCTAAACCCTCTTCTATAATTTCTAACTATTTTTATCACTCATATACCAGTCACACTATTGACGACACATCGTTACCCACATTAATTGCATTAATAACTGGACGCTCAGATAACTATTTAACAAAGATAAGCAGACGACTTCACCAATCAGCCTTGCAATTTTTTTCGTGAGCACCATTTATCTAAACATGAACCACGAACTTGACTTTACAAGTCTGGGGAACGAGGAAAAACATATGAGTGAACATAATATTGATAAAGACAACATCGACATCGATGTATCATCTGCCCTTAACACTGACACGACGTCTGATGCAAATACTGACACTGACGCTAACATCAGTGCTGATGCGAACAATGAGACAGAAAGCGCATCTACGGATGCGTTAAATGCCTCATCCAACACTGTCAAAGACAATGAAGATGAAAGCTATCTGCCACTGCTAGCATTACGCGACGTTGTCGTCTATCCACATATGCAGATTGCATTGTTTGTGGGACGCGCACCATCGGTGAAAGCGGTTGAGTTGGCACAATCTGAGTATGGCAACAAAGTACTGGTCGTCGCGCAAAAAGACTCACTGACCGAAGATATTGACCAAGATAACTTGTATCAGTACGGTACGGTGTGCCGCATCGTCAGCACCATGCCACATGACAGCGATGAGAACTGCATTAAAGTATTGATCGAAGGTCAATACCGCGCTCGTGTTGACAATATAGAAGGTCATGATGATTTATTAATGGCGAGATTTGAACGTGCCGACCTCGATGTCAGCATGGATGAGAGCCAACAGAAAAATACCATTCAAGCGTTAACCACATTATTCGAAAGCTATGCAGATGCGCGACTTCGCAATGCACGTGAGCTGACTCGTGTGGCTAAGCGTATCGACGACTTGCTTGAGTTGGTTTATTTCATCTCAACTCGTGTGTCGATGGACCTTGATATCAAACAGTCTTTCCTAGAAGAAGACGATATCAAAACGCATATCAATACTTTGACTGAATATCTAGTCAAGCAAAGTGCTGAGCAAAATATCGAACAAGATATCCAAGATGCTGTCCGTCAGCAAATGGAAGACAATCAGCGCGAATACTTCTTGAATGAAAAGATGAAAGCCATCAAAAATGAGCTGTCAGATATGAATGACGGCGCGTTCGATGGTGAAGATGATGTGGCTGAGCTAGAGCAGCGCTTAGAAGATGCTGACTTGCCAGAAGACGTGCGCAAAAAAGCTGAGCAAGAGTTCAAAAAGCTCAAAATGATGCCACCTGCGTCAAGTGAATCATCAGTGGTACGCAACTATATTGAATGGATTTTGGACACGCCGTGGAATGCGACGACCAAAGTCTCGATCAATTTAGACAAAGCCAAAACAGTATTAGACGAAGATCATTATGGTCTACAAGATGTAAAAGACCGCATCTTAGAGTACCTCGCCGTGCAATCACGCGTGAAGAAACTTCGTGGTCCGATTCTATGTCTCGTCGGTCCTCCAGGTGTCGGTAAAACCTCGTTGGGTGAATCTATCGCCCGTGCCACGGGTCGTAAGTTTGTACGTATGGCGCTTGGCGGCGTACGTGATGAAGCAGAGATTCGTGGTCATCGCCGTACCTATATCGGTGCGATGCCAGGTAAAATCGTTCAGTCTCTTGCAAAAGTAGAAGTCAAAAACCCGCTGTTTTTATTGGATGAAATCGATAAGATGGCGCAAGACTTCCGCGGTGATCCAGCATCAGCGTTGCTTGAAGTATTGGATCCATCACAGAACGATACGTTCAACGACCATTATTTAGATATGGACTTAGATTTGTCACAAGTGATGTTTATCTGTACTGCCAACAGCATGGATATTCCGCCTGCGCTGCTTGACCGTATGGAAGTCATTCGTCTGCCGGGTTATACCGAAGAAGAAAAGGTCAATATCGCACAGAAATACCTAGTGCCAAAAGCGATTAAGCAAAACGGTCTCAAAGAAGGCGAAATTCAGATTGTTGAAGCCGCATTGCACAGCATCGTGCGTAGTTATACGCGTGAAGCAGGTGTGCGTAACCTTGAACGTGAAGTGAATAAGATCTGCCGCAAAGTGGTTCGCGGTTCGGTTGAAACTCATGGTGCGCGCGCTCCGAAAAAAGCAGAACGTCAGCTAGTGACAGTCGATGACAAGAACATCGATGACTATCTAGGTGTACATCAGTATGACTACGGTCTGGCTGAAGAAAAACCTGAGATTGGTCGTATTACTGGTCTTGCATGGACTCAAGTCGGTGGTGAACTACTGACTATCGAAGCGGTCGGCATGAAAGGTAAAGGCGAGCTTAGCTTTACTGGTTCATTAGGCGATGTGATGAAAGAGTCGATTCGCGCAGCCATGAGCGTGGTTCGTGCTCGCGGAGATAGCTTAGGCATTGATTACGAGACGTTTAAAACAACAGACGTTCATGTCCATATGCCAGAAGGTGCCACGCCAAAAGATGGCCCATCTGCTGGTGGTGCACTGACGACCGCGCTCGTCTCTGCATTGACAGGTATCGCTATCCGTCCAGATATTGCGATGACAGGTGAGATTACTTTACGCGGTAAGATCCTACGTATCGGCGGTCTCAAAGAGAAGTTGCTGGCGGCACATCGTGGCGGTATCAAGCACGTCTTGATTCCAGCGACCAATGAGCGTGATCTGGCTGATATCCCTGATAACGTGAAAGAAGGCCTAACCATTCAGCCAGTCGCGACGATTGAAGAAATCTTAAAGGTTGCTTTGGTCAGTATGCCAACGCCAATCAAACCTGCCAAAGTGACCGTTGATAAAACCTCTGGTAAAGCACTGCACAATTAATTGAACCTTTATTAAACTCGTCCTATAGATTAAGAAGCCGCTCATCACTATGGTGAGCGGCTTTTTTATACCTGTTTGTTATTCATTTGCTTGCAGTTCATAGCCTTCTTAGTAGGTTTCTCACGCATTTAAAGCCATTTAATTTTGAAAATCATTTATCTTAGTTCGTTTTTCAAACCCATACGTTACTTACATTTATTAACTGATTGTTGCGCATTTGATGAATAACTATAGAGTTAGCTTGGCTATACTGACTCCGATGTTAACGAATATTGACACCGATTTTATAGAACGATAACGATAGATATTCGTGACTTTAATGAAGATTAAAAATAACAACTCAAACAATTGGAGATAATAATGAATAAGACATTACTTGTAAGTACCCTATTATGCGGTTCAGCGTTAGCAATGACTGGTTGCCAAACCGTAGAAAGTCAAATGCAAACGGGTAATCCTTTAGCACAGCCGACTCTAAAATCAACCATACAAACAGTAGATGGTGAGAAGAAAGAAGTTGGTCAAGTTTTCTTACGTCCAGTCGATGGCGGCGTCCAAGTTTATGGTAAACTTACTAACCTACAGCCAGGTAGAACTGTCTCATTACATATCCACGAAACAGGCAGCTGTGACGTTATGGGTAAAGCAGCAGGCGGTCACTTCAACCCAGACAACAAGCCACACTCTAATCCAGATGATATGAATGGTCATGCTGGTGACTTACCAAACTTAACTGCCAATGAAGACGGTGTTGCTACTATTAACTATGTGAACAAGAAAATCGCAGCGACTGAAGCAGGCAAATACAGCGTAAATCGTTTGGCCTTTATCGTACATGCTGGCGTTGACGACTATACCAGTCAACCTTCAGGTAATGCAGGCGATCGTATCGGTTGCGGTATCATTGTAAAAAACTAATGCTGTCCAAACCTATGAACTTAAGCTAGGTTTGCAAACGTAGAAATAGCTTAAAACAAATATTATAAGCACAAAAAAACCCTCTTAAATTATAAGAGGGTTTTTTATTGGAAGTAACTATTAGGTTTGTTGAAGCCAATACAAGAAAGACAAATGTAAATTGTACCTATAGTACATTAAATGAGTCTGACGCTATAAAAGCACTATATTGGATTTACCTAATAATTACTCCTCTACCCATTCACCTTTACGCCAGTACACACCCCAACGTGTGGCCTTACCGTTTTTCTCAGAGCCGATATACTGCTCTTTTTTCTTACGTGACCAGCGCAATATGGTTGGGTTGCCTTCAGGATCCTCATCTGGTCCTGCAAACAGATACTGGAACTTATCTTCCATTTTATCTTTGATTTCTCGTAGCTCAGCCAGCTTCGGCGGACGTGTCTCACGCACTTTTGGAAACTTAGACGCGGCTAAGAACATCCCAGCTGCCCCTTCACGCAAAATGAAATAATCATCATGCTTGGTCGACTTTAACTCTGGCAGATGGATTGGATCCATACGCGGCGGCGCTGCTTCGCCTGTTTTTAGTACTTTGCGCGTGTTATCACAGTTCTGGCAAGCAAAGTACGGACCAAAGCGTCCTGTTTTAAGCTCCATCTGCCCATCGCACTTATTACAGTCAATGGTTGGTGCATCTGAGCCAGGAACTTCAAACTTACCTTCTTCTAGGATATAACCATCGCAATCAGGGTTGTTACCGCAAATGTGTAGTTTGAGGCCACCGTCCACGATGTAACCATTCATCGCCGTGCCACATTTCGGACAGCGTTTTTTCTCCATCAAATCTTTAACTTCTGCCGCTTCGTCATCACCTTCCGCATCATCTAGATTGGCAAATGCTTCGACTGGCATTAGATTTCTGGTACCTTTACAGCGCTCTTTTGGTGGCAAGTTATAGCCCGTACAGCCCAAGAATACACCTGTTGACCCTGTGCGCAGCTGCATTGGACGATCACAGATATCACAATGGACATCTGGCACGTCAGTCGGATCGTTTGGACGCATACCGTCTTTTTCTTTGGCACGCTCTAGAGTGGTTTTAAACTCACCATAGAAATTATCAAGCACATCTTTCCAATCTTGATCACCTTCTGCCACATGATCGAGCTTGTCCTCTAACGCAGCAGTGAAGGTGTAATCCATTAAATCTGGGAAGCTAGCCGTCAATCTATCGGTGACGATATCACCCATTTTTTCGGCAAACAGACGCTTATTCTCAAGCTTCACATAACCACGATCTTGAATAGTCGAGATAATTGAGGCATACGTCGATGGACGACCGATGCCTTTTTTCTCAAGCTCTTTTACTAGGCTGGCTTCAGTATAGCGAGGCGCAGGCTTAGTAAAGTGCTGACTCGGATCGAGCTTATCTAGGTTTAACTTATCGCCTTTTTTGACATCAGGCAGTAAGGTGTCGTCAGTCTTGGCTGGTGGCATGACTCTTGTATAGCCATCAAACACCATGGTACGGCCACGGGCTTTTAACTCGATATCATCTGCGCCTACAAACAGGTTCACTGATAGATATTTGGCAGGTAACATCTGACACGCCACAAACTGACGCCAGATTAGCTCGTATAGACGTATCGCATCACGCTCAACACCTTTGAGCTGTGTTGACTTCATATTGACATTAGAAGGACGAATCGCTTCATGCGCCTCTTGTGCACCTTGCTTGTTACCATAGAAGTTTGGTTTCTCTGGCACGTATTTTGCGCCATAGCTGTCTTCGATATGACCACGGACAGCAGCAAGCGCATCACCTGATAAGAACGTCGAATCGGTACGCATATAAGTAATATGACCCGCTTCATATAGACGCTGCGCTAAGATCATGGTTTTCTTAACAGAGAATCCTAAGCGCGTGCTAGCAGCCTGTTGCAAGGTCGAAGTAATAAACGGTGCGCTTGGACGTGATTGCGTTGGTTTCTCTTCACGCTCTTTGACGATAAAGTCGCTTGCTTTGAGCACTTCTAGAACTTTATCGGTCTGCTCTTTATTACCAAGCTTTAAGGTTTTTCCACCTTGTTTGGTCGCCTCTAAACGTATACCGATTTGCTCAGCGTCTGAGGTTTTTTTGGCTTTACCATTAGCAATGTGCGTATCCGCATGGATTTGCCAGTACTCTTCTGGAATGAACGCGCGAATTTCATGCTCACGCTCAACGACCAAGCGCATAGCGACTGACTGTACACGACCTGCCGACAGCCCTCGGGCTATTTTTTGCCATAATAGTGGCGATACCATAAAGCCGACAACACGGTCCAAGAACCGACGCGCTTGCTGCGCGTTCACGCGGTCAATGTCTAATTTCGAAGGCTGCTTAAACGCACTTTGAATAGCTGACTTGGTAATCTCGTTAAAGACCACACGTTGATACTTACTATCAGGGCCACCGATGACTTCTTTTAGATGCCAAGCAATTGCTTCCCCTTCTCTATCCATATCCGTTGCTAGATAGATTTTGTCAGCGTCTTTGGCCAATGCTTTAAGCTCTTTAATGACTTTGGTTTTGTTTGGCAGTACTTCATAGACTGCCGCCCAATCATGCTCTGGATCTACACCCATGCGGCGTACCAGTGCTTGCTGCGCTTTCTCTTCTTTGGTCAGACTGTCATCTTTTTTAGCGGTTGTTGCTTTCTTTGCGCTTTTGCTCGCACTGACCGGCAAATCACGGACGTGACCGATACTTGAGCGTACGATAAAGTCATCACCAAGGTATTTATTAATCGTTTTTGCCTTGGCTGGCGATTCTACAATCACCAAAGACTTACCCTTTGGGCTGTCCGCAGCTGGTGCTGGACTTTTTTTGGTTGTGGTTTTTGCCATGTTTGACGACACCATAATATAAGTAAATTAAAAGTAAGGTTAAATTCAGCAGCACGGCAATTTATGGAAGCTAATACTCATGGTTTGACCATGGTTCAGCTATTTATAGTAATAATCGCTGCTGATAAAAAAGGTTATAAAACAAATAATAACCATAAAATAAAGATATAGTTATAAAGACGTTACACTGCTAAGCGTTAAACTGTCAACTTTAAATAATTTGAATATGACAAACCGCTTGCATATTGCCCTTTAATGGAGACGAAAAAACGCTTTACTAGGTTTATGCTTGTTTTTGCATCTGTAGCGCCCACTTCTCAAGGTTTTCTTTGAGCACTAATAAGTCCGCTTCGATCCGTTTTTGATGATACGTAGGATTAGATGCTGGACGTACATAAGCAATATCTTCCCAATAAATAATAATGCTATTTGCCTTGGTCAATAGACCTTTAACAAACGGCTCGATACTTACTGGTAGCTCTAACGGCACTTGATCCAAGCTAAAATCAGTTTTTTTGACTACTGGATTATTGCTGATTTGACTAGAACGAATCGCACTGGGAATAGTAAGCGTTTTATCATCTGTACTGGTATCAACAAAACTGCTGTCTGGTCGCCACTGTCCATCAATCACTTGATAACGAGTATGCGGCAGTTTAGTGTCTTCAAATATCAGGCAGTACTGTCCAAGCATACCGCGGCCATACTCATTATCACGACCTTTGATCCAATCAGGGCACGAAACAAGTTTTGGATTGAGCTGTAAACGACGCGCGGTCATACGCAGCTTATCCAAACGCTGATCGATACCGTTCGGTTTGAGCGCCATCATACTCCCTAATACGAATAGTACAATGATAACGCCAATCAATGTTCCCATGATGGTCTGGCCTTTTGACTAAATGAAAAAGATACTAATAGAGATATAGGTAAATATCGCTAATGAACCGTTATTTATACATAGTACATATAGATTTGCGATTAGCAGGATAATAAACAACGATATATAAGGGCTTATAATGAGCACGAACCATTAAAAATCAAGCGTTGTCGTCCAATCGCGGTACAACAGGTGCTTTTAAAGCATATGACAATTTAGCAAGTTACGCTATTAAATCAATTATTTAGCGTATATAAACTTACCGAGCACAGTACGCTATAAAAACCAGATACGAAAAGTGGTCAGCGCAAAAAAGTGCTATGATAAACCATAATTTTAAACGCGCGCAGGTTTATTATGAATTATCTTATTGAGTCAAACTCATCGGGCGCTTATCACGCTCGCAAGCTGATGAGTAGAGTCATTAGCAAAACAGGCATGAGTCTATCGCTACTTGGCGCGGTCGTACTGACATTATCAGGCTGTGCCACGACTCAGAGCCTAACGCCGCAGCAATGTCAAAGCAGTAACTGGCAAGAAGTTGGCTACGCTGATGGCTCGCAAGGGCGTTCAGGTGCCTACTTCGGTCACTATACCAATAGCTGCGCTAGTATAGGCGGTGCTAGTCCTAACCGTATCCAATGGGAGCAAGGCCGTCAACAGGGTCTCAAAAACTACTGTACCGAGCTAAATGCTTATAAACTCGGTCGCGAAGGCTATGACTGGCAACCTGTCTGTCCGTTAGAAGGTATTGAGAAGTTAGAAGAAGCTTACTCTCAAGGGCGCTACTACTATATCCGTCAGCGCGATCTCGACTACTTACGCTCACCTTACCCATTTGACTACAGACATGCAGGTTTCGGTTACGGCTATCGTCCATTTGGCTATGGCTGGTAAAAAAAGAAAACCTCACTAACGACTTAATTTGAGGTTTAAGTCGTCACTGAGGTCGGAGAAAATTTTATTATTTTAATTGTTTTTATTATAGCGGTGCTGGTTGTCTTACTGGTCGGGCTATTGATTTATCTAGCCAGTTTTCTAATATAAAGTCAGAGCTACTAACACTAACTCACAGTGCTTAAACTATTCATTGCTTAAGTTATTCAATGTCTAGCTACTAAGCTACTCATTCACAAAGGCGATTTTGGTCAGTCCAGCATTACTTGCCGCTGCCAAGACTTGAGCGACCGTATCGTACTTACCTTCTTTATCTGCACGTAACTGTACCGCTGGATTCTTACCAGTCGCGCCTTGTTGCTGCAAGCGTGTCTCCAACTCTTCCATGCTGATTGGATCACTATCCCAGAATATCCCCGCATCTTCATCAATACTGACTTGAATCGCTTCTGGCGGCGTTTCATTGAGCGCGGCACTGGTCTCTGGCAAATCTAAAGGCACCGTCGGATTCAACACGGTCGCTGTCAATAAAAATATAATCATCAATACCAGCATGATATCGATAAGCGGAATAAGGTTCATCTCATCCATGCTTCGTACGTCATCATCACCCAATTGAAATGCCATAGTTACTCTCAATGCTTTTGGTTATTTTCACACAGCCAAGCCGCTTTTTGACGGTTTTTCGACTTGTGGTTTGAGCCTTTATAGACTTATCACTTACAGACCTAGCCTTTACAGAATCAGTATCTGTAGAATTAATACTATCTATAGCTGCTTTGGCACAGAATTACTGTAGTTATTGGTATGCTGAGTCTCGCTCGTCGTTGAACGACTGCTTGTTGCAGCGTGCACTTGTGAGGCGCTAGCATGATTGCTCGCAGTTACCTTAGTAGTATCCACAAGACCCGTTGATTGCGCCAATAAATCATGCGCTCTGTCGTTGGCTTGATACATTATGCGGCGATTGATACGTACTGCAAGGTTGTAAAACACCACGGCTGGAATCGCTACTGCAATACCAAGACCTGTCATAATCAGTGCTTCACCGACTGGCCCTGCAACTTGCCCCAATCCTGCCTGACCACTCACACCGATGTTGTGCAAGGCATGGAAAATACCCCATACCGTACCAAACAAGCCAATGAACGGTGCAATTGCTGCCGTCGTGCCAAGAATTGGCAGACCGCGCTCACTAGCAAAACGATAGCGACCGATATGCTTGAGCAAAGTCTGCTCAGTCACCAAACGGCATGTGGCAGCATCAGCACCAGCCAAGTCAGACTGCCTGGCTTGTAATTGCTGACTCAAATCATCTGCTACATTGGTCGCCAGTTTGCGACTTTGCAATACGCGGACGATACCTGTCACCCAAGAGAGAATAGATAATGCAAGCAACAAAAAGAACAACGTTTTTGTCACCATGTCGCTGATCTGCCAGTATTGCATAAAGTCCATGTCAGACTCCTTAATGTGTAATGCCATTACATGATACTGAGGTAAATACCATGTTTAGTTTTATAATGAAAAATGATTAATAAATACGTTGTTATAAAGTATGAGCTATCAAGGAACCGCGTAACTGATCGGTAGGGTCACATCACCTACCACGGGTACGCCATTCTTAGTAAAGGGTTTGAATTTGCCAGATCGCACTTGACGTCTGGCTTCTTTGTCTAGTAGCGGATTACCTGATGATTGAGCAACGCGCACGTTATCGATACCGCCTTGCTTGTTGACTCGCAATACCAAGACAACGTTAAGCGTATCACCAGAACGGGCTCTACGTGCGGCGCGCTCAGGGAAACTAAAGTTTGGCGCAGATGCCCAGTTGGCTGAGCTGGCAGTAAAGCTCACAGGCTCATTACTCTGTGCTAAAGCAGCTGCTGCTTCTGCCTCAGCTCTTGCTTGTGCAGCGGCGGCCTCTGCGGCAGCCTTCGCCTGAACGGCAGCTTTGGCATCGGCGACTCTTTTGGCTTCTTGCTCTGCCCTAGCTTGTGCCTCTTGCTCAGACTTTTTGGCTTGTCGCTCTGATTCAGCTTGGGCAGCTGCTTGACGTTGTGCTTCAGCTGCTGAGTTATCAACCTTTGGTTTCGGTAGCGGCTCTTTTGAGGCTACTTTTTGACTGGTATCAGGACGAGGCTTTTCTGACGCTATCACAGGCGTCACTTTCGGCTCTACATTTTTTACAACAGGCTCTTTTGGTTTTACTGGTGTCTCTGTTGGTTGTTTAACCGGTTCTTTAGGCTTTGGTTCAGGTTGCGGCGCTGGCTGAACTTGCACCTCAGGCTGTACTTCTTTTTTGGCTGTGACTGTTTGTTTTTCTACTTCAGTTGAAACCGTTTTTGCCGGTAATGACACAAACTTTATCTCAAGCGGTGACATCTCTTTTTTTGGCTCAGGTTTGAGTTCAGGCGTTTTTATTGCCACTAGTGCAATTGCGGCAAGCACGTGGAGTCCTAGTACTGCAACAATAGCTAGCAATAACGACTTAAGTGGTGGCGCGTCTAAATCCGTTGAACTCATAACAGCCTAATGTTTATTACTCAGAGTAGAATGGCGTAGATAATAATGCAAACGATAATTATTATCAATAATAATTTACAATATTCTCTCTATTTAATACATCCCTGACACGTGACATTGCTTAGTAGTTTTTCCTATCGCTTCGCTCACTTCTATGAACGTTACCTACTTTTATACTTCACTACTATGAACCTTATCTTTACATCAAATGATACGTTGCGTTTAGGGCGTGTTGAACATTCGCAAATAGGCACTGCTGATCGCTAAAATTGTTCCAGACAAGGCACAAAGCGACGATAATGCAGATGCCTTAGCGAGATTTGTAACGCAGTATGGGGCAATTTTAGCATCAGACCCAACGATAAAAGCAGGGGACAGAACTCTTTTTTGCCGCTTCACCGTTAAAAATAAGCGCTTAGAATGACTAAACTTATTATTTTTAACATCGAATCGCCTAAAAAATAGTCGCTGTCAGTGCCATGGTCGAATGTTCAACACGCCCTAATATAACAAGTACTGTTAATAAAAACCATTATCATTTATATTGATAATGAGTCTCAACTACTTTATTATAACGTTTGTCCTGTCTACCCAAACTATTTTTATAAAAACTATTCGTATAAAAAGTTAGTAATTGGTACTAAGTAGACTATTTATTTTATGCTTTTTATCTCAAGCATCGTTCAGACTTAATATTTTTAGCATCATTCATCTGCAATTATTTTAGACAATTGCTTAAACATTTTTTGATAGACCGAGTTCATTATGCCGACACCCTTATTATCTAGCAGATCTACCGCCTCTTTTTTCAAACGTCCATTATTGACTGCTGCCATGACAGCGTTATTAGCTACGGTAGTGGCAGGATGTAGCTCGCCTGAATCCAATGACTCTGAGCCAGCAGACGCCAAAACTGAAAACCCAACGGCTGATGAATCACAGAACGTTGCTAATAACGACGCTGTATCTGCTGAGAAAATCATGGTCAATACTGTAAAAGGTGATGTTGAGCTGGCTATGAACCCATCGCCACTTGTCGTCTATGACATGACGTTGATGCAAGACTTGGCCGCGCTAGATGTGGCGGTCGATGGTATGCCTGGTGGTCTATTACTAAAGAATCTACACTCAGAGACGCAACCTGATCCAAAATCGGTAGGTACTGTGTTTGAGCCAGATCTTGAAGCGTTGAATGCAATGCAGCCGCAAGCTATTTTGGTCGGTTCACGCATGGCAGAAAAATACGACGAGCTGTCAAGTATCGCGCCAACATTGGACATGAGTATTGATACAGCTAACATTTACGAATCAAGCAAGCAGCGCATGCATGATCTAGGTGCGCTGTTTGGTAAAAGCGATCAAGCCGCTAAGCTACAACAGAACATCGATGGACTCATCACTGAGACCAAAAGTCTAACAAAAGAAAATAAAGGCTCTGGCCTAGTCGTGATGGTCAATGGCAATAAAATGTCAGCCTATGGTGACAAGTCTCGCTATGGTTTTATCCACACTGTGTTAGGTGTACCAATGGCGGATGACAAAATTGCCGATGCGCCTCATGGTCAGCCGATATCGTTTGAATATATCCAAAAAGCCAATCCAGATTGGTTATTTGTCATCGACCGTAGTGCTGCAATTGGTGAAGACGGTATTGGTGCCAAGGCCGTATTAGACAATCCACTAGTTGCTCAAAGCAACGCATGGAGCAAGCAGCAAGTGGTTTATTTGAGCCCAGACTCTTACTTAGCATTTGGCGGTTACTACCAGTGGATGCAGGATCTAACGACGATCAAAGATGCTTTTACTAACGCTAAATAACGTCGTTGCTTATAAAAAATATTATTGCTCAAGTAGGTAATTATTACCGTTAACCCTGCTCATTTTTAAGCCAGTAGAGATTATGTCGTTATTTTCACACCGTACTCATGCTAGGCTCAAATCCAGTACTGCTCCATCAGCGTCAAGCTGGCAAAGCGGTACTGGCAATGCGTTACATCGACGTACTGTCATACCACCGTGGTTCATCAATACAGCAAGCCTCATTCTTATGGGGCTTTTGGTGTTATTGAGCTTATCTATTGGTGTGGCTGACTTTTCGTGGTCAGGTATCTTGCAGAGCCTGCTGACTCAGAGTGCCAACTCCGATAGCTCATTGTTATTGGTTAGCCGTATACCGCGTACTATCGCCATTATTTTGACTGGTATTGCGATGGCAGTGGCTGGGATGATTATCCAAGTAGTACTAAAAAACCGCTTTGTAGAGCCATCTATGGTCGGTGCGACTCAGAGCGCTGCACTTGGTTTACTGGTAGTCAGTCTGCTGTTCCCTGCCAGTGCGCTCATTGTCAAAATGGGCGTGGCAACCATTGCTGCCGTTTTTGGCATGATGCTATTTATGCTGCTCATTCACCGTATTCCGCCTACTGATTTTTTGATGATTCCACTGATTGGCATTGTCTTTGGCGGCATTATTGAAGCAGTCACTACCTTTATCGCCTATCAAACCGAGTCGCTACAGATGCTGAGTGTTTGGCAGTTTGGAGATTTCTCGGGCGTATTGGCAGGGCGCTATGAGCTGTTGTGGCTCACGGGTGGACTGTGTGTGCTGGCTTATATTATTGCCGACAAGCTGACCATCGTTGGTTTGGGTGACAATATCGCCTTGAACTTGGGTATCAGTAAGCGTCAGGTCACTTGGATTGGCGTGGGTATGGTAGCCATGATGAGCGCTGTCGTGGTCGTGACTGTGGGCATGATTCCTTTTATTGGGCTGGTTGTGCCAAACATTGTGAGCCGCCTAATGGGAGATAAGTTGCGTCGCAGCTTGCCAGCAGTTGCCCTACTTGGTGCTTCAGCGGTGTTGCTGTGCGATATTATCGGGCGCTCTATTCGCTATCCATTTGAAGTGCCGGTCGCCACTATTTTTGGTGTGGTTGGTACGGTGCTGTTTTTATGGCTGTTATTACGTGCGCCAGCTGAGCAGTAGCACCATGTTCACTAACTATGTATTAATTTTCAACACTCGCTTACCGTCGTTCATTTTTTGCCTTATTAGATAAGCTTGGCACCATAGGATTTTTGTATGTTCTCATCAACTAAGCTTACTTCCACCAAGACTGATGCTACCAGAACCAGCACAGCGGTAAATAATTCATCTTCAGCAGATGGTCAGTATTCAGCCGCTGCACAAGGTCATTTGGCAAAGCTTTGGGCATGGATAGCTGCCCATCCAAAATCCATAGCAGCTATTATTCTACTTATCTCGATGACCTTGTTTATGACACTCAATGTCAATGGCTATTGGGACTTTGCACTACCATTACGCGGCAAAAAACTGTTGGCACTAATGGTGGTTGGCTATGCGATTGGCGTGTCGACGCTACTGTTTCAGACGTTGACTCACAATCCAATTCTAACGCCCTCCCTACTTGGGTTTGACTCACTCTATGTTCTGTTGCAGAGCTTACTGGTTTTCTTTTTAGGTGCGATTAGCTTTACCAGTCTCGATCCTATTGCCAAGTTCACGTTAGAGATTGTCCTGATGTTTGGGGCATCTTTATTATTATTTAAGTTATTATTTTCTAAAAGCAGTCAGGATCTGACACGGCTAATATTGGTGGGCGTTATCTTTGGCGTGTTGTTTCGCAGCTTATCAGCACTCATTGCACGGTTGATTAACCCTGATGATTTTGTGGTCGTACAGTCTGCCAGCTACGCGCAGTTCAATACGGTCAACCCTCAGCTACTAGGTATCAGCTTATTTATCTGTGCCATCACTGCGATATTTGTGTGGCGCTGGCGTTATCAATGCGATGTGTTGATGCTCGGACAAGCACAAGCCGTCAACCTTGGTATCAACTATCAACGTTTAGCATTTGGTCTATTAACTGTCATCGCTGTACTGGTTGCCACGGCTACCGCTCTGGTCGGTCCAGTGACCTTCTTTGGTCTATTGGTTTGCGCATTGACCAATCGTATCGCACGACATATGTATCACACCGAGCGGCTGATATTGGTCAGTTTGGTCGCTATGATTTGCTTAGTGCTGGGTCAGACTATCTTTGAGCAAGTGCTAGATATGGCAGGCGTGTTGTCCGTCGTGATAGAGCTAGCAGGTGGATTGATGTTCTTAGCATTGATATTTATGTCTCAGCGTCGTTCTTTATGATTACTTAGCTAACGTTGTTTATTTAGCTGATCCTGTTGATAGAGAAAACCCTAAGACTTTTTTAAATAAGACTGACTATGATTAAACTAAATAATATCTCTCACCATATTGGTAAACAACAAATTCTGCATGACATTACGTTGTCCCTCCCAACGGCGCAGGTGATTGCTTTGATTGGGCCTAATGGCGCTGGGAAGTCTACGTTGTTTTCTGTCATGGCTCGCTTGCAGCCGCTACAATCTGGGCAGGTGAGCTTCGCTGTAGATAATGAAGAGCGTGATATTGTCAGCTGTCAGGCGCGCACACTGGCCAAAACTGTCGCTATGCTCGGACAAGACAATCATGTGCAAGGACGTCTGCGCGTACATGAGCTACTGATGTTTGGGCGTTACCCTTATCATCAAGGGCAACCGACCGCTGACGATCAGCAAAAAGTACAGGAAATCCTCGAACGCTTTGAGCTTGAGCCACTTGCCGAGCGCTTCTTGTCAACGCTATCAGGTGGACAGCGTCAGCGCGTGCTGATCGCTATGATTGTCTGCCAGGATACACCCTATCTATTGCTCGATGAGCCACTAAATAACCTAGACATGTATCATGCTGGTCGACTCATGCGTGAGCTACGCCAGCTTAGCCACAATCAGCAAAAAACCGTGGTAATCGTCCTGCATGATATCAACCAAGCGGCACAGTTTGCAGATACAGTAGTTACGATGAAAGCAGGAGAAGTGACCGCTATAGGTTGCCCTGCTGATGTTATTACTAAAGAGACGATGAAAGATTTATACAACGTCGATGTCACTGTCCTAAGTCATCAGGGTCGTCCAGTGATTGTTGATACGGTTTAAATAAAGAACTTCGCAAATAATAAAAGAAATTATAGATGTATAGAGCGCTATTAAATAATCGATGGATAAACTACAAGAACTTATCTCTACTAGTTTTAGTAATTAGCTTTTGCTTATTCATTTTTAATGCTTTAAATAAGGAGATATCAAATACCTTTTTTTGGTTAGGAATCACTTTATATGCTTTAAGATTGGTGGTTATTCCTATGGATTTTACTCAAGACATCTCTTCAGTAGATTACACAAAGAACTATGATGAAAATAATAGTTGGCATAGATGGGTCATGATAGGTGAAACGTTTGCTTTCTTCATTTTTACTGTCTCGATAGCATACACAATATTCTTGCAATTAAATTTATAACTAGGGCATGCTTTTGATTCAACAGATAGCTATCTAAATAAAAACATACCCTAGAAATATCACTATATTACCTACCCTTTTGCGATGCTTTAAGTCGCTGCTGTCGACCTTTCCACCACAGATAGACGCCCGTCCCTGATAATACCGCCACCGCCAAACCTACCAATGCTAAAAATATTTGATACAGTAAGTGGCCGATGCCATGGCTAATATGCCCCATATGTAAGGTCGATAGCCATTGATCGGCTTTGCTGCCAAATGATGAACTTTGATAGCCAAAATTTACACGCTCGATGCTACCAGTCCTTGCATTGACGGTAATAGACGAAGCGCCGCCTTTTTTACCAATGTCCTTATCTGTCTTAAAGCGCAGCTGCCATTGACCCTCGTCCTCAATCCAACGTATGCCTAAAAACTCTTGTACTAGCATACCCTTGCTTTGGGCAGCAGTGTTTGCCTGCTCACTTAAATAAGCAATGCTATTGGCTTTATTGACCACATCAACAGACTCGACATCGACAACCTCATTGTTTACAGCCTCAACCCTAGTCCCTGTTTCTGCACCAGAAGCCTGTTCTGCTTTTTCTGATGGCTTTCTTGAGTTCTCCTGTCTTTCACCCCTTTCCTCGAGTGCTACGACAGCGTGCATCACAGGTTGATAGACCTCTCTTAGGTTAAAACCAACACTTGACCACGCGATGACAAATAAAATTCCCCAAAGCCATAATCCAAAGGCATGGTGTAGATCATAATTCAATTTAAACATATTACTTTTGGTACGAATTTTCCACGCTGGTAACCAGCGTTTAAAAAAGGAGGCACGTTTTTTAGGCGAGGTTTGGTTCTGTGCTTTTTTCTTGATCGCCCTAGGAAATGTTAAGTAAAAGCCAATAAAGCAATTAATCGTCCACACGAGCGCGACAATCCCTAGTAGCAATTTTCCAATATCACCCAGTAATAAATCGCGATGTAACCAAAACACTTTCCACATGGTGTTGTGCCATGCCCACTCATCTCTATCACGAGTACCAATAATATCGCCAGTATAAGGGTGGACGTAAACTTGTTGAAACGGTGCTTTTGGTTGGTTTTGAGCGGCTTTTCCTCGTGCTCTATCTACCGAAAATACGGCTGATCTCTCTGCTGCTATCGAAGTTGGCATGCTAGAAAAAGCATATTGTGGATACGCACTGATGACCTTATCATGAAGCTCAGCAATAGGCAGATGTGATGCGTTTTGTTTCTCGACCTGAGCCAGTTTATGGTTGAAGATATCATCTAGCTCGTCATGAAATGCCAATAATGTGCCAGTAATACCAGTAATAATTAAAAAAGCTGCCATGGCAAGCCCAGTATAACGGTGAATCCAAAGACAGCTATAGCGAAAATTAAATGACATAAATAAATCTGCTGTTATATTGTGATAGTAAGTTATTGAATTATTAAAAATATTTACGGGGACATGGGCTTATTTTAAAAATGAAAACCTGCCCTAACAACGCAAAAGGTCTAAGCAAATAGCTCAGACCTTTTTCTAACTTAACAAACCCTGTGTCTACCTCCTAAAAATCAACGCTAACGTCGAACACATAAGTACGACCAGGTTCATTGAACGTACGTGCACCTGCGTTCGTAGCGGTACCCTCACGATAAACACCCTCATCAAACAAGTTTTTGATACCAGCTCCAACAGTAATCGCTTTTGTCAAATCATAGCGAGTGCTCACGTTGGCAATGGCATACGGTTCGCGATCAAGCAACGGGTCACCACTATCTTCTCCAGTCGTAACTGAAATCGTAGGGGCTTCAATCGTGCCGTAGTAGCTCACATCAAAGTCGGCATTCCAGCGAGGCGTAATATCCCAATCCACACCCGTGTTTACAGTGAACTTAGGAATGAGTGATAATGGCTCGCCATTGTCTTTTCGCTCTGAGCGGATGTTACTGGTGATATTGGTAGACCACGAAACCTTGTCAGTGACTGGTACTTGTACAAAACCTTCTAAACCTTCGACAATTGCTTCACCTTGATTGTCCCATTGAAAGATAGAACGATTTGTCGCTGTATCTACCGCCACACGATCCGTACCAGCGCCAATGCGGTTATCATAGGCATTATGGTAATAAGTCAAGCCTGCATTCAGTCCAGTACCATCATCATAAGTAAAGGTGATCTCTTTATTCCAAGATGTCTCATTTTCTAGGTCAGGGTTCCCTAATACGTGGCAACCTCTTTCATCAAGAGGTACCCAAGATGGACAACCATTGCCACCAGTATAGTAAATATAGTTTGGATCAAGCTGATATAATGAAGGGGCTTTAAACGCACGACTGACGCCGCCTTTCACTGACCAATCAGGACTAAAGTGCCAAGTAGTATTGATACTAGGCGACCAGTTACTGCCAGCTTCACTATGATAGTCAAAACGTAAGCCTGGCGTGACATACCAATCAGGCGTGATCTCATAGTTATCTTCTAAATAAGCACCGACGAGGTAGGCATCTGAAGTTGGATCGCGCTTGTCAGGATCGGTCTCTACATCACCAAACTCAAAACCATCTTCAAATGTCATATCAGATACCACAGGGTTATCCAGCTTTTCACCGCGGAACTCTGCACCAGCAGTCAAGGTATGACGATCAAAGTAAATATCCCATTCTGACTTGGCATTTAGCGTATCGTAAGTCGCCTCTGTCCATTCAAAATCCTCGCCGTCGTCAGGTATGACAATCTGTCCTTCGCCACCACCCGCACTACCTTCACCCAAACGCTCATTAACTGTCCGAGTATACTCAATGAAACTGTTACTACTAGCGTCATCATACTCACCGCGATGTGTGATCGCCGCGCCATAGCGTTGCATTTTGCTCGTTGTTTCACCTTCTAACTCATCTATCAACGTTTCATTCACGGTTTGGAACAATGAATCACCCGCCCAGCGGTTTTCTTGACGGCTATAATTCACTTCAAAACCGACCGTATTCATCGCATCCATCGCGTATTCAAACACTTGGCGCACATCGATATTTTCGACACCTTCAGTACCTGCTGCTACTGAGTCATCTAGCGCTTCTGCTGCATTAATAGAAGGGTCATCAGCTTCACTATCATGATATCCAAGGGTCGTACGAGAGGACAGTTTATCCGTCAATGCACCTGCCATATTGATATTGGTACGCCAGCTACTGCCTTCTAGATCGCTCTCTGGTGCCTCATAGTGACCACTGATAGAAAACTCTGGCTCAGTCGGGCTCTTAGTAATGATATTTACCACGCCGCCCATACTACCAGAGCCATAACGGGCTGCTGCTGGACCACGCAATACTTCGATGCTTTCGATAGCACCTGGTGGTACCCACTGCGAGTCACCACGCGTGTCTTGCTCACTCCCACGACTAGGTCGTGAGGAATTGCGAGAAGTGACAGGACGACCGTCGATTAAGATAAGTGTATTGTTTGGCCCCATACCACGCAAATCAATTTGACGTTGGTTACCACGCTGACCTGACGTCGATGAACCCGACAAATTCACACCTGGCATCTTACGTACAATCTCTGAAATATCATTAGAAACTGATGCTTTTTCGATGGCTTCTTCACTAATAATAGACAGCCCTGCTGCTTGTTCTAGCTCGTCCCTTGCTGCCCGCACCACAATTGTATCCAATGTAGCTGTAGGCACAGCTTCTTGGTCGGTCGCCCCTTGCACAGCTACCTCATCACCCTCGGCAGCAAAAGCGGTACTACTAAGAATAGAAGTCACAGCGATACTTAGTAAAAGCTTACCAGTCACGACGCGTTGAAGTTTTTTTGGAGAAGTGATGACTGAGAAATCAGAGCAACCTGATTGGTTTGACATAAGTAATATTCCTTGAAGCGCACAATTTCGTTAATACCTGTTTATCTCATCGTCAGTGAATGGTTTTAGCCACTTTTTATGCAATGCTTCGGATGCATTCTCGGTGCAAGTACACATAAATAAACGTCTAAAATTGACATACGATTGTCGGATAGACGTGTCCGTAAATATATATGTTATAAAAACATGACTAAAATATCGCCAAGAGGCTTAGCTATTGAGAGTAAACGAATAAGGGTATGTACTGAGTAGGGTTAAAAGTTTGATGACGCTGTAACTGTCATTAGTCAACGAATTAAATATTTAGTTTAAAAAGTCTCTATAAATGGAATAGAGCAAAGGGTCATTAACTGTTCTGTAATGAACGAAACACACTTTAGCAAGATACATATAAGAATGCAAACATTAATGATAATAATTATCATTAATGTTTGCATTCTTATATGTGGTTCAGTTAACGGTTTAATGGATGCTCAATATATTTATAGAAATGCCTGTTAGTTTCAGTTGTATAAGCGCTACACTGTCAAACCTTATCGATATTTCCAATATGATAATTCGGCCAGTTAAAAACATTATGCGTCAGCTTCAGAATTTCGACGTTTGATTACTCTATGCCCGTATTCATTCACAATCATTTCCTGATAATTTGAAAGATATAAATGAGCTTCGATGATAGCTCGCTGTTGTTTAGAGTATTGGCGTAGTACTCGCATACGATTTAACTCATATGCTATTTATACGGTAGCTTCACCTTCTACCAAACGAGCAACTTAACATCTACTCTTAGATAAATCGCACTCTCAAAAATCTCGTAAAAAAAGCCAGCTCCCGTATAAGACAGCTGACTTTATAAGTACGATTAGACTGAAATTCGATAAGCTAGATTAGAACTGATAAGTCAAAGACGTTTTGATATTACGTCCCATTTCAAAATCAGTATAGTCATCATCAATAGAGTTACGTGACGCATGGCTTGCATAAGTCTCATCAAAGATGTTGTATACACCTAGTGTGGCTTTTAAACCTTCAATTTGAGTTGGCGTATAAGTCATAAAGATATCGTGTACGTCATAGCCTGGTTTTTCGTTGTCATCACCAGCGGTATTTGGTGTCACATCGGCCACATAAGTACTGCGCCAGCCAAGCTCAGTAGTATTGGTTGGAGCGTAACCTAAGTTGACCATGTACTTGTCGCCAGACTCAGATCCACTACCACTGACAGAAGAGATATTGTAACCCGTATCTTCGCCTTTGCTACGTGCACGAGCATAGCTTAGCCCCATGTTGAAGTTATCTGCTCGATAGTCGGCCGATAGCTCTACACCTTTGATTTTGAAATCTTCATCATTATTAATGACACCTTGGCAGGCTTCAGGGGCAGCACTTGTACCTAGTTGCCCAGTGGTACAATTCATGCCAGTTCTACTACCACCTGCACGTACAAACTCAATATAGTTTTCGATATTGGTTTCAAAGTACTTAGCACTCAGCTTTAAAGAGTCGTCAGCCATGGTCAAACCACGCAGCGTTGTCGCAATACCGACTTCTGCATTGTCACCTTCTTCTGCTTTTAGTTCATTGTTCACATAGGTATCAACACCGTCGGAATTAAAAATCGTTTGGCTAAGATCTGGACCATTAAATAACTGAGTATAGCTTGCAAATAGTTGGGTGCGCGGTGCAATTTCATAGCTAGCAGCCAATGCGCCAACGACATTGTCGTAAGTCTTGCCAGCAGATACATACTCTGGAGACTCATAACGGTCATAACGGACGCCTGGCGTTAAGCTAAGCTTACCCATTTGCCACTGGTCTTCTAGATATACAGACGTATTGGTTGCTTCATCGGTGCTCGCATTACCAAAGTCGCGTGTCATCTCAGATTCTTTTTTGTAATGCTCAACTCCAGCGATGAACTTATGAACCCCTGGCACACCATTGATGATACTGCTATCGATGATACTGGTGTTTTGTACTTTTGCGCCTGTGGTTTGGACTTCTGCATCAAACTCAAACCCAGGTTCGCCATCAGAGTTACGCAAAATCTGCGTGCTAGTCTGATATACATTAGCGTCTACATTAACCAATTGGTTGGCAGGGTTGTAAGCATAGTCAAGCGCATAGGTATCACGTTTGACTTCCTGCGGGATGATTGGGTTCCAGCCGCCAGCAGGAAAATCTGGACGTAATGGGAACTTGCCTTTGTTTTCGGTACGGCTAAAGCTAGCACCTACATGATGATCACTACCGACATAAGCACCCGCTTTTAATAGGATGTTTTCGCCTTCGCTGTTTTCCGTTTGGATTTTACGGCCTTTACCGTCTTCACCAGCGTCCGCGTTGCGTTTGCCATAATAAGCCAGTAAATCAATATTTTCTGTTGGCGCACCATACACAGTGGCTGAAGTTAGCAGTTCATCATTGTTGCTAGCATAACCTGTATGCAGCTTAGCACCTACCTTTTGACCTGGCTTGAGTAAATCTGCCGCGTCGACTGTCTCAAAAGCAACCGCGCCGCCGATAGCATCATTGCCTAGCGTCACTGAGTTATTACCGACTGATACCTCTGCTTGTTTTAGCAGATCTGGATCAATAGTGACATCACCCATATGGTAGAACAACGCGCCTTCTTGACGTGCGCCATCAATCGTTACTTTTAGGTTGGTATCATCAAGACCACGTACACGAATACGTTGGTTGACCGATGAGGTACCGCCCACGCTTACCCCTGGCACAACGTCCAGAAAATCGCTCAAATGGCTGGCTTGTGCAGCTGGGGTGTAGTCATCTATGTAGACAGAGTCTTCTTGTACAGCGTCACGTACTGAGCTATTTGCTGTTACAGTGATAGTCTGCAATGTTGTGTTTGGCATATCTGCTGCCGTTGCGGCACTGGCAGCTTGCGTCCACAATACAGCGGCGACACCGATAGACAATACTGTCAATTGACTAGATAACTTTACTTCGCACATAACACATTTACTCACTTTGTTTACTGTCAGAAATTAGAATTTTTAGAATTATTTTTAAAGGCTATCGTCAAACAACCTTTAAAATAGTGCCCACCAGAAGATTAAATACATTAAAACACTTAACTCATCGTGCGAATAACATGATTAATGTTAATGATAATAATTAGCGTTTAAATAATGAGAGGCATAATAACTAAGTATTAACAATTTGGCAATAATTAATATTATACATTCTCAATTCTAGTGCTTAGTATGCCAAGGAAACACAGCAACGCTTGGTACCAACTATAAATATGCTATCAAATATGACAATGACTACGAGTTGAATCTGTATAAACAAGGCTTAAAAATCATCACTTCTACAGCAGCCTGCTATTAACTCAACTTATCACTTGTATTTCTTGTACTACTGTACTAGAATACTGAAACAAGATGGTTCTCAGCGAAAAATCGCTCAACAAGCGACCTATCTATTTTCTTTGGCTAAGATGACCTATTATGACTACCGATCCTTATCAGAGCTTAGTGAAACATTTGACCAACTGTACTGATAGCGCAGATATCGAAAAGCTGCTCAGTGCCTTGCTGACCGATAAAGAACAGCATGACATCGCCAATCGTATTCGCATTTTTGACTTGCTAGATCGTGGCATCACTCAGCGTGATATCTCTGAGCAATTAGGTGTTGGTATCGCCACTGTCTCTCGCGGTGCCAAGGCCAAGCAAAGCCATGATGTCAGCGCGTTACTAGCCACACATAGAGACTGCTCTTAACCCTTTGAACGTTACTATCTAGCTTTTTACTGACAACTCTCACACTTATTAATCAACACATATTTGAACCATTTCGGACTTTGTTATGACCTCTAGTACTCGCACACAGACCAAACCTGCTCCTATCGATATCCCGAGCAAACCACAACGTATCAAACTGACGCAAGATATCGATTTTTTTGCATTATTCAAACGTATCGAAAGCGCGTTTGATACCTGCTATTTGCTCGAATCATTGGGCGAAGACAGCCATATCTCGCGCCATCATGCGATCGGCTTTGACCCTGTGACGACTATCGCCGCATTAGATCGCAAAACGCTTGCGATTACCGATAATAAAACTGCTGAGGTAAGTCATTATCAAACCGACAATCCTTATCAGCTATTGCGTGATATAACACCGCAGCATGTCATCGCTCGCGATCAAAGCGGTGGTCTGGTCGGGTATTTGGGTTATGACTGCGTGAACTTCTTTGAACCTAGCCTCAATACAAAAGCCAGCGAAGACTTTGAACCCTTTAAATTTGGCGTGTATCTAGATGGATTGACCCTAGATAAGATGACTGGGGAGATTTTCTACTTTTATTACCCAACTGCTCAACAAGAAAACCGTATCGAGCAAATCAAAGCCCTACTCGATGAGCCAACGCCTAGCTATGAAGCGCCTAAAGTTGAATTTTTAGGTGATGGTATGAGCCAAGAAGAGCATGCCAATGTCGTCATGCAAGTCAAAGAAGACATCATCGCTGGGCGTATTTTTCAGTGTGAAGTAGGCTTTAAATCTAAATATCGTATTGCCGGTGACAAAATGCCGATTTATGAAAAGTTGCGTGCCGTCAATCCATCGCCGCATATGTATTTTATGAAATTTGCGCAACAGTGCATCATTGGTGCCTCGCCTGAGCTGCTATTCCGCTTGCGTCAAGGTGAAATGGAAACCTATCCGCTCGCAGGAACGGCTAAACGCGGCGCCGATGTAATAGAGGACCGTAAGCTTGCCCGCGCCTTACTCAACGATGACAAAGAAATTGCCGAGCACAATATGCTGGTCGATTTGCATCGCAATGATATTGGCCGTGTGGCACGTTTTGGTACAGTAAAAGTACGTAGCCTGATGGATATCAAGCGCTTCTCTCACGTGCAGCATATTTCTTCTGAAATCGTTGGTATCCTGCATCCTAACGAAGATATGTTTAGTGCGCTTGCCAGCAACTTCCCTGCTGGTACGCTATCAGGCGCACCTAAAGTAGAAGCCATTAAAGTCATTAATGAGCTAGAGCCAGATGGTCGCGGTGCTTATGGCGGTGCATTAGGCTCGTTCAATTTCAATGGTGATTGTATCTTTGCCATTCCTATTCGCAGTCTGTTTATCAATGGCGAGTCTGCCTACGCCCAAACTTGTGGCGGTAACGTTTACGACTCAAACCCAGCTGATGAGTACTTAGAGATTCAGCGTAAACTGTCGGCGATGAAAGTCGTGTTAGATAGCTTTATGCAATCATAATTGCTACTAGAAGTACTGCATAAATTGACCATATTTTACCTAGCACTATTTTTACAAAAGAGTTTATAACCCATGAATGTTTTAATTATTGATAACTACGACTCGTTTACCTTTAATCTCTACCAATACGTGGGTGAGATTTTACAAACCTTAGACAGTGATAAAGAGGCCAGCGTCATCGTTAAACGCAATAACGAAATCACCCTAGCAGATGTGCAAGCGATGAATCTTGATAGAATTATCATTTCACCTGGCCCTGGCTCCCCTGACGATCCCGCGTACTTTGGTATCTGTAGCGAGGTCATTGAAACACTAGGCAAAACTGTGCCGCTATTAGGCGTTTGCTTGGGTATGCAAGGCATTGCGCATGTGTTCGGTGGTGATGTGGTACGTGCCAGTGTGCCGATGCATGGCAAAATCTCATCGATTCGTCATGATGGTAAGGGCATTTATCAGGGCTTGCCGCAAGAGCTTGAAATCATGCGCTATCATTCACTGGTGGTAAAAGCCGATACGATCCCAAGCTGCCTGACGATCACCTCAGTCGTCGCCAATGACGAGCGAGCGACATTAAGCTTTGATGAGTCTGCGCTGACGGGCGATGAGATTATGGGACTGGCGCACAAAGACTATCCGATTCAAGGCGTACAATTTCACCCTGAATCTTTTGCCACTGAAGGCGCTAAGCGGTTGCTGAGTAACTTCTTGCTACAGGTATAAACCTATATGTCCGTCTCCATGTCTGCCTCAAGCCTAAATACTTCCAGCTTACTCAGACATACTGCGTTGCTCTCAAGCTTAATGCTAATGACCTCTGTCAGCTCGGCTGTAGCACCTGTACAGGCAAACTTTTCAATGGGCATGGACATCCAAGGTCAACGTCTTAACCTTTATGAGAGCTGTGCAGAAGGAAGCGTCACTTGCAACAATATGCTGCTAGTCGCTCCCGATTTAGAACGGCTATTACAGACAACACCAGAACCTAGTAAGTCGCCCTATGCTATCAAATACTACTCTGCGCAAACCAAGCATAGCTTATGTAAAGATGGCGTGACCCCGTGTCGATTTCAGGGTTATACTTTTGAAGGCGAAGATTTTGACGGGTTTATAGATACCTCGAACCATGAGATATCTATAAGAAGTAAATGGACAGTCGATACCTATAGTGCCACCTACAAAGAAAACGAGACTTATCTGCCATTAGCATCACAAGCTGCTCTGATTGATCAGATATATAACACGTCTGATAAAGCATTAAATGAAAGCTACAGAGTAATGCGAAATGAAGTCAGACGCCTGTACGGTGAAGATATGACGGCTGATCTTAAAAAAGAGCAGACTCAGTGGATAAAACAGCGCTCAAAAAATTGCGGAGCCGATACGGATCATCTGCCGAGAACCCAAGTGGAAAAAGTGTGCTTTATTCAGCAAAACACTCTCCGAGAACAAACATTCTTTTTATGGATTGATTAACAGAGACTATAGAAATAAAAAAGTGATGCGAACACAAATATGATATGAGCCAATTATTCGATATTGTTTAGGTTATTTAGCAAACGCTAGCCATTTTTTAGCCATTTGAATAACTATTGATTGAGTTTGGCACACGACCTAGTAGCCACTTATTATCTTTTAGTGATAGACTCAAAAGAATAAACAAAAGACAGCCTTTAATCAGGTTGTCTTTTCTTATTTCAGTATTGCTTGGAGAGATTGTATTAATAGCAATCTTACAACATCTTGTGTCACTTAGATCGTAAGAAGAAAACAGTATGGCAAACATCGACAACGGAATGACGACCCATTCGCATCAATCATGGCTAGGCACCATTCAAATCATCACGGCTGCTATCTGCTGGGGTACGTTGGGTATATTCTCGACTTACCTAAACCAAATTGGATTTAGTGGTTGGCAAGTAACCATATTACGAATTGTCACGGCGGCCTTTATCATTTTAGCCATGCTACCAACACTGTGGCCACACCTTATCAAATTACAGCCAAAACAGTGGCTTGGTTTGGCGATGCAGTCGTTGATAGGTGTCCTTGGTATGTCGGTCTGCTATTTTTTTGCGGTAAGCTACGTTGGTGCCGGCCCTGCCGTTGCCTTACTCTATACCGCACCCGTATTTAGCTTATTGTTCTCAAAATTCTTACTGAGTGAGTCCATTACTCGCAAATCAGTGTTACTGGCATTGATGGCGGTGTTTGGCGTAGGCTTAACCATGTTAGGTGAGCAAGCAAAAGTTAACTGGGGGATTTTACTCGGTCTATCAGCAGGGATGTGTTATTCGTTATATGGCGTATTGGGCAAGCGCGCCATGCATTACGCTCACCCTGCCCCTTTGGTATTTTTTACCTCTATTATCATTAGTGCTGGCGTACTACTGCTCTTGCCTGAGACCTATAACACTTATGAGCAGCTATTAGATCTGCCCTTAATGACTTGGGGCTATGTTTTGGGATTGTCACTGCTGGGAACCGTCGTGCCATTTGGGCTATATATGAAAGCATTGGAAAAGCTGCCCGCCACTCGTGCATCGGTATTTACGATTTTTGAGCCATTGACTGCGATTGCGCTCGCGATGCTATTACTGCATCAATCTTTGTCTTGGATTCAGTATTTGGGCGTGGCACTTATCTTGCTAGCAGCTTTATTAAATGCTGTGTTAAATGGTACCGCCACTCGCGTACCTCGCTGGTTAAAACAACGACAAAGGGCATAGTTTACTGTCTGTCCATTTGAGATACGTCCCATTTATTTCGATAAGAAAAGCCCCAACCATAGCATCATGATTGGGGTTTCTTTTTTTATTACTTACGCACAAACAAACGTTTTTACTGCTCAATACGTTGTAAAAATGCCTGCGTACGAGGGTGTTTTGAGTCTTCAAATAGCTGCTTAGCACTGCCTTCTTCGACCACATGACCGTCTTCGATCAGTACAACATGATCGGCAACGTCACGAGCAAAGTTGATTTCGTGAGTCACTACGACCATCGTCCAACCTTCAGAGGCGAGCTGCTTCATCGTCTCAAGCACATCCTGTACCAGCTCTGGGTCAAGTGCAGAGGTTGGCTCATCAAACAGTAACAGCGACGGCTCAATAGCAAGTGCACGGGCAATACCAATACGCTGCTGCTGACCACCAGATAGCTGGAATGGATAGAGATCCGCTTTGTCCGACAGTCCAACTTTCTCTAGTAATACCAGTGCCTGCTCACGGGCTTGTACTTTGCTCTGCCCTTGTACCACTGTAGGCCCAAGCATCAAGTTTTCAATGGCTGTCTTATGTGGAAACAAGTTATAAGACTGAAACACCATACCTGACTTACGCTGTAAAGCTAGTAGCGTTTTTTTGCTTGGTTTAGTGGCAAAGTCGACGCTCAAGCTATCGTCATCAAAAGCAATCACACCTTGATCAGGAATCTCTAGCGCATTTAAACAACGCAAAAAGGTGGTTTTACCCGATCCTGAAGGTCCTAATATTACGACCACTTTGCCTTTATTGATGGTCAAGTCGATGCCTTTTAGCACCTGATTGCCACCGAAGGCTTTATGAATATTAGTGACTTTGATCATAAAAATTCCTGTTGGGCTAGGGCGTGTCATCAATTAGCCTATTCAATCATTTAGCGGTCTTAAAATGGCTAAATCTTGTCAAATATCGTCAAAAATATTATGAATATACCTATATTCTCTGCAATTTTTTCCTCATTTGACTACTATTTATCTCATTTTAAGCCTAGCTATCTAAATGATGACACACCCTAGTCTATATTTGCGAGTGTCTATTGAGCCATAACTTATTTTACTACGTAGCTTATTTTGCCACATATCGATCAAGGCGCGTTTCAAGCTTGCCTTGGATGAAGGTCAAGAACAGACAGATACCCCAGTAGATAATTGCCGCTTCTGTATAGACCAGCATAAACTCATAGTTACGAGCTGTGATAATCTGCGCTTGTTTGAATAGCTCAGTGACCAGTACCAGTGAGGCAAGTGAGGTATCTTTTACCAGACTGATAAAGGTATTGGACAACGGCGGCACCGATACTCTAAGCGCCTGCGGTAAAATCACATGACGAAAAGTCTGTAGATACGTCAAACCAACCGTCGAGCCTGCTTCCCACTGCCCTTTTGGTATTGACAAAATCGAAGCACGCACTGTCTCCGATGCATAAGCACCGATGTTCAATGAGAATGCGATAATCGCTGAGGGAAAGGGATCAAGCTTCACCCCGACACTTGGCAGACCATAGAAAATAATAAACAGCTGAACCAGCATCGGTGTACCGCGAATGGCGGACACATAGACACGAGCGAGCCGATAAATGATTTCATGGAACCAAGTGGCACGCGGAATGATACGAATCAATGCCACTGTCAGTGCAATGGCCATACCAATCGCAAATGAGATCAATGCCAGCGGTATCGAATAATAGATACCGCCTTTGAGCATTGGCCAAAACGACGAGATGACAATCTGCGCTCGATCAGGACTCATAAATGGCAATACTGCCAATAAGTCCGCGAACCATGATGTAGACATTACAGAAGCTGACATGATAGAAACTGACATTATTTTTGTTGACTTATATCAGCACCAAAGAACTGTTCGCTAAGCTTAGTTAGCGTGCCTTCAGCCGCCAATTCAGCCATCGCTTCATCCAGTTTCGCTACGACTTCATCATCACCTTTGATAAGCACTAGGCCTGAACCACGTAACTCACTAGCAGGTGCAGTCAGTTTAATCTCAAGATCAGAATCTGGGAACTTTTTTAGATAATCCAATACCGCTAGATTGTCATTCATCGTAAAGTCAGCGCGATCCTGCTTCACTAATTGAATCGCTTGCGCCATACCATCGACAGGAACGATCTCTGCACCATAACGCTCTGCAAGCTCACCATAGTTACTGCTAAGTGATTGCGCCGTACGTAGGCCTTTTAAACCTTCCCACGAGCTATAACGGTTGTCATCAGTAGGTGCCAATACAACCGCACCTGACCAGCTATAAGCCATTGCTTTGTCATACTTTGCTTTACGCTCAGGCGTGGTCAAACTAACTTGGTTAGCCACCATATCAAAACGTTTTGAATCCAAACCAGCCAACATCGCATCCCATTGAGTTTCTTTAAACTCAACGTCTACGCCTAGTTTATCCGCGACTGCACGCGTTACTTCAACATCATAACCCGTTAGTTTGCCGCTCTCATCATGATACGTGAACGGAGGATAAGTACCCTCTGTACCGACGTTGATGGTGCCGCCGTTGTTGATACGTTGTAGCAAATCAGAACCGCCTGTTGCAGCGCTGTCAGTTGCACTGGTATCGGCTTCGTTGGTAGTAGATTGACCACAAGCGGCAAGGAACATAGTGCTGGCGGCAAGGGCTAAAAGAGTACGACGTTTCATAAGACGTCCTTATAAGAGTGAATGAATAAAGTAAAAACACATAATGCTAATAAGACACACAGCACTAATAAAATATACGGTGCTAATAAATAGGACAAGCCGACACAGAAGAACAATATAAGCTCCTCTATGATATTCGGCTTTGGTTGCCCGATTTGAGGCTATTTGGGCTATTTTTCAATACTGTTTCTATATTATATTTTAATTTTTAACGATTGTTCAAATATTCTGGCGAGTTTAATTAACGCCAATTGCTATCTTATTAAATAACAGTTTATGGATATAGTATCTCACTTTAGACAGAAAAAACGTACACAATCAGTGAGCATACGTAAGCTATAGTCAGTTCAATATCATCTCGATACAAAGAAACCGAGTGCAAGTTATACATTAGTATGCTTAGCGAGGATGAAGATGTAGCGGATTTATATAGGCTTGACTATATCTGCTATAACTCGCCTGAGAACTGATAGCGATCACCCGCATGCCACATCTTTACAAAGGTAACGACTTGGCCAGCCGAATAGGTCTGCCGACGCAACACAAGCGTTGGTGACTGCGGCGCAATTTGCAAAAACTCAGCAATCTCATCAGGGGCTGCCAATGCTCGGATGGTATAGCTTCCACTCTCTAGAGGACTTTTGGCAATCAAGTAATCACTGGTATTGACTACACTAAAATCCTGATCGATAAACTTCGGTACTTTTTTGGCATCGACCCAGCGTTCTTCAAACTGTATGGGCTGACCATCGGCAAAGTGAATGATTTTTACTTCATACAAGACAGCTTCATCACTAGCATCTGTCTGAGCAATCGCGTTTACAGACGTAGCCCCTTCATCAATTATAGCCCCTTCATCAATACCAAACTTACGACGCAGCTCATTATCGAGCATATCAGCCGTAATAGCACGCTTACTCACGACCTGTGCTTCATAATCACGATTGGCAGACTTTAAATCCTCAGCGATGTTGCGTACCTCAACAAAGGTATGATTGAACTGCTGCTGCGCGACAAACGTGCCCGACCCTTGTCGACGCTCTAACACCCGCTCCTCGCTCAGCTCTTTTAGCGCACGGTTGACTGTCATCCTTGACACACCAAACTCTTCAGCCAATGCCATTTCTGTCGAAATCGCGTTGCCCGCTTGCCACTTACCAGAATGAATATTGTCTAGTATGGCGTTTTTTATGCGTTGATACGCCGGAATCGTTTTTGTCATATCCGCCTTTGACCGTCAGTTTTGCTAATAGGAATGATCACATAATATCACGAGACCATCGCGCAAGCCTTAGTCAAAATTTCTGAGCATTCAGTATTGACTAGGGCGCTTTTCAACTCACTCGATGTTATCTAAATCGGCTAATTGAATAACAAAAACAACCAGCTCACGAAAAAAAACCTTGCATGAAAAAAGTATCTTTGATAATTTGTATATACAACTTTACGACAGTATCGATAATCTAGCCAATTTAGCAAGCAGTTAAGTGCACTCTTAGACTGATCGTAAACCACTCACTTTAATTGCCCAATCGACTTAAAAGATTTCACAAGGATTTGACCATGACTACTGATAGCAATAGCAACAAACCTACTCGACGCGATGAGAGCCGTAATATTGCTGCGCCTACTGGCTCCACGCTACATTGCAAAAGCTGGCTAACTGAAGCCCCTTATCGCATGCTGCAAAACAACCTGCATCCTGATGTAGCAGAAAACCCAAAAAGCCTAGTCGTGTATGGTGGTATCGGACGCGCAGCCCGTAACTGGGAAAGCTACGATCAAATCTTAGAGTCATTAAAAGAGTTAGAAGATGATGAGACGTTGCTAGTACAGTCTGGTAAGCCAGTCGGCGTGTTTCAAACACACGAAAACGCACCACGCGTATTGATTGCTAACTCCAACCTTGTGCCGCGTTGGGCAACGTGGGAGCACTTCAACGAGTTGGATCGCAAAGACCTGTTTATGTACGGTCAGATGACTGCAGGTAGCTGGATTTATATCGGTACACAAGGCATCGTCCAAGGCACGTATGAGACTTTTGTGGAAGCGGGTCGTCAGCATTATGATGGTAGCTGGGCGGGTCGTTGGATTTTGACCGCTGGTCTGGGCGGTATGGGCGGCGCGCAGCCACTAGCCGCAACTTTTGCGGGTGCGACTTCGTTAAACATCGAGTGTCAGCAGTCTAGTATCGATTTCCGTTTGCGTACGGGTTATGTTGATAAACAAGCAGATAACCTTGACCATGCTTATGAGTTAATCAAACAACATACGGACGCTGGTGAAGCCGTCTCTATCGCCCTACTTGGCAATGCCGCAGATATCTTGCCTGAGATGGTCAAGCGTGCTAACGCTGGCGGTATGAAGCCTGATTTGGTCACCGATCAAACCTCAGCGCATGACTTAATCAATGGCTATCTACCAAGCGGCTGGACGGTAGAGGAATGGAAAGCCGCCCAAGAAGATCCAGAGCAACATGCAGCACTGACCAAAGCCGCTGCTCAATCTTGTGCGGTACATGTACAAGCGATTTTAGACTTGCAAGCGATGGACATTCCAGCGACTGATTACGGTAATAACATCCGTCAGGTCGCTTTTGATGAAGGGGTCAAAGATGCCTTTAACTTCCCAGGTTTTGTCCCTGCGTATATTCGTCCGCTATTTTGCCAAGGTAAAGGCCCATTCCGCTGGGTAGCGTTATCAGGTGATCCAGAAGATATCTATAAGACTGATCAAAAGATTAAAGAGCTATTCCCTGAAAACAAACACATTCATCATTGGTTAGATATGGCAAAGGAACGTATTCAGTTCCAAGGCTTGCCTGCTCGTATCTGCTGGCTAGGTCTTGGTGAGCGTGACAAAGCAGGTTTGGCATTTAATGAAATGGTCAAAAACGGTGAACTAAAAGGTCCAATCGTCATTGGTCGTGACCATTTGGACACGGGCTCTGTCGCCAGTCCAAACCGCGAAACAGAGAGTATGAAAGATGGCTCAGATGCGGTATCTGATTGGGCATTATTGAATGGCATGCTCAACGTAGCAGGCGGCGCGACGTGGGTGTCGCTACATCATGGCGGCGGTGTCGGCATGGGATACTCGCAGCACTCAGGCATGGTCATTGTCGCGGATGGTACTGACGCCGCAGCCAAAAGACTGTCACGCGTATTAGTCAACGATTGCGGTTCAGGCGTTATGCGTCATGCCGATGCAGGTTATGAGCTGGCGATTAAAACAGCAAAAGAATATGGTCTAAATTTGCCAATGATCAAATAGTTTGTTCCTTGTCCTTATACGCTGTAGCTAGGTATAAGGACATAATCGGCGTCTTATCAAGGAGGATAATATGATTGAGCAAAATACGATATCTAGTCTGAACGATGAAAGTACAACGACATCATCGAAAAAACTACTATCAACCCCTATTGCATTAATACAGCTGATCGTATTCAGTGCGATCGGTTTGGTGATGTTTTTTGTGCCGTTTACCATTGGTGAAAAAAGCACGATTTTGTTCGATCATGGCGCAACCTATCTGGTCACTCAGCAGCACACCTTATCTGTGACATTATTGTTTTTACTCATACTCTATGGTGTGAGTAAGCCATTTATCGACGGCTCATGGCGTAAAAATATCACTCATATGATTATGACTGCTTTTAAAATCATGGGTCTGATACTAGCAGTGATGTATGTGGCTGACGTAGCGCCTGCCTTTATGATGGAAAAGGACATGCTGCCGTTTCTATTTGAAAAATTGGCCTTACCAGTCGGTATGATTGTACCGATTGGGGCGTTGATATTGGCATTCTTGGTTGGTTTTGGCTTACTAGAAATGGTTGGTGTGCTCATGCAGCCAATTATGAAACCTATTTGGAAAACCCCAGGTTCATCAGCGATTGATGCCGTTGCTTCCTTTGTTGGTAGCTACTCTATTGGTTTGCTCATCACCAATCGCGTGTATTTACAAAAGCAATATTCAGCGCGTGAAGCCATTATCATTGCGACTGGGTTTTCGACCGTATCAGCGGCATTTATGGTCATTGTTGCCAAAACGCTTGGATTGATGGAGTTTTGGAATGTGTTCTTTTGGTCTACGCTAGTGATTACCTTTATTGTCACTGCGATTACCGCTCGTATTCCACCTATCAATCTCTTTGATGATAGCGTTGAACGTCCAGCTTTAGACCATAAACGTGGTACACGGCTAGCAGCTGCATTTGATTTAGGCTTGTCCACTTCGCGCCGTGCCACTGACCTCAAACAAATCTTATGGTCTAATTTTCGCGACGGTCTAACGATGGCCGCTGCTATCGTGCCGTCTATCATCGCTGTCGGCTTAACAGGATTGCTATTAGCAAAATATACGCCAGTTTTCGATGCCTTGGGCTTGCTTCTTTATCCCTTTACATGGCTTGGCGGCCTACCAGAACCGCTTGTCGCTGCCAAAGGAATGTCAGCGGGATTGGCTGAGATGTTCTTGCCAGCATTACTACTAAGTGAGGCAGATATTCTGACACGCTATGTGGCAGGGGTAATTTCCATTAGCAGTGTGCTGTTCTTCTCAGCCATGATTCCATGTGTGCTTGCGACCGAGATTCCTATCTCTGTTGGCAAAATGGTCATCATTTGGTTCGAGCGCGTGGTACTCAGTATTTTATTGGCTGCAGCATTCGGACAACTGGCCATGTACTTCAACTGGATTGGCTAAAAAATTCAAACCCGATAATAGCTATTTCGTTGATTAAAAACCTTTCAACAACTTCATTTTAATAAAGATACTAGGGCGTGTCCTCAATTCAAACGAGTGTGCTCTAAATGGGCTAAAAACAGCTAAATTTTGCCAAACATCGTCAAATAGTTGGTCAATATCTCGATATTATCTGCACTATTTTCCTTGTTTGACGGCAATTTATCTCATTTTTATCACCATTTTTAAAATGAGGACACGCCCTAAACAAAAATAATATAACCCATATAGTCGATTCAATTTAAAAGTAGTACAAGGCAACCGAGTGTAGATGTATATGTGATACTTCAAGCGAGATTAACGCTGTAATACTTTATAGTGGAATGACTATATGACTTACAATACTAGGACTACCTATATGAACAATATCAAACAACTAACCCTACACCCTCGCCAGCTTAGCTTTAAAATGCTACGTGATATCTACGAGCAGCCTGTCATATTGACATTGCCTGAGAGTGCTTATGCCGCAATAGATGCCTCACACGAAGATGTACGAACCATCATTGCACGAGACAAAAGCGCTTATGGCATCAATACTGGTTTTGGCTTACTTGCCAAGACACGTATCAGTGATGACCAGCTTGAGCTGCTACAGCGTAACCTGATCGTTTCTCACTCGGTAGGTACGGGTGACGCGCTACCAGATGGCGTAGTACGACTGATTATGGTGATGAAAGTCGCCAGCCTAGCACAAGGCGTTTCTGGTGTACGCCGCGAGGTAGTTGATAGTTTACTTGGTTTGATCAACAGTCAAATCACGCCAAACATTCCGGCAAAAGGCTCAGTTGGTGCCTCTGGTGACTTAGCCCCACTATCACATATGACACTAGCCATGATGGGCGAAGGTCACGTCTATGTCGATGGCAAAAAAGTCCTTGCTGCTGACGCCCTAGCACAGCATGGACTTGAGCCAATTACACTGGCAGCCAAAGAAGGCCTTGCACTCATCAACGGTACACAAGTATCAACAGCACTAGCATTACGTGGTTATTTCTTAGCGCGTGATTTACTTGAGACAGCAACCATCGTCGGCTCACTGTCGATTGATGCGGCCAAAGGCTCAGACTCACCATTTGATGCCCGTATTCATGAAGTACGTGGTCATCATGGTCAGATAGAGATCGCCAAAGCGCATCGTCAACTGATCAAAGGCAGTGCTATCCGCGCCTCGCACGATGGCGAGCAAGATGATCGCGTACAAGACCCTTACTGCCTACGCTGTCAGCCGCAGGTCATGGGTGCCTGTCTTGATATCATCAACCAAGCAGGAAAAACGCTACTTATCGAATCCAATGCCGTGACAGACAATCCGCTTATCTTTAATAACGAAGATGGTCCTGTCGCCATATCAGGTGGTAACTTCCATGCTGAGCCTGTGGCTTTTGCCGCGGATATTTTAGCCTTGGCAATCGCTGAGATTGGTTCTATGTCTGAGCGACGTATGGCTTTACTGATCGATGCAACCTTATCAGGTGGCTTACCGCCATTCTTGGTTGATAATGCTGGAGTCAACTCAGGCTTTATGATTGCTCATGTGACCGCCGCAGCACTGGCGTCAGAAAACAAATCTATCGCCCATCCTGGTAGCGTTGATAGTATCCCGACTTCTGCTAACCAAGAAGACCATGTGTCTATGGCGACCTATTGCGCACGACGCCTATACGAAATGGCACAAAACACTGCCACCATTATTGGTATTGAACTTCTGGCTGCTGGTCAAGGCATCGACTTCCATCACGGACTAGATACGTCAGAGCCTTTGACAATCGCGCATCAAAAACTACGTGAGCAAGTGACTTTTTATGATAAAGATCGCTACCTCGCCCCTGATATCGAAGCAGCTAAACAGCTGGTATTAGACGGTACGCTTGCTGAACATTGGCAAGAACTACGCAGCGATTGGTACGAGTCTAAATAAAGATCAATAAGCGGAGAGCAGCGATGACAATAGCGAGAACAGCAGCAACGACTACAAGTATTAGCCATACACCTGCTGATATGAACCAGTGGACAGGACGTGCAGAGCCATTTGAAACTACGCGTGCCCGCTATTGGTATCAGCTTGCTCAGCCTTATGAGGCTCAAAATATTGGGCTAATTGGTTTTGCATGTGATCAAGGCGTCAGACGCAATCAAGGCCGCGTAGGTGCTAGAGCTGCCCCGCCATTGATTCGTCGAGCTTTTGCTACGCTGCCAGTCATCGCTGATTTGCAACAACGTTTTGATGGTCAATTATCAACCTTATTGGGTGATGCTGGCGACATTCATTGTCACGACGATGATGATTTTGTCGACAGTTCTCTTGAGCAAGCGCAGATCAAATATGCCGATGCAGTGAGTACTATTATTAAGCAAAGCGGATTACCTATCGGGCTTGGTGGCGGTCATGCCATTGCTTATGGTAGCTTTCTGGGATTATGGCAGGCATTAGAAAATACAAGCGAAGCAACTATCAGCACAAGCACAGCGCCTACTATTGGGATTATTAATTTCGATGCTCATCTTGATATTCGTCAGTCTGATGTAGCGACCTCTGGTACACCGTTTCGCCAAATTGCCGAGCACCTTGACGCACACGATCAGCCTTTTCACTATTGCTGTATCGGTGTCAGCCGATTTTCTAATACGGCGGCGCTTTTCGATCGTGCCGAGCAATTGGGCGTACAGGTCATTAGTGATGAAGACTGTCATTATCAGCCTTGGGATACACTTGCTGAGCGGGTCAAAAGCTTTGTAGATCAGGTCGATATCATATATCTAACCATCGATATGGACTGCTTTCCTGCCAGTGTTGTGCCAGGTGTGAGCGCCCCAGCTGCTTACGGCATTGAACTAGGTTTCGTTGAACGTATGGTCAAAACCATCATGGCATCAGGCAAAGTAAAAATGGCAGACATTGCTGAGATTAACCCTGCTTTTGACGTTGATAGTCGTAGCTGCAAAGTTGCTGCGCGCTTACTAGCCACTATTATAGAGCAGCACTTACTTAGCGCTTAGATCTTGCCAACAAAGATCACCGACTTCACAAAAATCAGGAGCATATTATGAATGAATCAAAGAATTCTGTATTGAAAAGCCCTACAGAACAGACGCTCGACAAATCTACTACGACATCTTTTGATCACGTTATTATTAATGCCAATATCGCCACCTTTTCAGCGCAATATGGGTTTGATATTTATGCTGATAATCAAGCTGATAGTAACCCATATGGTCAGTTGCATCACGCTGCCATCGGTATTAAAAACAGCAAAATTGCTTGGATTGGTACACAGGATCAGATCACTGCTCATTTGCCTAAATATCAAACTAGCCAAATCACAGACGCCGATGGTAAATGGCTAACCCCAGGGCTTATCGATTGTCATACGCACATTGTCTATGGCGGCAACCGTAGCAATGAGTTCGAAGCACGTTTGCAAGGTGTCAGTTATCAAGACATTGCTGCACAAGGCGGCGGTATTGTCGCGACGGTCAGTGCTACCCGCGCTGCCAGTATTGAAGCGCTATTTGCACAAAGTGAAAAACGCTTAGTCGCGCTGATGAAAGAAGGTGTCACCAGTATTGAAATCAAGTCTGGTTATGGCTTGGACTTGGACACTGAGCGTAAAATGCTCACGGTCGCTCGCCAACTGGGCGAAAAATATGACATTCATGTGAGCACCACTTATCTAGCAGCACATGCCTTGCCACCTGAGTACAAATCTCACGAGCAGGACCTTGCGGACGACTATATTGATCAAGTTTGCGAGTGGCTGCCGATTCTACATGCAGAAGGCTTGGTTGATGCGGTGGATGGTTTTTGTGAAAACATTGCGTTTAGTAGCGATCAGATTAGACGCGTTTTTGAGGTTGCACGCTCCTTAGACCTGCCGGTCAAACTACACGCTGAGCAATTATCTGATATTGGTGGTAGCGCTTTAGTTGCCGAATACAAAGGGCTATCTAGCGACCATCTAGAGCACCTATCAGAAACTGACATAGTCAAGATGGCCGCCAGCGATACGGTTGCGGTGATATTGCCGGGTGCATTTTATACTTTACGTGATACCAAGCTGCCACCGATTGAGGCACTGCGCAAGCATCAAGTTCCTATGGCGATTTCAACCGATTGTAACCCTGGTACCTCACCTTTGACATCGCTGTTGTTGGCAATGAATATGGGCTGTACGCTGTTTTACCTCACGCCTGAAGAAGTATTGGCAGGATCAACCGTTTATGCAGCCAAGGCTTTGGGTCTATCTAATAAAGGCAAAATAGAAGTGGGCTGTGATGCTGATTTAGCACTATGGGATATCGCTCGTCCTGCTGACTTGGCCTATCAGATGGGGCTAAATCCCATCCAAGGCATCATGGTTCAAGGACAATGGCGCGACACAATATAATCAATCTACCTTTGTTTATCTCAATTAAAAAGCCCCAACCATTCAATGATTGGGGCTTTGCTATTTGTCCATATTAACCAACTACTAGGGCGTGTCTTCAATTCACTCGATAGTCATCTAAATGGCCTAAAAATGGCTAAATCTTGCCAAACATCGTCAAATAGCTGGTTAATATCCCGATATTATCTGCGCTATTTTTCTTGTTTGACGGCAATTTATCTCATTTTTATCACCATTTTTGAAATGAAGACACGCCCTAGAGCATGTTCAACCCTTAGAAGTAAAACTAGGGTGTGTTGACATATATAGAATAATTGATAATCATAGTGTTATGACTAGATTAAC
>NZ_VZIZ01000002.1 GCF_009812035.1 Psychrobacter nivimaris | reverse complement strand
TTTTCATTGTCGTATTCTCTCAGAATGTTGAGTCTCCGACAATCCCGGGGCGGTTCAGTTGCAAGAAATAATAGCTACTGAGTGTCCATAGTTGTGCCATATTTAGTATTGAAATAGAAGCTACGACTAGTTTTTGGATTTAATACAAATTCTGTAGTTTTAACAGTTCCGTTCTTACCGATAGGGACATTATCATTAGCATAGTCGGATGCATTAGATACACCTGCCAATACCGAGGTAACTAAAGCCTTATTATCTCCTTTCTTCTGCAATACATCGCGCATCACGAAATTATTAATCGTAAGATTTGCACGATTAGTCGCCGTGATCCTATAGGCAATACATTGACCAGGAGTTAAATCACTGCCACTGATTCCACTCTCGCTAAAGCCAGCTCTAGGATCTGTATTTCCTGCAGTATTTATATTAGTAGCGGTATAATTGAGCGTTGAACGGCAGTCATTAACGTATTGTGCTTTTCTAAGTACTAATGCTGCGTAATCTCCCTCAACCTCTCCAAAGTCTAAGTTTAGCGAGCCTTCTGTTTTGTAATCTAACTTACCAGCTTGTAAGTCAATATTACGAATATTTGGCGTAGTATCGACACTGAAAATCCAAGGGTCTGGCTCTGCTTGTACAATACAAACTTTTTGAGGTGATAATGCCGCTATAGTGCTTGCGGATACAACGAGTTTATATTGCCCTAATGGATTGTCAGAGGTAGTTTGAGAGGTAGTACCGCCTATATTGACACCGTTACAATTGGTTAGACTTATAGTTAGACCAGTGGTATTTCCAATTCCCGTCTCACCACTATCAAAAATACCATTGAAGTATTTTGAGTTGCCAGTAAAAGTAGTAGAAGTATCAGATTTTGTATCAGGGTTAGTGCTTCTAGCTATACCACCATTATCGTTATATACGAAGCCAGTAAAAGTGTATACCGATGGGGTATTAGTAATTGTACAGGTGATTTCGTCACCGTAGTTTAAGTTTGATAGAGTGAACGAACGAGTAGGTATAGTTTCTTCGTTCAGAGTTGCAGTAGCATTCGTAGTTGTAAAAGTACTCCCTGTAGTTGCATTGTTGCAAATATAAGTAGCACTATAATTACTTACTGAGCCATTTATGACACGCTCACTAATAGTGTATGTTTTAGATTCGGTTAAACTCAGTAAGTCACTAGTACCATTGTCAATGATAGCAGCGTTACCAGTAGTGGTAAATGAATTAGCAGCTAGAGAATCTCCTGTTACTTTTATCTCAAACTGATCAGCGCTGTCTACAGAATCATTGACACGATTACCACCTAACACCTTTTTTACTACTAACTTCGGTGGCGCTAAACAAAAATAAAAGTCAGAATAACCAGTTACATAACCGCCGGCAGAGGTGGTAGTAGCACCTTCAGAATATGGGTTTCCGTGAGTTATCGCAAAAGGGGTCAAGGCAGATTTATAACCCCAATCTATATTGAAATTACAAGGACTAGCCGTATTACAGTTATCCCATGCAGTCCCTGATATAGTCTGATTGGCATTAGAAAGTTGGAAAGGCTTGCTCTCCGTTTTTGAAAAAAAGCCTCCAGAAGTAGCTAATGTTATTGATTCTATATATTTTCCATTTTGATTAGAGTCTAAATCTTGAACAACAAAGCCATACTTAGATACAGGTTTATTAATAGTCGCTGTTAGCCTATGATCGATAGTCGTACGAAAACTATCATGATACATATTAATAGCGTTTTCAGTTGCATCAGTAAAATTAGTACCAGTTGGGTAGCCTGTTCGTAAATTTAATCGTTCAGTAAAAGACAAATTAAATTTCGTATTACCAAAAACATACTCCTTAGAAAAACTACCAGTTGTCCATGCAATAGGTAGTGTTTCCTTAGGAGTATAGCCTGGAGGATTACTACCAACGTAGTACATCTTATGCCCGCTTGGGCAACTAGCGGGTGCTACAGGAGAACCACCACTAAATATGCCAGTAACGGTATTACTATCACTTGCACTTTTTAAGTCTAAATTACTAACTTTAATAGTAGCAGTATTAGTGATTGTAGATCCTTGAGATGCTGTTACTTTAGTAGGCACTTTTATACTATAAGTTTTGCCAACAGCTAAACTTGGTATGTTAAACCCACTACTACTTTCCAACTGCGTTTTAGTTGGTGCCGTTATACAAGTATTTGTATTATCTGTCGTGTCGCAAGTGATATCAGTCTCTTTAGTAAGACCCGTAACGATGGGATCTTTTAATATGATATTAGTTAGTGGCGTATTACCATTATTAATAACCTTAATTATATAGTTGGTCGTACTAGTTGTACCTATGCTAGTGACACCATCGTCTTTCGTAATCTCATATGAAGAAGGCTGGTAACAATAGCTATCTAAGCGGAAGTCAATTATTCGACTGCTAATACTAGTGCTCGTATCATTATCTGTATTACTATAAATTATCTTTACCGATTTTACAGGCTCACTAAAAACCACAGACCCTTGACAAGTACTTTCTAGAGTGTTTCCACAGTTGAAATCTGTATTTAGTCGCAATCCTTCGCCATTAGTGTTAATGACACTAGAGCCAGTTATGGATTGGAATACACCGTTTACGGTACCGTTATTCTGAGTGGTTCCAACGAATTTGACATTATCGTCCCAGTAGGCATTGGTACTGGATAGTTTATCGATATCAAATGTACTAAGGGCCACTTTATTCAAGAAGAGAGGTTCATTGTTTAAACTGTTCTGAAAATCTAATAAAATCTCATTACGAACTGAGCTATTAGCCGCGCTCCCAGTAAATCTAATAGCAGTATAATTACCACTTGTTAGTGTGGCAACGCTACTTTTATTAACAAAGTTAAAATCAGAAATACTCATTTTTATTTTCAATGGAATAGCAACAGATGATCCTGTCGAGCTCTGACTAGAGACAGTCTGGTAGTTACCACTGTTAAAACTAGTAACAAGACTACTATAACTATTATTGGTTAAAATACCTTTAGTTGAGCCGCTAGGACATGTTGCAGCTGCTCCATCATTAAGAACAAGTGCATGAGATGAGACGCTCACTAATGACAATATCATAAAGCCTATCAAACTCAGTATTTGAGATTGATACTTACCGAATGAAAAGGGATTCATTATACTTAAGGGTTTTTTAGCTTTATACATGTCATTATTCCTAAGAGTCAAGGTTGACCGGACAATACGGTAGCTAACCATATTTATACAAATATATCAGTATGAGATACTAATAAGCAATTTATCTTAAATCCAATATAAAGTTACCAATGGTCGATTTAGTATGACGAAGAGCACAAGTTAATCATTCGTCTGCACGTAGCTATTTCCCACTTATCGTATAAAGAGATAAGTTATTGCTATTGTCATTTTTAAATAAACTAATCATTATTTATTTAAAAAATACTTGTTATTTCATCATTTCTCTACAGCCATAAACAACTAGCGCGTAAACGCTTATAATGGAATGTCATAGTAATTAATGATTGAATAGATAGTCATAGCATTATAACGACTTAGCGGATGTGTTGATTTAACGCATTCGTTGATAAAAGTAATACTATTTTTATAATCGAGCAGTATGTCATCGCACAAAACAATGGAATGCTTGGACGTAGCAAGGATGTCATAAGTAAACCAATCTCTCATCATGCATTTTTCAATGAAGCCCTGCCATTAGGTAGGTATGACTGATATAAAAGGATTAACAAGAATGAATTATTATAAGGATGCTGATAGCACCGAAACTCAGGAATGGCTGGCAGCCTTTGAGTCTGTGGTTAAACACGCAGACAAGGACCGTGCTCAGTTCCTCCTAAAAGCCTTATACAATATGGCAGTTCAAGAAGGACTGCCGTTCAACAGACTAGACACTGCGTACGTCAATAGTATCGCTGTTGAAGACGAGCCAATGTACCCAGGCGATCTAGGCATGGAGCGTAAGATACGTGCGCTAATTCGTTACAACGCACTTGCCATGGTCATGCGTGCCAATAAAAACGACGATGATCTAGGTGGTCACTTAGCGACATTCGCCTCTAGTGCGACACTTTATGAAACGGGTTTTAACCATTTCTTCCGCGCCGCTAGCGATCACTTCGGTGGTGACATGATCTATTATCAAGGTCACTCAGCACCAGGTATCTATGCACGCTCTTATCTAGAAGGTCGTTTGACCGAAGATCAGCTTGATAATTTCCGTCGTGAAGTAGGTGGTAAAGGTCTATCAAGCTATCCGCATCCATATCTAATGCCGGATTACTGGCAGTTCCCAACGGTATCGATGGGACTTGGCCCAATCATGTCTATCTATCACGCCCATGTACATCGCTATATGGAAAATCGTGGGTTGCTAGAAAAAGAAGGTCGTAAGATTTGGACATTCTTAGGTGATGGTGAAACGGATGAGCCAGAAAGCTTAGGGGCTATTTCTCTTGCTGGTCGTGAGAAGCTGGACAACCTAATATGGGTAGTTAACTGTAACTTGCAGCGTCTTGATGGTCCAGTCCGTGGTAACGGTAAAATCATTCAAGAGCTAGAGTCAGTATTCCGCGGCGCAGGCTGGCGAGTCATCAAAGTTATTTGGGGTGGCAACTGGGATTCATTACTTGGTAAAGATCATACAGGCGTGCTTAAACAACGTATGGAAGAAGTGGTGGATGGCGAGTATCAGTTATACGAAGCGCGTACGCCTGAATTTACTCGCAAAGAATTCTTTGGTAAATATCCAGAGTTAGAAGAAATGGCAGATGCGTTGACTGACGAAGAAATCTCACGTCTAAACCGTGGTGGCCATGATCCAGTTAAAGTTTACGCTGCCTTTAGCGAAGCGATGAAAACCAAAGGCCAACCAACGGTTATTTTAGTCAAAACCGTTAAAGGTTATGGTTTGTCTACCCAAACGCAAGCCGTTAATAAATCGCATCAGGTCAAAAAGCTTGATCAAGAAGCGTTGATGTATTTCCGTGATCGTTTTGATTTGCCATTTACTGATGAGCAGTTAGAGACTCTACCGTTCTACCGACCTGAAGAAGGTTCGGCGGAGATGAAGTATCTTAAAGGTCGTCGTGAGTCGTTAGGTGGTCATCTGCCAAACCGTCGTAGTGGTCACATCCCACTGAATATCCCTGAACTATCAATGTTTGATCGGGTATTAAAAGGCAGCAATGGTAAAGAGCAGTCTACGACGATGGTATTTGTACGCTTACTATCTGCGATGCTTAAAAACAAAGACATCCAAGATCGCGTCGTACCAATTGTACCTGATGAAGCGCGTACGTTTGGTCTAGAAGGTATGTTCCGTCAATTGGGTATTTACTCGGCTGTTGGTCAAAAATATACGCCAGAAGACAGTGAAGCGTTGATGGGCTATAAAGAGGCTATCGATGGTCACATGTTAGAAGAAGGTATCAACGAAGCAGGCGCAATGAGTACTTGGATTGCATTGGCAACCAGTTATTCTGTGAACGCATTACCGATGATTCCGATGTATATCTATTACTCAATGTTTGGTTTCCAACGTGTGGGTGATTTGGCTTGGGCGGCAGGTGACTGTCAAGCACAAGGCTTCTTGTTAGGCGCAACCGCTGGTCGTACGACACTTAATGGCGAAGGCTTACAGCATCAAGATGGTCATTCACAGATTCTATTCAATGTCGTGCCAAACTGTGTCAGCTATGACCCTTGCTTTGGTTATGAGCTAGCTGTGGTCATGCATGACGGTCTACGCCGTATGTATGGTGAAGGCGAGCGCGTTTACTATTACTTGACGTTGATGAATGAAAACTACGAACAACCTGCTATGCCAGAAGGTGCCGAAGAAGGTATCAAACGTGGTATGTACTTGTTAGAGGACAATGGTTCAACACAAGTACAGTTATTAGGCTCTGGTGTTATCTTACGCGAAGTACAAAAAGCGTCACAGATACTAAAAGATGAGTTCAATATTACTTCTAACGTCTGGAGCGTAACCAGCTTTAATGAGCTGACTCGTGATGGTATGGTTTGTGACGATTACAACCGTCTACATCCAATGGACGAAGAGAAAGTGCCTTGGGTTACTGAGCAATTAGCACCGCACGAAGGTATTGTGGTTGCAGCGACAGATTATATGCGTAACTATTCAGAGCAGATCCGTGCTTGGTTACCAGACAACCGTCCTTACACGACTCTGGGTACCGATGGTTATGGCCGTTCTGATACGCGCGAAAACCTACGTAGTTTCTTTAACGTTGATGCGGCGCATATCGTTGTTGCAACACTCAAACGCCTAGCAGATGAAGGTGAAGTTGAGATGCGTTTGGTTAAAGATGCGATTTCAAGCTCAGGTATCGATGTGGACCATCCACCTGCATGGCAACAGCAGTCTTACTATGACCAGTCTCCAGATGCACCAGCGCCAGGTAACGTAAATCCAAATCCTGTACCTGAATTCATCGCTGAAGACGATGATGAAATCAGTAATGAAGGTCGTGCTGAAGATCAATCAGATGCAAATGTACTTGATGATAAAGATGTCAAATAATAATAACCATAAGACGAGGAAATAAATCATGGACATTAAAGCCCCCGATTTAGGTGTGGATAGCGCCGAAGTCAGCGAGATTATGGTAGAAGTTGGTGATGTCATCGCAAAAGACGACAACATCGTATTATTAGAATCTGACAAAGCATCGGTTGAAGTACCAAGCTCTGCTGCTGGTAAAGTGACTAAGATTAGTGTTGCTATCGGTGATCAAGTTAGCGAAGGTATGGTGCTAATTGAACTTGAAAGTGCAGATGATAGCGAAGAAAGCAATGATGACAACGTTGCTGCTGAAGAGCAAGAAGCGAACAGCACAGACGATATTAAACCAGAGTCAAAACCTGAGCCTGCTGCAACTGAGTCAAAGCAATCAGAGTCTACTGCCAAGCCAGCCACTAATGCTGGTAAAGCAACTACTCATGCGCTACCTGATTTAGGTGTCGATGAAGCACAAGTTTCTGAAATCATGGTTAGCGTTGGTGATACTGTTAGCGCTGAGCAGTCGATTTTGCTAATCGAATCAGATAAAGCTTCAGTTGAAGTGCCAGCGCCAGTTGCCGGTAAGATTGAAAAAATCTTGGTCGAAGCAGGGGATATGGTTACTAATGGTCAGGACTTTATCGTTATTATGGCGAGTGGTACAGATGATGCTAGTGATAGTGAATCTGAAACTCCTAAGCCACAAGAGTCAGCACCAGCCAAAACAGAAGATAAACCAGCTGCTAAAACCACTGGTGAGCCAAAACAAGTTGCCAAACCGACCAATACTGATACAGCTGCTAGCAAAACAGAGGGTAAATTAACTGAAGCACAAGTCAATGAAAAATTGGTTGATGTGTATGCAGGTCCTGCCGTTCGCAAACTAGCGCGTCAGTTAGGCGTTGATATCACACAAGTGAATGGTTCAGCTCTAAATGATCGTATTCTAAAAGAAGACTTGTTTGCACATGTTAAGAACAGTCTAACCAAGCAGAAAGCGGCACCTGTGAGTGGCAATCCTGTTAGCTCAGGTCTACCGAAACTGCCTGACATGAGTAATGCTGAGATCTGGGGTGAGACAGAAACACAAGACCTCAGCCGCTTGCAGAAAGTCTCGATACCGCAGCTCAACTACAATACTTTGCTACCGCAAGTAACGCAGTTTGATCTGTCTGATATCACTGAGACTGAAAAGCTACGTGGTGAGCTAAAAGGTGGCATGAAAGCTGAAGGTGTTGGCTTCACTATCTTGGCATTTGTGGTTAAAGCAACTGCATATGCGCTGACTCAACATCCACGATTCAATAGTCATTTGAGCGATGACAACACTCAGGTTATATTGCGCAAAAGCGTCAATATGGGTATTGCTGTGGCAACAGATGATGGTCTTATTGTACCGGTTATCAAAAACGTACAAGATAAAGGCTTGAAGCAAATTGCGATTGAGATCGGCGAGCTTGCAGTAAAAGCTCGTGATAAGAAGCTCAGCACCAAAGATTTGCAAGGGGCAAGCTTTACCATATCGAGCCAAGGTAACTTGGGCGGTACAGCATTTACGCCACTAGTTAATTGGCCACAAGTTGGTATCTTAGGTGTCTCTGAAGCAAGTATGCAGCCACGTTGGGATGCGAAGACACAAAACTTTGAGCCACGTTTGATGTTGCCACTGTCTTTGTCTTATGACCACCGTGTGATCAATGGCGCAGACGCTGCTGTATTCACTCGTTATATCGCAACGCTACTGGCAGACCCACGTCGTATCTTGATCTAAAACTAGCTAGCAATTAAAAAAGACTGCCCACGGGTGGTCTTTTTTTATGGAGATTATTTGTTCTTGTATATTATTAGCTATTTTTATAAATAATTGCCTAGTAGCTGGTGTAGAAAAACGGTAGTAGCCGTAATTAATAGGCACAAAAAAGCCAGCTATCAAGCTGGCTTTTATTACACATAATATTTTGACTAATTTAGAACTGTTTAACGAATGCTACGCCATATACCCAAGGGCTGATATCAACTTCGCCGATATCAGTACCGTTTAGGCTTGCATCTGTTTTAATGTCCATATAACGGGCATCAATACGGAAATATTCAGTTGGAGCAAAAGGAATATCAAGACCAACATGGCCAGCTACACCAACGCTATCATCAAGTTCTAAATCATAGTCACCAGCGAGAGGAATATAAACCTTTTCTTCAAAGAAAGTGGTGTAGTTCACACCAACACCAACAAAAGGCTTCACATTCATAGGCAGATCATAGCCATCGAAGTGATACTGTACAGATAGAGTAGGTGGTAGATGCTGTGTTTTCGCATCAATAGTAGTGTCACCAGCTTTTAGAGTAATGTCATGATGAAACGGAATAGCAGCTAGTAATTCAACACCAACGTTGTTAGCGATAAAGTACTCACCACTGATAGTTGGACGTACATCGCCATCAACATCAACTTCAAAGTTACCTAAGCCAGTAGATACTGTACCGTTGTCGCTTTTAGGATCAACATAATGCGCGCCAGCAGCAACAGACCAAGTACCAGCAGGGACTGCAAAAGCAGTTGTCATTGTAAGTGCAGTAGCAGTTGCTAAAACTAGGGATTGTAGTTTCATCATTTCATTCCTTAACGTAATAAAAAATTATCAGCAGTTTGCTAATGAGGGATGGCATTAGCTACTGATACATAATGTTATGATTAAAGTTTAATCTGTAACATTTAATGTCTATTATAATACGAAAATCATTATTACTGGTAAGGTTTTAAATATAAATTAGTAATGTTTCTGCAATAAATTACATTTACGTGTAATTCAATTGTCTACAGTCTATAATTAAACACAACAAAAGCTGCTTTTTAAGTAAGTGTCATTGACGTAAGTCGGTATCTCTTATTTACGATTCAACAAGAGGTGCAATATATTATGCTTGGCTATTGCAGTAACTCCCCTCTACGCTGTACGAATGCGCGTACGATGAAAATACTGAGTCAGGTAGACTCTTGTTGTCCTGAATGTCACTTGTTTTTGATACCTGCGCAAGACATTAGCCAACAGCTTCGCGCTGACGAACAGTTCTTAAGGTTCTCTATTCTACTAATTGTGTTTATACTGCTGGTATCGGTCTATATTTATTATCTGCATTTTGTATAGCCGATAGTCATGGCTAATAATGGATAGGTCAGTACTGAAATGAAGTGCTTCTGATAAAAGTCACGGATGATTGCTGCAAATATATCCTATGTCCTGTGATGAAAGTTTGGTTTTTATGGTTTGACCGTTGTTTTATTCTATTAATATCAAATCGGTATTTCACCGCATAGGGCTGGCATGTTATTCCAATCTATACGGCGCTTGCGTCATTTTGTTTATGATATTTTACAAAATGAAGAACATGACACGTTATTTAGCCGTTACGTTGATTATTTTCTTATATTTTTGATTATGACTAACGTAGCCGCTGTGATAGCGGAGTCTGTCGATCAATGGTATTACCCTTATCAAGATTACTTCACCTTATTTGAAAACTTTTCTATCGTTGTTTTTTCTGTTGAGTACTTATTGCGTTTGTGGAGTGTCGCTGAAGCCAAGCCTGACAATACGACGTGGAAACAGCGTTGGGATTGGATTAGAAGCCCATCCGCATTGATTGATTTAGTAGCCATCGTGCCAGCATTTTTGAATTTCTTTGTCAATATTGACTTGCGTTTCTTACGCATTTTACGCTTGTTTCGAATCCTAAAATTGACTCGTTATTTTGCTTCCATGCGTATTTTGCTAGTCGTGATTAGTAAAGAGAGAGGCTCATTTCAGGCTGTTATCTTTATTCTTATTATTATGATTGTGACTGCCTCTAGCGGTATTTATTTAGTGGAGAATCACGCACAGCCAGACGAGTTTGAGTCCATACCTAAAGCGATGTGGTGGGCTGTGGTGACACTGACAACAGTAGGTTATGGAGATGTCACACCAATTACTAATGCGGGCAAAATATTGGGTGCTATCATTACGATATTGGGTGTGGGTCTCGCTGCACTGCCAGCTGGTATTCTAGCGACAGGATTAGCAAATGAGTTGGCTCAGCGCCGTGAAGAGCTTGAACAGCACTTTCGTGAGCAGTTAATTGATAGCGATTTCGATCTGGTACAGAATCAGATGATGATTGATAAAATTCGTCGAGAGCTAGGTTTAGATAAAGAACAGGCACAAAATATCGTCCTACAAGTACTTCGAGAGCAAGAGCTTGAACGGCGTGAAAAAGAAGTTGAAACGCGCCAAAAAAACTTCTGTCCGCATTGCGGTGAAGTTTTATAGGCAAGTGTGAAATGATTTATAACAGATATGTTTTTAGCAATTAATTACAGCTAATGATTTGCCCATAAAAAGAGGTCTTGTGTTTGGATAGCACAAGACCTCTTTTATATGCGATTACTAGTTGCTCTTATATTCCCTGAGGAATGGGCAATGCACGTGCTAACTCATGAGCTACTTCTTGTGCTGCACCTGCTAGATCTTCTGCAGTAAGTGGTAAGTTTTGCAATGTTAAATGCCAGTCGTCAACAGATCGACGCAAATGCGCTACCCATAGCGTGGTGCAGTCGCGTGGGAGCTGCTTAAGGTTGACTTCAAAACAACGGTTTCCTTCATCGTCACTCAGGTGAATTTCGCCTTTCTTGACTCTAGAAAACGAATGGCCATGGTATGAGTTGGCAATTAAACCAATATGAGTAATATGAGTTGGTATTTTCTCAAGCTCCAGTCTGATCTGCTCTTGATCAAGCGGAGCAAGATACATGGCTTGTTCACCGCGATCCTTACCATTTAAGCTGTCACCTTGATGCTTGACCGATTCAGCTTTATCTCGTAGTTGTTTAAACCAAACGATGTCACTGATGACGCAGTTATCATCATATAACACACAAGCCAGATCAATATCCATCGCGCTTTGATTTTTTTTGAAGCGCTTAAACATGCCTTTTGGCTCAATTTTGGTAAATTCATAATTGAGCGCAAAGAACAAAGTCCCTGCGTCTAGTCCAAGTCCTCGTAAACTATCTGACAACAGTGGGGATGGGGCAGTGGTCGACATAACTTTCCTTTTTTATTCTTAGTTTCTAACCGTTATCTAGATTTGATGTTTGCTTACTTAAGGCGTGCGGATGTTAGCCTATCTCAGGTCAGTGATGTCACTCACTGATTGCTGTCGAAGACTTATCTAATACTGCTTGATAAAGTAGTTCAGGCTTAGCATCTAATAACCCACTACCAAATCCACGTAGCCACCAGACCAGCTGTGAGGTTAAATTAACAGTAGCCTTTACAGTAAGGGTGTTATCCTCATTTAGCGTCACGGTTTGATCGTCATTAAGCTTACTTTCGGTCAGACTCTTACCAGCTTGCCTAGTGAATCTAAGCTCAACAGCGGTATTCTTGCCACGCTCGTCCAATTCGCCAAACAGTGGGTGACTAAAGCCCATGCTACCTTCATCCAAATAGGTATCGAGTTGAAAGTTCTCTGGTGTTTTTGCAGCGGTTTCGAGAATCTCAACACTATCAAAACGATGTAAAGCAAAGGTGCGAATGATGGCTTCTGGATCGTCAGTACGAGTTGCCAGCAGATAGATAATCACGCCGCGCTGGATAATTGCGATTGGATTTAGGATATATTCGCTGGCTTGTAATTTGTTGCTACGAGTATAACAAGCATGGATTTGCAGCTGATAAAATAGCGCGTGGTAAATATTGTCTTTACTGTCCAAATCTATATCTGGTGCGATGAGTGGCTGTGTGGCAGGCTCAATACGCACTCTGTCTATCCAAGAGTGGGTCACTTTGCTGTTCTTGAGCTGTCGCCGTGCTAAGTCAAACCAAGGAAATAATTCATCTAAAATAACAGGTGGCAGTAGCTGGGTCAGATTGGCCTCGACCATATTAAAAGCAACCGCTTGTGATAAGTTCATATGCGGCAAACTTTGCAATGGGGCGTCTTCTTTCCAGCGCCAACCCTGAGGATTGGCATTGTTTTTTTCGATAGGGAAGCGTTTGGCAAGGGCGTTCAAATCACGTTGGACAGTACGTAGGCTGATATCAAAGCCTGCCATCATCAGCTGCTCATAAATATGCGTGGTGCCTACCCAGCGATTGCGCTGTAGTTGTGATAGTACCTGCCATTGCCGGGCAGTCGTTGCCGCACCGTGTCGATTGTCACTAATATTGGCGGCATTGGCCTCTTTTGAGGTACCAGTGTCTACAGCTGCAAGCGCACCTGCCTGTTCACTAGGATTGGACTGAGCTTGGATGTTATCAGCATCAGTAGGATGTACAGTCATTAAGAGATACCCTTTATGAAGTTACAAGTCGGTTTCTGGCACGATATTGCTCGATCAGGAACCATTAATCATCGCAGAAAAGCAGCGTAGCGTCTAGCGACGTTCATGCATGTGTATGTTTATTTAATAGTTGCTATTCGATGGTTGCTGCTCGATCTAGCCATAGACATAACAATGAATCTAGTCGAACAGCAATGTGCGTGCGTATCGGTAGTACTGTTCAAATTTTAATTATCATCCTCATCGATAGCTGTTGTCTGACTATCGTTTAAGGTGTCATCAATAGGCTTAGCATCGCTTTGCTTGTTACTTTCCCCGCTGTTTCTCTCATTACTTTTCTCACCTTTTCGCTTTTCTTTTATTCTCTTATCTTCTTTCTTTTGACGTTTTTCTTTACGCTTTTTCTTCGCTTTCTTTTTGGACTTTTCATCATCGATGTCATCAGTGCTTTCTTGATTTTCATCCCATAGCATCAGACGGCTTAATACTTTGCCAAATAAAGTGTCTTTGCGATAACGGCCTTTTTTATTCATGGTGTCGATGGGCAAACCAGTCATCAGCGTCAGGGCCTCACTTAGAGTATAGACGCCATAAATATGAAATTTGCCTCTATTTACTGCATCGATAATGTCGTCACGTAGCATCAGTTGTTTGACATTGGCCATCGGAATGACGACGCCTTGATCGCCTGTTAGCTCTTGCTCGCGGCAAGCGTCGAAGAAACCTGCGATTTTAGCATTGATGCCACCAACTGCCTGTACTTCGCCTAGCTGGTTCATTGATCCAGTAATCGCGAGAGACTGATTGATAGGCACGTTTGCTAATGCGGATAGCAATGCACAGCCTTCGCTCACAGTGGCACTATCGCCATCGATTTGCGCGTAGCTTTGCTCGAACGCCAGTGAGGCACTAAAATTCAGCGCATGATGTTGACTAAACAACGCGCGCAAATAGCTGGTCATAATCAGCATACCTTTGGCGTGTAAACTACCGCCCAAGTCTACATCACGCTCAATATCAAGAATTTCACCTGTGCCAATATTGGGCTGAATGACCGCAGTAAGCCGTGCTGGCATGCCAAACTCACTATCGGCATAACTGACCACAGTCAAAGCATTAACTTGTCCAATAGCATCGCCTTGCGTTTGGATAAGTTGCTGGCCGTTTTTCAGCTCATCCCAGTACAGATCGCGCAAATATCCTGAACGCTCATCCATGTCATCGATTGCTTGAGTGACATGATCTGCCGTCACCATAGTCTCATTATTTAAGCGAGCGTGACGATTTGACTCATGCAATAGTTTAATCAATAAGTCACTGTGTAGGCTTAAGCGATCTTGTTCTTCAGCTTGCAAGCTTAAATGCTCAAGTAGTGTGGCCTGTGCACTGCTATCAAACGGATAAAGGTCGGCATAATCGATGATATCAGCCATTTTTGCGACCAATGCCAATTCATGCTCAATGGTACGAGGCACATCGTCATGAAAGTCAGCTCGGACTTTGAATACCGCATCAAATTCAGGCTCAAGCTCTAGCAGCTCATAATATAAATCTGCTTCACCTAATAAGATAACTTTGATATCTAAATCAATAGGCGCTGGTGAGAGAGACAAGCTACCGGTTAGCGTCAGCATTTGCTCTAGACTTGATAGTTTGATTTTTCGTGATTGTAATGCGCGCTTTAAGCCCTGCCATGCATAAGGATGTTCAAGTACGTGGCTGGCTTCTAACAATAAATAGCCACCATTGGCGCGGTGTAGCGCACCTGCACGAATCATACTCACGTCAGTGGTTACTGTGCCTAATTGGGTGATTTGCTCGACATGCCCCAATAAATTGAGATGGGTTGGCAAATCTTCAAAAACCACAGGTGCGCCACTGTCAGGTGTATCACTGACAATAACATTGACCGCATAACGACTGGGCGTCGTAGCCAACACTGCTGTCACAAACTCCTCATCATCGCCATTGACGATACGCTCTACGTGAGTGACCATGTCATCAAATACAGCTTTGAGATATGCTACGACAAGTGGATGAGTCGCAAACTGCTCATAAATAGGAGTAAATAATGGCTGTAAAGCACGTTGGGCAATACTACGATGTAATGCCTCTATCTCATCGTTGGCTTCGTCTTCTAGTTGCTCTAAAGCGATGGTCAGTTGGCTCAGTCGCTTTTGCATATGGTTTTTTTGTACAAAGTTATTCAGCTCAGCTTCATACTCATTATTGCCATATGTAGAATCTTGGTTTTCCTTACGCTCATTATCTTTATTGCTCAAGATATTAACTTTTTCGCTATCATTGAGCCTTTCTGAATCTTTATGATTGCTAGGTATTTTTATTTGCTTGTCATCATCGCTGTTGCTTTCTGTAGGCAGCTGACTAGGATGAACAAATACTGCTTTATTATCGAACGAGCGAAACGTCAATGCTAGGTCATATTGCTTGCCTTCAGCATTAAGCGCGTCATAGGCATGACTTTCTTTTTGATGAGTACTGTTTTTGATGGCTTCAATTTTGCTCTGGTATTGATCGCTACGAAAGCGTTGGCTTAAACGCTTTTTTGCTTGCTGCCATAAGTTATTAACTTGCTGCTGTAATAGCGAGGCTTGATCAGCTGGTAGACGCAGCGCCAATGGTGTGCGTGGATCGGTAAAGTTATGCACATATACCCAATCATCAGGCGTCGGTGCGTCGGCGGCAATACGTGTTAACAGACGACTAATCACAGTACGTTTGCCCAAACCGTTTTCACCAGCGGCAAACACATGGTAACCACTGGCTTTGATATCCAGCGCTGTATGTAATGCTTTAAGCGCGCGTTGTTGACCGAAGCCAACATCTAGGTCAGGCGCAGTACGTGTGTCTGTAGGCAATTCATCAGGGTCGCTATAGCGTTTTAATTGCTCAGCGGAAATGCGACAATTTTGCTGAACTTTTGTGAAGATAGGGTTTGGGGTATCAGGTGCTGTTTGCTTAATTTTTTTTGTATCGGTAGTAGGTGCTACCATATTGTTAGCGTCTTTTGATACTTGCGATATAGGGGTGTAGGGTTGTTCTGTCATAGGCGTTTGAAAAATCATCTTAAAAAGTATTAAAGGAATATGAGAAGTGATTGGTTTTATCTAGTCATGCGTATTCTGAGTTTTTTATAATCAATCATGACATCTTACAAGATATAGTCACCTATTAGCGAAGTCATTAAGCGCAATTTTGTATCATATTTAGACAAATGCTTGAGTAAAACTGGTAAAAAACGAATGAATTAATCAACGAATTGGAGGCAATCAAAGCAGAATAACGCCTCATGATAAGCGTAGATAGTATAAGATGTCCCACATTGGCGCAATCTGCAACTATTCAATGGGCAGACTGCATGATAAAATAAACGGTTCACAAGTCAAAACTGGATAACTCGTTGTATGTCAGCTTCCGCTAAAAACTCTTCATCGTCTGCTAGTATGGGTAATATCAATATTGATCCGACTGGTTTCGTAAAGCTTGGTTCACAACTGCCAAAGCTGGCCAATATCTTGGCGCAAGCGATAAATGAGCTGGGTCTGCCGTTAAGTGAAATGCAGCAGCGCACGTTATTATTGTACTTAGACCAGCTTTTACTATGGAATAAAGCGTATAATCTGACCGCCATCACTGATCCAGAAGAAGCGCTAATCAAGCATGTGATAGATTGTTTGTCTATTATAACGCATTTACCTGCCGGATCGTTGCTAGATATCGGCACGGGAGCAGGGTTGCCAGCAGTTATTATTGCCATTTGTCAGCCTGAGCGCCAGTGTACGGCTCTTGATAGCAATCAGAAGAAAGTCCGCTTTATTAAGCAAATCAGCAGCGAGCTTGGCTTGAGTAATATGCAGCCGATCGCATCGCGTATTGAAGCGCATGAAGCAAGCTATGCGGTGGTGACATCACGAGCGTTTGCCAGTTTGATAGATTTTGTAGAAGTAGCGCAGCCGAGATTGGCAGATGGCGGCTTCTTATGCGCTATGAAAGGTAAAGTACCGAATGAAGAAGAGCTGCAAGCACTTGATAGTGATTGGCATATCAAAACCATTAAGCTGACGGTGCCAAGTTTGCATGACAATCGTCATTTAATTGAAATGTCTGCTAAAGATAGCTAAGGCATAAACACTTCGCAGTCATGAAACAGGCACTGTTTTTTGTGAAACACAGTTTACGTCTGTATCTAAATGACATAGTATTTAAAAGCATTTAAAATGCTTGACCGCAAACTGAGCATTTTAGACCATAAATTGCTTATTTTTAAATACTAAGCGAGTGTCGCTGTACAAGATTGAATAAAAATAATTGTACCAACCGAGTCAAAAGTAATAGACCCTAATAAAATTGAGTGAGTGTATGGAAATCATAGCCATTGCGAATCAAAAAGGCGGTGTGGGTAAAACCACAACGGCAGTAAATTTGACCGCCAGCTTGGCTGCTAAACGCAAGCATGTACTGCTGATTGACTTAGACCCACAAGGCAATGCGACCAGTGGTACAGGTGTTGACAAAAACGAGTTGGATCTTACCATAGCGGACGTTTTGCTAGATGGTGTCGCGTTGTCTGAAGCAATTGTTACCAGTCCTGCTGGGTTCGATGTCATCGGTGCCAATCGCGATTTGGCTGGCATGGACATTACCTTAATGAGTAAGACGGACAGTCATGAACTGTTTAAAACCGCCATGGCTGAATTGGTTAACGATCAGGTATCCACGCAAAAACAGCCATACGATTATGTGATTATCGATTGTGCGCCTAGTTTGAATCTACTGACGATTAATGCGTTGGTGGCTACGGATAGTGTGATTATCCCTATGCAGTGTGAGTACTATGCACTAGAAGGGTTGGCTGACTTATCGCAAACGATTGAACGTCTTACAGAGTTGAACCCTAAGCTATATATTCGCGGTGTGGTCAGAACGCTATTTGATGCACGCAACACGCTTGCCCGTGATGTCTCTACTGAGCTAGAAGCGCATTTTGGCGATATCATGTACAAGACTCATATTCCAAGAAATATTCGCTTGGCAGAAGCTCCTGCGCACGGCTTACCAGTTATTGCGTATGAGAGGTGGTCAAAAGGCGCACGCGCGTATCAAAAGCTGGCCGCTGAAGTGATGAAACAAAGCAACTAGTTTTTATCTAAAGTTCTTACAAAGGATTTTTAGATAAAAAGCGTCACTGATCAGCACAGTGAATGAATAGCATAAGTATAAAACACTTAACATTGTATTTAGTAAGCCGCATCAGTAATCAATTGGCTTTTATTTTAGCGTTAGAGGATAGGTAATCATGGCGAAGAAAAGAGGGTTGGCTGCTAATCGGGGCTTAGATGCCTTATTAGGGTCAATCAAAAAAGAAAAGCAAATTACCGCCTCTGCCTTGCAAGACGACATGGTGGCGCGTGAAAATGCTGCGCCAGATATTAATGTGCCTGTAGAGGCTAATGCGCCTGTAGATACTGTATCCACAGATATAGCGCCTGATATCACTCCGACAAAAGCCAGTAAAAAATCATCTGCGAAGACTACTGATAACGATGCTGCTAGTGAGAGTAGTACTCGCGCGCCACGTTCATCTCGTGCTACCAGCAAGGCGTCGCTCAACAAATCGCGTGGCAATAGTGCAGATACGAACGCAACCGAAGATCAGATTAGCCTTGTCCAGATCGATGTCACACGTTTGCAAGCAGGTAAGTACCAGCCTCGTCGTGATATGAGTGAGACAGCACTTGCAGAATTAGCGTCTTCTATCGAGCAGCATGGCGTGATGCAGCCTATCGTTATCCGCCCGCTATTGGCAAATGAGGATAAGAGTGAAGCATTTGTCACTCACGAAATTATCGCTGGTGAACGCCGTTGGCGCGCTGCAAAAATGGCAGGAAAAGCGGTTATCCCTGCGATTGAGCGTGCTTTATCGGATGAGTTAGCGATTGCCCTAGCATTGATTGAAAACATTCAGCGCGAAGACTTATCAGTGATTGAGCAGGCAGCAGCATTGCAGCGTTTTCATACCGAATTTGGTATGAGTCATGCCATGATTGCTGAAGTCGTTGGTAAGGCGCGTACAACAGTATCGAATCTACTGCGTTTAAATCAGCTGCATGATACAGTAAAAGACCATTTAGCCAACAGTGCGCTAGATATGGGTCATGCTCGTACACTTTTAGCATTGTCCTCTGAACAGCAACCTATCATCGCGCAAAAGATTATCGATGGTGGTATGACTGTGCGAGAAGCTGAAAAATTGGTCAAATCAATCTTGCAGCCAGCGCCCAAAATCAATCGTGCTGAACAAGCGCAATCTCGTGATGTAGAGCGTTTGACCCAAAGATTGACAGACATGCTTGGTGCTGAAGTCAAACTAAAGCATAAAAAAGATGGTCAAGGTAGTGTTGAGATATTTTTCCACAATCAAGATCAATTAGCTGCGTTGATTAAACATATAGAAGCTCAAGCTTAATAACGTTTGCGAGTTAGCCGTATCTATCCAATTGCTAAGTCGCCTCTGTAATAATTATTTTGTAGTGATCGTTTTTGCAAAAATATGGAAGAGAGTAGGTATGTGGGAGTTGGTAAAAGCAGGTGGCTGGCTAATGACACCTATCGTGGTCTGTTCTATATTGGCATTAGTCATCATTATTGAACGTAGCCATACGCTACAGTTTAACAAAGTCGCTCCTAGCAGGTTGCGCGAACAGCTAATAACTCGTTTACGTGAAAATGGCGATATTGGCCGCACACAATTGATGAATGTGAAAGAAAAGACGGCGCTTGGCGATATCTTGGCAACGGGTTTGCTATATCGTCAGTACGGGCTAGAGTCGATGACGATGCACATGCAAAATCGTGCCAGTGTACAAGTTCATCAATTAGAAAAAAACATCAATATGTTGGGTACTATCGGTGCGATAGCGCCGTTGCTTGGCCTATTAGGTACGGTACTAGGAATTATCTCTTCATTCTTAGCGATTACCGATGGCGCAATGCAAGATCCGACGATGCTAGCCGCTGGCGTGTCACAGGCACTAATCACTACCGCTGCTGGTATGATTGTTGCTATCCCTGCGCTGGTTGCTTATCGTTATTTTCAGCGCCGTATCATTGATATAAATGCTCAGTTTGAGACTCAAGCAGGTCTTATGATTCAAGAGCTGTATGATTATCATTTGCTTGCTAGTGCGCAGTCATCTACAGCTTCTAGCCGTCTGTCAATAGAAGATAGTATTGTGCAAGAACGTTCATTCGGTGGGTTGGATTCGGATAAGACTAGCATAGCGGCAGTGTAGTCAATGCGGTTTTAAAGAATAGAAATCTTGAGCCTATACATGGTAGCTGAATTAAAGAGATTGATATGCGTTTTAGAAAACCAACGGTTGAACCACTTGAAATTAATCTAACACCGATGATTGATTGTTTACTGTTTTTGATTGTGTTTTTATTACTTGCTACCTCATTTAATCACTTTAGTCGTTTAAATATTATCCTTCCTGAAGCGGAAGGTGTCGCACTGACAGAACAAAACAACAGTATCGAAGTAGCTGTGCAAGAAGATGGTAGCTATTTGGTCAACGGCATTACACTTGCTAGTAGCAATGAGGCTGAACTGACCAGTATGTTGCAGCAAGAGGCAGGCAGCAATCGCGATATGCTATTTGTCATTGCAGCGGATGCCAATGCGACCCATCAGTCTGTGGTACGAGTGATGGATATCGCTGGAAAGCTCGGATTTTTGAATTTAAACATCAGTACAGTGGTGCCACTTGGCCAAACGCTGCCGCAATAAAATATATAGCCTTATCATCATAAAACTGTGTGACACACAGCCCATTCATACCACGATACCCAAATTGAGGCTTTTATGAGCCAAGCTTATTTACCTGACTCTAAAAAATCTTCTGCTAAAAATGCATCGGCAGTATCGCCCATTACGCCTAAGAGTAAGACACTATTACGCTTATTAAGGTATTTAAAGCCTTACTGGTGGGCATTGCTATTGACGGCTTTAGGTTTTGCAATTAATGCAGGGACAGAGATTTGGACTGCCAAGCTTCTGCAATATATTACGGATGCTATCAATCAGAATGATCGAAGCAAACAAACCTTATTTCCACTATTGATTATATTGCTATTCTTTGTGCGCGGGGTTGGTAGTTTTTTGGGTAACTATTACTCTGCATTGGTCTCACGCAACTTAGTCTATGAGCTACGTGTAGAAGTTTTTAATAAATTACTGCGCTTACCTAGCTCATTTTATTTGGCCAATCCAGCCGGTACGATTTCATCGAAATTGATATTTGATGTTGAACAGGTCACGGCCGCCAGTACAGACTCAATGAAGACCTTGCTGCGTGATGGTTTGACCGTTGTCGCATTGATTGGCTTTTTGTTTTATAGCAATTGGCGTCTAACGCTTATTTTATTTGTGGTATTGCCACCAATACTATGGCTGGTGCGTATTGCATCAAAGCGCTATCTTAAGCTCTCAAAAGGTATCCAAGAAACGATGGGTAATGTCAGTCACATTACCAATGAAGTCATTGGCGGCTATCAAGTGGTCAAAAACTATGGTGGTCAATCATACGAGTCAGCACGTTTTGACAAAACATCCAAGAAAAACTTACGCCAAGGTATGAAGGTAGTTGTTACCAATAGTATTAATACGCCAGCCGTACAGCTGTTGATGGCGGTTGCGATGGCCGTTGTCGTCTGGCTTGCACTGCGACCTGCAGTAATAGATGATATCTCAGCAGGTGAGTTCATCTCTTACATTGCAGCCGCAGGTTTATTGAGTAAACCAGTACGTTCGCTGACTGATATTAATCAGAAGCTGCAAAAAGGTCTGGCTGCTGGTGAGTCGATTTTTGCGCTACTTGATGAGCCAGAAGAGGAAGATACAGGCACAATCAGTAAAGCGCTATCAGGGCAAATGTCGTTAGACAATATCAGCTTGGTTTATCCAGATTCGACGGTGGCTCTACGTGACTTTACCTTGAATATAAAAGCAGGCGAGACAGTTGCATTAGTAGGGCGAAGTGGCGCGGGCAAGTCGTCATTAGTCAATTTATTAACACGTACTCTAGAGACCTCTTCAGGGCAAATCACATTAGACGGTATACCTATTGAAGACATTAAGTTAGAGAGTTTGCGTGCCCAGATTGCAATGGTGAACCAACAGGTAGTATTGTTTAATACTACTGTATTCAATAATATTGCTTATGGTGGCCTAGCTGATAAGACTCAAGCTGAGGTTGAGCGAGCAGCAAAAGATGCCTTCGCTCATGACTTTATTATGAAAATGCCAAACGGTTATCAGAGTGAAATTGGTGCCGAAGGGTTGCAACTATCTGGTGGTCAGCGTCAGCGATTATCGATTGCTCGCGCGCTACTAAAAGATGCACCGATTCTAATTTTAGATGAAGCCACTAGCGCGCTGGATAATGAGTCTGAGTATTATATCCAGCAAGCGCTCGATAATGTGATGAAAGACCGCACCACATTGGTCATTGCCCATCGATTGACGACTATCGAATCAGCTGATCGTATTGCTGTGATGGATGGTGGCCAGATTGTTGAGTTAGGAACGCATAATGAGCTAATGCAACTGCAAGGCCACTATGCGCAAATGTATGCTCGAGATTTCGAGTAGTCAGTTTAAAAGCTTTTAGCCAATTTTCACGCAGCCATGAACCAATAAGATAAGCGATATTGATTAATGAGTATTGAGACGATAGTCACCCGCGCATGGCAACGTCAAGCTGTTTGGTTATGGTTGTTGCTGCCTGTCAGTTGGTTGTACGGTTTCATCACCTTGCTGCGTCGTCAAGCTTATAAGGCTGGGCTATTATCAAGCTATCGAGCACCTATTCCCGTGATGGTCATTGGTAATATCAGTGTGGGCGGTAGTGGTAAGACGCCGCTGATTATTGCTCTGGTCAGCTACTTACAGAAAAAAGGCGTAAAAGTAGGGGTAATCAGTCGCGGGTATGGCGGTGATACGAGTCAAATGCCTGCATTGGTTAGTGCTACCAGTTTGCCCCATGTAGTAGGGGATGAGCCGTGCTTGATTGCTCATATGACAGGCGCTGCTATGGCAGTGTGCCCCAATCGCCAGCAAGCGATTGCTACTCTATTAAAGACAGAGCCTAATTTGCAATTGATTATTGCAGATGATGGTTTGCAGCATTATGCACTACAGCGTGATATCGAATGGATTGTGGTAGATGCCGCCCGTGGGTTTGGTAATAAGCAACTATTACCAACGGGTTTTTTGCGTGAGCCAGTGTCACGGTTAGAGGGTGCAAATGTTATCTATCATGAAAAACCAAATACGGATTTAACTCTGACTTCTAAAAGTGGTAGTAAGATACGGTCTGCTGACCGTTTGACCATGCATTTGCAAGCTGGTGAGTTACAGCGCCTATGGAATCCTACATCGAGTGTAGCTCAACTAAGTAGTGTAAAGCCTCCTGATAACAGCCGCGTCCATGCTGTTAGTGGTATCGGTTATCCGCAGCGGTTTTTTGATACCTTAGAGTCCATTGGCTTTGAGGTCATAGGGCATCCTTACCCTGACCATTATGATTTTAGTTTGGCTGAGCTTTTACAATATGGTGATTATCCTATCATCGTAACCAGTAAAGATGCGGTAAAAATCAGCGCATTATTGGCAGACTATACAGCAACACAAGCACTCAATGATGAGTATGTAGAACTTGTCAGTAGACTATGGATGTTGCCAGTGACGGCTGTATTATCAGAGAATAGTTATCATAATCTAGATGCGCAGCTAAAGGCGCTAGGGATTCGTAACGACCATGATATGAACACGTCAGCCTCATTATAAATATCAGCTAATGTTTTAAATCGCCGTATAATTTTTATAGGAATACGCCATGTCGTTCGTCACTACACCTGCTAAAACCCATATCGTGATTCCTGCACGTTTTAAGAGTACACGACTACCTGGTAAGCCATTGCTAACTATTCATGGTAAGCCGATGATACTTTGGGTAGCAGAAAAAGCGCAGACAGCAAGTTTTGCTGATGACATGTGTATAGCGACTGATGATGAGCAAATCGCAAAAGTTTGCACCGATGCAGGTTTTGATGTGGTTATGACCAGTAGCGAGCATGCTTCAGGTACGGATCGTTTGGCAGAGGTAGCAGCTATCAAAGGTTGGGCTGACCACGATATTGTGGTGAATATGCAAGGCGATGAACCCCTCGTACCGCCATTGCTTTTGGAGCAAGTACAGGCGCTTTTGGTAGCAGATGAGGATAGCGTGATGGCCACACTCTGTGAGCCTATCGATGACTATGATACGTTCCAGCGGCCATCGGTAGTAAAAGTGGTCAGCCGATTTGCTAATAACTCACAACGTGCGCTCTATTTTAGCCGTGCACCGATTCCTTGTGATCGTGATGTTGTATTAGCTGATAATAACCAGATGCAACCACCAAAGAACGCCTATCGCCATTTGGGTTTATACGCTTATCGTGTCAGTCTATTACAGCAGTTCGTAAACTGGCCACAAACGCCACTTGAGATACTTGAAAGCTTAGAGCAATTACGTGTTTTAGAAAACGGTCAGCATATCGCCATCGCAGAAGCTGCCTGTCAGCTACCAGCTGGCGTCGATACACAAGAAGATTTAGACCATCTAAACGCGATGAGCTTAGATAACTTTCAAAACCCTACTAAGTAATAGTCTGAGCAAAGTTGCGTGTGATTCTAAGCTTCCTACGACGCTAAAGTATCGTTGTTGTGGCTATACCTGAAATACCTAATCAATGTGACAGAGCCATAACCATGAATAATTTGACAGGAAATATGGACGCACTAGATAACACAGACCGTATATATTTTGCGCCACTATTGCCATGGCAAAAAGTACTGTGGTTACAGTTGACCGAGCGCGTACTTAAGCAGCAGTCTTTGCCGCATGCATTGCTCGCTGCTGGTATGCAGGGTATGGGTAAACGCGCCTTTGTATGGCGATTGGTCGCTTGGTTATTGTGCCGTGAGCGTGGTACACACCCACTAGGTGCTTGTGAAGTATGTGAGAGCTGTCAGTGGCTCAAGTCGGGAACTCATCCAAGCTTGCAAGTATTGCCACTCGTTAGTATGCCTACCAGTGCCGAAAGCGATGCGCTTCAAGAAAAATCAAGCAGTACAAAAGATAAAAAAGGCGCTAAAACTACTAGCAATAGTGCTCTTAAAATCAAAGTAGATGATATTCGTGCTTTGCAGCCTTTTATTTATCAAGGGGGGCAAGGGATGCGTATCTGTGTGTTAGATCACGCTGAAAAAATGACGGTGGCCGCTGCTAATGCGCTGCTTAAAACATTGGAAGAACCACAAGCGCAGGTGCATCTACTTTTGATTAGTGATACGCCTGCTCAGCTATTGCCAACGATTAAGAGTCGTGTGCAACAGTTGGCACTACAGACAATTGAGCCGACTGTTGCTGTCGATTACGTGACGCAGGCGTTAGGTCACACGATTAACCGCGAAGCCGTCGGTACCGCTGCGATTGAACAGTTGATACAACTGGCCAACGGTGCGCCATTAGCTGCTATCGCCTTAGCGCAAGCACCATGGTATAGCAAGCGCAGCCTATGGCTGACCACATGGCAGGCATTACGTAGTGGTAAACGTAGTGGCGTGGCGGCAAGTGATTATTGGCAAGGTCAGCTTAATATTAAAGAATTTATACAGCTGTCTGAGCTGATGCTCCTTGATATACGCCGTGTCTGTTTGGGGCTGAGTGAACTACAAACGGATGTCAATCTATCAACGATATTGGCTACTTATCATCCTACTGATAGCGGGTTAGAGGCATTTGCCAACAGCGTGCAGCAGACCAAAATCGCACTGCAACAAAATGTGCAAGAAAAATTTGCCTATGATAAGCTAATGCAAGAGTTGGCAAGCTTATAGAGCCATGCTTGAGCATTTAATTAGTGCTCGAAAATTTACAATTGTTCTTAACTATATACTATCAATTATTTATATACACATATTAAACCCAGTTGATGAAGGAAGCTGACTATGGCAATGCCAGGACGTGGCGGGATTTTAACCTGTCATTATGAAAGTATCGAAATGTTATATGCCAGCTATTTATCTTTTGTCAGTAATGGCGCTTTGTTTGTACCATCTGACAAATCTCAGCAATTGGGTGATGAGGTGTTTATCGCTATCACGCTACCCAACTCTAGTGAGCGCCTACCAATGAATGGTAAGGTTGTTTGGATTAACTCTAAGAGTCAGGGCAGTCGACCTGCAGGGTTTGCTGTGCAAATTGGTAATGATGTCTCTGGCCAAAGAATCAAGAATGAAGTTGAGCGCTTGCTAGCGGGAAAAATCGATAGCTTGCAATCGACTTATACTATGTAGTATCTATTAATAACTAGGTAGTATCTAGAAATCACACCTGTATCTTTGATGAGTTTGGCTGTGATTTTTAACTTATAAATATAAAAAAAAGCAGCTTTATTAATTAGTAAGGCTGCTTTTTTAGATCAAGTTTCTTTAGATTTTTATAGTAGTAGGCGCTAGTCGCTTAATAACGAGGCGGCACATACATATCATCGGGAATAGGTTCGCGGTAGTACTTATCATCGCGTTTGCGATTGGGTAACTCAATTTCGTCACGAGGCACTTCTTTGTAAGGGATTTGGTCGAGCAAATGGGCAATACAGTTCAGCCTAGCACGTTTTTTATTATTGCCTTCGACAACCCACCAAGGTGCTTCAGGAATATGAGTGCGCTCAAACATGGTTTCTTTCGCTTTAGTGTAATCTTCCCAGCGTCGGCGCGACTGTAGGTCCATTGGTGAGAGTTTCCACTGCTTAAGCGGATCATATATTCGGCTCATAAATCGTGCATGTTGCTCATCATCAGTGATAGAAAACCAGTATTTTACTAAGCGAATGCCTGAGCGTACGAGCATACGCTCAAACTCTGGTACTGATTGAAAAAATTCTTCATATTGCGCGTCAGTACAAAACCCCATAACACGCTCAACGCCTCCGCGGTTGTACCAACTACGGTCAAACAATACGATTTCGCCTGCTGCAGGCAAGTGGGCCACGTAACGTTGGAAGTACCACTGTGTTTGCTCACGCTCAGTGGGAGCCGGCAGGGCAGCTACCCTGCACACGCGTGGGTTTAATCGTTGGGTAATGCGTTTAATGGCACCACCTTTACCAGCAGAATCCCGCCCTTCAAAGATAACGACGATACGCTCACCGCGATCAACGACCCAATCTTGTAGTTTTATCAGTTCTCGCTGTAGTCGTACCAACTCTTGAAAGTAGGTGCGTCGATCCAGTTTTTCTTGCTCGCTCATCTCACGTCCGTTAAAACGAAAGTCACGTGCATAGTCATCTATTTCATTTTCTAGTTCTTCATCATATGTATCGATTAAGTCTTGGTGCATTTTTCGACGTAAATCATCATCAAGAATGTCTTTTTCGATGCGTTCAGTAAGAATGGCTTGTTCCTGATGGTACCGATCTATATCCTCCTCAGTCGTTAGAGATTGAAAATCAGCGGTTGCAAGCGGTTCTGTCATCACCAGTTTTTCAGAGCCAAAAATGACTTGCCTCATTTTTCTTAATAAAATTTTTGTCTTACCCATAAATATTACCTTTGTTTTGCGTATCGGCTTTTTTAAGAGGCTACTATCTAGGTCGTTTCTATCATAGCAAAGTACAGACAATAAAAAATGCCCTTTAAATAAATTAAAGGGCATTTTTTATTAATAGATATGTACTGATTAAAATAATAAGTCAGCGTATCTTTTTCACTTAAAAGTAACCAAGCTTATTTTTCTAGGATACAAGTCACACCTTGACCACCTGCTGCGCAGATAGAGATAAGTGCCCGGCCCGAACCTTTTTGATCCAATAATTTAGCAGCAGTAGCTAAAATACGACCACCAGTTGCTGCAAATGGATGACCTGCCGCTAGTGATGAACCGTTTACGTTTAATTTGCTGCGATCGATAGAACCTAGTGGTGAATCTAAGCCTAAGCGCTCTTCACAGAATTTCTCATCTTCCCAAGCAGCTAAGGTTGATAGTACTTGTGAAGCGAAGGCTTCATGAATCTCATAAAAGTCAAAGTCTTGTAGAGTCAGACCAGCGCGCTCAAGCATACGTGGTACCGCATAAGCTGGTGCCATTAGTAAGCCTTCTGTAGTGCCAGATTTGCCAATAAAGTCTACTGCTGCGGTTTCTTGATGGACGATATAAGCAAGTGGTTTTAGGCCATGCTCTTTTGCCCACTCATCAGTACCTAGTAGTACACAAGAAGCACCATCAGTAAGCGGCGTAGAGTTGGCAGCTGTCATCGTTGGATTGGCATTTTTTCTACCAAATACTGGCTTTAATTTACCCAATTTTTCTAATGTAGTATCTGGACGCAAGTTGTTATCACGAGTCAGGCCTTTGTATGGCGTGATCAAGTCGTCAAAGAAACCTTCGTCATAAGCGCGTGCTAGGTTTTGATGGCTGTTAAATGCAAGCTCATCCTGTGCTTCACGGCTGATATTCCACTCAAGCGTGGTAATCGCTTGATGATCGCCCATTGATAAGCCAGTACGTGGCTCACCATTTTGCGGTGAATCGATTAAGTCTTTTGGGTTTAGACCCATTAGTGCTTTTAGACGTTGTTTGTTGTCTTTTGCTGCACCAAGTTTGATCAGTACTTTACGCAAGCCATCGCCGACAGCAATAGGAGCATCAGAAGTAGTATCTACACCGCCAGTGATTGCCGAATCGATCAGACCAAGTGCAATCTTGTTAGCAGAAGCAAAGGTCGCTTGTAAGCCAGTACCGCAAGCTTGTGAGATATCATAAGTTGGCGTATGTGGGTTCAGCGCGGTATTCAATGTGGCTTCACGAGTAAGGTTGATATCACGGCTAAGTTTCATGACTGCGCCAGATACCACTTCACCTACGGTTTCGCCTTGCAGGTTATAACGCTCAACCAAGCCGTCCAATGCAGCGGTTAGCATGTCTGTGTTGCTAACATCAGCGTATGATCCGTTCGAGCGAGCGAATGGAATACGGTTACCACCTAAGATCGCAACACGGTTTAGGTTTGAAGCTGGTTTGGTTGAGCTGGCTTTTTTAGCCGGAGCAGGTTTTTTGGCAGCAGTGGTTTCTACTTTGTCATCGACCACTTTTTTGCTAGCAGTTTCTTTAGCGCTGGTGTCTTTAGCGCTATTGTCTTTAGTCGAGGTGCTTTTTGCAGCGTTTTCTTTTTTTGCAGTATCTGACTTTGTATCCGTTGCTTTAACAACTGTACTTTCAACAACAGGGCTATCTGGATGATTGTTTTTATTACTCATAATATTATCCTTAAAAAGTATGGGTAGAAGTAAAAAGTGATAGGTAATAATAAAAAATAGTTAAGTTATTTTATACAAGCAAATATTATCATTTATTACGCAATACAGCTGTTTATCATAAGGCGTTTTTTATTCACTTAATGTATCTCTTTAGCAAACTATGTGACGCTTGTATGAGGTCGGTAGTAGATTCATGACCATGACGCATCGCTCTAATAGAATGACTAGTAAGAAATATTAGCATTGCATAACAGTACGTTTGATAATATATTGTTATCAATAATTAAGTATGCCATAACCTATAGGTCAGATTTTAACATGTTATAGTGGCGCTTAACGCTGCTAAAAACGACTGGCTTGTATACTGACTTGTTTACAGATTGTTGTAGACATTATCTGTTTTTGGACTTGTTTATAAGGGAAGTGTATAGTTAGGCTAGTTTTGAGGCGATTTACTAAATTTAAATAATTACGATGTCAATGTCTCTATATAATAGATTCATTGCATTTTTTATTATTATACGAATCATTAATTATAAGGATTATATTATGTCAGACCGTTACGGTGATTTTGTTCAATCTTCTATTGGCAAAAAAGTAGCAAAAAACTTAGGTTTGCCAATGCCAACGACGCTTGATCGTTTCGAAAGTGGCGAGCGTCTAGTGCGTGGTAGCGTATTGGTTGGCCGTGCTACTGGTGATGACAAGAGCGTCAGTGAGTCTGTTGCCCGTATCCTGTCAGACGTCCATGCCGAAGTATATGTAAATAGCAGCGATGACATCAAAGACGCACTTGCTGATGCAGGCGTTGAGGCAAAGGCCAACACGGGCGGCGATGATCAATTCAAAGTACTGCTTTTTGATGCCAGTAATATCAGCAATGCTGAACAGCTAAAAGAGCTTTATGAGTTTTTCCATACAGTTGCACGCCGCGTAGAAAAATCAGGCCGTGTGGTTGTGGTTGGTCGTACGCCAGAGAACATCACTGATATTGAATCTGCAATGGCTCAACGCTCGCTTGAGGGTTTTGTGAAATCAGTGGGTAAAGAGTTTAAGCGCGGTATCACAGCGCAGCTGATTTATGTTGAAGAAGGCGCAGAGGAAAACCTAGATTCAACCTTACGCTTTTTTACCTCAGCTCGTTCAGCTTATGTATCAGGACAAGTAGTACGTGTCAGTAAAGGCAGCTCAGTCGATGTTGACTGGAATCAGCCTTTGGGCGGCAAGACGATGCTAGTGACTGGTGCAAGTCGCGGTATTGGCGAAGCTATCGCTCGCGTGTTGGCTCGTGAAGGGGCGCATGTTATCTGTCTAGATGTACCGCAGCAGCAAGCTGACCTACAAAAAGTTGCTAGCGAAATCAGTGGTTCTGCTTTGACAGTAGATATCACTAGTGAAGACGCTGGTGCAGAAATCGCTGACGCTGCTCAAAAACGTGGTGGTCTAGATTCAATCATCCATAATGCTGGCGTGACTCGTGATAAGACGTTGGCTAAGATGGATGAGAAAAAATGGAACATGGTCATTGATATCAACTTAGGCAGTATCGCTAGATTGAACCGCTACTTGTTGGACAATGACGTACTGAAAGAAAACGCACGTATCGTATGTGTGTCGTCAATTTCAGGTATCGCGGGCAACATGGGTCAGACCAACTATGCCACTTCTAAAGCTGGGGTAATTGGTTTGGTTAACGCAACTGCTAAGCAATTAGAAGACAATGCTAAAGGCATGACGATCAATGCAGTCGCTCCTGGTTTCATCGAAACCCAAATGACAGAAGCCATTCCATTTGCTATTCGTGAAGCTGGTCGCCGCATGAATTCAATGAGCCAAGGCGGCCTGCCAGTAGATGTGGCTGAGACTATCGCATGGTTCGCGTCACCTGCGTCTGGCGGTCTAAATGGCAACACGGTTCGCGTCTGTGGTCAAAGCTTACTTGGTGCATAATGTTGATTAATTGATAGGTATATGTGAGAAACAAGGTACAGATAGAGACAGTAGTTGTATCATATGAGCTATTATTCCTCGTTTGTATCACATATGCTTACGAAATAATCTCTGATAAAGTGTAATAAAGCTGCCCAAGGGTGGCTTTTTTATGATAAAAACACAAGAACCAATAGCCAAACTATTTTTTGCTATTAAAGATACTCATGAGGTTGATTAAATTTAATGCTTATTAGATGATTTAATAGTAGGCTTTAGTCAATGACTGCAGATTGTCTTTATAAACGTTAAAGAACTTGTTCAAGCCACACTTAGGATGTACTTATGTCAGACAAACATTATGATGCGTTGCCAAAAGCGCACACCACTTACGCCAATATTGTCAAAAGCTTATTGCCTATCGGTAATGGTGGCAAGGTCAGTAGAGACCAGTTGCCACAATCTACTTACTATGTAGATGACTTGCATATCGATCAAGAAAACCTAGACGACTATCGCAAAATTTGCGGTTTTGCTGATGATGGTAAAGTGCCAGCGACTTACTTCTCGGTATTGTCACAGACGCTGCAGATGAACATGATGGTCAAAGAGCCATTCCCATTTGCCATGCTAGGTCTTGTTCACGTTGATAATAGTGTTACCCAGTATCGTCCGATTGGAGAGCGTGAAACGGTAGCAATGTCGGTCACTTTTGATAACCTGCGCGATCACGCCCAAGGTCAGCAGTTTGACTTCGTGACTATCGTAAAGTCAGAAGAGGAAGTCATCTGGGAAGGTACATCGACTTATTTATCACGTAGCAAAAAACCTAGCAGTAAAGATAAGAAGAGCGCGCCGCGTCCGGTCATGGTCAAGCCTGAAGTAAACGAAGAGGGTGTTCATAGCATTTTTGAAGTGCCAGAAGATATCGGTCGTCGTTATGCTTTTGTCTCAGGCGATTTTAACTTGATTCATTTGCATCCACTATCAGCACGTGCGTTTGGTTTCCCTAAAGCGATTGCGCACGGTATGTGGTCAAAGGCTAAGTGCCTTGCTCTGATGGGTGACTTGCCTGATGCTTACACAATTGACGTCTCATTTAAGCTGCCTATCTTTTTGCCAGCTGAAGTAGAGCTGATTGCTGAGCCAGTAGCCCAACTTACAAACGTAGATGATACTTGTGAGTTTGGATTATATAGCTCTAAAAACAATAAACCGCATTTGGCGGGTGTTGTAACCTTAAAGAGCGACAGCAAGTAATATAAACATCATAAAGCTTCTATTTTACAGCCATATTTAACGTACATATTTATTATTATGACTTCACAAAACATGCCTTCAGAAGAAAACGCGATAGACGTAGATCAATCAAATAGCTCGATAGCAACCGATACGGCCGCTGCTAACGATAGCGGCGCTAACATTCATGTTAGTGCCGATAATGGCGTTGATTTGGCCGATATCTTTGAGCCTTATTTTCGTCCAGATGCAAACACTATCGTGTGCGGTGCATTAGATGACGAAAAAGTTGCGGCTTTAGCGAAAGCGGGCGTCGAGCTGGTCATCAACTTGCAGCTTGATGACGAGTTAAGCTTTGATGAGGCATCAGCAGTTGAGCAAGCAGGTATGCACTACGAACAGCTACCTATCAGCGGTGCTAAAGAGCTAAAGCAGCTTAAGATATTGGCGTTTGATAATGTGCTACGCCAGCACCATGGCAAAAAAATCGCTATGCACTGTGGGTCGGGTAATAGAGTAGGAGCTGCAATAGCGCTGCGGGCAGGATGGTTGCGTGGACGTAAGATGGATACAGCGATGGAACGTGGTCGCAGTCATGGTTTGACCAAGCTTGAACAAGAAGTTCATAATCGTTTGCTAGTACCGCGTTAACTAGATTTGTGGCGTTGAATATTAGTGCTGTCTTAGACGTTGGTAAACTCTAAAAATAACATCGAAATAAATAATAAAAAAGGCGACCAATAGGTGGCCTTTTTTATTGGCTCACAATTCATTTATACTGGTTCAAATATTTTATATAGTCAAAGAAATACTTGTGCAATCTGTAATCGGCTACCTTGTATGCGTTTTAGACTTCTTTGACTATAGCTTATGTATTACTATCATCTTAAAACTAGAATAATTTATATCACTGGAGCAAGGTAATAATAATGGATCATAATACAGAAAATTCTAATACACCCATAAACGCTGACTTTCAAAAAAAATTACAGCAATTACTGACAGATTTACAGCTTGGTGATGCACCTGCTGGCGGGGCTGTAGCCGTGTATCAAGCAGGTCAGTGTATAGCACAAGCCAGTACAGGTATGGCACGCTCTGATATGTCGTGGCAGCCTGATACGTTGGCTATTAATTTTTCTACCGGTAAAGGGGTACTGGCAACATTGGTTCATGTGCTGGTTTCGCAGCAACTGATCGAATATGACAAACCTATTGCCCATTACTGGCCAGAATTTGCTGCAAACGGCAAAGACCAAATTACGTTGCGACAAGTCATGTCACATCAAGCCGATTTGTTTTCGATTCAAAGTATTGATGTCGATAGCGAGACGGTACTTGATTGGGATACGATGCTGCGCCACATTGCAGCGATGCCTATTACCTCTCCCGAAGATGCTACTAAGTATGACAGCGCTTATAGTGCATTGGTCTACGGTTGGGTATTGGGCGGCGTAGTAGAGGCGGTCACGAATCTATCGTTCTCTGAAGCACTGCGCCAGTATCTAACAGAGCCTCTAGGTATCGCCGACAGCTGCTATTTTGGTGTGCCAGATAGCAAAGTAGATCAGGTGGCAAAATTGGCCAAAGATTTTGAAGAAACAGAGGATACAAACTCCCATTTAAAATCGAGACGCCAAAAACCAACCTTAAAAGTAGACTCTCAAGAAACTTTACGTACTTATGCAAGCTTACCTAGTTATCATTACTGGCAACAGAAAATGCTAAGTGACAAGCGTGCAGCTGAGACGCAAAGTAGCTTTGATAACAGCCTTGATGAAAATCTAAATAGCCCTGATACTGACAGCGTGCAATCTATCTTGAATACTGCGCGTATTAATAGCTTATATTTCAATACCAGTCAGCTTAATCTAAAGAACTATAAGGCGGCGCTGATACCTGCTGGCAAACATGCCCTTGATTATCATAAGCGCCAGACGCTACAAGCTGTCATTCCAGCGGCAAATGGTGTCGCTTCCGCTAAAGCACTGGCAACGATTTATGCAATGCTTGCTAATGGCGGTGTATGGCAAGGGAAAACACTGATCGATAGTGCTACTTTTGAGCAGTTATCTACTCCGCAGGTTGAGGGTTTAGATGCGGTTATGCCAGCGGCTATGAAATGGCGATTGGGCTACCATAGATTATTTAGCTTGTATGCTAACAACGATGATACGGATAAGAGAATGAGTTCTGATTTATCAGGATTTGGGCATATGGGATATAACGGATCGGTTGCTTGGTGCGACCCTGAGCGCCAACTGTCATTTGCTTTTATTCATAATTTTGATACCACTATGCTCAATGACGTTCGTCAGTTTGCGCTGACAGAAGCCGTCTTGAGCTGGGTAGAAGAGATACTTTAATAACGCCAACTTCAATCGCGAATTGATTCTGTTTCAAACATAAGCAGCATTAATTTTAATGCTACTTTTTTGGTGTCATTTTAAGCAATCTTGATGCGCTAAGACCATGGATAAAGATAGAAGTCAAAATAACAATCGAACAAACAATCCACAATTTAAGCGCATCTTCATCCGCGAAGAAACCTTGATTGAGCGCATAGGAAAGATAATATAGGGTACCGATACCGCGAATACCCAAAGCCGATATCGCATATTTTTCGGTATGAGGTAAGTTCAATCCTGATAAGGCAATAAATCCACCAATCGGACGTATAAGTAGTAAGAAGGTAAAGCTGACGATATAGACGCGCCATGTCAACTCGACACCTGCCTGCAACCCTTGACCAAGGAACATACCGAAGATAACGAGCACCAATGACATCAGTAAGCCTTCTGATTGCTCAGCGAAATCATGCAGTTTTTGATGATAAGTATGCTCACACTCTGAGCGACGAAACGCAAATGCGGCCACGAATACAGCGATAAAGCCATAACTGTGTACATACTCTGCAAGTCCATAGGCTAGTAGCGTCAATGCAATAACCACATAGCCTTGCGAGATGGTAGTCTCACGGGTATGTTTAGAAAACACGACTTTAGCCAATACTTTACCAACCAATACACCTACCACTACACCTGCGCCAATCTTCCACAAGACGTCATGAGTAAACCACGACCACAGCATCTCGTAAGTAAAGGCTTTGCCTTCACTGAATGCTTCCGCAATTTTAATCGCTAGATACACAAACGGAAAAGCCAGACCATCGTTCAATCCTGCCTCTGACGTTAAAGTAAAGCGTGGTGTGTCTTCTCCTCCTGTATTGGGAGGTCCCACCTGAATGCTCGAAGCTAACACTGGATCAGTAGGCGCTAACACTGCACCTAACAAAATAGCTGCACCAAGGCTCAAACCAAACGCGTAATACCCCAAGACTGCCATCGCAAAAATACCAATAGGCATGGTAATGAGTAGCAGTCTTACTGTTGGTCGCCACAATCGCCAAGACAACTCTGTATCGATTTTAATACCAGCACCAACCAATGAGACCAATACAACAATTTCAGTCAGTTTCTCGATGAGTAAGCCGTTATCAAGTGGGTCTAAAAAGGATAAAGACGTCCACCAGTAGCCCATCATCAGACCGAAGCTGACTTGGAGCATCGGTAAAGAGATAGAGGTGCGCTTAAAAATAACAGGAAACAAGGCCCCGAGTAAAAAGGCAATCCCGCAGATTAATAAGAATAAGTTATATTTTTCAATCATAAGGTTTACGCACGTCGTTATATTTTAAGGGTCGATTTTATGAGGATAATTTTAGATATTGATGACAATTCACAGCAATAGTTGATAGTCAGTCACTGATACCCTTTATCATGACGTCAAAATAAAATAATTACCGCAAAAAATAGTTATCAAAACGACAGCTACGTTGTTTTTTGGTGAAAAAAAAGCCTGCATTGCGCAGGCTTAATACATTTTTATCAGTATGTCTAGAGCGTTGATAGCTTACAGACTAGCGCTCGACTTGGCTCACGTCACGTACGGCGCCAGTATCAGCACTGGTGGTCATAGCCGCATAAGCACGTAATGCTGGCGAGACATGACGATCACGGTTGACAGGTTTCCATGCATCACGTCCACGTGCTTCCATGGCTTCTCGGCGAGCAGCTAGGTCTGCATCACTGACTTGCATGTTGATAGTACGATTTGGGATATCGATATGAATACTATCGCCTTCTTCGACCAAACCAATCGCCCCGCCTTCAGCAGCTTCTGGGCTAGCATGACCAATTGATAGACCTGATGTACCACCAGAGAAACGACCATCGGTGAGTAGGGCGCATTCTTTACCCAATCCTTTTGACTTCAGATAAGTCGTTGGGTACAGCATCTCTTGCATACCAGGGCCGCCTTTAGGGCCTTCGTAGCGAATGATAACGACATCGCCTGCAACGATTTGATCAGCCAATACCGCAGCAACCGCATCATCTTGTGATTCAAATAGACGCGCGCGACCAGTAAAGGTCAAGATACTTTCGTCGACGCCTGCGGTTTTGACCACACAGCCCCGCTCGGCGATATTGCCATATAGTACGGCTAAGCCGCCATCTGTAGAGTAGGCGTGTTTGGCACTACGGATACAACCTGACTCACGGTTGACGTCGAGGTTTGACCACTCTTTTGATTGTGAGAATGCTTCCGTAGTACGTACGCCACCAGGTGCTGCAAGGAAGCGTGCTCGAGCTTCATGGTTGTCAGGGTTCATGATGTCCCACTTATCGATCGCTTCTTTCATCGTTGCGCTATGGATAGTTGGTACATCAGTTTTTAGTAACTCAGCGCGATCAAGTTCAGCAAGTAATGCAAAGACACCGCCAGCACGATGCACGTCTTCCATATGGTATTTCTGTGAGGCAGGGGCTACTTTTGCCAGACAAGGCACACCGCGACTCAAACGGTCAATATCAGCCATCTTAAAGTCGATCTCTGCTTCATTGGCCGCAGCAAGTAAATGCAAGATGGTATTGGTCGAACCGCCCATGGCGATATCTAAGCTCATGGCATTTTCGAAGGCGGCTTTGGTAGCGATAGAGCGTGGTAGCACAGAGTCATCATCTTGCTCGTAGCGACGCTTGGCTAATGACACAATGGTACGACCCGCTTCTAAAAATAGCTCGCGGCGCAATGAATGAGTAGCTAGTAGTGAGCCGTTACCTGGTAAAGCTAGACCTAAAGCTTCGGTCAAGCAGTTCATCGAGTTGGCGGTAAACATACCAGAGCACGAACCACAAGTAGGGCAGGCTGAAGCTTCGATAGCGGCGACGTCTTCATCACTGATGCTATCATCAGCAGCGTCCATCATCGCATCGACAAGGTCAAGCTTGCGAACAGCACTGCTGTCACTACTATCGGTATTATGGCTCTTACCAACGGTACTGGCTAAGATTTTGCCCGCTTCCATTGGACCACCTGAGATAAACACCACTGGAATGTTAAGGCGCATGGCGGCCATCAGCATACCCGGAGTGATTTTGTCACAGTTAGAAATACAAACTAGCGCATCTGCACAGTGAGCATTGACCATATATTCGACAGAATCAGCGATCAAATCACGACTTGGTAGCGAGTACAACATACCGCTATGGCCCATCGCAATACCATCATCGACCGCAATGGTATTGAACTCTTTTGCAACGCCGCCTGCTTGCTCAATCTCACGGGCGACCAGTTGTCCAAGGTCTTTTAGATGCACATGGCCGGGTACAAACTGGGTAAAAGAGTTAGCAATCGCAATGATTGGCTTGCCAAAGTCGCCGTCTGTCATGCCGGTTGCACGCCATAATGCGCGCGCGCCTGCCATATTACGACCGCCGGTAGAGGTTTTTGAGCGATAATCCATGTGATATTCCTTACAAATAGGCGGGGTTGTTAAAATGTGCACCCTCAGTTTTAATAGGGATAGTGTGCTTTTTATAGAGAGTGAGTACTAGTGAATAATACTAATTCGTTACCATACCATTAGATATGAATAACTAAAAACAATATGCTAATAACAGTGAATTAATAATAACGAATTAATAATAACGAATTAATAACCACAAGCGATGAGCAAAAAAAACAGTTATTTAAAATATCTATTCAATACGTTCTAATATGGCTTTGTCAAACCAAGGAAGATCGGCTTTGTCTGCTTCTAATTTCACAATAGTTGCAAGCGCATGAGTAGCCAGTAGCTGTTGATAATCACTACTAGCTTCAATCGTCAGCAATGATTCGGCAGGTAGTGCTTGCGTATTGGGGTTTTGCTCGTCAATACTAATTAATATTTGCTTAGTGTTTTTATACAGGACGTCTACACGACCAAAAAACTGCCAGTCTTTGAACGCCGTCGTAATTGCATCTGCAGCATCCTTGGTATATACCTGCTGCGTCTCTTTACCCGTATTGGTCCAATGTAGGCGTACAGCCAATTGCAATGCCTCACTAAATACCACCAACGAGCCGATAATTTTCACATGCCAAGGGCTGGTCAGCAGCTCCTCGTCAATGCCGATTAATTTGGCAGCTTCATGAGCCGACATGGGTGTATTAAATTGAAGCAGTAACTCAGGAGTGAGTGGGTGCGTTTGTTTGATTGCATCATCCAAACTGTCATAGTGATACAAAAAAGGCAGTGGCAAATCTTGCGTGACAGTCTTCTTTATAATTTTACAATTGTGTATCTGCCAGCTGATGGCTTTATCAGTCAATGCTTCTGCTAATATGATAGCGTTTGGATCGATAGTTTGAGTACCACTTTCCCTCTCAATATCAGAGTGTTCTTCCTGATTATCAAGGGTTGCGGTAGTGTTATCCATATTTGTTTGAGTTGGCAAAGTAGGCAAATCCATAAATATAGCGTTATTAAAATAGAGGGTTAATATAACATTTTAAGGGCATGGCCCGCCAATAAATTAGTGAGCTAGCATGGTTGGAATATGGCTTGATATTTTTCAAATTCGATTGTCATACTGACTTGTACTAAAACTATATTTCGTCCACTATATGACAGACACTTTTATCTATTTTTGATAGCTATTAAGCTATTAAGCTATTAATTAACTAATAATAAAACTCTTAAAGGAAGAAATAATGACTGAAGTAAATCCACAAACTGCTTATGATGACAATAACATTTTTGCCAAAATGTTAGATGGTGATATTCCATATCACAAAGTATATGAAGATGATAAAACGCTCGCCTTTATGGATATCATGCCACAAGCAGAAGGCCATGTATTGGTCATACCAAAACAGAAAGCCGTTGATTTGGCGGATCTTGAGCCTGAATATGCTGCTGCGGTGCTAATGACGTCTAAGAAAGTCATGCAAGCTCAGCGCCAAGTATTTGAGCGTGAAGGCGTTATCCAAATGCAGTTGAATGGCTCACAAGCAGGTCAAACAGTCTTTCATTATCATGTACATCTCATTCCATCAAGTATCCATGAATTGGGTCGTCATGCAGTAACCCAAGCTGATAATAATGATTTGGCAAATATTGCGCAGAAGTTGGCGGCAGTGATTGATGCTTAGTTAGGAAACAGATTGCTTCTGTTTAGGTACAACAAATACTGGTATTTATGAATTAGCGAGCATTTATAGATTATAAATTACCAAAGTAGAGTACATATACAATCCAAAGGCAGCTAGCAAGCTGCCTTTTTTATTTTCTTGGTAATAGTCATGTAACATTCGTTAAAGTCATGTTACGAGTTGAACGCTTGTCTAGGGTTTTGGAAAAGAGTGTGATAATTATTATAACCATTCACACACATTTTCTAATCTTTGCCTTAATTAAAAATTTTCATAAAAAGGCATCGTCAACTTTTGAGGATATTATCTTTCATGAGTAAATTACCTCGTTCGACTATTTTATTACCAGTCTTTGTACCTGCAGCCATTATTATGCTGCTATTGGTCATTGGTACGGCTATTAATCCTGAAGCAGCGGGTGCTCTGTTTAGTGATGTGCTTAGTTTTACGACTGAGACATTCGGCTGGTTTTATATGCTGGCAGTGGCACTGTTTTTGATGTTCATTATTGTACTGGCGTTTTCGTCTTATGGCAGTATCAAGCTGGGCCCTGATCATGCTGAGGCGGAGTATGGATTCCTTGAATGGTTTGCCATGCTGTTTTCGGCAGGTTACGGGATTGCGCTACTGTTTTATGGGGTAGCGGAACCAGTGATGCACTTTTCTAGTCCGCCAATGTCGGATCCGCAGACTATTGCTGCGGCAAAAGAGGCGATGCAAATTGCGTATTTTCATTGGGGTTTTCATATTTGGGCGATTTATGGTGTCGTTGGTTTATCACTGGCTTATTTTGCGTTTCGTCATGGTTTACCACTGTCAATACGCTCGACGCTATATCCGATTATTGGTGACAGGATTCATGGCCCTATCGGTCATACAGTCGATGTGTTTGCGATATTAGGTACGATGTTTGGTATTGCGACCAGTCTTGGCTTGTCGGTGTCGCAAATCAATGCGGGACTCAATTATCTATTGCCAGATATCATTCCAGTGAATACGACCGTACAGGTGATTGCCATTGCATTGGTGACAGCCGCGGCATTGGTATCGGTATTGGCAGGGATGGATAAGGGTGTAAAACGCTTATCTATTTTAAATATGCTATTGGCAACTGCGTTGATGCTGTTCGTATTTGTCGTCGGGCCGACCATTTTTATCTTGAATGCCTTTATGGAAAATACAGGCAGCTATTTGGGTAATATCGTTGAGCGTACCTTTAGCTTACAAGCGTATGAGAATAGCGATTGGATCGGTAGCTGGACCTTATTTATCTTTGCATGGACGATTGCATGGGCCCCCTTTGTCGGTCTGTTTATTGCCAAGATTAGCCGTGGTCGTACCATCCGTGAGTTTGTACTCGGTGTGATGTTGGTGCCAACGTTCTTTACGTTCTTCTGGTTTTCTGTGTTTGGTGATACCGCGCTACATATGATTATGGTCGATGGTTATACCTCATTAATCAGTGAAGTACAAAACAACCAAGCGATAGCTTTGTTTAAACTGTTAGAGAATCTACCGTTTACCGAATTTGTGTCGTCATTGACTATTTTGTTGATTATTACGTTTTTTGTGACGTCATCGGATTCTGGCTCATTGGTAATCGACTCGCTAGCGGCAGGTGGTCGCAGTGATACACCATGGTGGCAGCGTAGCTTTTGGGTAGTGACTGAAGGTGCTGTCGCAGCAGTATTGCTACTTGCAGGTGGTTTAGAAGCCCTACAGACAGCGGCTATCGTTAGTGCGTTACCTTTTGCGATTATTATTCTGATTTCTATGTTTGGTATGTGGCGTGCGTTACGTATCGAAGGACATCGTAATCAGAGCCTTGGTAATGACAACAGACTGCCGCCGCATTTACTCAAACCGTCTGCATGGCGCGAGCGTATTGATTATATGACCGATAAGCCAACGCGTGAAAAGGTTCTTAGCTATATTAAAGAAGTGGTTATGCCTTCGATGATGGAGGTGTCGTCTAAATTTGCAGAAACTGGCTGGACGACTGAGGTCAACTATGATGCGGTCAATAACCGAGCCGTATTAGAGCTACAGCGCGGTGACGATGTCGAGTTTTGGTATGAGGTACGCTTATCTGAGCATGATGCGCCTGATTATTATACTGAAGACAGCGCAGATACTTTGCCACAAGAGCACCATCATCGCGCTGAGGTGTATCTACGCCGTGGTGGTCAGACCTATGATTTATACGGCTACAAATCTGAATCAGTGATTAATGACATCATTGATCAGTTTGAGAAGTATTTACATTTCCTCAATGTATCGCCTGATAGTCTACCGTGGCGCATGCAAGAGCATGATGATGACATCACGCTAGAGCAGGGCAGTGTGCTTGATAAATAATGCATGGGATTTATTAAAAACGAGTAATGCTTATGCAAGCTATTCACGTTAATCGCTTGCATTATGTGCACGAATCCTTAGAATAACGGCTTGTTTTCTTTACAAATCAAGCCGTTTTTTATGTCTATTGATTCTCTCATTTTACCTTCGTCCTCGACTTTGTCTGATCATCCGCTATTACAGCCATTAAATATCGGTGGCCTGACGATTGAAAACCGTTTGATGGTTGCGCCGATGGCGGGCGTGACGGACAATCCTTTTCGCCGATTGTGCAAATCATTTGGCGCAGGTCATGCGGTCAGCGAGATGATCATCGCTGATACGGCACTTTATGCACGCAAAAAATCCCTATATCGTGCCAATTTCGACAATGAGATTGCGCCTATTTCTGCACAGATAGCAGGCGCAGAGCCAGACAAATTGGCTGAAGCGGCTCGTTATCAAATCGATAATGGCGCGCAGATTATCGATATCAATATGGGCTGTCCTGCCAAAAAAGTCTGTCGTAAGCTGGCAGGCTCTGCATTGTTGCAAGACGAAGATTTGGTCGCGCGTTTACTAGATGCAACGGTCAATGCCGTTGATGCACCTGTCACGCTAAAGACACGTCTAGGCTTTGAAAACGGTCGTGAAAATATCTTACGAGTCGCCAAGCGTGCTGAGCAGGCAGGCATTGCAGCGGTTGCTATTCATGGCCGTACGCGTGAAGACATGTATACAGGCAATGCACGCTATGAGCTAATACGCGAAGTCAAAGAAAGTATCAGTATTCCTGTTATTGCTAACGGTGATATAGATAGCGCGCAAAAAGCCCAACACGTCTATGAGATGACAGGCTGTGATGCGGTGATGATTGGGCGTGCTGCACAAGGGCAACCATGGATATTTCGCGATATTGAGCACTTTTTGCGTACTGGCGAGCGCCTAGAGGCACCAAGCGTCAGTGAGATAAAAGAGATCGTACTGGCCCATTTGCAAGAGCTCTATGATTTTTATGGGGAGTACTCAGGCTGCCGTATCGCTCGCAAACATATTGCATGGTATACGACAGGTATTCCAAACTCCAACGCCTTTAGACAGGCGATGTATGGCGAAGAGAGCACGGCTGGGCAATTTAAAGTGGTCGAGACTTTTTTGCAGGCGCACGAATAGCAAACGCTTAAATCTTGTTTTATAAACTCGTGCTAATCATGTCTATGCATCGCTTTTTGATGGCATTTTTGTCCAACAGCTATGTTTTATCAATTGGCACAGTATGATTGTCAGTATCAGACTGTTTATCAGGCGCAGGCTTTCTATTTTGCCAAGGGAACCGTCCTTCTAATTCAACCTGTAACGATAAGCTTAAAAAGGTTCGAATCAGTACGATAAAACCTAGCACCAGTACGCTGCGTAGCGATGGCTCGGTGACGACAGTAGCCACGATATCAGCGGCGATTAGCACCTCTAATCCTAACAATATAGACTTGCCTACGGTCTGCCTGATTTCAACATAAGTATCATTATTGAAATGCCCCGACGCTCGAAAAGCTTTATACAAGGCAAGAAATAGCCCAAAAAACATAATGAGGACGCCAATGACTTCGATCATTTTGGCAATTAAGTCGATATAGTGAGTTAGTGTTTCTATCAAAGCAGATACTCCTCATAATTGATCAAAAAAAAGCTTAGCACTTAACACTTGGTACTTAGCACTTAGCACTTAGTAATTAGTAATTAGTAATTAGTAATTAGTAATTAGTAATTAACAATAAGCTAAAAATGTATTTATAAATATTTATGTTGACGACGAAATTTGTAAAGATCCCGTCAGCTAATGCCCACTATGGTTTTGTTCACTCCATACAACATTTTTTTGCTATGCTATAACCGAATACCAATAACTATAGAATAAACGAAAAGGACTTTTTATGGCCAATCTCTCGAAAAAAGCAATCACCAAAGCCGTCAAAGGCAAGAATATTATCATCACAGGCGCTTCAAGTGGTATCGGCGAGCGTACGGCTTTTTTGCTCAGTGAATGCGGCGCGCATGTTATTTTGCTGGCCCGTACTGAAGATAAGCTAAAAATGGTCAAGGAAAATATTGAAACACTTGGCGGCGCGGCTAGCTACTATCCATGTGACCTCACCAATATGGATGAGATTGAAAAAATCAGCGAACAAATTCTTGCTGATTTTAAACATGTGGATGTATTGGTCAATAATGCTGGTCGTTCGATTCGCCGTTCGGTACATGAGTCGGTCAACCGTTTTCATGACTTTGAGCGCACCATGGAGATCAATTATTTTGGCGCGGTCAAAATTATTCTTGGTTTCTTGCCGACGATGATTAACCGCCAAACGGGTCAAGTTGTCAATATCTCTTCGATTGGGGTATTGGCCAACAGCCCTCGTTTTGCTGCGTATGTGGCGTCAAAATCTGCGTTAGATGCGTTTAGTCGTTGCTTAGCCGCGGAAGTCAAAGGCGATAATATCAAGGTCACCAATATCTTTATGCCCTTGGTACGTACCCCTATGATTGCCCCAACCAAACTATACCGTTATATGCCAGCTTTGATGCCTGATGAAGCCGCATTAATGGTCGCAAAAGCGATTGTCCATAAGCCAAACAGTATCGCCAGTAATATGGGCAAATTCGCCTCAGCGACGTACTCGTTGGTGCCAGCCTTTAACGTCGGTATTCAATCAATTGGTTATCGTATCTTCCCAAGTTCGACGGCAGCGCAAACGACTGATAGTAAGCCTAACTTTGCTCAGCGTGCCTTTGCCAGAATTCTCCCTGGTGAGCATCACTAAGATAGGTTTATTCTCAATTATTACGAAAACAAAAAAAAGGATACGATGGTATCCTTTTTTTATGCCTTAAAAATATGCTTAAGCAGTATAAAAGCCTCTTCGCTGCCATTGTGTGAAGGGCTTAGTTGTACGTTAAATAAATCCTTAAAAATTCCGCTGTTAAATTTCCTTTATATATCTAAGTTTCAGGAAGATGAATAAAATTCATCTTATGTTTAAATTGTATCGTTTTTATTCATGTTTAGATTTCGGTATGATTCACCTCATACACAGATTTGGTTTTATCTCAGATAAATAAGGTAGCGGATCACCATGAGTAAAGAATTCAATTGTTCAATTAAGCACATTCGTTTTGACGAAAACTATCAGCCTGCAGATAGCACGCGTTTGACGACTAACTTTGCAAATTTGGCACGCGGCGAGCACCGTCAAGAGAACTTACGCAAAACGTTAACCATGATTAATAATCGATTCAATGCATTGGCGCATTGGGACAATCTGACAGCAGATCGTTATTCTGTTGAAGTTGATATTATCTCTGTCGATCTAGATGTTAAAGGCAATGGTCAGACGTTTCCTATTATCGAAACGCTAAAAACCACGATTGTGGATCATAAAGAAAACAAGCGTATCGACGGTATGGTTGGCAACAGCTTCTCCTCTTATGTGCGTGATTATGACTTTAGTATTGTGTTACCAGAGCATCGCGACAAAAACCTAGCATCCATAACGCCAGATAATTTTGGTGAGTTGCATGGAAAATTATTTCAATACTTATTGAATTCAGAAGCTTACAACGCTCATTTTCAAAAAAAACCTGTGATTTGCCTGAGCGTGTCAACCAGCAAGACTTACTATCGTACTGTTAATCAACATCCTGTATTGGGCATTGAATACAAGCAAGATGAATACTCGTTGACCGACGACTATTTTCATAAAATGGGATTAACAGTACGTTATTTTAAGCCTGAAGGTAGTGCCGCGCCGCTAGCATTTTATTTTGCAGGGGACTTGCTCAGTGATTACACCGATCTTGAGCTGATTAGTGCAATCAGTACTATGGAGACCTTTCAGAAGATCTACCGTCCTGAGATTTACAACGCCAATTCAAGCGCTGGTCAAGTATATCAACCTAGCCTGAACTACCAAGACTATTCATTGACTCAAGTGGTCTATGACCGTGCCGAACGCAGTCAGATGGCAGTGACCCAAGGCAGATTTACTGAGACGCATTTTATTAAGCCGTATCAAACAATCCTTGAGGAATGGGCTGCAAGCTATGATGTAACGGGCGATACTGCTCAAAAAGAAGCTGCTGATAAAGAAACGTCTAGGAAGCAAGCCGCTTAACTGAGCATCACTCATCAACATAATAAAAAATAAATTAATTAGAAGATAAATCGTATGAAACTACTATTACCGACGTCTACCGCTGGCAGCTTACCAAAACCTTCTTGGCTAGCAGAACCCGAGAAAATTTGGTCACCTTGGGCATTAGAGGGCGAGCAGTTGCTTGAAGCCAAGCGAGATGCGCTGCGTGTATCATTGCAAGAGCAGCAGCATGCAGGGATTGATATTGTCAGTGATGGCGAGCAGACCCGTCAGCATTTTGTGACTACGTTCATCGAACACCTTGATGGTGTCGACTTTGAGAAGCGTGAGACGGTCAAAATTCGTAATCGCTATGATGCGAGCGTGCCATCAGTCGTTGGTGCGGTGAGCCGTCCGAAGTCCGTGTTTGTTGATGATGCCAAGTTTTTACGCCAGCAAACTGATCAGCCAATCAAATGGGCGTTGCCAGGGCCGATGACGATGATTGATACGTTATATGACGGTCATTATAAAAGCCGTGAAAAATTGGCTTGGGAATTTGCTAAAATCCTGAACCAAGAGGCAAAAGAATTAGAAGCGGCTGGCGTCGATATTATCCAGTTTGATGAGCCAGCATTTAATGTATTCTTTGATGATGTGAACGACTGGGGTATTGCAACTTTAGAGCGCGCCATTGAAGGCCTAAAATGTGAGACAGCTGTCCATATTTGCTACGGCTATGGCATCAAAGCCAATACCGATTGGAAAAAGACACTGGGTTCAGAGTGGCGCGAATACGAAAAAGCGTTCCCTAAATTGCAACAGTCGAAAATCGATATTGTCTCACTTGAGTGTCAAAACTCACGTGTACCTATGGATCTGATTGAATTGATTCGTGGTAAAAAAGTGATGGTCGGTGCCATTGATGTGGCAACCAACACTATCGAGACACCAGAAGAGGTAGCAGATACGCTACGCAAAGCGCTACAATTTGTCGATGCTGACAAGCTGTATCCTGCCACTAACTGCGGCATGGCACCTTTGTCTCGCCAAGTCGCACGTGGTAAGCTCGCGGCCTTAAGCGCTGGTGCTCAAATCGTTCGTCAAGAACTGACTGCTTAGAGTTGAGCCGTTTAGGAAATTCTATTTAAAGAATTTCCCTTGCAAAACTAAAATTGAAGCACAATTTTTTAACGTTATTTTTTAACGTTTCTCGGGATTGAAGCAATGATTAAAGATAGGATTGACGCGACCGACTTTAGAGATGCCATGTCTTTGCTAACGACTGCGGTCAATGTGGTGACCACAGCAGGTGCGACGGGCATGCATGGGTTTACAGCATCGGCAGTATGTAGTGTCACAGACACACCGCCGACCTTGCTTGTCTGTATGAATCAAACGTCTCGGTCACATGGCTACTTTCTGGAAAACAAGATTTTAAGTGTCAATGTGTTAGGCGCGCAACATGAGCAGCTGTCCAATGCTTTTGCCTCTAAATTGTGTTCAGAAGAACGGTTTGAATATGGTTCTTGGACACAATTACAAACAGGCGCTCCTGTACTGGAGGATGCCTTGGTCAGCTTTGATTGTGAGATTGAACAAATTCAAGAAGTCGGCACGCATAGCGTCTTTATGTGCCGCATTGTCGCCATCAATCAGGCTGAGCCACAAGGCGGCACTGATGAAGGGTTGGTTTACTTTAACCGTGCCTACTCTAGAGTGGGGCAAGTGGAACTTATTTAATCCAGTATTTATAGTCCAACACCTGAGCCTATGGGCTATTGCTCGTTCAACATTAAGCAGTCGTTTAACTATAATTATCATCTCATTAAATCTAAATAAGAAGTAACTATCCTGTGGAATTAATAACTTTTTTAGTAATAGGGGCGCTAGCAGGATTTGCTGCGGGGCTATTTGGAGTGGGCGGTGGGACTATTATCGTACCACTGCTATTTATTGTCTTTACGCAAATGGGTTACAGTCCTGACAGTATTATGCACTTGGCCTTGGGTACTTCACTGGCAACCATTATTGTCACGTCCATAAGCTCGCTCATGGCGCATAATAAGAAAGGCGCAGTCATGTGGCCTGTCTTTAAAAATCTGACGCCAGGCTTAGCAATAGGCTGCTTTTTAGGAGCAGGGATCGCAGGACAGATATCTGGTTTATATCTGCAGTTGATTGTTGGTGTGTTTTTGCTTTGGGTCGCTTATAAAATGTTTATGGGTGGTAAAAAGAAAGCAAATAGCGATGCTGGTAATGTTCATATAGCTTTGCCTTCAAAGCCTAAGCAATTAGCAGCAGGGGCGGGTATCGGTATTGCTTCTGCTATTTTTGGGATTGGCGGTGGTAGCTTAACCGTACCTTATCTCACACGTTACGGTGTGGTGATGCAAAAAGCCGTTGGAACCTCAGCCGCTTGTGGTTTACCTATCGCCATTGCAGGTGCGCTAGGATTTATGTTCTTTGGCATGCAAGCGCAAGTCGACGTGCCCAATACGATTGGCTTTGTCCATATCTATGCTTTTTTAGGCATTAGCATCATGAGCTTTTTCACCGCCAAGATAGGCGCAAAAGTCGCTCACGCATTATCGCCACAGTTGCTGAAAAAATGCTTTGCGGTACTGTTGACTGTCGTAGGCTGTTACTTCTTATATAAAGGGTTGCTCTGAGTAATTTGAGATTAATGGACGCTTGAAAGGATTCAAGGGTAGGTTTTCAATTAGCATACCGACTAGCTACATTCTTAAATTGTAGCTAGTCGGTATGCAGTTTTATAGAAGGTATGTTGATTCAGTCCTTTATTTAGCTAAATCACTTAACCAAATACTCGCCATAATATCCAAAATATTCCTATCATCAAGACAGCGATCACGAGCAATCGTTTTAGCCAATAAGGTAGTAGGGGTTTCTTATAGCCTAAGTCATTCAACTGACTATCGACACCATCTTGCAGCCCCTTAAACCCTTGACTCTGTTTGGTGGTTTTAACACGATTTTTTACCAATGGTCCAGGCTCTTCTTCCTCTTGCTCTCTATCAAAGCTGATGGCTTGATTTGGAATGCCTTGTTTACTAGCGATAGTATTGAGCTTCTGTTGTTGCTTTACTTTCAGCTGGGTCTCATAAGCATCAATTCTACTTTTGGCTTCATCCATACTGATGTTTTCGTCTGCCGCCAAAGTTTTGATGGCCATTACTAGGTTGTTTTTTTCGACCATCATAATGACGTCTTTTGGCAACTTGGTATTGACCGGTTTTGCGCTAGGGTCGGGGTTAAACATGACTGTCCTTATTACGGCGTATAAGTGCGAATGAGTTATATGCTCATTATAACCATGTTAGATAAGCAATGTTCAAGCAAAAAAAATACCGCGGCCACTATGGTGACTGCGGTATTTTATTATTTATCGTTATTGGCAGTTTTGCCAATATTTGATAATTATAGATCTTTCCAACGTTGGATAGACTCTTTGATAACTTCTTTCGCTTCTGCGACATCGCCCCAAGATTCAACAACCGTCGTACCAGCTTTTTTCAGGTCTTTGTAATGGCTGAAATGGAACTCTAACTGGTTGATTAACTGCTTTGGTAGGTCTTCTAAGCTGTTGTAAGCATTGCCTGTATCACGGTCATCAGCAGGTACGACAACGATTTTGTCATCTACTTCGCCATCATCAACAAACTTCATGACACCGATAACTTTGGCTTTTAAGAAAATACCAGTCGGTAGTGGCTGTTCAGTCAATAGCAATACGTCAAGCTCATCACCGTCTTCGTCAAGTGTTTGTGGGATGAAGCCATAGTTACAAGGTTTGGCAAAAATCTGTGGGTCAATACGGTCAAGCTCAAATACTGCTAATTCGCGATTCCACTCAATTTTATGGCTGCTACCAGCTGGGATCTCTACTACTACATTGATGATGCCGCCGTCTACGTCGCCTGCGTCCAAAATTTTGTTAAAATCTGCCATAAAATGCTCCAATTTGCTTTTGTTTTAGATGTTTGAATAAGGGGTTGAGCTAGGGATACAGCAAGGATAATTGCTGCGTCCAATTTGTACTGCATGCGATTATAGCAAGTTTGTACTGAATTTTCTCTTAATATTTAAGTCTAAGCGTGCAAGATATTATGCAAAAAAAGATTATGCAAAAATGGGCTCAAAACTTACTTGGGTGCGATAGCTCGCAACTCAATCAGTCCAGCATGGCGCTTGGCGATGTTATCGATAAGTTTTTGAGTGACTGTCTCATAGCTGAATGAATCGCTCATTTGCTGTTCGGTCTGCGCCTCTAGCTCTGTTTGCTCTGAATCTGTCTGCATGGCTACAAAGTCAGACAGTCGCAACATTTGCATGCCAGCATAGCCACAAGGATTGATAGCGTTAAATGAAGATAGGTCACAATTTAAATTAATCGCAATACCATGGTAGCTGAAGCCATGCTTAATCTTAAAGCCTAGCGAGGCCATTTTGCCCAGCATAATTTTATTATCAAGAGAACTGTCATCTGTAGCGGTGCTGTCATCTGTTGCAGCAGTATCTGCATATAGGTAGACACCTGGGGCATCGCGGCGCGCATGAGCACTGATATTGTCACTATTAGACGGTGAGCTACGCAAACAGTCATTGATGACGTCTTCTATCGCTTGCTCAGCATGGGAGACAAGATTGCGCACACTCCATTTGAGGCTGTCCAAGTCAAACAACCAATAGATAACCAGCTGTCCATGCCCGTGCCATGTCACCTGACCACCGCGATCGGTCTTGATGATAGGTGTATCAGTACGCTGTAATATGTGCTCTTCTTTACCTGCCTGTCCAAGCGTGTAGACATCGTTATGATCGACAATCCACAATTCATCAGGCGTACGCAGCCCTTGTTGTTTTTTTAGATCGATACGTTCGAGGGTGCGTGCCAGCATCGCATCGAGAGTAGGGACATAATCGGCCGCTGAGAGAGATTTGCTGACAAGCGTATCATTAAGGGGTTGTGTGTCATTTTGCATGAGAGTATCTGTCTTATTATTATCAAGTTTAAAATAAATAATGCTCATCGGTAGTGTAGCAGTTTTGGCGACTATCGCCCAAAGATATATACTGGCGCAATGTCTGTAAATGGCGTAAATGCTAATAGAAAACAGCTAGCAATTGATGATGAAATAATAGGTATAGAACAGTGGTAAGTCGCTTATAAAGGTACTGCTAGTACAGACGCAGTAGTCAACCAAAGGTGCTGTTCATTGCTCAGTCGATGCGCTACATTAAAGTGTGATGAATGGAATCTGATGAAGTTTATAGTCAGAGTAGGTTATCAAAGAGTGCACCTGACTAGAAAGAAAGATAGAGCCTCTAACCCAATATAGTATAGTGATTACAAACCTTATGACTATTATTATGATTATGACAAGGAAGACAAATGACAGATAGCAACCAAAGCGCCCATGAGCAGCCAGTGACCGAGACCGGTTTTGCGCTGCAGCGTGTGCCTGAAGCCCTAAGTACGGCGAAGACTATCGATGAGATGAAAGCGCAATTTGCACGCTTGCAAATGTTAAGCCGTACCCAGCCAATCAATGATTGGGGCACACGTACGACGCAGCTAGACAATCTAGAAGTGATGCTTAGCGATAACCAAGAGAGTTTTGCAAAGGCGATTAGTGCAGACTTTGGCTATCGTAGCCAGTCAGAGACGCAGTTTGCTGAGTTGTTTCCTAGCTTTACCGGTATCAGTCACGCCAAGAAACACGGCAAAAAGTGGATGAAAGCACATCGTGCGCCTATTTCAGCGCTATATATGCCAGCCCATAATGAAATTCAGCCGCAGCCATTGGGTGTGGTCGGTATCATGGTGCCTTGGAACTATCCATTATTTTTAGCAATTGGCCCGATGATTGATGCAATCACCGCAGGCAATCGCATTATGGTCAAGATGAGTGAAGCCGCACCGCAATTTGCTCAGACGTTTGCTGATGCCATTGCTCGTTATTTTTCGCCAGATATGATCTGTGTGGTGCTCGGTGAAGTTGAGATTGCCGCCGCCTTTAGTGAGCTACCATTTGACCATCTGCTATATACCGGATCGACTGCGGTGGGCAAAAAAGTCATGGCTGCGGCTGCGCCTAATTTAACGCCAGTGACGCTTGAGCTTGGTGGTAAATCACCAGTGATCGTACTAGATGATGCCAATCTAGAGTCTGTCGTCAATCGAGTGATGATGGGTAAGACACTAAATGCTGGGCAGACGTGTATTGCGCCAGATTATGTCTTGATTCAGCGCCAATACCATGACCAGTTTATCCAACTCGCAAAAGAGTGGATGACCAAGCATTATCCTAATATTGAAGAAAACCCAGATTACTCTCGCATTATTAATGGTGAGCAGTTCAAACGGGTAAATGGCTATCTAGATGCGCTAACAGGTGGCGAGGTACATGCGTTAACTGGCGCCGAACCCAATATAGAAACCCGTCTGATGCCGCCAGTCATCGTCAGCGAGCCTGCGCCTGATAGCGACCTTATGCAAAACGAGATTTTTGCTCCGATATTGCCGCTGATGCATTATGAGACGCTTGATGATGCCATTTACTTTGTAAATTCGCGTCCACGGCCATTGGCGCTATATGTGTTTAGTGACAACTACAGCAGTATCGAAAACGTTCGTAATAATACGGTCTCAGGTGGCTTATGTATCAACGAAGTTTTGATACATGTGGCTCAGCATGATTTGCCGTTTGGTGGTGTGGGTGACTCTGGTACTGGCGCATACCATGGTAAGGCCGGCTTTGAACGCCTCAGCCATATGAAGCCGATTTTTGTCCAAACCAAGCTCAATGGCCTGAATTTATTATTGCCGCCTTATGGTGGACTGTTTAAAAAGGCGATGGCGCTTTTTTTGAAATAACTGTTCTTGAAATAACAGTCTTTAAAATAACAATTCTTGAATTAGACATTTTATAGTAGCTATAGAAATTAATAGTGACCTTTTTTAGTCGATATCATAACCAATAGCACCTATCCAGATAGGTGCTATTTTTTTGTCTAAAATATGAATTTACAAACATAGATTTCTCAAATTAAGAGCGACGTGTCATAAGAGCTTTATCAAAATTATCGTAAATTTATCTAATGCGTTAATCGACAAATAAGCGTTTGTCATCACTTCTATAAATCGCTACACTTTGTAGTAAGTCTAAACAACAGTAGATAGTGGCTGAATGGTCTAGAGCTAGCATTGGTAAACTTGATATAGCGACGTTCAGCTATTTTTTAGTTCTATTGTTTTGATAGTGACTTCATGCCGATACAACATAATAATAGGAAAGAGTATGCGCCAATGGATTGCATTAAGCTTACTTTGGATGAGCGCGTTACTACTGCCTGTATCGGCGTCAGCGGCGTGTGAATCACCGATCAAATTTGGGGCGCTAACCTGGGAGAGTGGGCAGTTTACCTCTGGCGTACTCAGACATATCGTAGAAGATGGATACGGTTGTACGGTAGAAGAAGTGCCAGGAGCAGGGCCTGCACTTGATACAGCGCTCTCACAGAATGACATTCAGGTCATCGGGGAGCAGTGGGTTGGTCGCTCGCCAATCATGGAAAAATCCATTGAGCAAAATAAAGTAGCCATTATCGGCGATACGCTCAAAGGCGGTGCAACTCAAGGCTGGTACGTCCCGCGATACGTCTTGGAAGAGAATCCAGGACTTCGCAGCTATCAAGATTTGCCTAAATATACTGAGCTATTTAAAGACCCTGAAGATCCTGGTAAATCTCGCTTTATGAACTGCCCCTCTGGTTGGACGTGTGAGATTTTTAACACACGTTTGCTAAAAACCACCGGTCTAGACAGTCTTTTTAACAACGCACACCCTGGTACAGGTGCTGCTCTCGATGCCGAAATTGCCTCCGCTTTTGAACAGCATAAGCCACTGTTGTTTTACTACTGGCAACCCACTGGGCTAATGGCAAAATATGACCTTGCGCCATTAGAGTTTCCAGCTTATGAGGATGCTTGTTGGCAAAATCTGCTGCTCGCTGATGGTAAGATGGATTGCGTGTCAGGATTCCCAGTATCACCGTTAGGTATTGCTGTTTCTACCCCGTTTGTCGAATCCAATCCCGAACTAGCAGCTGTCTTTGAAAAGGTGCAATTTACCTCTGATGAGCTCAACGGTGCTATCTTGGAGATGAGCGAAAGCAAACGTACTGGCGATGAGCAAGCCATGGTGTTTTTGCGTGACAACCCAGAGGTTTGGCAAGCATGGTTATCCGATGAAGCCGCTACCAATCTTGCTACTAAGTTAGGCCTTAGCTCAACGGATGCTATCTCTACAAAAGCAACTGCATCTAGTATCAATGCGTCAGCGCTCGCCTCAAGCTTTCCTTCATGGTCGCTTGAGACCCCGCTTAATAATGCTTTAGCAAACGTCGTCCAAAACTATGGTGATGTATTTCGTACTATTAGCACGATGGCGCTTACTTATTTGCTACTACCTATTGAGAGATTATTAACGGTTATCCCGCCTTGGCTGATTATTGCATTTGTGACTGTGCTTGGCTGGTTTGGTGTCCGCAAGATTTGGTTCGCGCTGGCATGTGGTGCAGGGCTGTTTTTGATTGGCGCTTTTGGTTTATGGGGCGCACTGATTGATACTTTAGCGCTGCTTATCGTATCGGTACTGGTCACGGTAGTGATTGGTATTCCTATTGGTATCGCTATGTCAGGTAGCAAACTGCTACGCAAGATAGTGACGCCAGTGCTAGATATCATGCAGACCATGCCGAGTTTTGTATATCTCATACCAGTGCTGATGTTGTTTGGTATTGGTAAAGTGCCTGCGTTATTTGCGACTGTGATTTATGCACTGCCGCCCTTGATTCGTCTGACGACGTTAGGGATTACACAAGTCAATCATGAAATGGTCGAAGCAGGACGATCCTTTGGTAGTACGCATTTACAGCTACTTCTCTGGATTAAATTGCCACAAGCATTGCCCAGTATTATGGCAGGTATCAATCAGGCTGTGATGATGTCACTTGCCATGGTGGTATTGGCTTCAATGATTGGTGCTCCGGGGCTTGGTGAAGATGTATTGCAGTCTATCCAAACGCTCAATATCGGTCAGGGCCTACAAGCAGGTACGGCCATCGTTATCGTTGCTATTATCATTGACCGTATTACGCAAGCATTTGGTCAAGGTAAGCGTACCCGTCAAAAAACCATCGAAGCAGGCAGACGTCCGATTGGATAGAAAGTTGTCTAGTGGCATACGACTGAATCCATGGTAATTGACCGAAGCCCTAATGATAAAAACCACGTGAATAGTGAGAGCACCGATGAATCATATCCAATTGAAAAATATCAGTAAGATTTATAATGCCAGTAGTACGCAAGCACAGTCTGCATTGGCATTGCTGGCTGAGGGTATGGATAGCATCAAAGTAAAAGAGCAAACGGGCTATTCAGTTGGTCTTTATGATATCAATCTAGATATCAAGGCAGGCGAGTTGCATTGCATCATGGGACTGTCAGGCTCTGGCAAGTCAACGCTGATACGTCATATTAACCGCTTGATAGATCCAACCAGTGGCGAGATATGGGTAGATACTGCTTTGAATAGAGACCATGCTACCCACAAGATGGCTGATAGGCAATCAGCGACAGATAATACAAGTACGGTAGTAGAAGAGCGTTCTGCTACCGCTATTAATATTTTAGCGCTCAACGATAAGCAGTTGCAGCATTATCGTCAGCAGACCGTCAGTATGGTCTTTCAGCACTTTGGCCTCGTGCCACACATGACAGTTATGCAAAACGTCGCTTATGGTCTACGCGTGCGAAAAATGAGTACCAAAGATCGCCACGAAATTGCACGGTATTGGCTAAATGAAGTAGGTCTATCCAATTTGGAAAACAGCTACCCTGATGAGCTCTCAGGGGGAATGCAGCAGCGCGTTGGTTTGGCTCGTGCCTTAGCGACGGATAATCCAATTTTGCTAATGGATGAAGCGTTCTCTGCACTTGATCCGCTCATTCGCGCTCAGTTGCAAGACCAACTACTCGAATTACAAGATCGATTGAACAAGACCATTGTATTTATTACCCATGACATCGATGAAGCTGTCAAAGTAGGTCAGCGTATCAGTATGCTAAATGGTGGTCGACTCATACAAACGGGGACACCAAGCGAGTTGCGGCATAATCCTGCTGATGACTACGTCGAGCAGTTTATGAGTGCAAAATCATAGGTTGTGCTAACCATCTATGAATAGATTTTCAGGATAGACTTATACGATGCTTTTATGAATGGTCTGAGTAATTGTTTTATTGGAATTTCACTGTCATTTTACGGTAATCAAAAGTGAACTCTGAAATAAATACCAAACTTCGTTATACTGAACGGTTTATCGATGGCTCATAATGAATGAGCGTGTATTGTTTATCGTCCACATATGATGTCGCTTTGTCTATCAAATGACGTTTGTTTCTTATTTTGCACTTTTAAGGCCATAGCATGACCGTTTCTTATGCACCTATTATTACTTCATTGCTTGATAATGATTTGTACAAATTTACGATGTTACAAGCCATGCTGCATCAGTTCCCGCAAACCCATGGTGTTTATCGCTTTCGCTGCCGTAATAACAAAGATGCCGCCTATCCATTGGCTGATATCCAAAAAGATCTAGAGCAGCAACTAGACAGCTTATGCGAATTGCGCTTTTTGCCAGATGAGCTCGAGTACTTGCGTAGCTTACGCTTTATTCGCTCAGATTTCGTTGACTATCTAGAATTGTTTAAGCTAAAGCGTCGTTTTATTACGGTAAGTACAGACGATAAAGGTCGCCTGTTTATCGATATCGAAGGGCCGATGATTCAAGCGATGTTCTTTGAAGTATTTGTACTGGCTATTGTCAATGAGCTGTATTTTAATGCGCTATCTAATGACAGCGTGATTGAAGAAGGACAACGTCGCCTCGATGCAAAAGTGGCGCTATTACATCAGTATGCCGAAGCGCAAACCCAGTACGGTCAAGATACGCCGCCATTTATAGTCGCTGATTTTGGCACGCGTAGACGCTTTAGTCGACGCTGGCAAGCACATGTCGTAGAGACACTACATAAAGCTGAGCCAAAGATAGTCGGTGGTACATCTAACGTATATTTGGCCAAGCAACTAGGAATGACGCCAATAGGCACCATGGCGCATGAGTTTATGCAGGCGTTTCAGGCATTAGATGTGCGTCTGCGTGACTCACAAAAAGCCGCGCTTGAAGCATGGGTGCATGAGTACCGTGGTGATTTAGGTATTGCATTGACAGATGTAGTCGGCATGGATGCGTTCTTACGTGATTTCGACTTGTATTTTGCTAAGCTGTTTGATGGGTTACGTCATGATAGCGGTGACCCCTATATTTGGGGCGATAAGGCGATTGCCCATTATGAGAAGCTAAAAATAGACCCAAAAACTAAAATTCTAACTTTTAGCGATGGGTTAAATTTAGAGAAGGCGTGGGAGCTGCATCAATACTTTAAAGGTCGCATTAGAACGAGTTTCGGCATCGGCACCAATCTGACCAATGATATGGGTATTACACCGATTAATATCGTGCTTAAATTGGTAGAGTGCAATGGTCAGCCAGTTGCTAAGCTATCCGATAGCCCAGGCAAGACCATGATCAATAATGACACGTATCTTGCCTATCTGCGCCAAGTCTTTGAGGTTGATGAACCAGAGTAAACAGAATATCAAACGGTTGCGTTGCCAAATGTGCCAAATGAGATTGATGCGCTTGGCTTGGCCAAACAGCTGCTATCTAGTGGCTGTTTTTCGTTCAACTATCAACACTGCTGGTAGATTTTTCTTCATCAAAGGCGGCATCCAATGCTTGCTGTACAGCATTGATACGAGTCTCGCAAACACGATAAGCGGCAATAGATTCTTCGACCGTTGTCATTAGATTATCAATATCAGGCTCATCCTGTTGCTGTAGTTCAGCCGCATTGGTTTTTAAGATATCGTAAGCCGCCTTAAAGGTTTTTGGGGCGGCTTTTTTGCGTCGGCGAGTAGGGGTTGTCATAAAATTTCCTAATTTTTAAAGGTAAGTCGGTGAGTAATCTGTAGATATTATTATGTGGTTAAGTTAGAGCGCCTGAGGTTTCCGTTGCTTTCGTCGCTTTCTTATCCATAGTGATATCGATAATCTGCGCTTTTGCGTTGCCATCTTTTAAAATGATATTGACAGTTTGCTCAGGATACAGTTGGGTACTACTAGTGAGTATTTGCTTGTTTTGAGCATCCGTGAGCATGGTATAGCCCTGCTTGAGCACGCGAGAGGGGCGATGTAATAGCACGATGTCACGTAGATGTTCGCTATCGCGCTGTGCTTGCACAATTTGCTGCTGCGCGTTCTGCATGATTGTCTCTTGATGACTTTTGCTATTGGTAGCGGCTTTTGCGAGCTGTTGACGCGCCAAGGTTTGCGTTTGTGTGTATCGCTCAGCCGTCAGCCTGACTGCTTGCTTTACTTGGCGCTGGGCACTTTGTTGAATACTGCGCCATGCATAGTCACTGTCTTTTCGTAGAGCGGTGAGCTGCCCAATCGTTTGCGACTGTATTTGGCTTAACTGGCGTGCGGTTTGTTGCTCAGCAATATTCAATTGACGCTGAGCCGCTTGCTTGATTTGCGCTTGATATTGTAGCGTCTGAGTGACGAGCTGGGCTAAATGGCTATGGATGGCAGCAATCACCTTTGAGGGTGTGTCAAAGCTGATATGCGCCACTTCATCTAAGATGACTTTGTCACGCTCATGACCGATACCTACCCAGACAGGAATAGGCTGTTCGGCAACCAAAGCTGCTAGCTCATAATCATTGAGATAAGCCAAATCACCAACCGCACCGCCACCGCGAATAATGACCAACAAGTCTGGTAGACGCTGATAAGTATCGTAAAACTGCTGCTGGGCGCTAACGATGGCTTGACGGATTTCAGCGGGCGCATGATTACCTTGAAAAGTCGCATTATGATAGTGGAACTGACACGCACCTGCACTGGCTAAGCGATCGGCATCTGCTTGAAAATCACCCAATCCAGCCGCCTTTTCAGGAGCGATGACCAGTACATGCTCGATATCAAAAGGGGCAGGTAGCTGTTGATTAAGATGTAATAGCCCTTCACCTGTTAGGCGGTCGACCATTTCTGCATATTGCCGTGCCAAGTCGCCTAGGGTATAACTGGGGTCGATATCTTCAATGGTGATTGAAAAGCCGTACTGGGCATGAAACCCTGCTGATACTTTAAGGAGTACGGTCAAATCACGCTCAAGCGGCATGCCAGTCGCACGTTCAAACTTAGCTAATACACGAGCAGCTTTAAAGCGCCAGAGATTGCCACGGCAGCTGGCGACCACTTTGCCATCGTTATCTTTTTCTGCTAGTTCAAAGTAGTAATGACCACCTTTACTCGACAGATTACGAATTTCAGCTTTTACCCAGACACGGTGGTCAAAAGTTTGTTTGATGACCATTTCAACCGCTGATAAGTAATCACTCAGGCGTAGGACCGTATCCTCTAAATGATCTTCCTGCTCAGCGAGTTCCGCCTCTAGAGTGGCCAAATCTTTGGCAGGTGCTAATACTTTGGCCTGTTTAATATTTGAAAGATTGGGTTTGCGCATAATATTAGACCAAAGATAATGAAAATATAAAGACTGACGAGGATGTGCTGAATACGATAGCGGATAGTTTAACTTAAAAAGGAGAGCACAAAAAGCGAAGCCAACAAGCTTTGATTGATATATTATCTATATCGCAGTTTGTTGGCTGTTTAATCAGAGAACGATTGTATGTCACTTCATGTTAGCGGTTAGATCGTAAACCTGTTTGCGTCTAAAAGAGATTGTCGTGTAGAGAAAAGTAGATATATATTTTTAGCTAGATATAGTCGGTTCGAGATAATTTAGATACAAGGAAGGCAAGTAAAAGTGCTACAAATAGTAGACTGAGTGAGCCTGACACTGTATCTGATTTATATGGTATTGACGATATTTATTGGCAACGGAAGTTAATGGTGTATTCATAATCATCGCTACGTGACAAATCTGGTGTACCTGTGCCAAATATCGAGCCAACGACAGCACCTACTTGACCAACCATACGACCAGTACGCTCGTTTAAGATGCCATTATATTTTACATTATCATCCATGATAATTACTTGCTTACTTCGGCAAGTTTTTTGAGCACTATCGATCGCATTTTGTTGTGCCTTGACCTTGGTATCAGCGATACCGGTTGTCTCATAGATAGAGTTGGCACGCTGAATCACTGGTGAGGAAGGTGTACTTTGACAGGCGCTCAAAGCAAGTGCAGCCGCTAACGTTGCCGTCAAACTGGCAGTTTTATTAAAAGTATTCATAAATAATTCCTGATTTATATAAGCAGAACGTCTTAGCTATAGGCAAAGCTTTATGAATGTAGCTTATCTAGATATTACCTGTCTAGACAGTTATTGTGTGCTGTATTACCGGTATATTGCCGATGAACCTTGCCTTAGATATAAACCAGTTTAAAACCTTAAGAACAGCAATATTTCAAAACGGCAGATAACCATTATTGACCAAAAATAAAACAAGTCGCATTCGTACACAGCAAATCACTTGAAATATAAATTGTATCTAGGATAATTGAGCCATTCATTTTTTATTAATAAGTAATACTATGCAATTGATTCCTGCTCCTGCTGGCGTGCTCGAGGTTGACGCACTGTGGCAAAATGACAATCCTAATGATCCAAATACAGACATTGTGGCGATGCTGTGTCATCCCAATCCGTTGTTTGATGGTACGATGAATAACAAAGTGGTCACCACCATGTATCGCTTTGCCCGTGATAATGGTATGCATGTGGTGCGCTTTAACTTTCGCGGCGTTGGTCAATCGACAGGCGAGCACGATTATGCGGAAGGTGAAGTGGTCGATGCAATGACCGTGCTACAATGGATTGCTGAACAAACCAATGCTCGAAAGCTATGGCTGGGTGGTTTTTCTTTTGGTGGTTATGTCACGGCACGCGTTGCTGAGCAAGTGCTTGAAGCCGCGCATATATGGGGACTGGGTGACTTTGAAGTAACGAAAATTGCCCTGATCGCACCATCAGTCGAAAAAAACGACAGTACTGATATTAGTTTGCCTGCGGATAGAACTTTTGAGGTTTATGGTAATGCGGATGAAGTGATTGAACCTGATAATATGCAGGCATTTGCAGACCGATTAGGCATTGAAGTCAGCGTGGTTGATGGCGCGGGTCATTTCTTCCATGGTCGCTTATCAGAGCTCAAAGGCTTATTAGACAAGCATAGCTTTGGGTAGGATAGCTAATTTATTTGCTACCTAGCTCAGCTTGATAGCTTCTGCTTTGATATGGTTTAGCATGGCTTGCTTGGCAGCACCAGTACCGTGCTAAATTACCCTACTATTTTGATATTTATTTAATTCAACGATGAGTCGTATTATGAGTTTATCTCCATTGCAACGTTACGAGAAAGCCGTCAGTACAGATGAGTTTACTCGGGATGAGCAGCAATTTCAGGCCATGAGCTATCTTGATGAGATATACCATCAGCTCATCAATAGCGCACCGCAAAAGAAAGGTTTTTTTGGCTTTTTAAAATCTAAGCCTGTCGCGCCAACGGGTCTTTATATGTGGGGCGGTGTCGGCCGCGGTAAAACGTGGATGATGGACATGTTTTATGACTCATTGACCATCGAGCGCAAGATGCGTCTGCATTTCCATCATTTTATGCAGCGTGTCCATAGAGAGCTTAACAAACTACAAGGTGAGAGCGATCCACTCGAAAAAGTCGCTGATATTATTTATAAAGAAGCGGTTATCATCTGTTTTGATGAGTTTTTTGTTTCTAATGTCTCTGATGCCATGATATTGGGCGATTTGTTCACTATGCTGTTCAATCGCGGTATTACTTTGGTTGCGACCTCAAACATTGAGCCAGCTGGTTTGTATAAAGATGGCTTACATCGTGACCGTTTTATGCCTGCCATTGCGGAAGTTGAAAGTCATACGACGGTAATGAATATCGACTCTGGAATTGATTATCGTCTGCGCGTATTGCAACAAGCTGAGCTATACGAAGCGCCGCTTACTAAGGCGAACTACCATTGGTTAGCCAACCGTTTTGCGAGCTTGTCGAATAATCAGAAAATCAGTAAAGAGCCCATTACTATCAATGGACGAGAAGTAAAAATCAACGCTTGTACCGAAGATATCTTATTCTGTGACTTCCGTCATCTCTGTATGGCACCGCGTTCAGCCGCTGATTTTATTGAGCTTGCCAAACGCTTTAGCACCGTTTTAGTTGACTCCGTGCCAGCACTAGATGACGACTTGCGTGATCCAACGCGCCGTTTCATTTATCTCGTCGATGAATTTTATGATCGCCGTGTAAAGCTATTGGTACGGGCAGAGCAGCCGATTCTAGACTTATATCAAGGAGAGAAGTTGGCGTTTGAGATTGAACGTACTCGTTCACGTCTGCTTGAAATGCAGTCGGAGGACTATCTACGCATGGATCATCGAGTCGAAGATGTTGCGTAGTTTATCGCTGAGTTGAGACTGCCTATGTGTAGCTCTCAACTGCTCTATAGCTGTTAAAAAATAAGAAAATGATATTATAAATAATAAGTAGTGACAGATAATAATAAATTAAGGATAAAACAATGACTACAACTGACAATGTTGATAATGAAAGCCAAGAAATAGAAGACAAAAAACTGTCTGTGAAGAACGTAGCAGCGAATGATATCTCATCTACCAGTGACGAGCTGATAGGTTGGATAAATTCAAGACGCAGTATGGGCAATCTAGATGAGCCAGCACCGACGCGTGCGCAGATTGAGTCTGCCATTGAATGTGCGGCAACTGCGCCAGATCATAAAAAATTGCGTCCTTGGCGCTTCATCGTGACGCAGGGTGAGGCGCGCCATGAGTTAGGCCGTGCCTTGCTCGAAGCTGCCCAAGCAAAAGCGCTACAAGATGGCGAAGAGTTGTCTGAAAAAACCATCACTAAAACTAAAAATATGCCGCTGCGAGCGCCGCTAATCATAACGGCTGTGACTCAAATGCAAGAACACAAAAAAGTACCGCCTTTTGAGCAGATGCTCAGTGCGGGTGCTGCTGTACAAAATCTAATTTTGGCATTAAAAGCTCAAGGTTTTAGTACGGTTTGGCGCACAGGGCTGCTATGTAATGAGCCTGCAATAAAAGCGTATTTTGGCGTAGGCGCAGATGATTATGTGACCGCTTTTGTTTATACTGGCACAAGTCCCAAGGATGAGTCCAAACGCAAACCTATCGATATCGAACCGCTAGTTCGCTTCGAGTCGTAATGTAGCTCATTACTGTCTATTTATAAGATTATAATTTCACAAAGTTATAATTCAAAGATAATAAGGCCAGTAGCTGAGCACGATAGATTCTATTGATAATACGTCAGTCAACACGGATAAAAGAACATGACAAGCCCTAACAATAGTAATAAAAACAACAGCAGTGCTAATAATGAAACGGACAAAGAGTCGTCTGAAAAGCAGAACGGTATGCTTGCAGGTATTTTTGAGCGAGCAACCAAATCAGGCCTAGGCCGTAAAAAATCAAACCCTAGCCCTGTTGAATCAGCTGTGGCAAAAGATATGGCCGACATTCATAGCAATCCTACCAAGCTACGTTTGGCGTTTTTAGGTGGTGGTAGCTTTGGTACGGCAATGGCAAATTTAGCCGCACGTAATGGCTGTGATACCACGCTGTGGGTACGTAATAAGCGTACCGTAAAAGCAATGGCCAAAACACAGACCAATAAAAAGTATCTACCAGGCTATAAGCTTGATGATCGACTGAAATATAGCCATGATTTGGCGGCAAGCGTCAAAGATAAAGACATTATTTTTATTGCTGTACCAGGTTTAGCCTTTCGCGAAACGCTAAAAAACATCGCGCCTTTTATCGGTGGTCAGTCCATTGTATCGTTGACTAAAGGCATGGAAAAAGACACCTTTGCGATGATGAGCGATATCATCAAAGAAGTGTTGCCAGAAGTGAATTTCGGCGTCATGTCAGGGCCGAACCTCGCTATCGAAATCATGAAAAATATGCCGTCTGCTACGGTTATCGCAAGTGAGTCGGAACCATTACGTCATGCCGTGCAAGCAGCATTACACAGTGCCTTCTTTAGAGTATTTGCCAGTGATGATATACGCGGCGTCGAGCTTGGCGGCGCGCTAAAAAACATCTACGCAATTGCCATGGGTATGGCGGCAGCTTATGAAGTAGGTGAGAATACTAAAGCGATGATTCTTACTCGTGCCTTGGCAGAAATGAGTCGTTTTGGTGTTGAGGAAGGCGCCAATCCGCTCACTTTCTTGGGCTTATCTGGCGTAGGCGATTTATATGCTACTTGTAGCTCAGAGCTAAGTCGTAACTATCGTATCGGTAATATGCTCGGTCGTGGTATGAGTATTGATGCCGCGGTCAAAAAGCTTGGCCAAACTGCTGAAGGGGTAAATACCATTCAGCAAGTTCATGAAAAGGCGACCAAAGCGGGTATCTATATGCCAATTACCCATGCACTCTATGCAGTTATTTATGAAGACAAGGCCGCTCTAGGCGTTGCGCTACATCTGATGGAAGCTGGATTCCGTAGCGATGTTGAGTTTGTCATGGCGCATGATCATAGCAATGCAGCACTTACCGCTCATCTGAAAACCTCGGGCAGTAATACCAAAAGCAAAGACAGCGATGCTGATAAGTAAGATATATTACTAGAAGACAATATCAAGAGAGTCGAACTTAGCGCTCCAAGGAAGGTTATGAAAATTATATTAGTACGTCATGGTCAAGCAGAAGACGAAACACGTCCAGATAGCGCGCGTCAGCTGACGGACTTTGGTCAGCAGCAGGCAGCACAAACGGCAGAATATGTGACCACTCACTATAGCCCAGATCGTTTTGTGGTCAGCCCTTATACGAGAGCACAGCAAACTTTATCTGCGTTCCAGTCGCGAGCGCCGCAAGTCGCCTTATCTGTGCAGGACAATGTCACGCCATCAGATGATGCTCGCCAAGCTCTGATAGATATTGCCAATGTTGAAACTGAGTGTTTGGTCGTTGTTTGTCATATGTCTATCGTCGCTTATATCGCGGGATTGCTGACAGGAGATTATCCAGAATCGTTCTCTTTAGCAGAAGCCAGAGTGTTTGACATGGAGTTTGTGATGACTGGCATGGCAACGGAAGTTGATCGTTTTGTTCCTGATCAGCCTTATTAGACTAGATTTCTAATATTTTGCTTAGAAACGATTTGCTAGAGCAGAATTGATTAGATATGACGGATTTAAAATGGTATTGGCGAGAAGCATGCCAGCTATTAATCGTATAAAGTCATTCAGTTATTTTAAAAACCGTATCAACCTTAACAATATTTTGATAACCGCAGCAATAATTGAGGACAGGTTTAGTGTTACATGTTTGGTTACGAGCGCAGCATAGCCCGCTAGCTGTCTGGCACGAAGATATACAGCAATGGCAAATGGTTGATGGTTGGCAACAGCTACAGACAATCTATGGTAACTATAAGTCCAATAGCCAAAAGGCGCTTTGTCTATATTTTCCCTCAAGTCATGCGTTGCAAGTAGACACGGCACTTAATGCTGCTCAGCTTAAACAGCTGGGTAATGGCGGCAAGCAATACTTATTTGAAGAAACTTCATTAACACCTATTGAGCAATTAAACATCCGCCAATTGAGCCATGCTGATACGACGCAATTGTATGCACTGGCACAAAACGATATTGAGGCATGGCAGCAAAGTGTGCAGCTAGCCGGTATGAATATAGTAGCGTTACTGCCAGATTTTTTATTGTTGCCACCGCCAGAAGAGGGCGCAGGTCAGCAAGTGACTCTTTATCAAGATTCGCAGACTATGCTGCTGCGCCAATCATTGCGTCAAGGTATGGCCGTCAGCTATTTACCACTAATGTTTGAGCGTTTCCCGCATTTAAGTGAGGTAATGGTGTTGCCTTCTATTGAGGCAGCTATTGACGTATCGCTTGACTCGCTAGATTCCTCATCGACGCTAGAGTTAGTGGCGCAAACTAAAACGTTGATCGCTGATCATCAGCTATTGCTGACGACCCTGCCTACAGTACCTAAGCCAATTGACAGTCCTGAACGTCACGCGCTTAATTTCTTTATGAAATCTACTGACTCACAACTATCACCATATTTGCGAGTGGCGATGATGGTTGCGCTATCAGCGTTAGTGCTGCAAATGGCAACCGATGGTGTGCAGTGGTACAAGTATAATGAAGCAACCGCAGCAACCAATGCTGCAATTGCGGCACAGTATCAGTCTTGGTTCGCCGATGAGCCACTGAGTACGCGCACCAAACTGCAAGTACAGCTGCAACCAAAACTGCGTAGCGATAGCCAAGCGCCTGCATCACATATGGCCGCACTGTCACGCATATCACCATTAATTAAACAGTCTTCATTGCATGCACAGTCATTGGTAATGCAGCCATCAGCGCTCAGCTTTACCTTGATTGCTCCAGATCGCGGTAGTCTTGATAAATTCACAAGCACACTGGTAGCACAAGGCTTAAATGCCAAACTTGCGCAAGTGAATAGTAATGAGCAAGGTCAGTTTAGTGGTCAAGTCACTGTCAATGTGATAGAAAATAATATTGCAGAAAACAGCGACATGGCAAACAATGCGGCAGCGTCGTAACTCATCAAGGTATTGGTAATAAAGGTCAAAACATGAAACGATTACAACGCCGTACCAAACGTCATGCAGCGGTCTCTGCAACCAGTACTAAGGCTCATGTATTGTCAGAGCGTATGAATAATTATCAAAATGTACTCACGACGCGCTGGCAAGCATTACCTCCCCGTGATCAGCTAGCATTAGCTATATTGTCCGTATTTCTACTGTTGTTTATTGGCGGCTATGGTGGCTATAGCGTTCATCAAGCAGCGAGCGATAGTAAGAGTGACTATCAGGAACAAGTGGCGGATTATTTTTGGTTGCGTGCGCAAGCAGGTAATATTGATAGTAGTGCATTGAATACTGGTAACAACGCTACTGGAGAGGCTGATATGCCGCCCGCTAGTCGTATCAATGCGCTGCTCAATAACTCAGGTATAGCAGGTGCTCAGGTGGTTGCGACTGGTGATGCAGTGCAGCTGAGCTTTACGCATCCTAGTCAAGCGGTCGTTAGCACTGCACTAGGTAAGCTTGAACAGCAAGGTTGGCAATTTACACAGCTATCTATGCAGCAAGATCTGACCAATAAATCTATTCAGGTACAAGCAACGGTCACTTCTTAAAACGCATCATTTTGTGATAAATATTTTAGATACTTATATTACTGTGTGTCTAGTACTCGACACTCAATCCTCGACCGCAGAATACTGCTTTATCGTTGGTATCATTGAAAAGTCATTTATCTGGCTCCATTAAATAGTTAATCATATGACTATTGAATAAAAATATTACCAGTAAGGAAAACCTCACATAATGCGGGACAGTATGAGCAACGATAAGCGCCGTTCTTTAATTACTTATAACCACATCACTTATTTTTTATATGTGATCAGCTACTTTACTGCAGGTCTGTTATGGATTGTGCCGATTGTCATGAACTATGCTAAGCGCCATGATGCTAGTGGGTCATGGTTGGCCACGCATTTTGACTGGCAAATTAAGACCTTCTGGTACAGTATCGTTTGGTTCGTCATTGGCATTATTTTGATTACCTTTGCATTAGGCGGCTTTGGCGTTAGCGTATTGGCGGATAGTGGCAATATCGCTATTGGCTCAATATTATTGGCTGGGCTTGGTTTGCTGATTATGACCTTTACCTTTATCTGGCATTTATATCGCATTATACGTGGTTGGATTGCGTTGACTGATGGACGTCCAGTACCGTAGATGTTTAAGAGTACCTTTGTGCTATGTCTTTAGCTTAGAAAACGACAATTCATCGTTATTTAGTAGAGATTCATCAGTATTGGTTACTGCTTAAATGTAGAAATTTAGCGACTGAAACTTTGCTCTTATTTCTGTTAAGCTGATATAATCGCTGCGCCCGATTTCATTCGCATTTTTTATTCACTATTTCTTCCAAGCAGGGTCTGCCATCACTATGTCTTATGCCTTACTTCGTCCTTTTTTGTTTAATATGGATCCCGAACACGCCCATGAGATGACACTATCTTTATTGGATAAAGCGCATAAAGCGCGTGTTTTAGGCTTGGCGTATGGTCAGTCAATGCAACCAACAGACTGTATGGGTTTACAGTTCTCTAACCCAGTTGGTCTGGCAGCAGGCTTGGACAAAAACGGCGATTATATTGATGCGCTGGCTGAGTTAGGATTTGGTTTTATAGAAGTAGGAACCGTCACGCCAAGACCGCAAGTAGGCAATGACAAGCCAAGACTATTTAGAATCAAGCAAGCAGATGCGATTATCAATCGTATGGGCTTTAACAATGAAGGCGTTGATTATCTGATCGACAATGTCAAACGCTGTAAATATAAAGGCAATATTGGTATTAATATTGGTAAAAATGCCGATACGCCAGTAGAGCAAGCCGCTGATGATTATGTGTATTGCTTAGAGCGTGTGTATCCGCATGCCTCATACATTACGGTCAACATCTCATCGCCAAACACTAAAAACTTACGTGATTTGCAAAGTGGTGAAGCACTGACTCAGTTAATGGATACGATTAAAAATCGTCATAGTCAGCTGGCTACTGAATATGGTTTTTATGTCCCATTAGTGCTTAAAGTTGCTCCAGATTTAGAGCCATTACAAGTTGACTATATCTCGCAGCAATTAATAGACTTTGAAATTGATGGTTTGATTGCGACCAATACAACACTAAGCCGTGTAGGTGTCGAAGACTTGCGTGATGGCGACCAAATGGGCGGCTTATCTGGTCGTCCTGTGAGTCATATTAGTACTCAGATTTTGCAACAGTTCTCTGATCAGTTAGATGGTAAAGTCGCTTTGATAGGCGTGGGTGGTATCGATAGTGGTGCCAAAGCCGTCAAAAAAATCGAAGCAGGCGCAGACATGGTACAGCTCTATACGGGGCTTATTTATCGTGGTCCTGGGCTGGTGCAGTCTTGCATTCAGGCAATCGGTGGCTATTACGATGCCATGGAAAGCTAATCCAATAAATAAGGTAATAAGGCGTAAAGCATGAGTGGTTTAGATATTGTGATTGCTATCGTTGTCTTGATTGGCTTATGGCGCGGCTTTCAAGTAGGACTGATTAAAACAGCAATAGGCTTGGTAGGTTGGTTTATCGCCCTTATCGCTGCTACTAGACTGGCAGGAGTGGTGTCGCCCCAATTAACGGGTATCGTGCAAAACCCAGTTTTACAGATGGCTATGGCCTTTTTATTGGTAGTGATTGCCATATTGGCAATCATGCATCTGATGGCGTTTGTATTCTCAGGCGTGCTCAAAACCTTACGTTTGGGCGTCTTGGACAAAATGGCAGGCGGGGTACTGGGTGCTGCTAAAAACGTACTAATGGTCTTGGTTGTACTGAGCGTCAGTGCGCCATTGCTAGTGCAGATGCCGCAGTGGCAAACCTCCGTACTAGCGCCAGAGCTAATGCCATATGCACCGATGGGCAAGGCGTTGGTATCAGATGTATTAGGCATGGCTTGGGATCAGGTCAATCAGTCGTAATTGTTGAATTGCCTATTATTTTATCTAATTGTCTATTATTTTACTTCTTTTTATACTTCTAAATGTTTGCACGTGTCACTGATAATCAAACATAGATTATCGAAAAATCTCGTTAAGTTTCTTACAATATCATCAGGTTAGCGGCGTGCGACAGTGAATGATTTTAGCAATATACTGTCGTTAAGTTTGCCGTTATTGTCGTACTAATGTATGAGTCAAAATAGGATATAGCTATTATGTGTGGAGTCATTGGAGTTGCAGCTCACGAACCAGTCAATCAGATTCTTTATGACGGTTTGACGATGCTACAGCATCGCGGGCAAGATGCAGCAGGTATTGTCACTTTGCAAGATGGGCGACTCTATCTACGTAAAGAAAATGGCATGGTACGTGACGTATTTATGAATCGTCATATGATGAAACTGGTTGGTAAGTTTGGTATCGGTCACGTTCGTTACCCGACAGCTGGTACTTCTAGCAGCGCTGAAGCTCAGCCATTTTATGTCAACTCACCGTATGGTATTACCCTTGCGCATAATGGTAACTTGACCAATGCTGAGAGTTTGGCCAAATCTTTGTACATCGAAGATCGTCGCCACCTTAATACTGACTCAGATTCTGAAGTACTGTTAAACGTACTGGCACATGAGATGCAGAATCTAGGCAAAACACATCCAACGGCTGATGATATTTTTGAAGCAGTAAAAGCCGTCTATAAACGCTGTGAAGGTGCTTATGGCGTTGTCGCTTTAATCACGGGTCATGGCTTACTGGCGTTCCGCGATCCAAATGGTATCCGTCCACTTATCTTTGGTAAGCGTATGGCACCGAATGGCGGCACTGAGTATATGGTTGCCTCTGAATCAGTTGCATTGACAGGTTCTGGCTTTACTATCGTTCGTGATGTAAAACCAGGCGAAGCAATCTTTATCGATTTAAACCATAAGCTGCATACGCATCAGTGCGTCGAGCAAAAAGAATACACGCCTTGTATCTTTGAATATGTTTATTTTGCTCGTCCAGATTCGATTATGGACAATATCTCAGTTTATAAATCACGCCTACGTATGGGTGAAAAACTGGCAGATAAAATCCTTGCTGAATGGGGTGAGGATCATGATATCGACGTGGTCATTCCAATTCCAGACACGTCGCGTACTTCAGCGATGGAGCTGGCGCTAAAAATGAACGTCAAGTACCGTGAAGGGTTTATGAAAAACCGCTACATCGGTCGTACGTTTATTATGCCAGGTCAGCAGCAACGCAAAAAATCAGTTCGCCAGAAACTAAGTGCTGTGCCGCTAGAGTTCAAAGGCAAAAACGTGCTGTTGGTTGATGATTCTATCGTTCGTGGTACGACCTGTCATGAAATCATTCAAATGGCACGAGATGCTGGTGCTAACAAGGTGTTTTTTGCCAGTGCTGCGCCACCAGTGAAATTTCCAAACGTATACGGCATTGATATGCCCGTACGTAGCGAGCTTATTGCCTCAGGCAATAGCGTTGAAGAAGTACGTGATATCATCGGCGCAGATCGTTTGATTTTCCAAGATTTGGATGATTTGATTGACGCAGTAAAAGACACCAAACACAGCCGAGTGGAAGGTTTTGATTGTGCGGTATTTAACGGCTGCTACATCACTGGTCAGATCAATGAAGCGTATCTCGATCACCTGCAAGAGCAGCGTAACGATACTGCCAAAACGGGTAAAAAAGGCGTACAAATAGTGGCTGATACCCCAGTTGACATGATGGGTGTGGAAGAACTTTAAGTCGTATTGAAGTCATTATTTTCAGATAACAAAAAGCTAGATTCTATTTAGAATCTAGCTTTTTTATGTTTAAAGTATAGCTAAGGGTGCTGGCGTTTATATAAATGGGCGGAATTTTTAGCCTAAGAAACTGCTAAATAGCCAAAACAGACCATTGATTGCTGCTATACCGACAACCATACTGACCAAAAGCTGACGGCTGATATGATAGATAAACAATACCAAAATAAGTGCACCGACTTGTGCCATTAATAGATGTAATTCGGTATCGCTGAAAGCAACAGTCGTCGATATGTCTTGATAGGAGAGGCTAGTCAAAATAAGCAGCACCATCACTGATAATGGCAAACTCTCATTTAATCGATGTAGCCAAGGTGTATCGAGCAGCTTTCTAGGTATCAGTGCGGGTAGCGCACGAGTGATAAAGGTCACTGCTGCCATGGCAAGCGTAGCAAAAATAAGATAACTACTGGTCATAAGAGTCTCCCGTCTTTTGACGCTCTATCCAAAACCCACGTACCAAAATCATCAACATACAGATAGTGATGGCTACTAGTAGCAACCAGTCACTGGTAAATAGCGAAGCAATGATTAAGCCAAGCACGGCAATACCAATTGGGAAGTAGCGTTTGATACTTTGAAATTGCTCATAAGCGAGAATTGCAAACAGACAAACCAAAGCAAAATCTAAATTTGGCACCAAGTCACTGAGCGTACTACCAATCATTACACCAACCGTACTCGCCAGTACCCACCAGCTTTGGTTAAAGAGGCTGATAGGAAGTATGAGCGCTCGTCGCGACTCATTTGGTAAGCTGGTCATGATCGAAAAAGTCTCGTCGGTCAACGCAAACAGACAATACGTCTTGGCCAGCTTATTTTTCGGTAAATACTGTAATAACGGCATACCATAGAATACATGACGTAGATTAATCGCCGCAATATTGGTGGCGATATTGCCAATCGGTAGGCCAGCGCTCAGCATTGGCAGACAAGCGTATTGAGCTGCACCAGCATAGAGAACGATACTGAGCATAATCGTTGCCCATATCGGGATACCTGCTACCTGTGCGAGTACACCAAAGGCAATACCGGCAGGCAGATATCCCATAGCAACTGGCAAGCTTTTTTTAAAGCCCTCAGCCCAGTGGTAGCGGTTTTCATGTTGATGGCTTAATTCATTTGAATGAGTATTCACATGACATCCTAAATTTTTCTTATGATATTTTTATAAATCTATCGATATAAAAATTATTGATTCAAACGGTATTGCTGCAAAATTAAAAAGCAAAAAACGAGCTTAATAAAAATGATTTATCGAAAATTGATAGAGCAAACATAATATAAAATTAACTAAGCTTCAGGTTGTAGTTTTTCATAACTGCCAGTCTGATTGGCACGGTACAAAAACCCACCTAGAATGACTAGTCTCAATAATAATAGACACCACACGCTAAGCCAAATACCAGTCATATCCCATTGTTGATAGAGCAACCAGCTCAATGGGAAGAAAATAGTAGCCAGTATCAGCGCCGCATTACGGATCACGCTACCAGCCGTTAAACCAAAAAATATCCCATCCAACCAATAGGCTCCAACGCCGACAAGAGGCAATAATACGGCATATAAATGGTAGTCATAGGCAAGGGCAAATACCGAATCAATATTAGTCATAAATCCCAAATACGTAGGCATTGCAAGCCACCAAATGGCGCTCAACATGATAGCAAGGCCATAACTAACCACGCCTGTACGCTTCACAATAATACGAAAACGTGGCCAATCGCGACGTCCTGCAGCTTGTCCACTCAATGTTTCAGCAGAGACAGCGACGCCATCTAAAGCGAAGGCAGATATGCTTAGTACTTGCAATAAGATAGCGTTAGCAGCCAGTATGACATCACCGCTTTGAGCAGACAGTCGAGTAATCCAAGCAAAGCTTAGCGTTAAGATGAGGGTGCGTACAAAGATATCTTTGTTTAAAGAAAATAGCCTAAGCATTTTTTCTTTCGTAAAATACTGTCGATCCGCTTTGAATAATACAGTCCATGATATTTTTAAATGTTGGCGGCTCAACCATAATGCCATCAGTATTCCGAACCAAAATGCGATAGTGGTTCCTAGTGCGACACCAGCTAATCCCATCTGCATTGCAAATACAAAAAACAGAGTCAGTACGATATTAAGTACGGCAATAAAACCCTGCTGGTAAAGCATATAACGGGTCTTGCCTTGTCCTGCAAACCAACCAATAAATGCAAAATTCATCAGCTCTGCGATCACACCCCAAAAGCGTACGTCTAAATAGGTTTTCGCTGCGCGTCCACTCTCAGGATTGGCTGATAGAGCTTGTAAGCCAAAATCAATCAGCCATGGCTTTGCGAGTAGTAATATTGCTCCAATAACAAACGCCAATAGTAACGCGCGCTGTAGGATAGACAGCAAAGGCGTAGGCGCTGATACGGCTGATGTATTGCTATTATTAGCCAGTTGTCCCAATGCCTGCGCAGCAAGCCCAGATGATGCATACTGCAAAAAGTTAAAGCTAACAAGCAATAGCGACAGCAGTTGTATGGCTAGACCCATACCAGCAAGTTTCGCCGTGTCATTCATATTGCCTACAATGGCCGTATCAATCACGCTTTGCAATGGCATGGCCAAATTGGCTAGCAGTACAGGCAGCGCAATCGCGACAATACGTTTATAGCTTGTGTCAATAGGTGGCATCGCGTGAGAAGGTTCGGATTTAGCTGACATGGGTGACTCGTTTATACGTGAACGATAAAGAGATGTATTCGTTAAATGATAATAAGTTCGTAAGGCAGTACATTTAATATAAGAGACAAAATAGCTATAAAGACAAAAGCACCTAGACTCATTATTCATGAGTCAGGTGCTCTTATTTAAACATTGTAGCTGTGCACTTAGTAATTATATAGAATGTGATGACACGCTAGTTCAACGTATCAATCCATCTAATATACCTTACTAAACGTTGTCTTGCTCAAACATTTTTGGATCGTTAAAAGTAACGATTTCTTCTTCAAACTCTGGTTTTACTTTTACGATAAAGTCATCACGCGACAGACCCATGCGCAGCGGAATCGAACTGGCGATATAAGTCGATGAGTAAGTACCCGCAAGCAAACCAATAAACAGAGCTACTGAGAACCAGTATAGTCCATCACCGCCCAAGAAGAGCATAGCTAGTACGACCAATAGAACAGTTGAGATGGTCATAATCGTACGGCGTAGCGTCTCGGTCAATGACAAATCAATCGTCTGTTCTGGCGTAATTCCGCGAACACGGCGGAAGTTTTCACGAATACGGTCATAGACAACAATCGTATCGTTCAATGAATAACCAATCAATGCCAATACCGCAGCCAATACCGTCAGGTCAAATGGGAAGCCAAACAATGCAAATACACCGATGGTTACGACAGCATCATGAAATAGTGACAGTACGGCACCTAGAGACAGTTTGAACTGGAAGCGTAGGGCAACATAGCCAAGCATGCATACCAGTGCCAATACCAATGCCATGACTGAGTTTAGATAAACCTCATTACCAACTTGGCTACCGATGATATTAACGTTGCTAATCGTAGCGGTGTTGCTAGGTAGGGCCAATGCTTGCGTCAGATTTGCGCTTAGCCCATCGACGTTATCAGACTGAGGAGGCAAACGTACCAATAGCTCTTCACGAGTACCTAGATACTGTACAACTGCATCATCGAAGCCATTGTCTGCCAATGCTTGTACAACAGCAACTTGCTCAACAGGCTGCTCATAACGCACGTCTGCTGAGACACCACCAGTAAAGTCGAGTCCTAAGTTCAGACCGTTTACTGCGATAGCAATGATACTACCGATCACCATAAATAAAGATAGTAGTGCCATCGGCTTTTCTATCTTCATAAATGGAATGATACGCTGGTTGCCAACCGCTTTGATGCCACCTTCAGCAACAGCTGCGGCATCATCAGCGGCGTCACCTGATATTACGTCAGAATCAACAGCGGTAGACAGTGCTTGACTGTCTTTGGCGTTTTGACCTTTACCACCGCGACGACTAGAGCTTTTGCCTGACTTTGCGGTAGTAGGATTGTTGGTCTTGGTATTGCTACCTTTACCATCACGACGCGGTTTGTTACGGCGACGCGTACTTGCATTGGTCGTCTCACCGTTTGAGCCATTTCGATCAGGATTATTCTGCTGTTCTAAAGGGTTGTTATTATCGATCGCCATAATATTCTCCTAACCGATGCTCAGACTTTTGATGGATTTACGCTTACCATAAGCAATTTGTACCAGTGCACGTGTCACCAAAATAGCGGTGAATAGCGAACTGACAATACCAATAGCTAGCGTAATCGCAAAGCCTTTAATCGGACCAGTACCAATCGCAAATAGGATAAACGCGACCAATAAGGTTGTAATGTTGGCATCAAAAATACTGCTAAATGCGCGATCAAAACCTGCCACGATGGCTGATTTTGGCCGGACACCATTGGCAATCTCTTCTCGTATTCGCTCAAAGATCAGTACGTTGGCATCAACCGCCATACCGATGGTCAAAACGATACCTGCGATACCCGGTAGGGTAAGTGATGAACCCAAAATTGACATAATCGCAATGATAATAATAACGTTAACGGCTAGCGCAACGTTGGCAATCACCCCAAACAGGCGATAGAAGATAATCATAAACGCGAAGACTAATAGATAGCCGACCTGCGTAGAGAACAATCCTTTATCAATGTTTTCTTGACCGAGTGATGGACCAATAGTGCGCTCTTCTACGAAGTACATCGGTGCAGCAAGTGCGCCTGAACGTAGCAATAGGGCAAGCTCAGCTGCTTCAGCACTACTATCTAGACCAGTAATACGGAATGATGAACCCAATACCGCTTGAATGTTGGCGCGGTTGATGACTTTGGTTTCAGCATAAGGTGTGCGTACTTCAGTCGTCTCACCAGTCGCTGGATCTTCTTCGTAAGTGATTCTTTGTTTGTTTTCTATGAACAATACAGCCATCTGTTGGCCAACAGCTGTACGTGTAGCGTTCTGCATAAGCTTACCGCCAGCACTGTCCAAGGTAATACTTACTTCAGGTAGACCGCTTTCATCCAAGCCAGTTTGCGCGTTGGTTACTTTGTCCCCGGTGACAATCGCTTGACGATCTAACAATACAGGAGGACCATCGAGTGTTTCGAATGGGAATGCCTCTGTACCTGCTGGAGGTATGCCGCCAGTATAGGTATCGGCGTCTTCTGCCACCATACGGAACTCAAGGTTTGCAGTACGACCAAGCACACGTTTTGCTTCAGCAGTATCTTGTACACCAGGTAGCTCAACGACGATACGGCTAGCACCTTGCGACTGTACCAAAGCTTCGGTAACACCCAACTCAGCAATACGGTTACGTAAAGTCGTTAAGTTCTGGTTGACCGCGTAGCTATTGATTTCGTCAAGTGTCGCATCGTTATACGATAAAACCAATGCAGGACCTTGATCATCAATAGAAGACTGCAAGTTAAACGTATTGCTCATTGAGCCTTGTAATACGTTTTGGGCACGGTTACGAGTATCAGTATCAGCAAAATGCAATACCACGCCGCGATCTTCGGTCTTGATACCTTTAATTGCTACTCGCTCAGCACGTAGCTCACGTCGCATATCACGACTGGCACTGGTCAAACGCTGTTCAAGCGCCTTGTCCATATCGACTTCGAGTACAAAGCGTACACCACCACGCAAATCGAGACCAAGCTTCATCGGTCTTGCACCGATATCGCGTAGCCACTGCGGGGTAGTCTGTGCTAGGTTAAGGGCAACGACATAGTCTTCGCCTAAGTTTTGACGTAGCACTTCTTGCGCTTTTAGCTGATCGACTGGATTGTTGAGGCGTACCAGCGCGCTGTTTCCCTCAAACGTACCATCGTGGTTATCTAGACCTGCCTCTTCGAGTAAGCTTTGAGACTCGGTTAAGATGCCTTCAGATAGCTGAGTTCCTGCGGCTGCGCTCGTAATCTGCACAGCAGGTTCGTCAGGATAAAGGTTGGGGGCAGCATATAGACCGGCAACGAGTAGCACGACGGCAATTAGTAAGTATTTCCAAGCGGGATATTGCATAATCACTTCTTTAAGTTGATAAACGACTGGCGACGTAGGCCACAAGTTAGCAGATGGGAAGTTAGCGATAGCAACGGTCGAGTGCTATGTTCAGCAGCCGTCATCATGCACCATTGCGATCATCCGCGATGATAGTAACGCATAAAACAGTAAAGCAAATAATACAGATGTCTGTTTATCTGGTCACCAAAAATCATATGGCTGACTTGGATAAAGATAGGACATCTAAACAGTAAGCCTAATTTATATAGCAATTTTACCTTACTGTGTTAATAGCGAAAAATGACCGTAAATCATATACGGTCATTTTTTAGTCATTACATTCATTAATGTGACGACTATCGAATGTTCACTAATAAATTTTCACTAATAAAAGCTAGTGAACATTCTCATTAGACGCTTTCGATCGTGCCAGCAGGCAATACTGAAATAACAGAAGCACGTTGTACTTTCACGTCAGTATTGTTGTTTAGGCTCACAACGGCATAATCGCCTTCGATTGCTTTGATACGACCCATTAAGCCACCAGCAAAAATGATTTCACTACCAACGGTCAATGCGTTAACCATGGCACGGTGCTCTTTGGTACGCTTAGACTGCGGGCGAATGACCAAGAAGTAAAAAATCGCAAAAAACGCAACAGGCAGTAAAATCTGACCGAATAGACCTGCAGCACCTGCAGTCTCTGGTGCAGCATGGGCAGCTTGAATAAATAAGCTCATAATATCTCTCAGTAAGTCATAGACAATAATAAAATTAGACGCATAGTAACAAAAAATCCCAGACTTGGTAACTGTTAATCATAGGCTGAGCGTGTTTTTCTTAGCGTAAGGCATACTATCAGCCAACGGATAGGACAACAATGTTTTTACTACATTCAGATAACCTATATAAAGCGTCAGGCTAAATAGCTGTCATGAATTGGCTAGTAAAGATGTCGTCATACAACCGTTAATAGTAGGGCAATAAAAGTCATCAAAAAACAAAAACTTAAAAATGGTGACTTATTGTGAAATGGTATCATCAATGCTACTATCAAATGGCAATGATTGCCTGTATTTAGTATGCTATATATTGAACCATATTACGGATTTTTAAAGCATAGTATGGCTTTGAAATAGCGATTAAATCAGCTTTGAGTAACTATTTATACGATAGACAGATATCTTTTATTACTTTGTTAAAGATAATCTGAAAATCAATATAAATTGCTCATGACATTATCTTCCTTTTACTCTTTTTAGGTTACCTAACTTGTTCACCACTTTTATGTTTGTACCTCGTTTATGTCGTCCGCGCGCTCATCGTAAAGACGCATCTGCAGAACCTCCCCCGAGAATGACGACTAGTTCTCGATTTGGTTATACTTCTTTTTCAGCACTATCTGCATTAGCAATTCTTATGCTACCGCAGGCAGTATGGGCAGCTGGTGCTGTATCAACATCCAGCGAGGCGGCAGCACCAACTGCGCTTAGCGTTTCTTTATTGATATTTTTTGTTTTACTCGCTATTGGTGTATCTTTCGTCTGTTCATTAGCAGAGTCTGTTTTGCTGAGCATGACGCCATCGTTTATTGCGGATGTGCAAGAGACCAGTCCCAAAAAAGCAGAAATGCTTAAAAGTCTTAAAGTCGACAATATTGACCAGTCACTAGCTGCTATTTTAACGTTAAATACGGTTGCCCATACACTTGGCTCTATCGGTGCGGGTGCACAGGCTACGATCGTCTTTGGTAGTGCGTGGTTTGGTCTGTTTTCTGCCCTCATGACGCTTGCTATCTTATTCTTGTCTGAGATTATCCCAAAAACTTTGGGTACAGTTTACTGGCGTCAGCTAAGTGGTTTGGTTGCTTATTTCGTTCGTGGCATCATCATGCTGCTATACCCATTAATCTGGTTCTCAGAGCGTCTGACAAAACTATTGGTACGTGGTAAAGAGCCGCAAACCTTTAGCCGCCGTGAGTTTGCTGCCCTTGCTAGTATCGGTGAAGAGTCAGGTCAAATTGACCCACTAGAGTCGCGTATCATTCGTAACTTGCTCGCGTTTGGCGCGATTAAAGTCGAAGATATCATGACCCCGCGGTCAGTGATGCTTGCATTCGAAGAGAACAAAACCGTCGCTGAGCTATTGGTTGATCGTCCAAAGCTGACGTTTTCTCGCTTGCCAATCTATGATGGTGATTTGGACAATATTACAGGCTTTGTCCTAAAAACCGACATGCTACTGGCTAAAGTTAATCATGCTATGCACAAGCCGTTGACGCAATTTCAGCGCGACATCACTTTTGTTTTCTCTAAAATGAAGCTGTTTGACTTGTTAGAGTTAATGCTAAAAAACCGTATTCATATCGCCATTACGGTTGGTGAGTATGGTGAAGTTAAAGGTCTAGTCACCTTAGAAGATGTATTTGAGACATTGTTAGGTCTTGAGATTGTTGATGAAATAGACCGCGTCGAAGACATGCAAGCCTTGGCTCGCCAGATGATGGATAGACGGGTAGAGCGTTTGGGTATGAAGCTCAGTGATGATGAACAGTATGAAGACAGTAACAACGAGCTTAAGCCTTAATTAAGCCAGACTCTAACCTAGGTAGCTTAATAAGTATTAACGGTTCTAAGGGTTGATGGTGTAAAAGTTTAAAAATAGTCAATTCATTATGGGATTGACTATAAAGCTGAGCTACAGAGACTTTAACTGCTTGAGCTAGGATTTACAGCATAAAATCTTAAGAGTATTTTATTTGATAGCCTTTGTTTTTATTCGCAATAATTACACAGGGTGTCACATGGCTGTGAGAATTCGATGATAGGCTCGGCATATGATATGAGTATACTTATATAGATATATCTATACAGATACACTGCCAAAATAAATGATAAAAGAGCGTTAATCGTCAATATATGACACTAACGAAAAAAATATCGCTAAGGATTATCATGAAAAAATTATTGGGAAATAGGCTATTAGCTCTATTGGTGAAAAGCGCCAGCATCACTGCAATCGTAGCAGTAGCCAGCACCATCAGTATCAATGCACAAGCAGCAACTATGACCGAAGATTTGGTACAGAACTATGCCGCCGCAATGAAAGCATCAGCGAATAGCCAGAGCATCAATCAGGTATCGCGCCTAGTATCGGACGACGCGCTTATTTCTTTATCTAGAAAGGGAAAGTCTACCAGTTTAGATAAAGATGCGTACTTAAAGTTGCTTCAAAACAGCTGGAATGATACGTCTAATTATCGCTATGATATTTCGGTAGACAATGTGGTAATTACTGGTTCACAAGCCAAAGCCAACGTGACGACCAATGAGAGCTGGGTAAAAAATGGTCAGCAAGTATCATTTGTTACCACATCTCGTGTGACCTTGACTTTATCTACTGGTAATGCAGTGCTCTTGCGCGCTGTATCACAAGTGGCTATTAATTAAGTCATTATCGAGCAAGCAAGACTCAAAATATAATAGGTAACATAAACAATAGCTGATTGAGCTAGCTGCAATTTCGACCTATAGAAAGTCTTAGCTGGCTAACAATAGTCATTACTTAGTTTTATAGGCTACTTGAGCGTCTATTATTATCTTTTATATTAGGCTAGTCTTTGCTTTACATTGCATACTATACTATCCATCAACTTTATCTTATTAATTTCTGTCGTTAGGAAACCTCCAATATCATGTCTACTGTGCTATCACACTCTCGCTCATTTATTGCGTTGCCATTGACGCTTGCGGTATCCACTTTACTGATTAGTGCGTGTAGCAATACATCAGCGGTAAAAAACAAAGGTGCGACCAATAGCTCATCTGTCATTACCAAAAGTCCTACCAATCAAGGGGCTAATACAGGTAGTGCAGACTACTCAACTGCGTTTTTGGATGCAGAGAGTTTGGATGAGTTGGCTGACTTGTTAGAAGCTACTGACATGACCATGGTAGAAGGTAACCAGCTTGCTATTCAGCAATATGGTGATTTGTGGAATCGTCTACGCGCAGGCTACCGCATGAATGGTGGTAAGCCAATCTATAATCAGCGCATTGAAGGTCAAAAAAGCTGGTTTACCAGTAGACAGGATTATTTAAATCGTCTAACTGCACGTGCCAGTCGCTATATCTATCATACGGTACGAGAGGCAGAGCGTCGCAATATCCCAACAGAGCTTGCCTTGTTACCAGTTATCGAAAGCTCTTACGATCCAAGTGGTACGAGTAGTGCGGCAGCTGCGGGCTTATGGCAGTTTATCCCAAGTACAGGCCGTATCTATGGCTTGAATCAAAGCAGCACTTATGATGGTCGTCGCGATGTTATCGAATCGACACGTGCTGCCTATGACTTTTTGACAGCATTGCACAACCAGTTTGGTAGTTGGGAGCTAGCATTGGCTGCTTATAACGCTGGACCTGGCCGTGTACAGAAAGCAATCGATGCCAACGCAGCGCGCGGACTACCAACAGACTATTGGTCGCTTCAATTACCGACCGAAACGATGAACTATGTGCCGCGTTTCTTAGCTGTAGCCGAAATCGTCGCTAAGCCTGAGCAGTATGGTGTGTATCTACCAGCTATCGCTAACCGTCAGCATTTCCGTAGTGTACCAGTTAACTATGGTGTGAGCTTGGCAGAAGTATCGCAGTTAACTGGAGTCAGCTATGATGAGCTAGAGCGTCTAAACACTGCACTGACATCAGGCCGCGTTGATTCTTCAGGTCCACAGCGTGTCATCATTCCTAACGACGTCAGCCTCAATGCTGATGCCAAATTAAGTGGGCTCAGAGGTAACGGTACAGGCAATGTACTCGCCTCAAACAACGCAGGTAGCTCAAGCACGACAGCGACTACGCCAAGCTATAATAACAAACCCTATACTGCCTCATCACTACCGTCTACTGGTAGTGCATTGGCTGATTATGCCGCTAACGCAAGTGTACCTCAGCAGACTACCAGCTACATCTCACCATCTGCGACGCCAACTAGCAGCTCGGTATACAGTGGCAATTCTTCAGCTCGTACTGAGCCACCACTGACCACAGCAGAGACTAACAAAATCAATGCTGAGCTTAAGAGCAGTAACAGTCTACCGACTACCTCAGCTCAGATTACTCAGAACAATACGATTGTCCAAGAGCCACCGCTTAGCAAAGAAGAGCGTGATTTCATCGCCAATCAAATCCGGAGAAATACCTCTGAGACCAATGTTATCAATGCTGATGGCAACATTAATCTATCAGCCGTACAAACACAGCAGTCTATCTTAGAAGCGAGTGGTGCAGAGAAGAAACTTAGCTTTGCTAAAACCTCGGTAAGTAAGCCAAAACCTCAAGGCACTCGTACCACTTATACGGTCAAACGTGGCGATACGCTCTCGAACATTGCGAGTCGAGCAGGGGTTAGTTGGCGTGATATCGCAGAATGGAACCAGATAGATGCCAGTGCCAATTTGCTCTCTGGCAGTACGTTATATCTATATAATGCCAAGACTATCGAGCCATTGAGTACTGCTAATAACGCCGCCGCTAGTCAGCCTGACAGTTACGTCGTACAAGGCGGTGATACGCTTATCGGTACGGCTAATCGTTTTGGCTTATCGGTCACTCAGCTAGCCAGCTATAACAACCTGAGCAGCCGTGCTGATCTGCTCAGAGGTCAGAAACTATGGCTCATACCGGGTAAAGTGACTACACCTGCGACGACACCTGCAGCGCCTTCTACCAAGCCGAGTAAATCAAGCACTGCGACCAAAAACTATAAAGTAAAAGCAGGGGACGGATTAATTGCATTGGCACGTCAATTCAATGTGTCGACAGATACTTTAGCCAGTCTCAACGGTATCAACAGCACAAGTTCGCTATATGTTGGTCAGACGCTTAAAGTGCCAGCCAGTGTTGATTTCGATGCTACAAGTACGACAAGTGCTAGTAGTAGTAACAGCTCAAGCTCGGTCGCGATCACCAATTACAAAGTAAAATCAGGTGATACGCTGATTGGTATTGCGAACAGCATCGGAGTGAGTGCAACGGAACTTGCTGCGGTAAACAGCAACTTTGATGCAAAGGCTCGCTTGCAACGTGGTCAAACGATTAAAGTTCCTGCTTCTAAAGAATTGGTCGATAGTCAGTTGAATGACAAAGCGGTCAGCTACAAAGTAAAATCAGGTGATACCTTAACGGGTGTCGCCAAACGCTACAATATTGGCTTAAGTGATTTGGCATCAGCAAATAACTTAAATACCAATTCGAATCTGATACTGGGTCGTACTATCACTATCCCTGCGAGCGGTAGTGTGGCAAGCGCATCTAGTAGCAGTCAAAGCAGCAGCTCTGCTAGTAGTAACAGTAGTAGCTCAGCAAGCAGTGGAACAAAACTGAGCAACACTGAAAGCTATAAAGTTAAATCTGGCGATGGCTTAATTGCTTTGGCACGTCAGTTTGGCATCTCAGTAGAGGATTTGGCGGCGACCAATGATCTAGCGACCAATGCTCAGCTACAACGCGGCCAAACACTTAAAGTACCAAAAGCGACAGTAAGCTACACGGTTGGTTCGGGCGACAGCTTGATTGGTCTAGCACGTAAATATGGTGTCTCAACGCAAGAGCTGGCTGATATGAATAATATTGCCGCGGATACGATGTTGCAGCGTGGTCAGCGTCTGACAGTTCCAAATCGCTAATGAATAAAATATTAATGGATACCGTTTAAACGAGGCGTCATTAATATTAACCATTAATCGTATCGCACAAAAAAGCTGCTCTTTATAGGAGCAGCTTTTTTTATTTAACAAGAATAAATAACTGTGAAAGTTTAGCTTGCAAATTGCCTAGTAATATTTACAGACTAGACAGTCTGAGTTTTAATAGTCTCAAGATAGCTTCTGATGTTACTGACATAGTGCATGGCTTGACCATAGCGGCTATTCGACGCTCTATTGTCTGCTAAATAAGCATAGACATTCGCCCAGCTCTTATCATCGATACCTTGAGCTCGTAGTTCACGTTGGATTCTTTTTACCGCATTGGGACCCATGTTATAACCTGCAAGGGCAAACCAGATACGGTCAGTTTTTGGCACATCAGAGAAATCTGCTTTCACTTGCTCTAGATAGCGTGCACCGCCACCAATGCTTTGGTAAGGATCAACGCGGTCTGAGACGCCCATCGCTTTTGCAGTGTTATTGGTCAGCATCATTAACCCGCGTACGCCAGTCGGCGAGACAGCGTTGGCATCAAGGTGTGACTCTTGATAACCCATCGCGACCAGCAGTTCCCAATCGTGATTGTAATTACGTGCTTGCTCTTCAAACGAAGACTGATAGTCCGGTAACTTTTCTGTCAACGTTCTCTGGAAATGATCCTGACTATAGGCATCTTTAAGCAAGTTTTGATTGTAGAACGCGGCAAGTTTTTGTGTGTTTTGTAGCTTGATGCTATCGCACAAAAAGTAACTGGCCTTTCTTGATAGTGGGTCATTGGATGAGCTAAATGTCCAACTTACCTTAGGGTGTAGTCCGTTCTTAGTCAGACTAGAATCATAACCACAGCTGACATTGATAGACGATAGATTTAACTGGCTTTTTAGCTTGGTGCTAGCCGTGGTCAACGCCATGTCAGCATTGCCTGTTCTTAGTGCTTTTAGTGCCGCTTCTTCACTGGCATAGGCTTTTAGATTGATATCGACACCGAGCTCGTCGGCATAAGTGCGCACCAGATCAAACCCAAAACCATGTTGGAAGCCATCGGTAGCAAAGTAAGTGCTATCGCCAGGCACCGCAGCAATGGTCAAGGTGTTTTCCAGCATGACGTTGTCATAAGCTGGTACCGATGTGTTCATGGTCGTCAAACTCTCAGCGGGCAACGAGAGTAGAGCGATGCTAGAGATTTGTGCCAGCTTCTTGGTTCTGGCAAAATGATTAGACGCAATAGGGGTAACGGATGAAACGATGTTACTTTTGGTGTTCAGTAGGCGTTTAGATGGACGCAGTAAATAAGAAATACGGCGTTTGGCCCCTTGCGCAGATACTTTTACACGATAAGTAATACGCTGCATGGATGTCTCCTGATTTTAGCCATCCTTCTTACCGCAAAAACACGTATAAATATATGTGCATAATATTGACATATATCGATATCGTATTTTAAATAGAGTGGCATTTTTAATAGGATAAATGCCGCTCTATCTTGTTTGACTATAGCGCCACTAGCGTACTCTCTCTAAGAGTTAGTGGGATAGTTTGTCGTCAGCCAGCTATCGATATGTCATAAAAGCGTTCTAAACCGTATTTATAAGTACTGGTTTAAAATACTGAACGCACAACGACGCGAAGGATATAAATCAGATGATTCCTTCATCGATAACTAAATATGGCTAGTGGCCAAACAACTATATATCAAACATAGGTAAGGTCATGATTAAGTTATTGAGACAAAGACATAGCTTGAAACATTGATGTAAGGTTTTGCCAATGAGGCAAATACATTCATCTGTTTTAACTATGCTAACTTTGATGGCTGGCTATACTTTGAATCACTAATATTAAGTTACTAGTAATAGAATAGCTGGCTACTAAAGTTGTTTGTCCAGCGATGAGGGTAAGCAAAATAACCAGAATTGATAGTTTATAGCTGTCTATCAAACTGACTATGTCATACCGTCATCGCGACACCAAAAATAAAAAAATACCATGCTGCTAACATACATAGTGCAAACATAGTATTTCAATGGGTAGCGGTTTAAAATCTTATCGCTGATATAGCATGATAAAGTTTTAAACAACTACCATCATTATTTTGGTGCCATAACCGGAAGCTGTAATAATGGGAAGTTTCATGACAAAACGTTCTTTCTTACGGGTAGTAATATGCGGTTACTAATTGCATTATTCAAGTGGAGTTAAGAAAAAAGCGATAAAACTTAACAATTGAGATATAAACGGTTAATTTTCCAGATATTTGGTACATAATAATCAAAAATAGAATAACAAAGTTTAAATAGTAGTCAAACTAGACTTTATGCTTATGGTGTGACTATAGCATTAGCAAGTCTAGTTTGGCTTTTGAACTATCGTTTTCTCTAGAAGTTTTTCTCTATAAATTTTTCTCTATCAATGACCACCGTTTCAACTGGTCTGTAAGTGGCTAGTTTATGCTGGATTTTCGATATCGATGAAAGTAACTGGCAGACCAAATTTTTGAGCAACTATCTCTCCTAACGCCTGAATACCGCCACGCTCCGTTGCATGATGACCACAAGCAAAATAATCAATCCCAAGCTCACGCGCGCTATGTGTGGTACGCTCAGATATCTCTCCTGAGATAAACGCATCACAGCCCATGCTAGCCGCTTGCTCAATCATATCTTGCGCACCGCCCGTACATATACCCACACGTTCTATCAGCCTGCCATTTGTCTGAGCAGATGAGTCTGCATGATACTCAGCTGAGATATGTAATGGCGCGCGACCTAAGGCTTGAGTCATGGTGGCAATGAGATCGTCAGCAGTTTGCGGTGTACAAGTAGCGATATTGCCAACAGGATGGGATTCGGTAGGATAGAGCGCACCAGTAATCGTCATGCCGAGCATGTCAGCAAGTTTTGCGTTGTTGCCAGAGATTGGGTGTGCATCAAGCGGTAGATGATAGCCAATCATAGAAATACCGTGTTGCATCAGCTTGCGCACGCGTCGACCTTTCATCCCAGTGAGCGGTGCAGGTTCACCTTTCCAGAAGTATCCATGATGTACCATAATCGCATCGGCATTGTCAGCGATGGCAGCATCTATCAAGGCTTCACAAGCCGTGACACCAGTGACGATACGTTGAATCGGGCGTCCACCATCGATTTGTAGACCATTTGGCGCATAGTCTTTAAACGCACTGGTAGATAAGTAGTCGTCACAGAACTGTGTCAATGCCTGAGCGCTAATGCTTTGAGTATTGGATTCAGCTGTCGTATGATTTGCAGTCATTATGTTTTCCTGTCATCAATAAAATGTATGTCGTAAGGTGCTGTAGATTAACTAAGCAAAAATTATGTATTATCTGTCGCGCTTGGTAGTGTTCGGTTTTCAGCTTCTGGCTTGATGATCAATTCTCGAAATGTTGAAGTGTCGAGCATCGTAAAAGCTATTTTAACATGCCGTTGTAAGCAAGCAGACAAGCTGGATAACTGAAATGGTACACGATACGTTACTATTTACTGGTATTGCGGTTATAATTTATATACGTGAGTCTGCCTAGCTGTATAGCATTTGACCATCTGATGAATGGGTCAACACTAGCTAAGCAGTCGCCATTATCTCACATCGTTTTTCACTGTCTGTTTGCAATAAATTTATAGAGGTTTTATATGTCGTCATCCCGGAACACCAACAACAAGGCGTCTTTATTAAAATGGTTACCTTGGGTCTTATTGCTGCTAGTGTTGGCAGCGTTTATCTGGTTGTTCACGAGTATGAAATCGACGTCGGAGGCCACATGGGAGCCGCCGAGAACCCCGCCTGCGGAGCAGCAAGCAGCAGAGCCAGTGTCGGACACGCCAGCGCCTATCTCTTCTTATCATAATGCAGTGGCGCGTGCGTCGCAGTCTGTAGTCAATATCTATACGACGCAAACGATGACCGAACATCCTTATATGGATGATCCCGTACTGCGCCGATTTTTTGAATATCATGGTGGCCCATCACAAGAGCAGGGTAATACCAATTTAGGCTCTGGTGTAATCGTATCAGAAGATGGCTATATCGTGACCAATGCCCACGTGATCGAAAAGGCAGATGAGATTACCGTTGCCTTTAATGATGGTCGTAAGAGTCGCGCTAAGCTTATCGGTACCGACCCAGACAGTGATTTGGCGGTGATTCGAGTCGACATGACTGGATTGACACCGTTAGGCTTCCGTGAAGAACCTATCAAAGTGGGAGACATTGCATTAGCGATTGGTAATCCGTTCGGTGTCGGTCAAACAGTGACGCAAGGGATTATTTCAGCGACGGGTCGTACTGGACTTGGGGTCAATAAGTTTGAAGACTTTATCCAAACCGATGCCGCTATCAATCCCGGTAACTCGGGCGGCGCACTGGTTGATGCGCGCGGTGAATTGGTTGGTATTAATACGGCTATTTACTCACGCTCTGGTGGCTCGATGGGCATTGGTTTTGCTATCCCGACCGCCCTAGTTGAGCAAGTGATGAATGCTCTGATCAAAGATGGTAAGGTCAGTCGCGGCTGGCTAGGTATTGAGATACAGTCGCAGCTTCGGGATCCGACGCAGCTTGAAACCTCGACGGGTGTAGAAGTGCTAAATGTTATCGATAAAGGTCCAGCTGCCAAGAGTGGTCTGCGCGTTGGCGATATCATCCTGACGATTGATGGCGTTGAGATGACCGATGCCAACACGCTGATTCAGTATGTCGCTCGCAAACCACCCAATACTGAGCTAAACGCCCAGATATTACGCCGTGGTAAAAATGCGCAAGTGAAGATACTGTTAGAGGAGCGTCCTGTGCAAGAGCCAGTCGAGCGCCCTGTTATTATCGAAGATGAGACCATGAATGGTCTTGGTCAACCCAACATGCAAGACGGTGGACAAGAGACGCCCATGATGTCAGAAGCCGAGCGTGACCGTATGCGTGAAGAGCTGCTAAAACTGTTTGACCAAGATGGCGTGGCTCAGTAGTTTCTTGGGTCAGAATAATTGGCGCAAGGGCTCAAAAAGATTATTAGCATAAAAAAAGCGCGTTATCTTATGTAGATAGCGCGCTTTTTATTGATCTTAACGTTTTATAAATGAGAGGTTATTTCTCGACTGGTTCGTGGTTGATATAAATCACCCCTTGCACACGGCAGCAGCAGGGTAGGATCTCATCGTCCTCAATCATCGCAAGCGGAGCAAACGGGTAATCGACCGTATGCGAGCTGGCAATGCGCTTGACTCGGCAGCTACCACAGTAGCCTTCCTTGCACTGATAATTGACCTCATGTCCGGTGCGCAACAGTCCATCGAGTAGACTCTCATTATCATGCAAATAGAATTGTTTTTTACTGGTCATTACCCAAGTCATGATAAATCCTATGTAAAAAGCGTAAAGCTACTAAAGCCTAAAGCTCAAAATCATCAAAGTCACTGTCTGATAAGTCCGAATCAATCTGACCGACCAAGTACGAGCTGATTTCGGTTTCTTGCGGTGCGACCTGTACATTGTCAGACGACAACCACGTATTGATCCAAGGAATCGGATTTGATTTTGATTTCGGGAAAGCTGATGGCAAGCCCACCGCTTCCATACGCAAGTTGGTGATGTATTCGATATATTGGCACAGAATGTCTTTATTCAGACCAATCATCGAGCCGTCTTTGAACAGATAACCTGCCCATTCTTTTTCTTGCTCAGCCGCCTTGCGGAATATCTCGATGCTTTCCTCATAGCACTCTGCGGCAATTTCGACCATCTCGGGATCGTCACGACCGTTGCGCATGAGGTTTAGCATATGCTGCGTACCAGTCAAATGCAGCGCTTCATCACGAGCGATGAGTTTAATGATTTTGGCATTACCTTCCATCAGCTTACGCTCAGCAAAGGCAAACGAGCAGGCAAACGACACATAAAAGCGAATGGCTTCTAAGACGTTGACCGCCATAATGCACAGATACATTTGCTTCTTAAGTGACTTTAAGTCGACGGTGATTTCTTTACCGTTGATATTGTGCGTACCAGCACCGTACAGGCTATACAGCTGCGAATTGCGATACAGCTCGTCATAATATTGAGCGATGTCTGAAGCACGCTCTAAAATGTGCTCGTTTTGCATAATATCGTCAAACACAATACCGGGATCGTTGACGATATTACGAATGATATGGGTATAGCTGCGTGAGTGAATGGTCTCAGAGAATGACCACGTCTCAATCCATGTCTCCAGCTCAGGAATCGATACCAGCGGCAGTAGCACGACGTTTGGGCTACGACCTTGGATAGAGTCGAGTAGGGTCTGGTACTTTAGGTTACTGATAAAGATATGCTGCTCATGCGAGGATAGATTGCCGTAGTCCATACGGTCTTTTGACACATCGACTTCTTCTGGACGCCAAAAGAATGACAGCTGCTTTTCAATTAATTGCTCAAAGATGGGGTGCTTTTGTTGGTCGTAGCGGGCAATATTGACTGGCTGACCAAAGAACATCGGCTCTTTCATGGCGTCATTTGGTGTTTGGGAAAAAATCGAATAAGTCATGGGACTGCCTTTATAAGTGATACGGTTATTAATTTATATGGATTTGACTGGGTTTGCTTGGATTGGATTACAAGTTCTCTAACGATATCTGTTCTGACGTCTGTCCATCATTCATATACGCTTTAAATATCTCGCTCAGCTCCACATCATCCAATGCTTCCAATTCATCGATTGCGCTTTTGCGCAGCGCACTCAAGCCTTCATCATCTGACAGTTGCTGTATTTCTTTCTGTGCGTCTTTTTTGGTCGCTCTCTTTACTGGTTTTTTGGGTGCTTTTGCGGTGTCTTTCTTTGGTGTTTCTAGTGTTGATACAGCGCCTTCGCTTAATTGCTGACGAACTTCCTCGATGTCTACTTCTACTTGTACGATATGCGAGCCGCCATCGTTTAGGTCTGAAAATACGTTAGGGATAAACAAACCACCGTCTTTGATGATTGCGGTATATTGCACGTCTATGACCTCCGTCATTTTATTCTGTCTGTGTGTCGATTACGGCTGGCGTGTCGCAAGCGCGTCTCATATACTTTGTTATTTTCTCTTTTGCCTACTGCTAGCACGTATACAACGACGACATCATCTTTGACGATATATACCAAACGATAGCCGATGGTGCGTAGTTTGATTTTATAGGCGTCCGTATGTCCTGAAAGTTTCGACGCAGGAACACGAGGATTTAATAAGCGCTGCTGTAATTTTTTCTTAAACTGCTGCTGAATACTGGGCGCTAACTTTTTCCATTTTTTTAATGCTAAGGGATGAAACTCAAGACTATAAGTCATCCAACGTTACCTTTATCGGTATCTGCCCATCATTTAATCGTGCGCTAACGGTTTGGCTTAATGCCATATCGTCCATCGCTTCCATCATACGCTCATACATATCTGTGGAAACTAAGTAAGCGACAGGTTTATTGTGATTTAAAATAGCAATAGACTCACCATCCGACTGTTTAATCAATGCCGAAGGGTTGTTTTTTAGCTCTGAGATGCTAGCTGTCTGTGTCGCAAATATCGGTTGCATGGATTCATTCTCCACTAAAATTACGCTCTAAATATAGGGCTAATTTTAGCACGAAAATTAGGTCTTATTTGTTATTGTATTAAATTTAAATATTTTGGGTAGCTAATCACGCCTACCGCTTGTATCTGCCTAGCCATCAGCGTTGGCAGGATACCGTTTTAGAATTTACGAAAATGTAAATTCTCTTGCACTCGGACGAAGCAGTGCTTCGTTATTTCCTCGCTCAGGCTAAAAAGTCTTGTTAGGGCGTTGTTTGTCTCTCTTGATAAACCTTAAGGTTCTTGATCAATTTCTTCACCAATAACATCGAGATAAGCTTGTAAATCAATAGCTGGGATAGTACCAATAGTCTGTTGCAGGTAACGGGTTAATTGCATGAAGAAAGTGATTAGAGAGTTTTCAGGTCGACTAAAACGCAGTTCGTTGAACTCTCTGTTTTCATAATATCCATTTATCCGCTTAATGAAATCAAGTTCTTCGATATTTTCTTCACCATTATAATCGACAAAGAAGCTACCATAATCAACAACGCAACCTAAATCGATACCTTGAAGATTTTCTAAACTTTTAATATGCCTCTCGATTGTCTTATTATTACTGTTATCGTAGGTATTAGTAGTAGCTAGAATACCACCTAGGATTTTAGTTAGTGGTCTACGTGCAACAGGTGTTCCTGAGTTAATCATTGAGGTAGAAGTGCGTGTCAAGCGTCTAACACTTTCTATCTTCTCGCCTGCATAAGTTATATAGTTTCCCGAACCTTTAACACTTCCTTTAATGTCTGGTTTTACTTCAAAAACTGCATAAACACCTTCGGCAGGGACATAATGGAAACCATTTTGTGTAAAAATAAATGGAGTAAAATAATTATCATAAATAACTACATCGATTTGATGGCTTGTGTTTCCTAGATAGTCAATGATAATTGCTTTATCTACGCTATAACGGTTAGGCAGGTAACTTCTTAACCACTCAATCCATGCATTCTCTAAAGAGTCACCTTTTGAACCAGGATGATGTATGAAAGCTCTATTAGTACTTAGTTGAGCAGACATTTGCTGTTGCATGCTTGCAAACAACTCCGGTAGTGCAATCTTATTCATATAGCTCTAACCTATTGTTATTAAGAATAAAGAAATTAAAATCCCTCAAACTATTGCTAGTAATACTCAAAATAAGCAAGATAGGATTGTCAATGTTCACATCTTTTTCATGAGCAATACTAGGGTGTGTATAGAATTCAAATGAGTGGCAACCAGATAAAGACACAAGCAAGCATTACC
>NZ_VZIZ01000019.1 GCF_009812035.1 Psychrobacter nivimaris | reverse complement strand
AAAAACTTGGTAATCCGCCTCTTCAGTTTGATTTGCTTATTTCAAGTTGAGAGTGGGGTATCGATCTGACAATAGATGATATAAAAGTTTAAAATAGCCAAGCAAACTTTGTATTGCTAGATAGCGTTACGAACAAATAGTCGTTTACAGGACAATGAGAATGGAAAATAATTTTGAAGGTTTAAAAGTAATGGTAATTGATGATTCAAAAACCATTCGCCGTACTGCAGAAACTTTATTACAAAAAGCGGGCTGTGAAGTAGTGACCGCTATCGATGGTTTTGATGCGTTAGCGAAGATTGTAGATAACAATCCAGATATTATTTTTGTCGACATTATGATGCCACGTCTAGATGGATATCAGACTTGTGCGCTGATAAAAAATAACCCTGATTATGCTAATAAACCGGTAATTATGTTGTCATCTAAAGATGGTCTATTTGATAAGGCACGTGGTCGTATTGTAGGTTCTGATGAGTATCTGACTAAGCCATTTAGTAAAGATGAGCTTTTTGATGCTATTAATCAGTACCGTTAATCGAATAAATATAGACTTACAGGGAGTGATTGATATTATCGCTCCAGATTATTCAATACTGAGTAATCATGATTAAAGAATGGCTACCAGTCGATTTATAAGTGCTATTTTTAATCATTTTATCTGAACCATATATCAATATATCTTCACAGATATTTTAGAACTTAAAGGAACCTCCTATGACTACCGTTTTAGTCATTGACGACTCGCCATCAGAAATGGCGAAATTTCGCGATATGCTTGCCAAAAACAACTTTCAAGTGTTGGAAGCGACTAATGGTGAGCAGGGTTGCCAGATGGCAGCTGAACATTTGCCAGATGTGATTTTGATGGATGTGGTAATGCCAGAAATGAATGGTTTTCAGGCCACGCGCAAGATTACCCGCGGTAAAACCACTGCTCATATCCCTGTCATTATGATTAGTACCAAAAACCAAGAGACAGATAGAGTTTGGGGCAAGCGTCAAGGCGCTAAAGAATATATGAACAAACCAGTTGATGAAAGTGGATTGGTCAATATGATTCGCAAAGTGATGGAGTAACTTGTGGCTTCTAGAGGATTTATCGAGCTTCTGCGTTTAGCAGATTTGGCACGCGCGCGCAAAAGCGGTCGCCGCGGTGGCCAAGAGTTTGATTGGCAAGGTGTGGTATTTGAAATTGGTGGGCAGCGCTTAGTTGCCCCTATGGGTCAGGTATCAGAGGTATTATCTATGCCAGAATATACTAGCCTACCTCTAGTAAAGCCATGGATGCTAGGTATTGCCAACATTCGTGGGCGACTCTTACCTTTAACGGATTTGTCGCATTTTTTGCAAGTCCCTAGTCGCTTGACACAAATGAGCCAACGGAAAGTTATCGTCATTGATTATGACAATAACTTTTCAGGACTGCTGGTGGATCAAGTACTTGGTATCGAACAGTTCACACAAGAACAGTATCGTCCAGAAGCCATAGATCCAGAGTCGCCGTTTGCGCCTTATAACCATGGCAAGTTTTTCAAAAATGACCAAGACTGGTATGTATTTATGCCAAGTTTGCTCGCACAAGATCCTCAGTATTCAGATGCTGCAATATAATTGTCGATAATAGAAGACCTGTCTGTTAAGTAACGACAGAGAAATAGCGACTGACATAATAGGGTTCGATGTCAGCATTTATACAGGCTTTGCTAATCATTGTTTAGATAACAATACGATTGTCAAAGTCAGCCACAATTAGACTTTGATGACTGTTTGAAAGGAAGACGCAAGATGAGTGATGTGATAAAAAAACCTGTAGCTGGTATGGCTAAAACATCAGCAGATGGCAAAGACGCTGATAGTACTTGGAAGCTATTGTTAGGATTTTTTGTTCTATTAAGTTTGGCTTGTCTGATTTGGCTAGTTAACTCGCTATCATCGGTAAGTCAGTATTTCGATAGTTTCAATCAATCCGTTATCTTGCCAGCGGCTGTATTTGCAATCGGCGCATTAGGGATTCTGTTTGCTTTGTACCAGCTACTGAAACACCGTGGTGGATCAGAGCGATCACTTATTGAGAAAGAAACCTTGCGTCGTCGCCAAGAAGCAGAAGCTGAGTCTGAGCGAGCGCGTCAAATCCAAGAAGAAAACGAACGTAACCAGATCGCTATTTTACGTCTACTTGATGAATTGGGTGATTTGGCAGAGGGTGATTTGACCGTCAATGCGACTGTATCAGAAGACTTTACAGGGGCGATTGCTGATTCAGTCAACTTTGCGATTGACCAATTACGACAGTTGGTACTGGTTATTAACAGCACTGCTGACCGTGTATCGCAATCTTCTGATCAAACGCAGATGAATGCTGTTGAACTGGCCGAAGCTTCTGAACACCAAGCACAAGAAATTGCTGGTGTATCAGCCGCTATTAATGAGATGACTGTCTCAATTGATCAGGTTTCAAACAACGCTGCAGAATCTGCAACGGTTGCCCAGCGTTCAGTTGCTATTTCTCATAACGGGGCAGAAGTTGTACAACGCTCTATTGAGGGTATGAACGTTATTCGTGACCAGATTCAAGAAACATCAAAACGTATTAAGCGCCTTGGTGAATCTTCGCAAGAGATTGGTGATATCGTTGGACTAATTAACGATATTGCTGACCAGACCAACGTTTTGGCATTGAACGCCGCTATTCAGGCATCGATGGCAGGGGAAGCGGGCCGAGGCTTCGCGGTTGTTGCTGATGAGGTACAGCGTCTGGCTGAGCGTTCAGCGAACGCTACTAAGCAGATTGAAACATTGGTAAAAACCATTCAGGCCGATACCAACGAAGCAGTTATGTCGATGGAGTCAACAACTTCTGAAGTTGTACGCGGTGCGCGCTTAGCGAAAGATGCGGGTGAAGCACTAGAAGAAGTACAGAGCGTTTCTAATACTTTGGCTGATTTGATTCAAAACATCTCAAATGCTGCTTTACAACAGGCTGAGTCTGCTGGTCACATTTCTCACACCATGAACATCATTCAAGATATTACCTCGCAAACTTCTTCTGGAACGATGGCAACAGCCCGTTCTATTGGTGAGCTAAGTGAAATGGCAGCAGCACTACAGGAATCGGTAACGGGCTTTAAGGTATCGAACGACGACGAGCTAGTAGATTATGAAGTGTTAGATACGGAAGCCCCATTGAAAGAAAGCGTTTAGTGATTAGTTATTCTGTTAGAGCAAGATTGGTAGCATTTGATTGTTCTTTATATTGAACAAAACTGCTGTATCAAGAATGATAGAAAGAAGCCGTAATTATAGTAGACGATTTGTCTGGCATAGATGGTGTTAATTAGTTAAACCATCTGCTTAATACAGTTGATCTGACATTGGGTAATACTTTGATGAAAGTCGACAGTTTGGATGTGCAGCGATGGCAGAATTACATAGAGCAAGAAACTGGATTTGTGCTGCCAGACATACAGCTACAGTGGCTGGCTAATGCAATCGACTGTACGGCGATGTCGAACGGATTGAGCGTTCAACAATTATGGTATCAATTATCGAGAAACAATGAGTTGCGTCAGCAGTTGTTAGACAAAGTGCTCATTCATGAGAGTCGCTTCTTTCGACATAGACCCTCTATCGACTTTGTTACAGAGTATGCATTACAGCATCATAAAGCAGGCAACATTGATAGTTTATTTCGTATTTGGAGTGTTGGCTGCGCAAGTGGACAAGAAGCTTGGTCACTGGCCATGAGCTTGGCCGCACAGCGATGTCAAGACTATGTCATATTAGGGACAGACATCAGTGAAGAGGCTATTAAAAGCGCACGGTTGGGGCAGTATGATAACAGGCAGCAAACTTTAATCCCGCAATCATGTCAGTCGTTTGTTCAGCCGCTGCCATCTAAAGGTAGATTAAACAGATTGAAGCCTAGCACATCAGAAGCGGCTAATAGTATGCAGGAGAATTGGCAGGTAGCACCTGTATTGCAGCCACATGTCAGTTTTTCTGTACATAATATTATTGAACAAAAACCACCCACTACGCATCTTCAGAATGTGATTATTTGCCAAAACATGCTGCTATATTTTCGTAAATTTGATCAGCGTGATATTTTGGCACGGTTATCAGATCAATGCGCGTTAGAGGGATATATTGTATTGGCTCCAGGTGAGGCGTTGTTCTGGCGTCCTTCAAATATGCGCCGCATTGCGCACCCACAGGTTAATGTGTGGCAAAAAATTAGTGCCTAAATTAGTGCATAGACGAGTTAGGATAAACCTATGAAAAACCAGCCCAATGACATAGTGACGTTTCAGTGGTTGCTACCATTATTCAATCAGCAGTTAGCGCAGATATCTGACGGTTGGCAATTAGGTGAATCTAGCATCGATAATGAACAGATGATACCAAGTTATCATCAGATTAGCGGTGCGCTCATCATACTTAAACTACCTTTATTAGCAGATGTTGCTAGTAAGTTGAGTCAACTTGCAGGATTAAGAAATTATGATGATTTTTCTATTAAAGAGCGTCGTATAGGTCAGTTCTCTCATCGATTGTTGCAACGAGAGATCAATCAGTATGCGCGTACAGGGATCTATCATATAGAGCTGATAAACAGGGCAGTTGATGAGCTGACCCAAGCTTTGTCTCAACGAGACATAGAAACTGACATTCCTGTAAAAATTAGTGATATTGAGCATGAATACACGAATGATCATGCGAATAACGAAAATATTATCAATAGTATTGAAGCGGCCGTGCCGACAGAACAAGCTACCGCTAGATTGACAAGTGAACAGTGTCAGCAGTTGCTACTCGTATGGCGTCAGCAAGTACAAGCATTACTGATCACTAATACAAATCAGTCAGCAGCACTCAGTACCTTAGAAAAAGCTAGCCAGTATCTTAGGCAGACAACACAAGATAGTGGTTTACAAAGACTATGGTATTTAACCGAATTACTGCTAAGTGAACTGGCTCAAAATGAGACGCCACTTCCTGAGCGTTATGCACCATTATTAGGTCAGCTTGATCAAGTTATAGAATCTTATGCCCAGTCAAATGAAGTACCTTCAACTATAGTTGTAAGATTGACCACCGCAATCTATGTTGAATTGAGTTATCTAGCGCACAGTAGCAAACGTACTCAGTCTATTTTGGATAAAGTATCTCAAAGTACCACGACAGCGTCTCGTTTTTTACCGCAATTATTAACTCAGATTGATGCGCTTATTTTCAAACTGGATGAGCCAGATAGCTTGGTAGCTCCTTTACAACATATCAGAGAGCAGCTCAAAAACCGAGGCTGGACTTACTACGTGTCTCAGGTGGAATCCATCCTTGCAGATTTGAAACAGTCTCTTGTATCAGAAACAAGTTTTGCGCAAGAGCAGTGGCAAATTGAACGCAAGCTGCAAGAGCTATACAACGCTATTTATAGTACTGAGCAAACCATTTCTCTTAAGATTGGTGATGCGACCTCTTTCGCTACTATGCCTGAAGTGATAAATAGTAACGAGACAGAATTAACAAGTAAACATGACTCTATTCCTACCGATGATGGCCTACGTGAGCTTCGAATTGCAGTAGAAAAGATAAAGCAAAATTTCAACGATTATATACAACATCAAGATATAGGATTATTACCAGCGTCTACTGAGTTTACCAGTATTGGTCAAGCTTTTGACGATATGGAATTGCCAGAAATTCGTCATACTATGGATGATATCGGTAGTCTATTTACACAGTTAACTACTCGTAATATCACTACCCCGAGCTGGAGTTTGGTGCAGGCGTTGGCTGAGAGCTTAACGTCTATTGAGCTATTACTTGATTATCTTGCGCAGCAGGTTTTTGATCAGCAGTTGCTCACTTTAGCAAATGAACATACGGCCAGAGCAACACAGCTTCTTGATACTGATATCAATTCACCAGAAACGCTTAACGAGACTGTATTCGCTCAAGAGTCAACTGCGACGAATGTTGTACGTTATGATGATAGTGGTGAAATTAGCCCTGTTATCAATACAGACGATGCAAATGTAGTTGAACAAGATAATGTGAGTCTGTCCAACAGTACTGAAAGTGCTGCACTAAAGCAAGCTCGTGAACACGTGAAGCCTGATAACTTTGAAACAGATGAAGATGTCCACGATATCTTTATTGAAGAAGTGACTGAAATTATTACTGATCTTGAAGATTTTCTTCCTATCTGGGCGCAAGACTCACAAGACCTAACACCATTGACTGAAGTGCGTAGAGGTTTTCACACTCTAAAAGGCTCAGGTCGTATGGTTGGTGCCTTTAGTATCAGCGAGATAGCATGGTCAATCGAAAACCTACTCAATCGTTTATTAGATAAAACATTGCCAGTAACAGATGATGTTGTAAATCTAGTGGTTGATACCACAAAAATTCTACCAGAATTGGTAGCAGATTTTTCAGCGCAGCGCCCACCAAGCTTTGACCCTGCGATTGCTATCTTACAAAGTAGCAATCTTATGAATCAGCAGCCGGTCAACACTGGACTGACGCTAGCTGAACTTGCTCCTAAAGAGCTTATGTCAGATGATGCAGAATTAGAAAAATCTCTACTAGAGATTGATGATGTTGATAACGATTCTAATAACGATAGTACCGAGTTAGTCACTGACTCGAATAACGAAGACGCAAATATCAACGAATATCTATCTACATTGGATATTCCAGAGAGTCTTGCACCTTTTATTAGAGAGACTAATCAACTACCAGCCGATGCCGACGATGCAGATCCTGATATCAAAGAGATATTTATAGAAGAGGCCAATGAAGTATTGGCAGAAATTGTGCCGTTGTATGAAAGCTGGCAGAAAAATTCGACCGATCTAGAGGGATTAAAAGATATTCGCCGTGGTTTCCATACCTTGAAAGGTTCGGGCCGCATGGTAGGCGCTAACTATACAGCGGAATTGGCATGGTCTATAGAAAACATGCTCAACCGTATTTTGGATAAGAGTGTCGCTATCTCAGCTGATATGTGTCAGTTAATTACAGATGTATTGGCAGCTTATCCTGATATGCTCATAGCATTTGAACAAGGTACTCAAGACTATCCAGCTGTTGTCCCAGTATGGATTGCATGTGCTGATGCGTATAGCAAACAGCAGGGTAATGGATTTAGTTATTCTGCGTTGTTTGCACAATCAGTAGATAGCTCTATAGATGAGATGGAAGAAAAGACGCCATGGTCTGATACGACTGAGACTGGCAATGCTTATGATGACCACAGTAATGAAGCAATAGACTCTACTTTACAGACCTTTCATTCGGTCAATGAAAAAATGGCAGAGGCAACGGTTGTCCTTACCCCTCAAACCGAAGAAGAAAAGGCATTTTGTAAGATATTTATTGATGAAGCAGAAGAGCTGCTTGATTGTATCGAACAGTTTGTCAAAGACAATAGAGAACAGCATCATATAGAAATCACAGATGAAATCGTACGCGCATTTCATACTTTGCGCGGCGCTTCGGGTTCTAATGCTTTGGCTGCTATCAGCGAAGTCAGTGCGACCATCGAGCATAGCTTGGAGTCGTTACAACAACAAGATATAGGCATGAATGCTCAGCACTTAGCAGCATTAGCCCAGTCAGCCACATTAATAGAGGGTTATCTAAATAACTATAAGCAAAATATAGAGCAGCACGATGTATCAACAGAGGACGATGGGTCGCAGAGTCAGCATGATATAGCGTCATTGCAAGCCATGCTCGGTGAGCAATACGTGACTAATGACACTACTGTCATGACCAATAAGAAACCGACGATAGAAGAGTTATTAGACAGTAATATTGATACGTTACTCGATGCTGAGTGGGAATTAGATGATGCGTTGAATCATACTGAGATAGAGCATATTCAAGACTATATAGAGCAGCAAGTTTCACAAATAGCTTCTCTTATGGAAAAAGCGCAAGCATTTCCAAAATTTGTCACAATTTTAGATGAACTGGGTAATGCGTATCGTTATTTAAGTAATCATATCGATATAGCTCAAAATCAAGACATTCAAGCAATATTGCACGCAGGTCATGCTCAGCTGATAGGCTTGTTTGATGCTTTAGCTGGAAGTACCTCCTTAAAAATAGATAAACAAGTCATTGATGATCTACAGAGTATTTATCAAGAAAGGGATGAGAACGAGGACGTTGGCTTCACCGTTAGAGTTGTTCCAGCAACTGAGCTACAGTTTGAAACCATTGACACTGATATTGAGCTATTAGAAATATTTTTAGAAGAAGCACAAGAGCTTGATACTGCACTAGATGAAAGCTTCAATAAGTGGCGTGCCGATATCACCAATATCAATGCGCTGAAAGTTCTACAGCGTCATTTGCACACGATTAAAGGCGGTGCACGGATGGCCGGTATCCGTAGTATTGGTGATTTAACCCACGAAGCAGAAAGCGTCTATGAGTCGTTTGTAGAGAACCGAAGAGCGCCAACCGCGCAGTGGCTTGAAATCATGCAAATGGTGCAAGATACGATGTCACTACAAGTGATGCATATTGTGAGTCATAAGAAATCTTTCTTTACTCCAGAGCTCATTGAGCAGTTGCATCAGCTTGAAAAAGCAAAAACGTTACCAGAGGTAGTCGATCTAGTCATACCAGTACCAAAAAATCACTTTGAACCTACAGAGCGTAGCATTGCTGCCAATGTTGTTGATAGTGATAATGAGGCATTGAGTACCCTAAGTCTGGATAGCATGATTAAGCAATCATGGGCCAATGGATTGCCTGATCCTGATATATTAGCGGTATTTTTAGAAGAAGCAGAAGAGCTTACCAATCGTAATAAGTATCTGCACTTGTTCTTAAAAGATACGAGTAATACCACAGCGTTACAAGCGCTCCAACGTGACTTGCATACCATAAAGGGTGGCGCACGAATGGTTACTGCCTCTGGTATTGCTGATTTGGCGCACGAGATGGAGTCGGTCTATACGGATTTTGTCAGTAATCGACGTCCAGCCACCAAAAAAGTATTAGAGTTGCTGGTTGCAAGTCATGACTGGCTGGCTGATGCAGTATTTATTCTTCAACAACATGTTAATCCACCGACGCCTACGCTGTTAATTGAAGCGTTGGAGCAATTTGGTAGAAACCCTGATAGCCTAAAAACGATACCTAAAGAGTCTCTACAAGCCCAGCGTGAAGCAATCTTGATTGCCAAAGAAAACCAAGATTCGCAGTATCTTGCAAAAGATATCAGTGAAATGCCGTCTATGCTTAGAGATACTCATGAGGAAGATCAGAGCGCTAGTAGCAATGAGATGATTCGTATCTCGGGTGGTTTAATTGAGCACATGATTAATTTATCTGGTGAGTCAGCGATTAACCGTGCTCGTATCGATATGGGTATCAGTAGTCTAACAAACAGTATTGAAGAGATGGGTACGACAGTACAACGTTTGGCAGATCAGCTACGTCGTATGGAGATCGAGCTAGAAGCACAGATTCTATCTCAAATAGATGAGGAACTCATCGATAATGAAGACTTTGACCCTCTAGAGATGGATCAATACTCATCTTTGAATCAGCTGTCTAAATCTTTAACAGAGTCGGCCTCAGATTTGGTTGATATTAATCATACATTATTAGAAAAGACACGTGATAGCGAAAGCCTGCTGCTACAGTTATCTCGTACCCAGACGGAACTGCAAGACGGTTTGATGAATTCACGTATGGTGCCATTTACACGCTTGACACCACGTCTGGAACGTATCGTACGTCAAACAGCTAACGAGCTTAATAAGTCTGTTGAACTGACCATTGTTAATGCTGATGACGAGATGGATAGAGCCATCCTAGAGCGCATTACGTCACCGCTTGAGCATATGTTACGTAATGCTGTCGACCATGGTATTGAAACCACGTCAACCCGTCTGAAGTCAGGCAAAGAGCGTAGCGGTCGTATCACCCTTGAGGTCCGTCGTGAAGGTAGTGAAATCGTCATTCAATTAACAGATGATGGGCGAGGTATTGATGTTGAAGCAGTACGTAGTAAAGCCATCTCTCAGGGTCTAATTGATGCAGATGATAATAGTCTGTCAGACCTTGATATTATGCAATATATTTTCAACGCTGGATTAAGTACTAGTCAGCAAGTGACTCAGATTTCTGGACGCGGCGTTGGTATGGACGTTGTTATTAGTGAAATTCGTCAACTAGGTGGCTCAGTATCCGTCGTTTCAGAGTTGGGTAAAGGCTCTAGTTTCACAATGCGTCTACCATTGACGGTAGCCGTGTCTGACGCGTTGGTTGTTCGTGCTGCAGATCGCTACTATGCGATTCCATTGGTACAGATTGAGCGCGTGGTTCGAGTGAACCCAGAGAAGCTCTATGACTATTATCAATCAAATGATGCCACATTGAATTTTGAAGACACAGAGTATCGAGTACGCTATCTAAATGAAATTTTATCAGGCAATAAGTTAAATGAGTTGGTGGTAAATACCAATACCAGCTTACCGCTTATCATTATTAAAAACCGTACTGGACAGAATATCGCTTTGCAAGTGGATCAGATTGCAGGTTCGCGCATAGAAGTTGTTGTCAAACCTTTAGGCCAACAGTTATCAAATATTCCAGGGGTTTCAGCTGCTACTATTATGGGTGATGGCTCGGTCATGCTCATCTTAGATTTGATTGCCCTTATGCGTAATGCGCAATTGGTCAAGAATATTACGAAAGCTGCTGATGCTAAAAGAGGACGTATAGAGTCTAAATCTACCATTCTAGTCGTCGATGACTCCGTGACGGTACGTAAAGTAACCTCACGTTTCTTAGAGCGCCAAGGGTTCAATGTGGCAGTCGCTAAAGATGGTATTGATGCAATTGAGATATTGCAAGATATGACACCAGACATGATATTGCTTGATATTGAAATGCCTCGTATGGACGGCTTCGAGGTCGCCACTCAAGTCCGACATAATAGTCGTCTAAAGCAAATTCCAATTATTATGATAACGTCACGTACTGGCGAAAAGCATCGTGAGCGTGCCCTAGAGATTGGTGTAAATGACTATATGGGTAAACCATTCCAAGAAAAAGAGCTGCTTGATAAAATGCAAAAATTACTAGGTGAAGGGGTCAGCCTGACTAATGAAGGATAATGCACGTGTTTTAGCGCTGCGAAAAAAAAATAGAAACGATATTAAAGTGATGGTGGTGGCAGAAGACCATCGCCAGCGCATGGCTTTTTCAGATACGGTACGTGGTTTTGGCTTTACGCTGGTCGGCTGTGTATCACGAGCACAGTGGCAGGAAACAGGTGAGCTTTCTAACTCAGCTATCGATATTTGGCTGATAGACAGTGATTATGATGACAGTGTGGCAATAGCGACGGTGGCATCCAAACCAGCAGCAGTACTGGTAGGCTTCAGTCAGGCTCCGTACCTAAACGAATCCCAAGAATATGCAAAATGGCAGCGTAAGTTGAAGCGTAAATTTGCCCAATTGCTTGACTTGCCAATATTGGTAGATGCTCCAGCTTACAAGAGTGCTGATACTGACTGGCATTATGTCGTATTTTTGGGTGCTTCTATGGGTGGTCCTAGCGCGGTCAAAGAGTTTTTAGATAACGTACCAGCCACACTGCCAATTTGTATTTTATTGGCACATCATTTTAATCAGGCTATGATTGGTACGTTGCCCCGCATACTTAATCGTCATAACGACTGGCGCTGTAAGATTATTGCTTCTTCACAGCGGATACGAGCAGGAGAGTGTCTGATAGTACCTATTGATAAGCAGGTTGTCTGTGATTCAACAGGTCGCGTGATACTATTGGATCAAGATTGGCATGGTGAATATAAGCCTGCAATCGGGCAGCTGCTCAAAAATACCAGTGATGTTCATGGTAGCGAGCTTATTAATATTATATTTTCAGGTATGGGTAATGATGGCTCTCAGTATCTAGACTTAATCCAAGACAATAACAGTCAATTATGGGCACAAGATCCGAGCTTGAGTGCATGTCCAAGTCAGCCTCAGGCTATCATTGACTCAGGGTATTGCAATTTTGTTGGTAGCCCTACCGATTTAGCAAAAAAACTAACCGATTACATTGGTGAAAGGGCAGCTAGCCATTCACATTAACTTATTGCGAGTGACGTATGACACAAATTTTAAAACATTCGTTTGAGGCTGTGAGTCTGTTGACTACCAACAACGGTATGCTTGACGTCACTATTGTTCCAGCAGTTAACCAGCCGGACTGGATCATTCCAAGTAGCCTAATTTTGAGTGTGGATGAGTCCCAGCAGCAGGTTTCTAGGTACGACTGGCAACAGCAAGATTTGGCTGTATTTCATTTGCTACTGCAAGATCAAATCCCAGACAAAATGGTTGTTTTGGAAGGTAATACGACTGATCACCGTTTTGCCTTACAGACAGCAGGTGATTTGCGTCAGCTGCAAGCACGAATTTCTGAAGTCAAAGATGTAGAGACACCTGAACAGTTTAGTACTGCCAATGGCGAAGATAGGGAAGAGTACTTTAATAAAAATGACGTCTCATCCTACCTATATCAAACAGTGATGATTGATGACGAGCTATACTTAGTGCCAGATTTGGATAAAATTGCCTATCACCTGATTGATTCGGATAGCTAGATTCTTATCGCTATTTAAGGTATTCTCCGTTCTATAAATAGTAAGCCAGTAATGTTAATGACTTCATCTGTTGAAGAGCATTAGCTGGCTTATAAAATCGATTAGAGATAATTCCTGATAAAGGTAGTAGAGTCACTCATGAATAATGCCAACTCGAATGTATCAAAGTGGTCGGTTAGTAGCCGTATTTTTCATTGGATTAGTGCAGCCTTACTGTTAGTCACATGGCTAATGATACTGCTATATGAGAATTTAGATAGCAATGTGTTTATTGGATACCATAAAGCGTTCGGCGTGAGTCTATTATTTTGGATGATTGCCCGAGTCATCAACCGCATTTTTACCAAGGCACCACCACCGTTAGCCATGCCAAAATGGCAAATGCTCGTATCTCAGCTGTCACATTTTGCTCTCTATGCCATACTGATTGCTATGCCAATGGTTGGCTTATTGATGGCAGTATATGGCGGTCGACCAGTCGATATTTTTGGTACTTTTCAGATACCTGTATTCGTGACCCCAGATAGAAGTTTGGCTCGTTTTTATAATAACTTGCATACTGAGATTATCTGGCCAATGATTATTGGTTTTACGGTCTTGCATATAGCAGCCGCGTTATATCATCAGTTTGTCAAAAAAGACAATCTCATTGCCCGTATGAAATAATCTTTAATCGATAAACATCAAAAAGCCCCAAGTATCAAACTTGGGGCTTTTTTTATTCATTGTAGAAATACGTACTGTTAGAATGCTATTTCTTATGCTCAGGTAAATTGATATTCATCTCTAACACATCTAAGCTGTCTTCAGAACGATGGTTAATATTGACATCATCAATTTGCACACCGTTAACGTATTTGTTCACAACTTCTAAGATTTCACGTTTCATTTTTTCGATACGATCAACCGTTAAGCGATTGTTCAATCTGTTTTCGCTAGCAACGATAACTTTTAAACGCTCAGTTGCTAAATTTGCGCTACCTGCGTTACTGTTGTCGTCAGTACCAAATAGGCTACTCCAAAATCCTTTTTTCTTAGTCATCATTATCCCCCAAACCAGCGCTGTAATAGACTCTTTTTCTTCACGTCAATATGACGTAATGGACGCTCTTCACCCAAGAAACGGGCGACAATGTCTTCATAACATTGACCAGCCACAGAGTCGGTATAATGAATAACTGGTTCGCCATGGTTGGACGCTTCAAGCACAGAATGGCTCTCAGGCACAACCCCAAGTAGTGGAACTTTTAGGATATCATTTGAGATAGTATCAATATCCATCATCTCATTGGCAGCCGCACGTTCAGGATTATAACGAGTAATAATCAAATGCTCGCGAACAGTCCCTTGGTTCTCTTCTACTTTTTTCGTCTGACTTTGCAGAATACCGATGATTCTATCTGAGTCACGCACTGAAGAGATCTCAGGGTTAGTGACAATAATAGCTTCATCTGCATGATACATCGCTAGCTGTGCACCGCGCTCGATACCGGCAGGTGAGTCACAAATGATATAGTCAAACTGTTTAGAGAGTTCAGCCATTACCTCTGATACCCCTTCGTCTGTCAGTGCGTCTTTATCGCGTGTCTGACTGGCGGGCAGGATATATAAGTTTTCAAGCTGTTTGTCTTTGACAAGTGCTTGCGACAAACGCGCGTTTCCAGTGATGACATCAACGAAGTCATAAACAATTCTGTTTTCGCAACCCATGATTAAGTCTAGATTACGTAGACCTACATCAAAGTCGATAACAACTGTTTTATAGCCACGTAACGCCAAACCAGCGGCAAAAGAAGCACTTGTCGTGGTTTTACCCACACCGCCTTTACCTGAAGTGATTACAACTATCTTCGCCACAATGGCACACTCCTATGAATCAATGGGATATCTTTTATATAAATAGCAAAATTACATGTTATTCACCTAACATATATACACTATCTTCGAAGCTAGCCTAGCATAAATAAACAAAAATTTATAGCAGCTCGATACTAAAGCAGAAAAACAACCTATGTATCGCTAAATTAGCCTCTCTGCGTAATATTAGTAGGGTTATAACTATGGTTTTTGGCTTGTCGAATAGAGCAGCTTAACTACCTTAGTTTTCTATAAAGTCACTTCACGGTGTATTATTTTTAATGGCGTTCTAAACTTCATCCATCACAGTAAATACTAAGCCTTCGCCTTCTACAAATTTCACTTGCACCGACTTGTCGATGACATGCTCAGGTAAGTTGTCTCGTAAGCAATAGGTTCCTGCTACTGATACCAATGACGGATTAAAGACTTGGCAGAATATACGGGCATCTTTATCCCCTGTTGCGCCTGCCACCAAACGCCCTTGTGCACGGCCATATACATGCAAGCTATTGTCAGTAATCGCTTCAGCACCACTATTGATACTACTGGTCAAAATCAAGTCGCCACCAACGTGATTGAGGCTTTGTCCTGAACGCAGCATTTGATCATAGATTAAGCTAGTAATATGCTGAGTACTTACCAATGTCTCGGTTGGCATATTAGATAGTGTGGTTTCAGTGGCAGGTTCGCTCGTGGTAGAAGTATCATCGACGTTGTTAGCACTAACTGCTTCGGCGTTATCGTTTTCTACTGCCTTTTGAGTAGGGATGGGAGCTTTTTTACTTGGTAATATACGCTCAATACGCTTACCATCTGCTGGGAATATCGCTAAGCGCTGCTCACGTGCTTGCGCATCAAGCATACCTGTCACCACGCCAATAGGCTGCAATCCCCATGCCCATAACAGCTCTACCAATGCTGATAAATCTTGTTCAACGTCACTATCAATAAGGATAGGGATATTGCTCGATTTATTACTGAGCGTTTCAGTTAGCTGAGCTTCTATAGCTGCTAGATCGCTTGTACTAAACTGTACGCGTGAAAACGTCAGCATCTTGCCATAGAAAGCTAGCGCTGGTGCAGTCTGGTTATCGTTAGCTGAAACTGTCATATACAAACCCTTAAAAATAATTCTGTCACGGTATTATGTCTCTTATTACGTCATGCTATTAGATAGCTAAACTATAGATTTAGTATATCTTGGTGCTTCCATTGCTGCACTTTTACTTGCGCTTCAAACGCAGTCAAACTGTCATCAATGATACTAGAAATTAAGGTATCTAGCGCTGTATTATTGGTATCTATTTGCGCAATACCGCTAGCAATTTCCATCATTAATATATCCAAGCGCTTAGGGTCTAAAAGTCGCTTGTTTAATGCATTTACGACGTTCTCACCGATATTGTGCCCGACGTGATGTAGCTGTGATTCAATAAGGCTGCCCGCGATCGGTATCATGCGTAGATAGCGGCGCAACTCAGGTGTGTTGGCCAATCCTTCTTCAATAGCATTACCCATTTCGCTCGCCAATATACTGCCGCCACCTGATGAGGCAGTCAGTTCCTGCAGCTTTGGTGCAAGCTCTGTACGCAGTACGGACAATACGGCCGCTTCAATCTCATTTCGATTTTTTGCAATCGTCGACTCGATGAATGATTTATGCGTGTCTGAACTGGTTAGCTCTTGTCGAAAGTTTTGTATCGCTGTCAAAATAACGCGATCGGAGAGTTCTTCTAACAGTAGGTCAATGTAGAACTTGATTCGATTGATCCACGCCTGCGGCAGTACTTGATAGCCAAGCTGATATAGACGTCGTCCAATAACGACCGCTCGCAGCAGTCGCAAAGCACGTAGCTGCGGAAAACAGCCTAATACTTCGTACCAATGAACGAATGGGAAAAAGAACCAGCGATAATAGACTTTTTGTTTGATGGCAATCGCCCAACGCAATAGCAACTCAACGACCAAAAAGATAGTAAAAAATCCTCCAGCAGTGCGTAGAGGATCATGTAGGGTTGTTTGATACCAATTGAGCGCTTCACTGATGGTTAGCCATTCTGCAGCATTACTACTAAAATTGCTCATCAAAATAGCGTCGATACTGATCAATAGCAGATCAATACTGATGGCAATAATCATGACAATATCGTAAGTGAGCTTAAAGCGACTCGGCTTTGGATGGTTCGGTTTTGGTGGCTCATCACTTATTGGATAAGGAGGCTGACTCAAAACAGATTCGGTAGCTAACGGCGAGCTAGTAGTAGAGGTGGGCACAGTCATACCTTATAAGTAATAAATGGCACAAAAAATGGGTCAGAATTCGATATTTACTACCATTTACTATCAAAGTAGACATCGAAAATCTATGAGTTCATGATTAGTCACATTATCAATGAATAAGGCTAAAAAACAACCCATCCTTAATTAAAATTTACTTATGATGCATGGCTGTTTTAACAGTAAACATCATAAGTAAGATATGACTATTGTGACATTTGTACCCGTAATTTTGTTGTCCAATAACTTTTTATCTCGTGCTCGATACTTATTACATTAACGTTTGTTACATCGATATTTAGTACTTAGTATGCTTGTATAGACTGTGCTTGGTATTTGATAAGATTTGACGGACAGCCAGTTTAGTATTGCTGAGCGTCTTTGTTAGGCATCTTGCGTTTTAGGATTGGTTTCAAAATCTACCAACATAGTGCTAATACGTTCATCTTTTTGACGCCACACTTGCTCAACCCAGTCGAACATTTGAGCTTTTGTGTCTTCATCATTTTCGTAGCCACCTTGTTTGATACTTTCGAACAACGCATCTGGTATGTCGATGTAGCGCAAATCAACGCCCAAGCGTTTGATATTACCTTTCCAAAGATCCCCATAGCTTGGCACACCATCAGGGTATACGATGGTCATGTCTAATATGCCATCGATATCTTCACCTAGCGCGCTGATAGCCAATGATAATCCGCCTGCACGAGGTTTTAATAAGTGCGTATAAGGCGATTTTTGCTGAGCTTGTTTGGCTTTGGTAAAACGAGTACCTTCCAAATAATTTAATAAGGTAAAAGGTTTGTCTTTTAGTAGGGCGCAGGCACGTTTGGCTTCTTCGATGTCTTTGCCTTTTAGCGCAGGGTTTTTGGCGATGGCTTCTTTTGAGTGTCGGCGCATCATTGGAAAATCTAAAAAGTAAAAAGCTTGACCAACGATAGGGATGTAGATCAGCTCAAACTTGGTAAAAAATCGCGTAAGTGGCAAACGTTTTTCGCCAATATACTGCACGATGCTAGTATCGACCCATGATTGGTGGTTGCTCACTAGCAGGTATTTACCATTGGTATGGATATCGTCCGGTAGGTTGATACGCCAATCTTTACGAGGCAACATGTTATCGATCAAGGCACTGTTGCTACTGATCCAGTGAGTAGCAATTTTTATGACGGCTTTGTCTGCAATAGAGGCGCCAGTAATGACTTTACCGACGCCCATTAGCCATAAAGGAATACTACCACCGAAGCTATTGGCGGCGATGACACCAGTGGCTGTTGCAAGCGACACAGCTTTACCCAATTTAGGCGAACGTTTATGCATTTTTCGAATGGTAGATGTCAATCGCATGCTCAATCCTTTTCAGTCTATCTGATTAATAATAAGCCGTATGCCGCTGAATCTGTCCTAGTCAAGTCAGGAATATTATGAACGTAAAGCTTCAAATCATGACTATTTAAAGCCGACAAATTCAGCAATATAATTTTAGCAGAAACATGTTGTAGTGTACGGTTGTAAACGTGACTAGTGGTAGCAAGGCGCGAAAATTTGACCTATAAAATCATTGAAATATAACCTGCACTTCTCATACATAGGTATGACAAAATATTACACAGAGATAGGTTGTAGTTGCCATAATAATAGGGAATGTAGATAAGTACTTAAAAAAGATTAATGGACAATCTTTATAAAAAGCACGATTTTTAAACTTAAGAGGAAATATTATGCGTAATACTTTAATGATTGCAGCAGTAGCATCAGGTCTAGCACTTAGCGGCTGTACAACAGATCCAAACACTGGACAACAGCGTCTAAACAAAGCTGCTCTAGGTGGTCTAGTTGGTGCAGCAGGCGGTGCAACTATTTCAAAAGCAACAGGCGGCGACAAAACTGGTCGTGATGCGGCTATCGGCGCAGCACTAGGTGCAGGCGTTGGTTACTACATGGAGCGTCAAGCTCGTCAACTTGAGCAGCAAATGGCTGGCACAGGCGTAACTGTTGAGCAGAACCCAACCACTGGTAACATTGATTTGGTTATGCCAGGTAGCATCACGTTCTCATTTGATGATGCAACCCTTAGCTCATCATTCAAGCCAACGCTTGATAAGCTTGCTTCAACGATGAACCAGTATAACCAAAACACAATTACTATCGCTGGTCACACTGATAGCAAGGGTTCTGCATCTTACAACATGGGTCTGTCACGTGATCGTGCTTACTCAGTTGCTAACTACTTAACAGCTCGCGGTGTTGCTTCAAACCGTGTAAACGTTGTTGCTTACGGTGAGTCACGTCCAATCGCAGACAACAACACTGAATACGGCCGTGGTCAAAACCGCCGTGTTGAGCTAACAGTTAATGCACCACAGAGCGTAAACTAATAAATAGCTATAACTAATAAATAGTTATATAGCTATTAAGTATGTGCTAGATATTTGAGCACATATATTTCAAAAAGAGTCAGCGATATGCTGGCTCTTTTTTTATGTTTTCAGTCTGAATAAAACAGTGAGTATTGATAGATATAGTTAATATTAAATTAAATATTGATAATGATTATCAATAACACTATAATTTGTCAGTGTTTGCTATCAATGCAATATTAAACGTCTTATCGTGCGCACTGAGAGTCAATGTGCATGGCTAAGATAGCCTGCTGTAACATGGCTTGATTATCAAAATAATTGAGGCTACTTAACCAAAACGAATTTTTTGCTATATTTCTTGAGGATATGTATGACGATTACCACAGTAACGAGCCGTAAGCTTTTACCAACTACTTTAGCTGTTGCACTTGCAGGATTGTTAATGGTGTCGGGCTGTACAAAGCAAGCCGATGAAGACACCAATGCTGCGACAGAAACGCAAACAGAAGTAGCAAACACAGAGACAACTGATAATACAGAGATGACTGCTGCCGAAAAAGCACATATTGATAGATTGATTATCAGTTATGCAAATATGGCACACGCCGCCTATAAAGACTCGTTGGACACTGCTAAAGCGCTACAAACTGCGGTAGAAACTTACGTGGCCACTCCAACACAAGAGAACCTTGATGCTGCAAAGGCTGCCTATAAAGCAGCACGCCAACCATATTCACAAACTGAGATTTTCCGTTTTGATGAAGGCTTTGTGACTGCCAATGATAAACGTGCTATCAACAGCATCGATAGCTGGGAAGGGCAGATCAATGCTTGGCCACTTGATGAAGCGCTGATTGATTATGTTGGTGACGACTACGAAGGCGAATATAACAGCCAAGAAAATATCATCAATAGCGACAGCATTACTGTTGGTAGTATCAAGCAAGATACCAGTACGATTACGCCTGAGCTACTCGCAGAAATGAATGAAATCGGTGGTAGTGAAGCCAACGTAACGACTGGCTATCATGCGATTGAATTTATGCTGTGGGGTCAAGACAACAATGGCGTAAAAGAAGGCGCAGGTAATCGCCCAATCACTGACTATGCGACTGAAGCCGGACAGTGTACTAGTGGTGAGACCGTCAATGAAGATGCCAGTATCTGTGAGCGCCGTGGTGAATTCCTAACCGCTGCAACTCAACTATTGGTTGATGATTTGACCGCGATGGAAGCTCAGTGGCAGCCCGACACTGAGAATACTTTGCGTAGTGATTTGATAGCGCGCAAATACGATAATGGTCTGCGCCAAATTATGTATCAAATGGGCAGCTTAGCATTAGGTGAGCTTGCGTCTGAGCGTATGCAGGTCGCTTTTGTTACGGGTTCTACCGAAGATGAGCACGAATGCTTTAGTGATTTGACTCATTTAAGCTATGCCAATAATGCGCGCGGTATCCAAAACGTCTTTAATGGTAGCTATACAACAGTCGCTGGCAAGACAGTGGGCGGCTACGGTATCAAAGACTATCTAACGGATAACGGCCACACAGAAGCTGCTGATAAATTGGCTGCTGAGTTCAACAAAGTAGAAGGCGCGTTCAACGTTATCGTTGAAAAAGGCGAAAAAGACGGCATCAAGATTGACCAGATGATTGCAACTGTCGGTCAAGCTAGCCAAGAAGGTATCTCTGCTGAAGAACAAAACGTCCGTCGTGGATGGGTTGAAGCGGGTATCACTAGTTTACAAGAGCTGACGGCCAGTATCGAAAACGCTGCAAAAGCAGTTGGAATCGATAATTTAGACGCAGATGCTGGGTCACAGTTTTAAGAAAAAATTTAAGCTAGCGGCCCTTATCTATAAGCTAGCGGCACTTATTTAAAAGCCTTTCATTGGCTTTGCGACGTTTTATTAGTCGTTATAGGTCAGCAACCGCTGTTTATTGGATACTTAGATTAGATATAATACGTGCGTTGTCAGCCACCGTTGGCAACGCATTTTTACGAGCATTAAATAAGCCAATTGGCCAGTGTACCATTTCATTATATGTCGATAAGCAATGATTGTGACGACATATAATGAGATGGTATGACAAAATTTTAATGGTTCTACTCTAGCGCTAAGGCAATTAATTTCTATGAACGCCAATTATGTTAACCCCTCTGATTCCCCTCTTGCTACTCAAATCCTACGACATATACCTTCTAAGCTTGCGCTAATTATCGCCAGTGCAATGGCTATCAGTGCGTGTCAACCATCTGACAGCGTTTCAGACGATACTTCAGAGCAGGCCTCAAATAATGAAAGCAGCAGTGAAAACAGCCAAGCGCTGTCATCTGAACACGCCAAAAATATAGAAACACTGGCGGGCGTGCCGATGCAGCAACTGGTGAGCTTTGACCCTCAAGAGATCAAGCAGGGCGGTGACTCTGGTATTAGCATTAGCAGTGCTGAGAGCTACTCGAAGCCCTCATCAAACCTAGCTGCTTCTCGTAAAGGATCATTCTTTATTGGTAACGCGTTTTTCAAGCAGCCGTGGGTCGTCGCACCTGCTAGTACTGATAGTCGTGATGGACTGGGCGCATTATTCAATGTGGCCGCTTGCCAGTCTTGTCATGTCAAAGATGGGCGAGGTCATGCGCCGATGACTGCCGATGACGATGCTGATAGTTTATTGATTCGTCTGTCTATGCCAGCGACGACCGATGAGCAGCGCCAGCAGCTACAGGATTCGCTGATTGAAAAGGTGGCTCATCCTATGTATGGTGGCCAGCTACAAGATCGTGGTATTCAGGGCGTGCCTGCTGAAGCGAGAATTGCGGTGCAGTGGACAGACACACCAGTTACCTTTGCTGACGGATATGTCGAGACACTACGTGCGCCAACGTTTAATTTGACCAAACCTGGTTACGGTGCTTTTGACGATGACATGATGGTATCGCCGCGTGTGGCGCTACCGATGATTGGGCTTGGGCTACTAGAGCAAATACCTGACGATGACATTAAAAAACAAGCCAGCGACAGTAATGATAGCGATATCAGTGGTAAGTTTAACTGGGTGATGGATCCACAAACGGGCAAGCGTGCGCTTGGACGATTTGGGTGGAAAGCGGGTCAAACCAAGCTGATTACCCAAAACCAAAGTGCCTTTAACGAAGACATGGGTTTGACGTCGAACATCCGTCCTAACGAATCCTGTATGCCAACGCAGACCGCTTGCCTAAATGCAGCGACAGGTGCTGATGAGCAGGGTAATGGTAAGCCACCTGTGGAAGTAAACGATGAGGTTGCTAAGTTTGTAGAGTTTTATACTCGCAATCTAGCAGTGCCGCATCGCCGTAATGCAGATGATAAGCTTGTGCTGGCTGGCAAAAAGCGTTTTTATGACATGGGTTGTCAAAGCTGCCATACGCCAAGATATCAGTTGCCAAAAACCGACGATGATCATCTTGAGCAGCATGGACAAGTGATTTATCCTTACACAGATTTGCTATTGCACGATATGGGCGATGATCTCGCTGATCGTACGATTGCTGGCAAACTACCACCGAAAAGTGCCCAAGTTGAATTTTTAGCCAACTCTTATGAATGGCGTACGCCAGCACTTTGGGGCGTAGGACTTGCTCAAACAGTTGATCCTCAAGCGACGTTCTTGCATGATGGCCGTGCCCGTACGTTGATGGAAGCTGTTTTGTGGCATGGCGGAGAAGCCGAAAAGCAAAAGCAACAAGTATTAAAGTTAGACAAACAAGGTCGCGCAGAGCTTAATGCGTTCCTAAAGTCGCTGTAATAAAGTCGCTATTATAAAATCAGTATAAAAACGCTATAAATTACTAGCTATAACATTACCGAGAAACCTATGAAAATAAACCACGCTTTGGCAATGGCGCTATCTGCATTGAGTGCTGGACTGCTGATCAGTTGTGTCAAACCTGCCGATGACAACAAAGCTGCAGATGTAGACAGCCAAAAAGTTGTGCAAGACAGTGCAGCTACTGACAGCTCAATAGAAAACAGCAAAGAAAGTACTGAGCAAATCGTTGCAGTAGATATCAGCCCTGAGACTGCAAAAACGTATTTGACGCATGTGGCAGACGATATCGTGATTCCTGCGTATGCTGATGCAGCCAAGCAAAGCGATCTGTTGAACGAACTGGCGCAGAAGCACTGTACCCAAGCGCCAGTAAGTGGCGATGAGCTACAAGCATTACGTGCACAGTGGCTAGTATTGGCACAAGCGTGGTCAAGTGCTGAGATGGTCAACTTTGGTCCTGCGACTGCTAGTATGAGCAATCTATACATCAACTACTATCCTGACGAGCGCGGACTTGTACACAGTGGCGTGGCTGATTTGATTGCTGCCAATCCAAAACTAACGCCAGAACAACTTGCTGGCGAGAGCGCTATCGTACAAGGCGTACCAGGGTTGGAAGAGGCTTTGTTTGCCAATGACAGTTTAGACGCTGGTCAGTGTGCTTACGTGATTAGTGCCAGTAGTGCGTTGAGCACGCGTCTAAAAGACATCGAGAAAAACTGGCAGCAAAACGTGACTGATTTATTGGCGATAGACAAAACAGCAGAAAGCGATAGAGGTCTAAATCAGTGGATTAACTCTCTATTGTCATTGATTGAGACCATGAAGTCTAATGCCATTGATCAGCCACTAGGTCTGACAGGTAAAGCAAAAGGTCATCTGCCTGCTGCTACTGCTGGTCAGAGCCGCGCTATTATCAATGCTAAGTTAGATACTATCAATAAAGCCATGACTGACCCAGTACTGACGGCTATTCTTGGCAGCAATGATGAAAACAAAGTTTCGGATAATTTATCGACCGCATTAGCTGATACAACCGCATTATTAGCACAAATGCCAGAAGATTTATCAGAGGCTAATAAGGATGATCAACAAGCGTTATACGATCATCTGACTGATGTCACTCGTCTGATTAAGCGCCAGTTAATCCCAGCACTTGGTATCCGTGTGGGCTTTAACAGCACTGATGGCGATTAGACAATGTCTACTATCGAAGCGGGTACAGCAGTGTCAGCAGTCCAGACTCATGACCAGATGAACAGGTCTAATCGGTCTGGGAGAACTTCGTCAGCTCATGAGCTTTTGACGACTTCAGTGCTGACAGCAGTGGGTACGGCGGCGCTAGTCGGTATTCACCATCGTTATCGTAAGCAGCAGCATCCAGATGCCAGTCTGCAAGATTATGTAGATGGTATTTGTACGCAGTTGCAAGCATTACGTGCGGCACCTGTTTCAACGCCGAAGCTTTCGCGATTGCGCTATGCTTGTGAGCAAGCAGCGGCAACCTGGAAGCAGGCTTATCATGCTGTAGGTGATGATAATAGTGATGTACCTGATTTTGCTGTCATGCATACGACAACGATGCTGGCACGACCAGTCAGTTGGGTCAGTGGCGTCGCCTCCATGCCAAAAGGTCAGGCTACATCAAGCCAGAATGAGCACGACTTTGGTGTGGTAGGTATTGATGCCGATAGACAAATCGTTTGGCAAACGACTATGCCTGAGCGTGTCCACGACATCGTTGTTCAGCCTGTATCTGTCAATGTGTCTGAAGCTCAAACTCAGCATAATAATGTCGAGCAGAGACGTGATGTCGTCGTCATGGGTCGTCGTCCAAGTGAAAGATTTTGGGTGCTTAATACGTCAAATGGGCAAGTACAACATGCGATCAAAGCTGATGTAAACCGTCACTTTTATGGTCATGCTTGCTATAGCTTAGATGGCAGCTTGCTTTACGTAACCGAGAACGACACAGTGAGTTTGGCAGGTAAAATTGGTATCTATGATGCCAATGATGCTTATAAAAAAGTAGCAGAATTTGACTCATATGGTATCGGCCCGCATGAGCTGATTATGCATCCTGATAGCGAAACGCTCGTCATTGCAAATGGTGGCATCAAAACTGAGCAGGCCTCACGCGAAGAGCTCAATCTAGATACCATGCGACCCTCACTAGTTTATTTGAATCGTCACGATGGCACACTGCTTGAGCAAATAACTCCCGAGCATAATCAGATGAGTGTGCGCCACTTAGCCATGCACAATAACGGCACTGTCATGATCGGTATTCAGTTCCAAGGTGAAAAGCATATCAATGTACCGTTAGTGCTGACTCATAAACGTGGTGATGCCAGCTTTACACCACTCACTATGCCAAATAATCAATGGCAACGTTTTCACCAATATATCGCTAGCGTGGCGGTGGATAGTGAGTGTAACTTACTGTGTGTGACCACGCCGATTGGTGGCTGTGCGGCGATTTATGATTTGCATACTCGCGAGCTGATTGATGATGTAAGCCTGCCAGATTGTGCAGGGGCTTCGGTGTTAGTTAATTCTAGTGCTTCAGTGGGTGAAATTGATAAACATACCGAGCCGACAGGATTTATCGTCAGTGATGGTCAAGGGCAGTTAACAGCGCTAAAAGTAAATGCTTTACCAGAAGTAAAATTGAACGTAAACGATGTTGAAACTCATGAGCGGATTATCAAAGACAGTCAACTGCATATGATGTCGTTTGACAACCACTTACAAGCGTTATAATAAGTGACGCTAAGAAAGAGCTACAGACGAATAGGCATGGCGATTAATAATGACTATTGCTAGAATGGCAGTAATAGTCAGCCAAGGAGGTAGAGCATTAGCTTAGACACCAATTTAGATACTGTCAGACAGCAGCTTGCACAGGCAGGCATCGAGCTAAACATCAGTAAAAAGCGTGTTAAAAATATCAATTTTCGCTTAAAGCCTTATACGTTGATGGTCTCTGCACCGATGCATGTCAGCGCATCACAAATGTTGCATGCTGTGGCTAAGCGGGTGCCGTGGGCTATTGCAAATCACCAACAAGTATTAGAGCAATACAAACGTAGACAGAATACGTCATCAGACTTTTCAACTGCTAATAATTCAGTGTTGTTATGGGGTACAGAGCAATCATTTAGGCTCAGCCCCGATCAAAAAATCACCTATTATCGGCAACAACTCTCCGAAGTCGCACCTGCACTATTTAAAAAGTGGCAGCCAATCGTTGGCGCTTATGCCAATGAAATACGGTTAAAAAAAATGCACACGCGTTGGGGCAGCTGCAACACGCGCGCAAAACGAATTTGGCTATCGGTTTATCTTCCTGCCTATCCTATCGAATGCACCGAATACGTAATCGTTCATGAGCTGTGCCACTTGCATCATGCCAATCATAGCCGAGCGTTTTGGCAAACCGTTGCCACAGCGATGCCAGATTATCAGCAATGGCATAATATCCTAGCGGGCAAGACAGGACAGCTGGACTAAACCTATCATCTAACTATCTAATCAGCTAAATAGTTCTAGTAAGCACCTCGATATCATCTGTGTAACTTTCATTATGCAGAGCATTAAGTCCTATTTTTATCATCATTTTTAAAATAAGGACACACCTGGATAAGCCTGATATTATAAGAAATAACGGTACAAATCGTGTCGTTTAATTAACAAGTTTATATACAGGGATGTCATATGGAAAACGTCAACCAAGCGGAGTTTTGGCAGCAGCGTTATGAGAAGAACAGCATCGGTTGGGACATGGGGCAGGTGTCACCACCGCTAAAAGCTTATATCGACCAGCTACCTGAGAGCGCGAAAGATCAAGCGATACTAGTGCCAGGTGCGGGTAATGCTTATGAAGTAGGCTATTTATATGAGCAAGGTTTTACCAATATTACGTTGGTTGACTTTGCCCCTGCACCAATTGAAGCATTTGCAGAGCGCTATCCTACTTTCCCTTCTGAGCATCTGATCTGTGCGGATTTTTTTAGTTTGTCAGCTGAGCAGTGTCAATTTGATTGGATACTTGAGCAGACGTTTTTTTGTGCGATCAATCCATCGCGACGTGATGAATACGTGCAACAGATGGCAATGCTGTTAAAGCCACAAGGTAAACTGGTTGGGTTGTTGTTTGACACGGATTTTGGACGCAAAGAGCCACCATTCGGCGGCAGCAAGGAAGAGTACCAGCAGCGTTTTCAAAGTCATTTTGATATCGATATTATGGAGCCCAGCTATAATTCACATCCAGCACGGCAGGGTAGTGAGCTATTTATAAAGCTGCGAGCGAAGTAAGCTCGCGCTTGATATTATCTCGAGCTTGTGTTTCCAACTGATTGTAGTAATGGTCAGTTAGATAAAGCTTGGGATGTGCTAGTAATCCTTGCAACACTGCAGTGCGCCCATCACGGTAGTTGTCAGCGGCAACATGCTTATATTCTTGACGTATCGCCTTTGCATATTGCTCATATGCAGTCCACGGCGCGCCCAAGATACTTAAATCCATATCTAACAGATATGCCGCATCGTTATATTTGTCACTGGCTACCAACGTATCTATCTGATGATTAGCGGTCATCATAATGAGAGCGTGAATCTGTTGGTATTGCTCTGGACTGAGATAAGGGCTCAAGGTATCTGTTGCAAATTCTGCACTTCTCAACTCGTTGTCGGAGCGTGTTGGGTCGTAAATCACATCATGATAGTACAGTGCCAATGCAATGATATGCGGCTCAGACAGAATGTGATTAATATTCTCAAGCTGTACCAATAACTGCTCAATGTGATTGAGTGTATGGTAAGCACGTTGTGGTTCACCATAGCGCATTACGATATCCTGCCACAGCCTATCTATTTGCTTTGGCGTGATAGCACTGGTCATAGCTGACAAGTGCTGTGCAAAGTACTTGCCAAGATCATCATGTTTATATAAGACAGTTTTCATATGTCATTTTTGCACTATGACCGTGGTAAAGATGGTTTGATTATTCTTTGTTAGCCACTGCGTCTTTAAATGCTTTGTTGAATACATCACCGAGCAAGCTAACATCATCGACACGCGCATAGTTCAGACGGGTGACAAAGGCAATATGGCGATGCGGCCCGTCTTCAGCCAATGGTATGGCGACGGCATTCTGGTTTTGCAGGTGTAGCTGATCGAGCGCCATTTCAGGCACTAGCGTTGTGCCCATATTGGCAAGTGCCATTTGAATCAAAGTGTTTAAACTGGCATCTGAGAAGCTTGATTTCATTTGTGCGCGGTCGAAATGACAAACAGACAGGGTCTGGTCAGTTAGGCAGTGTCCTTCACCAAGTAGCATGAGGTTGGCAGTTGCCAGTTCATCAGCATTGATGGTCTCAAGCTTGGCATGTATGTCATCTTTTGGAAATACAGCAAAGAAGTCTTCACTCCAAAACTCAAAACTGTGTAGCCCATCTACCGCATAAGGTAGCGCAATGATAGCGGTGTCGATATGACCGTAGCGTACCTGTTCAAGCAAACGCTCTGTCTGTTGTTCGACGATGGTCATACGGAACTCTGGATATTGTGCACGCAGCGCAGGCAGTACTTTTGGCAGCAAATAAGGCGCAATCGTCGGAATGATACCGACAGTCATGGGATAGGCAAGCGGCGTCTGATGGCTATGAGCACGCGTGGTCAAATCGCTGACCTCAGAAAACACTCGCTGCGCCCGTGTGAGGATGTCTTGACCGATAGGGGTAATCAATACCTGTTTATTGTTGCGCTCAAAAATCTGAGTATCTAGCTGTTTTTCTAATTCTGCGATACCCAAACTTAGTGCAGATTGCGAGATATTGCAATCTTCAGCCGCACGTTTAAAATGACGATGTTTGGCGACGGCTAGGGCAAACTCAAGTTGTCGTAAAGTAATCATAAAACCTCTCTGTTAGTGGGTTTTTAATGCAATTTATTATGTTTGGTCAACCTTTATAAGGTAGCAAATTACCAATTAAGCACCAATGATAAAATGTAGAGATAATAGTTTAACAAGTTTAATAAAACAAAACATCACATTAAAAACTTTTAACTGGATTAACCGTAGAATTCGCGTATAGTTTGTCAGGTAGCCCAGAGAGCTAGAGGGCTAATTGAAAAAACCATATAAATAATTTCCAATTTACTTAACTATAGAGGAGCCAACCATGGCGTCTATCATCAATCAAGAAATCCCAGAATTTTCAGCAGATGCATACGTAAACGGTGAATTCAAAACCATCACTTCAGAAGACGTAAAAGGCAACTGGGCGATTTTCCTATTTTACCCAGCTGATTTCACGTTCGTTTGCCCAACTGAGCTAGAAGACATGGCCGCTCATTATGACGAGCTAAAAGGTCTTGGTGTTGAAGTATACTCAGTATCTACTGACACGCATTTCACGCACAAAGCATGGCATGATTCTTCAGAAGCTATCGGTAAAGTACAATACCCAATGATCGGCGATCCTACTGGTAAAATCACTCGTGGCTTCAACGTCATGATTGAAGAAGCAGGCTTGGCTGAGCGCGGTACGTTCTTAGTAGATCCTGATGGCTTGATCCAAGTAGCTGAAATCCATGCTGGCGGTATCGGCCGTAGTGCAAAAGATATGCTACGTAAAGTGAAAGCAGCACAGTATGTTCGTGAAAACGACGGCGAAGTTTGCCCAGCAGCTTGGGAACAAGGCGGCGACACATTAAAGCCAAGTCTTGACCTAGTTGGTAAAATCTAAGTAGATATTTCATACTTAGATAAAAGTAGCGCTGTATCTTAAACGTCTGATTTAAGTCAGTGCTACAAATAAAGACCCCATTAACATAAGTTGATGGGGTCTTTTTACGTCTTAAGCATAGATATTGTTAGTATTATTTTTCAGCATATCTCTAAGTATAGACGCAATATTAAGCGCGAGACTGTGCTTTATTTTTATCAATGGTTTTATAAATCTCGTCTTTAAGCTGTAGCTTTCGTCGTTTCATCTGTTCGATTTCTTCGTCGCGACTGGCATGCTTGACCACATCGTTTTCAAGCTTATTGATTTGCCTATCTAGAGTTGTATGCTCGTCAAAGATACTCGCAAAATGCGTGTCCTTTTGCTTGAGCTCATCGATAATATCACTGTGATCTTGCCATGTGTCTGTCATTGTCATGTTGTCATCCTTGTTATTTAGTGCAAGCTTAGAATAAGCGTAAGCACGTTATGGTTAAGACGCTTATGATGGTGAGATTTTTTTTGGAAGGGGTGAAAGTTTAATGGTAATAAAGATAGCTACTTCACGATATTGATAATGCATATTGCTATCAATACCATTCGATTGTAGCGAAAAAATAGACCATGTACCATCACTATCATTTGTTTGTGTATTTGTATTTAATTATTTAAAGCAATAAACGATTTGTTTTATAAAACATAAAGTTTGAGTTTCTCAGCTTGCCGAAACTCGCTAAACGCTTGATAATAGACACATCAAAGGGCAAGAGCCCACTATATATAACCTTTTATACAAAATTATCAACACCAACTATTTCATATTTAGACGCGTAGCATGACAGCTGCCGTTACATATTCAGTCATAATGAGGAACAAACATGATAGATCAAAATTTATTAGATGCCGTTAAGAGCTATAGCGAAAACATGACACGTCCAATTACCTTTGTATTGGGTAATGGTACGCATGCGAAACGTGCAGAATTGGTAGATTTTTTGACCAAGATTGCTGGAACGACAGACAAAATCAATTTCGATGCAGAAGCAACTGACGATAGTTTGCCTAGTGCGATTAGTTTTAAAGTAGTCAGTCACATTGATGGCGAATCAAACGATACTGGTATCGTATTCAGCGGTATCCCAGGTGGTCATGAGTTTACGTCATTGATTTTGGCGATTTTGCAAGCGGGTGGCCATACGCTAAAGTTGGATGAAGGTATCCAAAAGTTAGTTAAGCGCTTTAATAAGCCATTACAGTTCCAGACCTACGTGTCATTGTCATGCCATAGCTGCCCAGAAGTCGTTCAGGCATTGAACCAGTTTGCGCTATTAAACGATGGTATCAGCAACGAGATGATCGATGGTGCATTGTTTCAAGAGCAAGTAGAAGCGAATAAAATTCAAGGTGTACCAGCTGTATTTTTGAATGGTAAGCCATTTGCTAATGGTCTAATCGACACTGCTAAATTGATTGGAAAATTGCAAGAGCAGTTCCCTGATTTACTGTCAGAAGTAGAAGACGATGCTGAGCAATTAGAGCAGCAAGACGTCACTATCATCGGTGCTGGCCCTGCAGGTGTGGCTGCAGCCATTTATACAGCGCGTAAAGGCTTAAAAGTCACGATGGTCGCTGATCGTATCGGTGGACAGGTCAAAGACACGCAAGACATTGAGAACTTGATTTCAGTGCCGCTAACCAATGGTACAGATTTATCGACCAACTTTGTTAAGCACTTGGCCGAATATAATATCACGCTAAAAGAGCATGTGAGCGTTAAAGAAATCGGCGAGACTGAAGAAGAGAACTACAGTATCCATCTAAATACTGGTGAGACGTTCGAGACTCGTAGTATTATCTTGGCGACAGGTGCCCAGTGGCGTAAGCTTGGCGTACCAGGCGAAGAAGAAAACATTGGTAAAGGTGTGGCTTTCTGTGCGCATTGCGACGGCCCATTCTTCAAAGGTAAAGACATCTCAGTGATCGGTGGTGGTAACTCAGGCGTTGAGGCAGCCTTAGATTTGGCAGGTATCGTCAATCACGTTACTGTACTCGAGTTCGCTGATGAGTTAAAAGCTGACCAAGTACTGATCAATAAAGCTAAAGAGAAAACCAACATTGAGTTCATTACCGGTGCAGCGACACAAGAGATCAAAGCGACTGATGGCAAAGTATCGTCTATCGTCTACCAAGATCGCAGCACAGGTGAGACTCATGAGCGTGATTTATCAGGGGTGTTTGTACAGATTGGTTTAGTACCAAACACTGGGTTCATCAAAGGCTTCGTTGATCTAAACCGCTTTGGTGAGATCGAAATCGATGAGCGCTGCCGTACAGATCGTAAAGGTATCTTTGCTTGTGGTGACGTAACCACCGTACCATTTAAGCAAATTAACATTGCGATGGGTGAAGGTAGTAAAGCGGCATTGTCAGCGTTTGAATACTTGGTCATGCAGTAAGCTGTTCGGTTTAGTTTCAGTATAAAAAGCCACCTCGGTTGAGGTGGTTTTTTTGTGCTATCGCATAAATACGTCTATATAAAAAAATCCTGATAATTAGAAAATGGACTCTTAAGTAAACAAATAACGCGATTTCACTCAGAAAATATCAGTATTTACGTTACAAATTCGACATTTGCATTACAAACTCGTGTTGTTGATGCAATAATGTATGCAATAAAACCTATCATAGCGTCATGAACTATAAGGAAAATAGGCATGGAATACATTGAAGCTTTTTTTGCCCTAGTCGGGGATCTAACGTGGGGCTGGGCGCTCGTGCCTATGCTAATTATTTTTGGTTTATTGTTTACCATCGTAGGTAGGTTCGCTCAGTTTAAATATTTTAAACGTATGTTCCGTGTGTTCAAAACGGATGAAGTAGGAGACGACGGAATTTCTGCTCGTCAGGCGTTGCTCGTTTCTATCGGTGGACGTGTGGGCGGCGGTAACATTGCTGGCGTTGCTGTTGCCATCTCTTTAGGAGGACCGGGAGCGGTATTCTGGATGTGGGTTGTGGCCTTAATTGGCATGATGACCAGTATTGTCGAATGTAGCTTAGCCCAGCTTTACAAGCGTAGAGACAATGATGGTAACTTTCGCGGTGGCCCTGCGACCTATATTTTACATGGGTTAGGTAAAGACTATCGCTGGCTTGCCGTCATTTATGCTATTGCTTTACTACTGTCTTTCTCTATTGGGTTTATCGCGTTCCAAGGCAATACGGTAGCAGGCTCAGCGCTTGAAAGCTTTGGGATTGACCGCTGGATAACGGGTGTAGTACTGGTAATTGCAGGTGGATTTATTGTCTTTGGCGGTATTCAGCGCATTGCAAAAGTAGCTGACGTTGTCATTCCTGTTATGGCATTAATCTATATTGGTATGGCACTTGTTGTTATATTGCTCAATGTCACAGAGCTGCCTACGTTGATGGTAATGATTGTTAAAAATGCATTTGGTATTGAGTCTGTCGTGGGCGGTGGTATTGGTGTGGCGATTGAGCAAGGTATGAAGCGTGGTTTATTCTCTAATGAAGCAGGTCTAGGTTCTGCGCCTAATATTGCTGCCACCGCTTATGCCACTCATCCTGTGAGTCAAGGTATCTCGCAGTCATTATCTGTATTTATTGATACGATAATCGTATGTAGTGCCACCGCATTTATGATTTTACTGAGCGGCGTGTATCAACCAGGTGCTGAAGTCGATGGTATTGTACTGGCACAGCAAGCGCTCACGACCCAGCTTGGGGATTGGGCACAGTATATCCTGACCATATCGATATTGCTATTTGCCCTAAGCTCTATCATGTATAACTATTATATGGGTGAAAATGCCATTAATTTCTTGGTCAAAAAGAATATCAAAATGGCGACTCTGGTTTTGCGAGTTGTTGTGATTGCGGTATTATTCTTGGGCGCAGTGGCTCCTGCAGCAACCGCAGTGTTCTTCTTCGCTGATCCGTTGATGGGCGTGCTAGCGCTAGCAAACTTATTGGCCTTGATAATGTTATTTCCACGAGCTAAGCGTCTACTTGACGACTTTGCAAGTCAGTTAAGATCAGGGGTTAAAGAGCCGTTATTTGATGCACAAGAGTATGAAAAATTGGATCTCGATCTGAGCGCATGGGGCAAAAAAGCGGTAAAAGAAGCGTTAGATCAAAAACAGTAGTACTCGTACGCTTTATTTCTCATGAAAGAAAAAACCACTTTAGCTAAGCAGAAGTGGTTTTTTTATGTAAGATATTATTTATGCCTAAAATGAATGGTTATTCGCCAATACGCCAGCTATCGACATGATCTCGCCTGCTTCGTCTTCTTCAATAATTCGAGTTTCTGTCAGTGCTGATTGTTGCCACGCCTGTATGTGTGGATGATTTAGCATAGTTTGGCAATACTGCTTGGTCATTGGCTGCAAAGCAATATTGGACGCATCAGCATAAGTCTGTAATCGCAGCACCACTGGAGCAAAAAACACATCGGCTGCTGTGAAATCTCCGAATAAGAAACTGTCTGCTGAGCGACCTTTTAAACAATCGTCAAAGATGTCTTCGATACGAGTGATATCTGCTAAGCAAGCACTACTTGGCTGTATCTTAGCCGTTGCTCGTATATTCATCGGCATTTCATTACGAATACCTGTCAATCCCGAATGCATCTCAGCTACGATGCTTTGGCAATAGGCGCTATTTATTCTACTTTGATTATTATTTCGTGTTTCAGTGTTAGGTTTATCAGTGCCTGTCCAAATATCAATATCCGTAAAGTACTCATTAACATGCATCGCAATCGCTAAGGTGTCCCAAACGGTTACTTTATTATCTTTTTCACCATAGACTAAAATAGGCACTTTACCCGTTGGTGAATGCGTTTCGAGCGTTGGACGTGCTGATGGATGAAACAACTCAACAAGCTGCTCATCAAAATCAACATTGAACGCTTTGAGCAATAGCCATGCTCGTAGCGACCAAGATGAGTAGTTTCTATTCCCAATAATTAATAACGGTTTTTCCATCATAGAGTCCTATTAAGCGATAACAGTAGCATTTTATTATGTACTCAATCTTGAGTATTGACCAGTCTATAAACCGAGCTATATTTTTATCATTTAAATCCTATTTCAAGAAAACGCCTATCTAATATTTAGACGGGCACCTATTTAGAAGGACGCTTTTTATTTCTCGTACTTACTACAATCAGTTCTTGTTTTTGATTAGGAAAATAACGGGCAGCGCAACGACATACATCAGCACACCGTACAAAGCAGCAGGCAGCGCAATAACAGGCAGTGTGCTCACGCCCATGATGATAGGCGCTAAGGTAATAGCCGTCGTACTATTTTGGATACTGGTTTCTATCGAGATGGTTTTAGTATCAAACCAGCTAAGCTTTAGGACTCTAGAGATCGAGATGCTAATAGCGAATAAAATAGCAATGATAAAGATCAGCTCTAAACCAATTTGAGTGAATTGTGATTGTAGTAGTTGCCAGTTAGAGGCAATAGCAGCAAAGACAATTAGTACAAAAAACACGCTAGCCAAGCCGTTTAGAAGACTGCTGCGACGTACCATAAAGTCAGTAAATTTGTGGCGAGCAAGCATACCAAGAGATACGGGCAATGTGGTCAATAAGAACATGACTAGGCCAATCTTTATCGCGCTAATAGAGTTCGCCTGATCTTTCATAAAATGATCAAAAGCCAACGTAATTAGAATGGGCAGCGTAATTACCGACAATATGCTGACCACACCAGTCAACGCGATAGAGAGCGCGACATTTCCTTTGGCATAGTAGGTCAGCATGTTGCTAGTGACGCCGCCGGGGCAAAAACTAATCAGCATAATCCCAAAAGCAATCGCTGGTGGCGGAGCCGTTACTAACACGACTGCTAGCGCAACCAACGGTACCAACACAACTTGATTGATTAAGCCAACAAAGAACGCTTTTGGATATTTGGCAATGACCTTAAAATCACTCAGTTTTAGCCCTGCTCCTAGAGTGAACATAATGTAGGCAAGGGCTAGTGGCAGTAATGCTAGCGCGGTATTATTCATCAAACATTCCTTGTGAAACTAAAATACCATATCAAGATGGCGTTTTGAAAGTAAATAGCAGCGGGGCAACCTTGTCACCATATAGCTGCTCACATTCCATGTGTTTAGGTATTTAATCGTCTAGCTAATGAGGTGTCTTAACCACCAAGCTAGATCAAGCCTATCAAATGATAATAGCGGTATTACGCTCGTATAGTAACCCACTTGTCGTGACTATCGAGGTTGGTCGAAGTTGTTGGAAGCTATCGGGAGGTGATTAGGCAGTGACTAGGTAGTGATTGGGTTGTTTGTGGCTAATGACACTTTGAGCATAATGATACGCACAGTAAAAAGCCCACAAGATTCTGTGGGCTAAATACGCTAACTTTCTAGTCTACTTATGCTGCACTAGTCGTCTAGTAAATCCATTTGCTTGGCTGCTTCATAGATACCGTTTGAGCGGTTACCCGTGCGGCAAAAAATCAGCATTGGCTGCTCAGCTTGATTAAAGAAATCTGCAAACGTTTCGACGTGAGTTTGATTTAGCTCATTACCTGCAAAAGAAATCTCTTTATAAGCAAGACCAGCTTCTTTGGCTGCTGCTTCGATTTCGGCACTGGTTGGCTGATTTGGCTCTTCACCATCAGGACGGTTATTGATAATGGTTTTGAAACCATTTTCGGCAATCATAGGCACTTGGTCAGGCGTGATTTGTCCGGTAAAGCTAACTTCATGGCTCATAAGAGCTCCTTTTTTTATTGGTGTTGTTGGGTTTATAAAACGTGTTAGTTCGAGCGATGGTTGTTATAACAGGCCTTGCATCAATGCGCTTTGGTACAGTAGCTTGGCACGTGCCCCAGTACCGCAAAACATCAATATAGGTTTGGGCATTGAGTGATAGAAATCGGCAAACTGCTCGACCGTCAGCATACTTAGGCGCTCATCATCAAACGGTAGATGTTGATACGCTAGGTTTGCCTGTTCGGTAGCCGTTGCCAAATCGCAGCTATTAGGCTGTGTTTCAATCTCGGCATCTGGGCGAATATTAAGCACTGAGCGATAACCAAGCTCAGCAATCTTAACGCATTGGCTTGGGTATATTTGCTTATAAATCGTTAAATCATCGGTCATAAAATAGGTTCAGTTATATTTGTTAAAGTATATTTATTATTGAGGGTTGGGCTAAGAATATCAAAGGACTATAAATCAGCATTTTTTAGGCCGATTTCTAGGTTAATTGATTCCCTATTTAGTGCGTCTAGCATAACACAGGCGCTATCATAGCGATATTGTGTTGTAGGCGAGAATAGTAATTGAGGTTGAGTGAAATTAATGTAGCAGCAACTTTGTTGTGGTCAAACTATAGATTATTTTAACGCATCGACAGCATCTAAGGTGCTTAGATAGACTTGTCCTGATAGCTCGCTAATCAATGGGGTGTGACCGATGATGTCCATCACAGGACCTTTGATAAAGCTAAAATGTAAGCGCTTATTCTGTAACGCCAACTCGTGGTTTAAGGTACAAAGCATTTCTTGAGCGGTCAAATCTATGTGATTGACAGCGGCCATAATCAATATGATTTCATTGGCATCGGGATATTGCTGCATGGCATTGAGGATACGTCGATGTACGGATTCACTATTACCAAAGAACAAACTCTCATCGATACGTAACATCAATAAGTCGTCAAAAGTTACGACGTCATGGCGATTGATATTACGAAAATGTCCTGTACCGCCCAACTGTCCAACGACAGCTACGTGAGGCTTACTTGACTGCCAGATAAGACTGGCGAATGACACCATTAGACCAATGACCAGCCCTGTGTTTAGACCAAATATCAGAACACCGACGAACGCTGCTAAAAAGCTAGCACAATCTAAGCGATCGCGCTGCCATGCAGATTTCAACGTCGCAATATCTATCAGGCCAATGATGGAGGCCATGATGGTTGCGCCCAGTAGTGCATAGGGTAGTGGGGCAAGTGCATTGCTAAAGGCTATGAGCGCGGCAATCATTACCAGTACGGTAACGAGACTGGCAAGTGGTGTCTTCGCACCTGAGTCGGCATTGATAGCCGTACGCGAAAAGCCACCCGCAACCGCAAAACTTTGGAACAGTCCACCAGACAGATTGGCCAGCCCAAGTCCAGTCAGCTCACGATTGGCATCAAAGCTCTCACCACGCAAGCGAGCATAGGTACTGGCAACTGAGCTGCTCGACACAAATACGATTAGTGCCATCAACCCTGCTGTCGGCAATAGCTTTAGCGCCTCTTGTAGATCAGAGATATGCGGTAACGTAAAGCTCGGTAGCCCTTGTGGAATACGACCGATGGTCGCCACACCATGTGTGCTCCAATGCAGTGCCATACTGAGTACGATAGCGATGCCAAGTAAAATAAGCGGGAATAAGCGCTCTGCCCATTTGGCATATGACGATGATAGCCACGTCTGCCATATCCACTCACTTGCATAGCGATTGGCAACCAATAGCGTAAATGCGGTCACACCAATAGCTAAGGTCAATAGATGCAGCTGGCTGGCATAGCGCTGCATGGTGGATAAATATCCAATCAAACTATTGCCAGTGACCGGAATGTCGGTCAGATATTTGAGCTGACTGACAAATATAAGGACTGCTGCACCGCTTACAAACCCTGCGGACACGCCGCGACTGATAAACTGCACGATCCAGCCAAGTTTTAACCGTCCTGCAATCCATAGCAGTGCACCTACCATCAGTGCCAATAGACTGGCCATCAGTGCGTACTGTTCAGTGCCTTGCTCAGCATAAGGCAGTAGACCACTGGCGGTCATGATAGCGGTAATGGCAACGGGTCCTACGGCTTGTACATTGCTAGAGCCGAGCCAAGCATAAACGAGGACAGGTACGATCGCTGCATATAGGCCATAGACAGGTGGCAGTCCTGCCAATACCGCGTAACCTAGGCTCTGCGGTATGACCAACACGCCCACCACTATGCCTGCGACGAGATCAGTCGGCAACGCTGAGAGCTGGTATTGACGCAGCCAAGCTGGAATCAGACGAGCGACGATAGAGGACATATCAATCACCACAGTAGATAGTATAAATAATTAGGCGAGGGCGGCGTTATTCTGCTTTGGCACAAAAACGTTGATACAGCAGATCGAGTACAGCTAGCGCATCCTCGCTTGCGATACTATAGTAAATTTGCTTACCTTCGCGGCGTGTGGCGACCAGCTCGTCTTTGCGCAATATACCCAATTGCTGCGATAAGCTCGGCTGTCCAACCCCGACCAAATCCTCCAGCTCACCGACGCAATATTCACCTTGGGTCAATTGACAGAGAAGAAGTAGGCGATCAGGGTGCGATAGCGACTTTAGTAGTTGGCTGGCTTGTAGCGATGCTTGCTGCATTTGCTTGGCAAGATCGGCAGGTACTAAATCTGCAGTATCAGATGACCCATCGTCAGTGGTACTGCGAGTAGGTGTACCTTCGGCTGAAATAGAAGTAGTCAGAACAAATTCCTTACATTAGATGGTAACAAATGCCATGATTTTTTGAGCAATATATAGTTGATTATCAATGATATCACGCCACATAGCAAGTTATCATTAATTACATTATATAAATTGATAAATTGTATGGTGGTTGTTATATTGGTGGCATCAGATAAGTCGTAGGAACGCATTATATACGACTGAATATCATACTTAAGGGTTAATTAAAGATAAAAATCCCTATGTCCAAAATATGTATAAATAACTTATGTATAAATAATCAAAGAGGCCGCCATGCAAGTTCATTCTTTTTTAGATAGCGATACAGAAACCTATACCCACGTACTTGCTGATACTGAGCAAAAATTATGTGCTATTGTCGATCCTGTATTGAACTTCGATGCTAAGTCAGGCCGAACCAATACCAGCAGTGTCGATGAAGTGATTGAGTTTGTACGTGAGCAAGATTGGGCGCTCAAGTACATTATTGAAACTCATGCGCATGCAGATCATTTATCAGCGGCCATCCATGTAAAAGAAAGCCTTGGCGGACAGTTAGTCATCGGTCAGCATATCACCGAAGTACAAAAAATCTTTAAGCAAATTTTTAACTTTGACACCAGTTTCAGCACTGATGCCAGCCAATTTGATATTTTGACAGACGAAGGCGAGACCTTAGAGCTTGGCAACATTACTATCACTGCGATGTATGTACCCGGTCATACGCGTGCAGATATGGCCTATCTAGCCGCTGATGATGAGAAAACAGTGGTATTCGTTGGGGATACGTTGTTTGCACCTGATGTCGGTACAGCACGCTGCGATTTCCCTGGTGGCGATGCCAAAACGCTTTATCAATCTATTCAAAAGCTGCTAGCACTTCCTGAAGATACGGTCATGTATCTGTGTCATGATTATCCGAGCAAAGGTCGTCAGCACTGCCCAACGACAACAGTAGCCGCGCAAAAACTAGAGAATATCCATGTTAAAGACAGTATAAACGAAGCAGAGTTTGTACAAATGCGTGAGCGCCGTGATGCGACTCTAGATATGCCTCGCCTCATAATTCCCGCTGTACAAATCAATATCGATGCAGGACATTTCCCCGAGCCAGAAGACAATGGTACACGCTATCTAAAAGTTCCGATCAATGTCCTCGGTGGATAAGTTAAACAGTTTAATAAATGAAAATCATTACCCGATGCAGCTCTACGTAAGTATCGTATGATTGATATCTATAAGAATGCTAACCTGTAGACTGTCCGTTTTTAGATACTGTGTATGACCAACTGCAAGCGCTAAAGGCGGCAATAACTGGAGAGAACAATGAACCCTTACGAGCGCTATGTGTTGCCAAAGATGATAGATATTGCCTGTAGTACGGGCAATGTCATGAAAGCACGTTCCAAAATTGTTCCGCAAGCGCTCGGTAAGGTGTTGGAGATTGGCATTGGCAGCGGTTTGAATTTGCAGTTTTACGATGCTAATAAAGTCTCTTCTATTATCGGTGTGGATCCAGCAGCTCAGATGCAGTCGCTGGCTCGTGAGCGTGCAGCTGACATTGGCATTCCGGTTGAAGTGATAGCTGTCGATGTACAAGGTATTCATGCTGATACAGATCAATTTGATACGATTGTAATGACTTTTACCTTGTGCAGTATTGATGACCCAGTAGCCGCGCTCCGAGAAATGGCGCGCGTGCTAAGACCTAGCGGTCGCTTACTATTTTGTGAGCACGGACTGGCACCAGATTCTTCTGTTGAGCGTTGGCAGCATCGATTGACGCCTTTTTGGAAGCCTATAGCAGGTGGGTGTCATTTAAATCGCGATATTCCGGCGCTTATTAGAGAAGGTGGTTTTGCTATTGATGAGTTGAGCGAAGCGTATTTGCCCGGTCCACGGCCGATGAGCTATGTGTATAGCGGTGTGGCACAGCAACTCGCATAAAGGATAAGCCCAATTAACTATGCTAAAATTATTCATGTAATCAATCAACGCAACGACGACTACAGCTATAACTACAGCAAGCAACGTAAATAGCCTTTAGATAAGAGCGTTCATGAACAGTATTTGAAATAACAAAATAATTAGAATAGGAATTAAATAATGAGTGAGCAAAGTTTTCATCTAGTATGCCCACATTGCCAAGCAACCAACCGTGTGCCTGCTGCACGACTAAGCGCTGCGCCAAAGTGCGGTAAATGTGGCCAGCCATTATTGACTGCCAGTCCACATGAGCTAAATGCGCAAACAGCCAATAAGGTTATCCAAAAGAACGATGTACTGACTATCGTAGATTTTTGGGCGAGCTGGTGTCAGCCTTGCATCATGATGGCGCCAGAGTTCAAGAGCGCTGCTAGCCAATTACCGCAGGTGGTCTTTGCAAAGGTACAAACGGATAAATACGAGCAGGCAGCCGCTCCTTATAATATTCGCAGCTTGCCAACGATGGTTGCTTTTAGAAATGGTCAGGAAGTCGCTCGACAATCAGGCGCGCTACCAAGTCATCAAATCATCCAATGGGTGCAAAGCTTACAGTCGTAGTATTAGTCAGGCTAGATTACTTTTTCTCCAAGCTATCTATCTAAAAGCTCATGTTTTCTTATAAAAAACCGTAGCAGTAAAAAAGCCAATACGCGATCTGCATATTGGCTTTTTTGCTATTTCATGTACTACTTTATGGTGTCATGTACTATTTTACGGTGTCATACACTATCTTAGTCGTTCAGATAGCCTTGCATTTTCTTAAGCTTACTCACCATAAATCTTGATGCCATTGGCAAAACTGCAACGCTGAATGCGTGCTGACTGGACAATTGCATCACGCTCACCGTAGAGACGCGATAATTTTGCATCACGTGCTTTGGTATTGTTGCTCTTGCCTAGACCAAAGCTGATATTCGGCGAGATACCCCAGCGTCCAGCAGAGACGCCAACACCGACGCCTGATGCCGATAGGGTAGATTGCTCGTTACGAGCCGCTTCGACATAGCGGTTGACGCGAGTGTACTCTTGGCCAAGTGCTTGGCAATTATAATTTTGATAAGTACTTGGCGGTACATATTGTGGGGTGATGTTACCAGTAGAGGCACAGCCTGAGAGCGCAAAAATACCAGCTAGTAGTGTCGCTGTCGTAAACGTTTTCATAATGGCTCCAGTAGGCTAAGTGATTGTATTTATATCTATTTAAGATAGCAAAAATAGCGCAATTAAGATATTGAAAATCCATCGATGATGAAAAATTTTCGCATCATATCATCAACACACCGACAGCTTTCTAAAACGGTTGCTTATTAATAAAGCAAATCGCTTATTAAAATAAGTTTGCGGGCTTAGCAAAGGCAAGTATCACGATCCCGATATAAGCAACGGCAGCGATAAGAATACCTGTTTTTCTTTGCACTGGTGTCGCATCAACTTTAAACGCTTTAATACTTGAGCTAATAGCCGCGATAAGTAAGATGATTTTGGCAAACACCCACTGTACAGGAGCATTGGCACCCATCAATTGCATTAGCATCATCGCACCTGACAGGATAAGCAGGGCATAGATAATATGCGTGGCTATTTTGACCACACGTGGTGCGCGGCGGTCTGCGCTGAGTACTAAGTAGCTTTGATATAAAAATAGCGCAACAGTCAGCGCTGCCATCAGCATATGTAGGTGTTTCATTGAATATTGCTCCCTCTAAAACTGCAGTATATAGGCTAATCTAAAATATGTAGTTGCGATTCAAACATAGTCGGCTATTTGTTTTGACCAGCACATAATGGACTCGCAGGGCTTTGACCTTGCCATTCTGTCGGAGTATAGGCATGGATAGCGAGGGCATGTACTTGGCCGCCTTGTGAAGTAAGTAAAGGCGTAACTAAGCCGTATATCAGCTGATGACGCCCGACCAGTCGTTTGCCTTCAAATGCATCGCTAACGATAGTGAGCTTAAAGTGGCTTTCTTTACCTTCAAAGTAACCAGCATGAGACATCGACTCATTGATCAGTTCGATATGCTGCGGCGCAAGCGCCTGTAGTTCGGCATGAAGTGCGTCGGCAGTAGGTGTAGTACTCATAACAATCCTTCAATATATTTTGTGCAATTTGATTGGACAATCTTCAAATAATATTTATCGACATTATAACAGACACAATAAGTGCGATTGCCAAATCGAACAATTGCAAATCCTGCCCATTACAATGCTTATCAACTGCAATACTTGTCAATTATAAAACCTGTCATGTATAGCTATAATTAAAAAAGCAAAGCACAACGCTTTGGCTGTACTTTGCTTCTATGATATCTAAACATGCACTGCTAAAGCGTAGGAGTAACTAATTATCTACTTATTAGCGGCGCGACTGTTGATATAGAGGCGTAACTTTTGGCATCAATGACTGTAACTCTGCGATACGGCTGCTGCTCGTTGGGTGAGTACTGAGGAATTGTGGTGGCTCACCTTGGCTTGCTTTTTGCATTTTTTGCCAAAGCGTAACAGCAGCCTGAGGGTTATAACCTGCACGTGCCATCAGCTCAAGACCGATCTGATCGGCTTCGCTTTCTTGGGTGCGGCTGTGGGGTAGGCTCAAGCCTAAATTACCAGCAGTACCAGCTAACTCAGCCTGTCCTTGCGATAGGCCAAATATACTAGCAGCCAGACCGATACCAGTTTGAGTCGCATACTCGCGTGACAGACGCTCGCGTGAATGCTCACGTAGTGCATGAGAGATTTCATGACCCATGATGGCAGCAATCTCATCATCAGTAAGGTTCAGACGATCGATGATGCCTGAATAAAACATAATCTTACCACCCGGCACTACAAATGCATTTAGATCATTAGACTTGATGGTGTGTACTTCCCATTGCCACTTCGCTGCATCTGCGCGGTAGACACCAACTTGACCGACTAGACGGTTGGCAATATTTTTTAAGCGGTTTAGCTGAGCGGTATTGGTATCTAGCACACCTTTTGATTTTGCGTCTTGTATTGTTTTGGCATAGCTTTGAGCAGATAGCGCCAATATTTGCTCACTAGACACTAATAGCAACTGCTGACGATCAACACCAACTGCGCCAGAATTGGTAGTGCTGGTACAACCAGTTAAGGTCAGTGCTGACAATGAAGCGGCCATCACTGTCGTGGTTAATAACTTCTTCATAAAATATCCTCTCTATAAGATGGAAAAACGTAAAGTCAAACAAGTTAAAAAATAGTGCAGCAGATGTGGGAGCCGTGTTTATTGATCTTTTAGTAGTGCTTATTCATCCGCTTAAACAGTAAAAGTTTACCTTAACTGCCATTGGACATAAGTATAATAATGTTAACCACCTAAAACCAAGATAGGAAAAGTAACAATAAAGCGTATGATTGTAAGTGCGATATCCTTTTATTAGAGTGCAAATAGTGAGTTTTCACTTTATCGATTGTCTTATGACCGTTATAAAGCTAAAGGAAGTAAAGCCCAGACTTAAGGTTCTATAATTAATGTGAAATATTTTTTATATTATCAAAATTAATTCCTGTTTTTAAATCAATTGCTTATGTTGATTTATCCGATAAAAAGGGCATTTAGCTAAAAATATTAGAAATAAATTCTAAAAAAGGTGTTGACACCCACAGAATATTTGCTAAAATAGCCAGCCTATCGAGACGGAGTGGTTGTTAACAACGCTACGGATTGATACTAAGCGGGAATAGCTCAGTGGTAGAGCATAACCTTGCCAAGGTTGGGGTCGAGAGTTCGAATCTCTTTTCCCGCTCCAAATATGGCTTGAAAAAGCGCAAAAAGCCTCACTTCACAGTGAGGCTTTTTTTTATGTGTAAAATCTGTCCTAAGTCAGCTAATAGCGAAAACATAGAAATCAAAAACTAAAGCTAACTATCAGCAAGACAGAGATTATCAATATTGAAGAATAGATGCGTACCCCCGAATACCTGAGCAAACTAAACCTATAGCAACATAAGGGCATCCAATGCCACCAAAACCCCTCACATTAATCAGTGCCAAACTCGCCTTTATCATATCTGCCATCGTCATCGGTATCATGGGCATCACCATGATTGGCTTTGGCTGGGTACCGCACCTGTCTCTTATCTTAGCTATCTGTGTACTACTGGCTATCGGTATGTATAAAGGACTCAGCTTTGATGACATGCAAGCGCAAATGGCCTCAGGTGTCATGCGTGGTATTGGTGCCATCTATTTGTTCTTCTTTATTGGACTGATGGTGGCGGCTCTGATGATGTCAGGAGCAATACCTACACTGATGTATGTAGGCTTTCAGCTGATCTCACCTGAGTACTACTATATCTCTGCCTTTATCTTGACCTCTATTATCGGTATTGCATTGGGTAGTAGTTTGACGACTGCAGCGACTTTGGGCGTGGCCTTTATTAGTATGAGTAACGCCTTTGATGCCAATGTGGCGATAGCAGCGGGGGCTGTGGTGTCAGGGGCGTTCTTCGGTGATAAGATGTCACCATTATCTGATACTTGTACTATTGCGTCCTCTGTCGTTGGTATCGATCTGTTTGAGCACATTCGCAATATGATGTATACGACAGTCCCTGCATGGATATTGACGGTTATCTTGTTTTGGATGTTCTCAGGACAGACGACCAGTGCTGATTTGAGTCAAGTGACGATATTGCAAGGTCAGCTCATAGACAGTGGTCTGGTACATGGGTATTCGGTACTGCCGTTTGTGGTATTAGTCGGATTGGCACTGTTTCGGGTTAATGCGATTTATACGATTATCTGTACTATAGCAGTGGCACTTATCATTACTTATGTACACAGTTCACCAAGCTTTGGACAATTGGGTGGTTATCTGTTTGCAGGCTATGCCCCTGCTGAGTCATTAGAGCTAGGTGAGGTAGGTGGTATGCTGTCGCGCGGCGGTGTACAGAGTATGTTCTTTACCCAGGCGATTGTGATACTGGCATTAAGCTTAGGTGGTCTATTGACGGCACTGGGGATTCTGCCTGCACTGCTATCTGGTATTAAGGACACATTGACTACTTCAGGACGAGCGATATTTGCGGCAGCGATGTCGGCACTAAGCATTAACGTACTAATCGGTGAGCAGTATTTGAGTATTCTATTATCAGGTACGGCATTTCGTTCAACGTTTGAGCGCTTACACTTACATCCTAAGAATTTATCTCGGACGATTGAGGATGCAGGAACGGTGATTAATCCGCTGGTGCCTTGGAGTGTCTGCGGGGTATTTATCAGTCAGGCGCTAGGGGTGCCGGTATTAGACTACTTGCCTTATGCGTTCTTCTGTTATTTGTCATTGCTATTGACGCTGCTATTCGGGTTTACGGGGCTGACGATTAGTCGGGTTAAAGAAGGGACGGCGACCCAAAATCAATAGCAATTGATATCGTTATGGATAATAAGAATATTGACTAATACTGATCCCAGTACGGATTGTCACCGAATTGCTCGGCAATAAAATCAATCAAGTAACGACAACGCTGCGACAAAAAACGATTCTTTGGATAAACAGCATAAGCAGTTAGGGTTGGCAATTGATAGTGTTGGAAGACAGGTACAAGCTCGCCAAGTGCCAATTTTTTATAAGCGATAAAAGTCGGCACAAAGGTAATGCCATGTCCTTTAACTGCCAAATCCACTAAGAACTCACCATTGGTGGCTTTGATTTTGGCATCTATCGTACGATGATGACTTCTGCCTTCAGTATCCACCAAGTTTATACTATTGGTTTGACCGAGACTGTATTGCAACAGCGCATGGTTGTCTAAATCGTCTAGCGTCTCAGGCGTGCCCATTTTTGCCAAATAATTGGGACTGGCGCAAATCACACAACGAATCAATGCCAACTTTTTTGCTTGATAGCTAGAATCTTGTAGCTCTCCGATTCGAATGGCCAATTCATAGCCTTCTTCAATCAAATCGATACGTCGGTCAGAAAAATCCAGATCAAATCTCAGATTGGGATGCTTATTGGCGTATTTATCAATTACATCGTTCAGATGCATGAGTCCAAAGGACAACGGCGCTGTCATTTTTAGCGTACCTTCAATACGCATAGGAGCGTCAGTAGCATGCTCATTGACAGCGTCAACCGCACGCAAGATATTGTTCACTTGCTGATAATATTGCTCACCAGCCTGCGTCAATTTAGATTGGCGGGTAGTACGGCTAATTAATTGACTGCCTAAACGCTCTTCCAATTCTTTAAGTCGGCGACTGACGGCTGATTTTGCAATATTTAACTGCTCAGCAGCCTTGGTAATACTACCTGCCTCAACAATGCGTACAAACATCGCCATGTCTTCTAATTGACCCATTATCGATGCCTCATGATTGTTCTTACACCAAGAACTTATACTTGTGATTATTGCTGTTTATCCCATGCTAGTCAACGCCTATAATCGCGCTATTCTCTACTTAGAGACATGATTAAACACACTTTTGGAGCATTATTATGGACAAGTTACAGCAATTTAGCGCACCGCTTGGTCGTCTATTATTATCAGTCATTTTCATCTTTGCAGGCATTGGTAAAATCACAGATTATGCGACTACTCAAGGCTATATGGAATCAGTAGGTGTGCCTGGTATGTTATTACCATTGGTAATCGCGTTTGAGGTACTAGGTGGTATTGCTATCTTGCTAGGTTATAAAGCTCGCCCAATCGCTTTCTTGTTTGCTGGGTTTAGCATCGTGTCAGCTATTATTTTTCATCAGTTCTGGACTGATGAATCACAGATGATCTCATTTATGAAAAACATTTCGATCGCAGGTGGGTTTTTGATGATTTTTGCTCATGGTGCGGGTGTTTACTCAATAGACAGTAAGCGATAAACAATCAGTAGCTGATCTACCTCTTATACGTTTACGAAGAACAATCATAAAGGGGTAGTTTCAAATAAAGAGCGTCATGTACATTTTCACAGGAAATTTCAACAGCAGACAGTTTTTTATATAAGCATAACTTAAAGTAATTTATATACAGTTAGCTATGCTAATATATGTAAAAAATCTATGTTACGTTAGAACTGCTCCGATTGTTCTACAAAACAGAATAGTTAATTGCATTTAGCGTTGTTTATCTATGTAGAATTAATAATTATAATAAGCCCATTGTTTAAATAGATTAATCGATAATAAGTATATAGAGGATTAATCTGTTGATAGCTAAGGACGAATTATGAAAACAATCTATCATGCAGCAGACTCACGTGGCGATGCCAATCATGGCTGGCTTAAAAGCAGACATACCTTTAGCTTTGCCAATTATCATAATCCTGAGCGTATGGGATTTGGTGCCTTACGCGTTATTAATGATGATTTTGTCATTGGCGGTCAGGGGTTTGGCAATCACTCGCACCGTAACATGGAAATTATCAGTATTCCTCTATCCGGCAAGCTCGCTCATGGCGATAGTATCGGTAACGAGGGCGTCATAGAGACTGGTGAAATTCAAGTGATGTCAGCGGGTACAGGCATTACCCATAGTGAAATGAATGGTGACGATGCAGAGGCTGTGAGGTTTTTGCAGATTTGGGTGATACCAAACAAAATGGATGTCGCACCGCGTTATCAGCAGGTACATATGGGCGATATAATGCGACCTAACGAGCTTAGCCAAGTGCTGTCACCTAATGCCGATGATGCAGGTGTTTGGATTCATCAAGATGCTTGGTTTAGCATGGGTGGTTTTGACGAAGGTATATCGCAAACTTATCAGTTAAATGACTCTAACAACGGTGTCTACGTATTTGTCATCAGTGGTGAAGTCGTGATAGATGGCCAAGTCCTGTCTATTCGTGACGGCCTTTGCATTTGGGATATTCAGAGCTTTATGATGGACGCAACGGTAGCTAGCCGTGTGCTAGTGATGGAAGTACCGCTATTTATGTAGTCAAGAACAAAGCTCTTTATCAATTAAAGCACTTATATCAATAACCATTAACGCTAAAAATTATTTTTATTAATAACTATTTTACTAACAACATGGAGAAACACTATGTCAGATTTAACAACATTACAGCAGCTAGCAGAAAAACGTCGTTCTATCTATGCGCTAAGCAACAAACTGCCAGTAGCTAACGACGAAATCGTGAAAATAGTTGAGCATGCTATTTTGCACACGCCATCATCGTTTAACTCGCAATCGACACGTATCGTTGTATTGTTCGGCGATGACCATCGTAAATTGTGGGACATGACCGAAGATACGTTACGTGAAATCGTTGGTGATGAAGAGAAGTTCAAATCGACCAAAGAGCGTGTCAATGGTTTCCGTAATGGTGCTGGTACGGTACTGTTTTTTGAAGATCAAGCAGTCGTCAGAGGCATGCAAGAAGCCGCGCCACTATATGCTGACAACTTCCCAATTTGGGCAAGTCAAACCAGCGCCATGCATCAGTATGTTATCTGGACGGCACTAGCCAGTATCGATGTTGGCGCAAACTTACAGCACTACAACCCAGTAATCGATCAAAAAGTAGCTAGCGCTTGGGATATCGACAAAGACTGGACGCTAAATGCACAATTGGTATTTGGAACGATTGAGCAGCCAGCGGGCGAAAAAGCATTTAAGCCAGTCGAAGAGCGTATGAAAGTGTTTGGTGCGTAGGATAGGGGAGTCTGTTCTATATAGCCCTAAAATCTTAATAGCCCCAAAAGCTTACGTAAAACAAAAAGCGCCACTCAGTAATCTCTGGGTGGCGTTTTTTTATTGATGATATTCTTTTGTTGAGGGTGAGAATTGTAGAGGTTGTTGAGTAGCCTAAAGCTAATCTACGTTCTTACAGAGATTACGCAGAGATTGACGACTATTTGCGTTGCATCAAACTATTAGCCACCCATGCTGGACCGATTAATAAAAACTGTAAATCCTTAAAGAAAGAAGGTTTTTTGCCTTCGATTTTATGACCAATGAACTGGCCAATCCACGCAACGATAAATACCGCTGCCCATGCTTTAAAGCCCCATGGCATCGCTGCTATCACTGACAGACAGATAAGAATAAACATCCCCATCGCTAAAAACAGTGGCGTAGATAAACGCATATAAAACAGTAATACTAATGCGCTAAGCACCAAGGTAAACCACACAGATAATGACATGCCCATACCTAACAGGCTGACAAAGATAGTTGGCACACATAGCCAATGGATTTTTTTATTGACCAAGTTTTGGTGACTGACAGAGTACTCACTAAGCCATTGCTCTAGCGTACGTTTAGACATTTTTGGTTGACGAGACATACTAACCTCCCTGTTAGTAAATAAGATAAGTAACTGATACTAGCTAATGGACTCGCTACTAAGCTAAATGCGAAGATGATTGTTAATATCAGTTGTAGCACTAATTGTGCCTGTCTACCATATTATCTGATAGACCGCACAGTCAATTTCACTCGTACTATTGATGCTATATCAGCAAGATTTTATTCAAACTCCCAAGGGGTTTTTCTATAAGAGACACATTATCCTTGCTCGCTGCGATGCCACTCATAAAGGCCGATAAAGGCGTTTACTTGATACACCATAGTCTGAATAGCAAAGATATAGTTGCCAGACATAAGGTTCACGATGAGCCAGACAAAGTTGACGATAATCCACAACCACCAGTTAAATGAATAACGCAGAATCATAGCTGCCTGAGCGGTAATAGAAAGCACAAAGGCAATCACATTAATCCAAAAGAAAGAGATAAATCCCAAAAAAAGACTACTATCATCCTCTACGACCGCATAGCCGTAGCTTGCTAGCAAATCATTTATCGTGGGAAAAAGGGCAAGACCAATGATAATAAATGCCGCGGTGATTAACCAGACAGCTTTGCTTGCTGATTTAGGTATCATGTCGCCATCAGGATCGGTGTGCTTCGACCAATAAAAAATACCATAAACATGGGTAAAAAAGTTAAATAATGGAGCAAGCATCAAACCAACTGCGCCAGACGTTGCTTGCACGATGACTTCGCCAGCCGTTGCTCCCATACCAAAGCCATTGCCCATGACGTTTTTGCGGAATGATAGCGAGACCACGCAAACCAAACCAATAAATGAGACCGCTAAATAAAACCAATCAAGCGTGGTATGGTCTGTCGTGAGCCAAAAACCTGCGGATAAGGCAATGACACCGCAAATAAACCAAATGATAATCCATTGCATCGCCCATTTTCCGGTGATGTTGTCCAATAGCTGAATACGCATCGCTTTTCCCCTAAAGTAAATACTGATACCAATATAGTGCTAACTACCATATGCTAGTTAAATAACGTGTGCTAGTGAATAAATTATTATAAATATGCTCAGTACAGTTTATGATTTTTTGCCATAGATATATTGATCAATCAATAATAATGCTTGCTGGTAGCGAGCATCATAGTCAGGCTGATCAATCATATGCGGTGTAATATCGTGACGCGCAAAAATATCTATCAAGCGCTGCTCAAAGCGTCCACGCGCTTCAGGCGTACCCAAAGATCGCATACCATCATCAACCCATGGCGTATTGTTATCTAACATAATGGTGTGGTCTAAACGAAACTCATCAATACAAGCAGCCACAAAGGGATGCGTACGACCCTCATACTCTTCACAAAATGCTTGCGTAGTGACAAAGTCAGTATCAACGATGGTGATAGGGGCAGTCGCACGGGCTTTGGCTTCTCGGATTGCCTCAGCATGATCAAGACAAATAGGGCCATAATCACTGTACTGTAATCCAACCTCGCTACCGCCCAAATCCGTACCGACATACAGACGCCCCATTTCTAGGGCAAAGCTGGCACCATAATAATTGGCAAGCTTATGTACCAGCGTTGTCTTACCTGAGCTTTCACCGCCGACGATAGCGACAGTCTTGGTGTAGTCGGCGCGGGCTTGCGGATGAAGTGCTGACCAATGGGCAACTGGATCACGCGCAATCTCATAAGAGTCAAATTCGAGCTGTAGCGGCGTAGTAACGACTGGCAAAAGCAGCTGCTCTTGTATGTCATTGCGAGTGAGCGGATGGTTGTCCGCCATAAACAATACAGTCTCTGCTGATAGCGATAATGCATTCATTAAGCGTTGCAATTTAGCATTACTAGCAGCGACATCGATACTGACATCATCACTGGCACTATACAGATGTTCGTGTAGCGGTAGCTCTATCTCATGAGTAGTATGAATGTGAATAAATGGCAAATCGGCACAGGCCATCTGTAGCCAACGCGCTTTGTCTTGTAGGGTAATGGTAAAATCAGGATGTGGCGATGGATGCGCCATAATAACGATATGTAAGGTTTTGGCTTGTCCTGCTGCATCCAATATGCTGCGCATCTGCCCTAAGTGCAGGGGCTCGAAATGTCCAATCATCAATCCAGTGTCGTACATAGTTATCCTTATTATTTTTTTATTTTAATCTCAGTGTTCCATCTCTATTCCAAAAATACGGCTAATGCTGTCTAAGTTGAATGATCCAAACTAGATATCTATCAAGATCCAAATCAGCAATCTATTAAGAATCGTAATACCAAACACGTTCCTTACTTTTAATCTTCTTCGTAAAGGTATTCTTATCTAATAGTTGAGCAGTGTTCTAACTTTCATCATAGAATATCTGAAATCTGAGTTGCTTATCAGCATGGTATAAAGGTTTTGGATGATTTGCAGGTGGGTTATTGTAAAAATAAGGTATATCGCACGTACACGGAATTGCACGTTTTTTAATTGAGGATTCTTTTAATCGAGTAAACTTGGTTAGCTAAAAGATTATTCAGACTATCAAAAGTTTGACTCGATTTTAGCGTTATAAAGCAAGCTTATCTCTTTGATTAAATTAAAAATAACAAAATACGTGAAGCGAGATTGCAAGGTTATAGCAACAAAGATGATTTTGAAATATTTTGAAATAACTATTTAAAATCAGGGGCTTGCATGGTGTTATGACAGATTAGGGTAAGCTTGAGTAGCATAAACTCACAAAGTACTGCTATACCTTCAACAGATAAATCCTGAATTATTGATATACTGATTCGTAAGTTAGCAAAGCAAGCTAATGTTTTAGCTAAATATGTAAGATTGTTAGAAAAATAGAATAAAAAAATAAACAAGAATAGAAAATAGAGAGGTATTTGATTTGGCTAAGTTAGCAAAATTACATCGCTCACCAAACAATCGCATGATAGCAGGTGTGATGAGTGGCATTGCAGAATATGCTGGCTGGTCGCCAACATGGGTGAGAGTATTATTTGTCATCATCTCATCGTTAAGCGCAGCAGTACCAGGCATTTTAATTTATATCATCCTATGGATAATTATGCCAAAAGCCAATAGTCAGTCTTATCAATAATAGGAGTCTGATAGTTATTTTTAAAATTAGCTTTTTTAAAATTAGGTTTTCTGAACCAGTTAAAGAGCCAAATTTAAGTTAGACGTAATTGCTAAAAACAGTAAACCTTCAAAAAATAAAAAGCCTGACCAATCAGGATGCCCAAGACACAATTTTCCTCCTGCCCGAATGCTAGCGCATTTGGGTATTTTTTTATTTATTGTATTAGTACTACTTCCATGATGATTTGCCTGAAAATACGCTATACAACCGAGGTTTTGTGCCCACTATGCAAATTTAGTTGATGTAAATATGGATAAAATAGTCAATTTTTAGTAAGGTGAGCAGGCAGATAGAGTCGTTGCCGAATAGGTCGCGCGTGCGCTATCAGAGATTTATTTAATAATACTCATTTCACAGTGGCTTTACTATGAAAACCGAAACTATGACATCCCAAGCGATAACCCCGATGATACAAGATAAAGACTCTCAACCGATGACTTTTCAAGATTTAATCTTAACTTTGCAAAATTATTGGGCCGATAAAGGCTGCGTTGTATTACAGCCCTACGACATGGAAGTCGGTGCAGGTACTTTTCATACCGCGACGTTTTTGCGCTCGTTAGGTCCTGAGCGTTGGAATGCGGCTTATGTACAGCCATCACGTCGTCCTACTGACGGGCGCTATGGTGATAACCCGAACCGCCTGCAGCATTATTATCAGTTCCAAGTCGTGCTAAAGCCAAATCCACCGAACATCCAAGAGCTGTATTTGGACTCACTACGAGCCATTGGTATTGATCCATTGGTGCATGACGTGCGCTTTGTAGAAGACAACTGGGAATCGCCAACGCTTGGTGCGTGGGGACTTGGTTGGGAGATTTGGCTAAACGGTATGGAAGTCACGCAGTTCACGTACTTCCAGCAAGTCGGTGGTATCGAGTGCTTCCCAGTCACTGGCGAAATCACTTACGGACTTGAGCGTTTGGCCATGTATGTACAGGGCGTTGATAGCGTTTATGATTTGGTCTGGGCAGATGGTGAGTTTGGCCGTGTCACTTATGGCGATGTTTTTCATCAAAACGAAGTCGAGCAGTCTACCTACAACTTTGAGCACGCTGATGTGCCGATGATGGGCGAGATGTTTGATTTTTATGAGCAACAAGCCGACAAATTGGTCGATGCAGGATTACCATTGCCAGCTTATGAGATGGTGTTAAAAGCATCTCACGCGTTTAACTTACTTGATGCACGCGGCGCTATTTCAGTGACTGAGCGTCAGCGTTTTATCCTGCGTGTGCGTACGCTTGCTCGTAAGGTTGCCTTTGGTTATGTCGAAGCTCGTGCCAAATTGGGCTTCCCGTTGGCTGATGAAGAACATCGCCAAGCCGCGCTTGATAAGTATTTGCCAAAAGAAGATGTGTCAAAGGACAGCTTAGCAGCAGACGGCATAACAAAAGAAACTACTGACACTAACCAATCTACTAACGATAAATAGGAGCATCCCATGAGTACTATTCTATTTGAACTGGGGTGTGAAGAGCTACCTCCAAAGAGCCTAAAACCATTACGTGATGCGCTACAAGCCAGTGTTACCGAGCAATTGACGGCAGCAGATATTACCTTTGATAGCATCAAAGCCTTTGCTGCTCCGCGCCGTTTGGCAATTCAGATTCAAGGTATTAGCGATAAGCAGCCTGATCGTACTGAGCAAAAACGCGGACCAGCGATTAAAGCGGCGTTCGATGCAGAGGGCAACCCAACGCGTGCGGCCATGGGTTTTGCCAAAGGTTTGGGTATTGAAGCCAGCGAGCTTACGACGATTAATACCGACAAAGGTGACTATGTCGGTTTTGAGCAGACTATCCGTGGCCAAGCGACCACTGAGTTACTGCCTGCTATTTTTCAGACCGCGCTAGATAATTTGCCGATAGCCAAACGTATGCGTTCAGGCGATAGCCGTAACGAGTTTGTGCGTCCAGTACAGTGGGCGGTATTGATGCAGGATGATACTGTCATTGATGCCACTATCCAAGGTCATCAGACTGGTACACAAACACGTGGTCATCGCTTCCACAGCCCTGATTATCACAATATTGCTCATGCTAATGATTATGAAGAATTACTAAATGGTCTAAAAGTAGTAGCAGATTTTGATAAGCGTCAAATGCTGATCAAAAACCAAGTTAAAGCTTTGGCAGATGAAGTTAATTCTGATGCCATCGTACCGCAGGATTTGTTGGACGAAGTCACCGCATTGGTCGATTTTCCAATTGCGCTACGCGCAAGCTTTGAAGCGCGCTTTTTACAAGTACCGCAAGAAGCGCTTATCTCGACCATGCAAGCGGATCAAAAGTATTTTTGCTTGACGGATAAGACTGGCAAATTGCAGCCGTATTTCATTTTTATTACCAATATTGAATCAAAAGATCCTAACCAGATTATTGAAGGTAATGAAAAAGTCGTGCGTCCACGTTTGGCTGATGCAGAGTTTTTCTTTTTACAAGATCAAAAGCAGCCGTTGTTTGCACTCACAGAAAGCCTAAAAAATCGCGTATTCCAAGATAAATTGGGTACGATTTGGGAGAAGTCTGAGCGTATAGCCAAGCTAGCTGCATTCATCGCCACGTTGATGCAGCAGCAGGGTCACGATATCAATGTCGATGAAACCGTACGTGCAGGTATTTTGTCTAAAGCGGATTTGGCCAGCTCGCTCGTCGGCGAGTACCCTGAATTACAAGGTATTGCAGGTACTTATTATGCGCGTCTAAATGATGAGCCTGAAGCGGTCGCAGCCAGTTTAGAAGAGCAGTATCTGCCGAAATTCAGTGGCGATGTATTACCACAGACACCGATTGGCATTTGCTTAGCCTTAGCGGATCGTTTGGATACATTGGTTGGTATTTTTGCGATTGATCAAGCACCGACGGGTTCAAAGGATCCGTTTAGCTTACGTCGTTCTGCTATTGGCATCTTGCGTATTTTAATCGAAAAGCAGTTATCGATTAATTTGGTAGCACTTGTCGAAGAAGCTATTAAAAACTATGGCAGACAGAACGCAACAAAGCTTATCAATGAAGAAAAGACTATGGATTTGAGTATTAGCGATACTTTTACCCAAGTCATGGCATTCCTAAACTCGCGCTACCGTGCGATGTATACAGAGCAGGGCGTTAGCGTCGATACGATTCAAGCAGTGCAAGCGATTAACCCACATATGCCGCTTGATTTTGATCAGCGTATCCGTGCAGTGCAAGCATTTAGCGAGCTATCACAAGCGTCGATGTTGGCTGATTCAAACAAACGTGTTGCTAATATATTGGCCAAGTCAGAAGTGAGCGTGGCTGATACAGTCGATGAGGCACTACTGTCTGAACCTGCTGAGCAAAACTTATATGCAAATGTGCAGCAAGCACAGACAGTGGTACAACCATTGCTGGAGCAAGCGGACTATACCCAAGTATTGCAAACGCTGGCTAGCTTAGATGAGCCGCTGACCCAGTTCTTTGATCAAGTAATGGTCAACAGTGAAGATGCTGCGCTTAAAAACAATCGCTTGGCATTGCTAAAGCAGGTTCGTGCCTTGTTCTTGACGGTAGCTGATATCAGTGAGCTACAGCTGTAACCCTGCTAAAACCTGATAGTTACTTTAACCTGATTGTTGTTTTAAATTGACGGTTACTTTTGATAAAAAACCTGGCTTATCATGGCCAGGTTTTTTGTTATGAAGTTGACTGGTTTACTCATACAGTTATCCGTTAGATATAACCAGTCAATTAGTGCAATCAGCAATTAAACGGTAAAAGCATTGTATTATCGCTATTATTGACGGTAAAATTTATGCTATCAAAACGTATTAAATAATCTTATTTAGTAGATTTCGTTATTTCTCGCGTTTACCCTTAATCGAAGGAGCACTGCTGTGTTTGCTGTTATTATTGTCATCCTTATTATTTGGGCTTCAATGTGGGCTTTTTATAAGTTTATGTACCCGCGCGCACCTAAAAGTATGATGCCAAAAGAAGGAGATGTGACCACACCGCGTCAGTGTAATTTTTGTGGCAACAGCTTGGCTGAATATCGCGGTGTACTCGAAACCAAACCAAGTACAGCTACCGATGGCAATATTGAAGCGAACCAAGAGTTATTCTTTTGCAATTATGAGCATCAAGCAGACTTTCATGCAGGCAAGACCTACACGCCTTATACATAAATAGATAAATGATTGACCAAAAAAAGCGCCTAACTTTATTAACTAGGCGCTTATATGTTTAATACAATACGATGCATCTACAGAATAGAATGAGCATCCTTCATAATTTTATTGAGCAATGCCTCAGACTGTTTGTCTTTCTGCAAACGATCTTCATCACTTCTTTGATTGGCATGGATTTTTTCATATAGGTTTAAGCAGCACAGTACCAGTATGCTTTCTTGACTTAGGCTTGGCGCATCTCTTTTTAGATCGAGCGCATAGTTGTTGATATATGAAACCGCTGACAGTAGCTCTTCTTGCTCATGTACTGGACAAAAGATTGGATAAGTAACCCCAGCAATCGCAATATCAACTTTTTTAATTTGTGGTTCTGGCGCTTTAGGTGTTTTGGTATTAGATTGTGCCATGGCGCTTGATATATTTGATGCTGCTGGTGTCGTTTTTTGCGCTGGTACTGGCGCGCTTGTTACTGGCACACTTGGCGCTTGAGTATTTTTTAGTTGTTTTTCTATCGATTTGCTTTGGTCATCGGTCATGATAAATCCTACAATGTCTGGTCAGTGAAATGAGTGATATCAGATTTTACAAATAGCATTTGGCAGTTGAATAAGCAGTACGTCTTTGCTATCTGTTACAAGTAAACGTTAGCCTTCTGCTTGATCGATACGAGTTAGGCGCTGTAATACGACTTGCGTACGCTCGGCTGCCAATTGGTTCTTCTTTTGCAGCTCACTGTTTTGTTGTTTGATATCGCTATACTGCTGCTTTAGCTCGTTATTGTGTTGTTGCAGCTCACTGTTTTGTTGTTGTAATTGGCTGATCTGTTTTTGCAGTTTGTCTTGTTCTTCACCGATCATATGGTGCGCTTCTGCAAGACTTTGATAGCGCTTGTCGAGATCGTTCAGTTGTTTTTTGGCACCGTCACGTTCGTTATGACTGTTATCTAATTTGGTTTTTAGAGCGGCAAATTCTTTTGAATCAGTAACAGGGTGTTGTTTTAAGCTGCTAAGTTCAGCACTGACAAGCTGATACTGTTTTTTGATGTCGAGTACCATTTTTTCTAATATTCTAAGTTGATCATACATAGTCAGTTTTTATCCTTAACAAGTAAGCGTGAATGAATTTTGTTCGCTGCATTTAATAATGCCATAGGTGACCGCATAATATCTATATCAACAAAGTAATTACAAGCATCAGGCTTTGTCTTTTCACTTTTATTTATCGATGATTTGTCCATGACATTTTATCGCGACTATTTTTATTTTATGAGCAGTAATCAATTACTAGGACATCTATTATGAATGATAATATCTCTGGCTGGAATACTTGGCTGACTGCGTTTGATGATTGGACTGACGTGTCTATCAGCGAAGTGCATGGCATGATGACAGGGCTTATGACGGCTTGTAATGCGCCTGATGAAGCAACTTGGGCTAAGGTGTTTGAGGAGCTCAGCTTTGCCCCATTACCAGAGCCTGCATTGACCTTGCTGACAGAAGAAGCGGAAGACATTGTGTTTCAGCTAAAAGACAAAGATGATGCCTACGCGTATATGCCGCTCATCCCAGATGATGAACATGATTTATACGAGCGCGTGATGGCGTTGAAACAGTGGGCAAACGGTTTTATGACCGGTTTTGGTATTACCGATTGTGGTTTGACCAGTGAAGAAAACGAGATGCTATCTGATTTGGCTAAGATTGGCGCAATTCGTCTCGAAGATGATGAAGATTTTGAAGGCGGCGAAGAGTCTTATCTTTATATCTATGAATTTGCTCGTATGGTACCCGTAAGCTTTGCCACGCGTAAACGCAAGGCTGTCAAAGATATCGCGCTCATCGCTGGTTTGTCTATCGATGCCAAAACAACCAAAGAGCTACAGGCAGAAGGCAAGCTACCAAAACCAATGCCGCCAGTGGTTGATGTGATGAATCATAACAATCCATCGTAAGGCAGCTCTGACACATCATAGTTCTGAAAATTGTAGTAAGGATATTTTATGATCCAAAATAATAGTAGTAATAGCGACAACGTCAGTAATAGCGATAACGTTAGCAGTAGCAGCGATGTCCAGCTGAAAAGTGTCGAGCATCCTACTCAGAGTCTCGATTGGCTAACACGTCTTATCGCCTTTGATACGGTCAGTCGCCACTCTAATTTGGCTTTGATTAATGATGTAAAGTCTTATTGTGAGCAGTTGGGTTTGACGGTAGATTTGACCTTTAATGAAGCTGAGACTAAAGCTAACTTGTTTGTGACCGTACCAGCTGGTGAAAACGCTGATATTATTAATAACGGTCTGGTCTTATCAGGCCATACCGACGTTGTACCTGTCGATGGACAAGCGTGGTCTTCAGAGCCGTTTACGGCGACGATACGTGGTGATAAGCTATATGGTCGCGGTGCGTGTGATATGAAGGGCTTTATCGCTTGTGCGCTAACGGTATTGCCGCAAGCCGTGCAGTTATCGAACAGTGGTCAGCTACGTCGTCCATTGCATTTGGCATTGTCGTTCGATGAAGAGGTTGGCTGTTTGGGTGCGCCATTGATTTTGGCAGACCTAAAAGCACGCGGTATCACGCCTGATTATTGTATCGTCGGTGAGCCGACCAATATGGCTATGGTGGTTGCACACAAAGGCATCGCAGTTTATCGTTGCCGTGTACATGGCAAGTCGGCGCATTCTTCATTAATTGCACAAGGTGTCAATGCTATTAGCTACGCTAGCAGATTGGTCGGCTATGTAGATACGCTTGCTGAAGAGCTGAGCGCTCGTGATGACACTTTAGAAGACGGGGATGCATTATTTACAGTGCCTTATTCGACATTGTCAGTAGGTACCATACATGGTGGTACAGCGACCAACATCGTACCCAACCTATGCGAGTTTACTTTTGACTATCGTAACCTGCCGCACATGACGCAAGACGATATACTAGCGCCTATTCAGGTAAAAATCGCTGAGCTAAATGCGCAAATGCAAGCGCGCGCGCCAGAAACTGGCATTGAGCTGATGCAAGAAGAAAGCGTCCCAGCAATGACAGATGACGATAGTGCTGAGTTGCAATCACTAATCGCTGCGCTGACAGGAGATGATGAGCGTCATAAAGTGGCTTACGCGACTGAAGGCGGTCAGTTTACCAATGCAGGTATCCCAACGATTATCTGCGGCCCTGGTAGTATTGAACAGGCGCACAAAGCGGATGAGTATGTGGAGCTTAGCGAAATTGAACGCTGTGATGCGTTTTTAAAGAAGCTATTAGATAGCTGTACGACTCAGCCGTCCACGTAGTCATAATTCTTCAGAAGGATGCGTATCGTTCCTTTGAGAATTTTTTCGAGACTTTTTTGACATATAGGTATAAGTGACACCGTCTGAATGGCGGTGTTTATTTTTTAGTCGCATATTTAAGTCGTATAGCCTTTCATATTAGAACCATTTACACATGACAAAGTAGGGGTGGATTGATGTCTTGGCATCTGTTTGCAGTGTTTTTCGCAAGTACGTTTTTTATCTCAGCGACCCCTGGTCCTAATATGTTGCTGGCATTTCAGTATGGCATGAACTATGGCGTCAAACGAACCTTATGGACGCTGGCAGGTCTGAGCCTTGGCTTGTTTGTATTACTGCTATCGACACTGCTTGGATTGGATGTAATCAGTCGTCAGTCACCGTGGCTACTGACAATCATTAAAGCCGTAGGTGCAGTATACTTAATCTATTTGGGTATCAGCTCTTGGCGCGATGCTGGCGACAGTAGCTTGATGAGCGATGCTAAAGAGTTGAGTGCCGAGGTAGCAGCAGACTATGCTGCCACTGACGGCGTACCTAGTACACCGCAGCCGCGTTCGCTTTCTAGTGCTGCTACTAAAATAGCGCCGAGCAACATGACCTTGTTTCGTACTGGTGTTTGGGTGTCATTATCTAATCCGAAAGCTATCTTGTTCTTTGCGGCATTTTTCCCTAAATTTATCAATTTTAGCGCGCCACTATGGCCACAATATGTCCTACTGACCATCGGCTTGTTTTTGAGTGAAACGATTTGGCAAATCGTATATACGCTAGGTGGCAAAAAGCTAGCAAGTTGGCTCGATGTGGGTAATCGCTTAGCGTGGCTCAATCGTGGTTGTGGGGTGATATTTATAATTATCGCTACCGCCTTATTGGCTGAAGTGATAAATAGTTTTATGGTATAAAAACTACCGATAAGATTTCAAATTAAAGTGATTAACTAAACACACGTTTATTAAATTATTTTCTATACAAGCCAAATTAATTATTGACTTTAATTTTTAAATCGTTATTATTGGCTCATTGATTTATATGGCTTGTTTTTCATAAGCGATAAATCGTTTCAATTAATCTGCTATTGTCGCCCTGACATTAGCCACAACCTATGGAGGAATCATCGTGTCCTATATAACTACCAAGACGTTTTTAAAGATTAAATGTGTAAACCACATGACAGCAATGACACCTTCGAAAAGGTTTGGCTAAATTTTTATATAAGCTATTGAGTGATATCCCATCTATCGATATCAACGAATAGCTTTCTGTATCTACTTGCGCTATCTCTTTTCTAAGTGTACTGTGCCAAATTTGCTCTGCGATTGCGCTAAGCCATATTACGCATGCTGTTATCTGTTTGCCTAACATTTTTCTTTACCGTTATTGCTAATAAAGCGACTCAGGCTATGATTTAGCTAAAGCTTTTCTATGCGTATAATATTTACGCTGTGGCCGACGGTTCTGATCTATATTATCTTTCTTTAAAATGTCTATAATAAATTAACCATGAATTCTTATTAATTTTTTAATTAATAAGAATACGGTTTTTCATTGCCTAGATTTTATAATTTATTAATTTCATTTCTTATTAAACGTTTCGTTTAATTGAGATAGATAAGTAATATAGTCAATCCAAAATAAAAGAAGTACAACCCATATTATGAAATAGTTTAGGTAGATTATTCTCCATCCAACCTTGGCGTAAAAACTTCACTTGAGCCCACTTTTTCTCGATGGGATTTAAGTCAGGACTATAAGGAGGTAAGAATAATAGCCTGTGACCATGCCTGTTAAGCAGCTTTTGAACGCGCTTATGAAAGGCTGCATTATCCATAACGATTACGCATTTAGTTTTAAGGCTTGGAATGAGCCTGTATTTGCACCAGTCATAGAATATATCGCCATTGATGTTTTTCTCAAAGTAATCAAGCGCAAAAAGCATCTTTTCATACAGAGCACCGATGACATTGGTACGTTTTTTAGCTTGCCAATTGTAGCTATCAATACAAGGTTTACCTATCGGTGCATAGCCATAAGGACGAATAGTTTCAGCCTCAAAGCCACTCTCATCCATATAGACAACGGGATAGCCTTGCTGCTTAAAATGATCAAGCTTATTCTTATATACCGCTCTTTTTATTGAACACGCTTTTGGATGTGCTAAGGTCTTTTTTTTGGCTGATATTTAATCTTTTTAAGGCATAGCCAATACCTGATTTACTACAGTTTAAACGACGAGCTCGCTCATATAGATAGTCATCTGGGTATTGATTAACGTCTTGTAGAAGAGCTTCATTGGGTATACTGCTTGGCGTTTTGACTCTGGTCGTTTGGATGCTTGGGTCTATAAGCCAGCGCTGTAGTGTACTCTTGCTGATATTATAAAAAATACAGGCCTGACGGATGCTCATGTCTTTTTGCTCAATGTTTTTGATAACTTGTGCTCGAAAATCTGCTGAGTAGGTCATCTTTTATATTTCTCTTTGCTTGGTTTAAAAGCATTGTACCTTTTCTATTTTGGACTGACTATATCTAAAAATTGTAAAAACTGGTAATGATAAAAAATGTATGGCTTTAAAAATAAAAAAAGTGGAAGAAATAAATAATGAGCATTCAATTAGTATTAAATAAAAATAGTAAACATGGCGTACCTGTCAAGATTTACACCTCTGATATCGAGCAAGGTGCGATGCAGCAGTTACGCAATTTAGCCCAGCTAGAGTTTGTACACTCGCATATTGCAGTGATGCCCGATGTGCACGTTGGCAAAGGCGCGACAGTCGGTAGCGTGATTCCGACCAAGTCAGCCATCATTCCTGCCGCAGTTGGGGTAGACATTGGCTGCGGTATGAACGCAGTACGTTTGTCCCTAACGGCGAGCGATCTGCCTGATAGCTTACGGTCGTTACGATCGATCGTTGAACAACAAGTGCCAGTCGGCTTCAACATGCACAAGCAAATCCAAGCGAAGAACTCCACACTTGATCCATTAGGCAAACGCCTAAAGCCAATTACCGATAAGCATCCGGGCTTGCTCAAAATGCTTAAAGGTTTTGAGCGTACTTGGGCGAAGCAGTTAGGAACACTCGGCGGTGGCAATCATTTCATTGAGCTGTGCTTGGATGAGAACAATGATGTCTGGGTCATGCTGCATTCTGGCAGTCGCGGCATCGGTAATTGTATCGGTCAGTACTTTATTAACCTTGCCAAAAAAGAACGTCAATCGCGCTTCGGTCATGTGCCAGATCAAGATTTGTCTTACTTTGCCGAAGGGTCTGATAGTTTTGCTGATTATGTCGAAGCAGTGGGCTGGGCGCAGGACTACGCGTTAGAGAACCGCCGCGAGATGATGCGTTTGGTGATTAAGTCCTTGCAGTCGCCACAAGCGGGATTACCACGATTTCAGCTGACCAAAGAAGCCATCAATTGTCATCATAATTATGTCAATGAAGAGGTGCATTTCGGTGAGCAAGTCTATGTGACGCGTAAAGGTGCGATCAGTGCTTATGCAGGTGAGCTTGGTATTATTCCAGGCTCTATGGGCGCAAAGTCTTTTATCGTACGTGGTCTAGGCGCGGCAGAGTCGTTTTGTTCTTGCTCACATGGGGCAGGACGACAGATGAGCCGTGGTAAAGCTATGCGAGCGTTCACTATCGATGAGCTAAAAGCGCAGACGGATGGCGTCGAGTGTCGTAAAGATAAAGGCGTAATCGATGAAATACCCGGAGCGTATAAAGACATCGATGAAGTGATGGCCAATCAAACGGATTTGGTTGAGGTGGTGCATACGCTGAAGCAGGTCATGTGTATTAAAGGCTAACGAGTAAAACCAAGCGGGCCACGACGGTGTCAATCGAGCTAAATGTACTAAGTGTACTATTTGCGCTCGATTTCCTAATCGTGGTCTCACTATGGGGTCACTCGAATATATAAAATAGATTTAGATAGATTAAAATATAGGTAACAATATGAGCTTAAAACAAACCTTAAAAAAGGCCAAACAGATTGAACGACAGTTAGAGCAGCAGGCTGAGGCTAGTGCGCAACACTCGCTAGGCACAGTCAAGCCGCGCAACTATTTGGCATTGGATCCACTATTAAGAAAAGGTGGTATTCACGAAAAGGAAGATATCGATATCGTCCGAAAAAAACGTCGCCGCGAGACCAAGCAACAGTTACGGAAGACGGATTGGTTATCAGAGTAATGATGATTAATATTCACGCACAAAAAAGCCGTTCGCTATTATAGTGAGCGGCTTTTTTATTCAAGCTTATAACTTAACCATTGTTATCTTAACCACTATGCCAATACTTCGATTAGCTCACCTTTTACCATGTGCGGGCTGACGAAATCAGTAATACGTACGCTCACAAGTTTACCCAACAGTTCATCCATTTTCTCAACATCATGAGGGAACATAACGGTACGAGTGTTATCTGCCGTACCGATTAAGCAATCAGGATGACGGTTGGCAACTTGTTCAACCAAGACGCGAGTCGTAGTGCCGACCATCTCATGCGTTTTGGCAAGCGTTGAGTCAATGATGACTTTCTGGAATTCAGCCAAGCGAGCTTTTTTGGTGGTGAAGCTTACATCATCTGGCAACTCAGCGGCTGGCGTGCCTGGGCGCTTAGAGTAGATAAAGCTGTAAGAATGATCGAAGTTCAACTCTTTTGCCAAGTTTAAGGTATCTTGGAAGTCTTGATCGGTCTCACCAGGGAAGCCAATAATAAAGTCGCTTGACAAGTGAATATCTGGACGAATGGCTTTTAGCTTATTAATCTGATTGATGTAAACGTCGATTGTATGGTTGCGCTTCATCGCCGCTAAGATAGCATTTGAGCCACTTTGAACCGGTAGATGTAAGTGCGATACTAGCTCTGGCAATTGTGCATAGGCATCAATGATGTCATCAGTGAACTCTAGCGGATGGCTGGTCGTATAGCGAATACGCTCAACACCGTCGACATGCGAGACATAGTGCAATAGTTCAGCGAAACGGCAAATACTGCCATCGTCTTTTTCGCCGCGATAGCCGTTGACGTTTTGACCCAATAAGTTGATTTCACGGATACCTTGAGCGGCAAGGCTGTCAATCTCTGCCAATACGTCATCAAGTGGACGGGATAACTCTTCGCCGCGAGTATAAGGTACCACGCAGAATGAGCAATATTTTGAGCAGCCTTCCATGATAGAGACAAAGGCTTTATAGCCTTCTACTCTTGGCTCGGGTAAGAAATCAAACTTTTCGATACTCGGGAAGGATACATCAATTGTACCAATACGATTTTTAGGCGCAATTTCACGTTGTTCGTTTGATTGATCATACAGCTCTGGCAGGCGATGCAAGGTTTGCGGGCCAAATACCATATCGACGTAAGGCGCACGTTTTTGAATGTTGTCGCCTTCTTGTGATGCCACACAACCACCAACGCCAATGACGAGGTCAGGGCGTTTTTCTTTTAGCTTGCGCCAGCGACCCAATTCTGAAAAGACTTTCTCTTGCGCTTTTTCGCGGATAGAGCAGGTGTTCATCAGTAGTACATCGGCCTCATCGATATCATGAGTCACTTCCATACCATGCGAATCGCCTAGCACGTCTAGCATTTTGCCAGAGTCATAGACATTCATCTGGCAGCCTTGAGTCGTGACAAAGACCTTTTTTGTCGCTGCTTTTTCGACGGGTGCTTGGGCTGAACTTGCTTCTTTGAGTGCAGTGACAGCACGTGCGGTGACAGTCGTCTCAGCAACAGCATCGTCATCGATGCGGGGATTGAATACAGTAACACTCATAAGGATAAGTCCATGATTGACCAAAAATATAGCGGAGTAGCCGATTAACAGGTGGCGTATTTTATCACAACCCTGTGCCAATGTGAAAAATTAGCACGAGCGATAGCTCCTCAATATGATAAATAATTCATAGCAGTATCAATTATTTACTGCCGTTCATATTACTATTCATAAAAACTGCGGCTCGTTATCACTTCTATGTTACACCGTGCTGTCCTATTTATTAACAAAAGGTAAAGGAGATAGTTGAAAGTACAATGAGTATAGTATGATGATTGCTATACCCTTGGCGGTACTTAGCGAACCGTTATTCACATATTTGTAGAGATATCATAAAGAGAGTCAGTATGACAAAGTTGCGTGTTGCGCATAGCATCAAGGATGAAGAGTCTATCAGTCAAAAACACGCGTCAAAGCGAATCACAGTAGGTACGCTGCGGCTGAGCGCGTTGAGCGTGGCAACAGCGGTAAGTGCCCTTGGCGTGTCACAAGTCGCTTGTGCCGAGTTGACGTGGGGCGATGAGGAAAGCTACCAACAAGAAAGTAACTATCAACAAGATTATCAGCAAGACAGTAGTATTGACTCATTTATGGCAGCCGCTATCGCCGCAGATCGCGGTGATGTAAGTGCGCTCTATAACTATGAGCAAGTCATGAGTGGCGGCTTGTTTGCGATGTATCCGACCTATTGGCGTATGAATCTAGATCTCAATTCACAGAGTTCAGCGGCCGTCTCGCAGTTTGTGCGTCAGTATCCAGACACGGTTATGGCTGAGAAATTAGTGGCTGATTTTGCAGAGACCAAAGCAGGGTCGAATGATTATGCCTCGGTTAGACAGGTAGCCAATTTGATTACCAATGCGGATGCCAGTGAGCGCTGTGCCGTTGCGCTTGGGTTTAATAATGGCGGTGATACTATGCGTGCCATGGCAGCCAAATCTGATGTTTGGCTAACCACTAAAAAGCAACCAGCATTGTGCGATCAGCTAGCGATGGAGATGAACAACAACGCGCTGATTAGTAATCAAGATCGTGCGGCTCGTCTCAAGCGTATGCTACGTAAAGGCAAGACAGGCGATATTATGGCATTGTCCTCACGCCTTGGTACGCCAATTGCTTATTCGGCGCTCAGTGAAATTCAGCTAAATCCGTCTTCTTTCTTTAGCCGTTTTGGTCGTGAGCCTGCTAGCCAAACCAATCAATACCTATATATGTATGCAATCGGCCGTATGGCTGACAAGTCTTATCGTGAGGCGGCGCTACAGTTAGACTTTGATATCAAGCAGGACAATCAGCGCTCCGTTAGATTATTAAATGACGAAACACGACGCTATGCTTATCGTACGCTTGGCGTACAGCGTATGAATCACAACACTGACGACGGCTTTAACGCTGAAGCAGTCGATTGGTTCCGCAACAGTTTGGACAATGACTTTAATTTTGAAGAAGCTGAAGATTATGCTATGGCAGCGATTCGCTTCGGTCGTTGGGATGATGTGGTAGAAGCTATCTCAAAAATGGATGGCGAAACGCAAAAAGAAGCCCAGTGGCAGTATTGGCTAGCTCGTGCGTATGAGCAGTCAAGCGATAGTAGCAAGCGCAATACGTCTAAAAAAATGTATCAGAACTTAGCAAAAAGTAATGACTACTATGGCCTGATGGCAAAAGACAAAATAGGGCAGCGTTTCGATGCTAGCCGTTTAGGCGGTAGTAATTTGCCTAATGTCAGTACCGCTGATCGCGCGCGCGTCATGCAAGATGCCAACTTTGCCCGTGCGTTTGCGTTATACAACTCTGAAGCTAGTCGTGCTTATGCCAATCGCGAGTGGAACTGGGCGGTGAAGCAAGCTCGTGATAATCGTGATGACAATTTAATTATTGCCGCTGCTCGTCAAGCCTATGATATGGGCTGGCTCGATCGAGCGATTTATGCGGTTGATAATACTGATAGAGTGGATAGCTTAGCACTTTCGCATCCGATGCCGCATCAAAGCGCAGTCGTACGTTATAGTGAATCAGCAGGTATTGATCCAGCATGGGCGTACGGTATTATGCGTCAAGAAAGTCGTTTCGTATCTTCTGCGCGCTCAAACGTAGGCGCGAGTGGACTGATGCAAGTCATGCCTGATACCGCAAAATATATCGCTCGTAACCTAGGCGAGACTTATAGTGCGAGCCGTGCTAACAGCGGTGATACCAATATCCGCTATGGTACGTGGTATATGGGTGATATCTTGGGCAAACTCAATTATCAGCCAGTATTGGCAACCGCAGGCTATAACGCTGGTCCTAATAACGCCAAACGCTGGCAGCCAGTTTATGGCTCACTGGCCGCAGATCAATATGTAGAGTCGATTGCATTTCCTGAGACACGTAACTATGTCAAACACGTAATGGAAAACGCCACTATCTATAGCAGTCTGTTGGGTCGTGGTCAGCCGATTACTCAGCGTATGGGTACGGTGCCAGCTGGATTTTAATCACTGAACTTGCATTTGATAAACCACTAATGATTTATTGTTAGTGGTTTATTTTTATCTGCTAATTTGCTTTGTCAATTGATCAACTCTGATTTGCTCAGGCAGCACTCATCTAGCTAAGACAAATTTTACAGTCTTTATCTTTCAGTGCTTTATCAACATTTATCGAGATTCCTGACGATGTCGTCAACGTTTACGTTTTTGCTATAGATTAAAAAAAACGTTTTGTTACCATTGCCTTAATGGGAAACCCTATTTTTCAGTCTTGTTCTTAGGTCAATGCGTGTTTTATGTATCGCGTCTAATGATTTAAGTTATAGCCTATGTCTTATCATTGCTAACTAACTGCCTTCAGTCCTATGATCAAAAAATATTTTAGTCTGTCTACGTCGCCAAAAACCAAATATTCGTTATCTAATCGGATATGCTTTTTATCGAAGGCAAATACAAAGACAGATACAAACCTGAGCAACAAGGCTGCTAACTCTATGATGCGATTGCGTGCAGAGTTGGCTAGCAAACACCGTGTAGGTAGTATTAAAGCAACGATGAGCTTCGGCGCTTTACTGCTTATACAAGGTGTTGTACTGCTACCAGCACAGGCGGCTAACACGGTTAAGACTGGTCAGCGCGTATTGATGATTGAGATGACCCCAGCATTATGTAATATGCAGCCAACGCGGGCACGTATGCGTCAGTGTTTAGAAGGATACTCGTTAACCGTATCTGGTCTAGATATGGGATATGGCGAACGCTGCGGTCGTGGTAGTGAGCCACGCCTTACCCCGCTACAACTAAAAGTCGTCAACCGCATCATGCCTGACACAACGGTACGTAGCCAAACGTGGCAACGTTATGGAGCTTGTAGTCCGCTTAGCGCCAGCAGTTACTTTCGACAGATTACTAACTATGCAGGTGGATTAAAACTACCGAACGAGTTAAATACGGGTAATAGTTATACCGTTTCCAAATCACGTTTTATCAGTCAAATGACCCGTCTCAATAGTGGTATGTCTTCCAATAGCGTGGACCTCATCTGTCAAGAAGGTAGCCGTCGCCAATCGATACTTACTGATATACATGTGTGTTATGAAGGTAGTGACTTTGGTACTTGTCATGACGTTGTAGACAGCTGTGGCAGTAAATTTATCATTTCAGGTGGACGATAGTCTTTACTTAGTTACCTGCTTAAACTTCCTTTTCGATACCGTTTTTCATTTCACTTAATCGAATTTGATGGTGCACATTGCCTATTTTGACCATTATATCTACGTATAACACAGTGAAAATATGCTTTAGTTATCATGTGCTAAAGCCATCTAGCGCTTTATCTATAAGCGCTTAGCCTCTATAGAACTCCTCTCGTATAAAATGTAACAATATAATCCCTGACGGGTCTATGACTGTATCTAGACGGTCACTGCGATGAAATGCTACACTAGCTCTCGGTTTATACATGCTGCTATGCGGCAAACAAGTCGATATCTAAAATGATAATCGTTCATTAGAATTATCTAATAATTAATTAGGGAGTATTCAATGTCAATGAAACAGCCTTTACGTGTTGCCGTCACTGGTGCCGCTGGTAATATCAGCTACGCGATGCTATTTCGTATTGCATCTGGCGAGATGCTAGGTAAAGATCAGCCAGTTATTTTGCAATTACTTGAAATTACGCCAGCTCTTGACGCCCTAAAGGGTGTGGTCATGGAACTAGAAGACTGTGCATTCCCATTGTTGGCTGGTATTGTCCAAACTGACGATGCTAATGTCGCATTCAAAGATATCGATTATGCTTTACTGGTTGGTGCACGTCCTCGTGGCCCAGGTATGGAGCGTAAAGATTTGCTAGAAGCCAACGCTGCGATTTTCTCAGCACAAGGTAAAGCATTGAACGAAGTCGCTAGCCGTGATGTAAAAGTATTGGTAGTCGGTAACCCTGCCAACACCAATGCACTTATCGCTCAACGTAACGCACCAGATCTTGATCCACGCAACTTCACTGCAATGACTCGTCTAGACCACAACCGTGCTATGGCACAGTTGGCTGGTAAGACTGACAGCACTGTAAATGACGTGAAAAAAATGATCATCTGGGGCAACCATTCGTCAACTCAGTATCCAGATCTAACCGCTTGTACAGTAAACGGCAAGCCTGCGCTAGATTTAGTTGATCGCGAATGGTACGAAGCTACTTATATCCCAGAAGTACAACAGCGCGGTGCTGCGATCATTAAAGCTCGCGGTGCATCATCTGCGGCTTCTGCTGCCAACGCTGCTATCGCACACATGCGTACGTGGGCATTAGGTACTGATGAAAACGATTGGGTATCTATGGGCGTTTACTCAAACGGCGAATACGGTATTGCTGAAGGTTTGATCTACTCATTCCCATGCACATGCACTAACGGCGACTGGTCTATCGTAGACGGCGTTGATGTATCATCAGATTTCTCGAAAGAGAAAATGGCTGCCACTGAGCAAGAGCTTAGTGAAGAGCGTGATGCAGTAGCACATTTACTACCGTAAATCTAAGCTGCTATCCAGTAAGCTATGATTTAAGTAGTAAAGATAAGTAGTAAAAAAAGCCCTCTGAAATATGAGGGCTTTTTTTATGTCTATAAGAAATAGGCAAATGAGAGCAATTTAGCTTACTGTCTTAAATGGATAAAAGCAGTTTACCGTTAATACAATTGATAACGTTAGATAAACGTTGATTAACAGCTATTAAAATAAAGCTTGCTACAATGAATATGTCAATTTGAATAACAAGCACATTAAACAATAAGTACGATCATATTCGTATCATTTAAGGAGAAAGTTATGTTGGGTGAACCAGAATACAGTATGAATGAATTATTTGCTCAGTTAGGCCTAGACAGCTCTGATGAAGCAATCGATAATTTTATCGCAGAAAACCAACTAGCTAGCGAAGAAAAACTGACAGAGGCTAGCATTTGGACAGATAATCAGCGTATGTTCCTGCAAGAAGAATGGCAAAAAGATGCCGCATGGGTAGAAACCATTGATGAGTTAAATGTTCGTTTGCATCCTGACGCATAAAGACTTATAGACATAAAAAACCCCGCGATAGTCTTAATAACGCGGGGTTTTTTTATGTCTGGAGTAACACTGAATTTTAAATTTGCTTGTCGCGCCACTCAAGTAAGTCTGCGACGTCTTGATGAATACCGGCTTTTAATGCTTCTAATCCATCATAGCGACGCTCACCATGCAAGAAGTGTAGGAAACGTACGTGTAAGTTCAGTCCGTATAAATCAGCTTGCAACTGTGGAAAGTGGACTTCTAGTCGCCAGTCATCACCTTTATCAACAGAAGGTCTTTTGCCAATATTAGCCGTGCCGAACACACTATGTGGACGCAAGCCGGCAACACCTGTATGACCGTCGGTGGCAAGCGCAGTCAAACCATCAGCGATCACATTACCATTGTCATCTAAGCTCACCACATCGACTGCAAAAATACCATACAGGGCAGGCTTTATACGTTGCAAATCGATATTTGCGGTAGGGAAGTCTATCGTACGACCTATCTGATCGCCGCGCACAACCACTCCAGTGATTGCATAGTCACGACCAAGTAACCTGTTGGCTGCTTGAAGATCACCTGCTAATAGTAAATCACGAACACGAGTAGAGCTGATACGGGCAGCGTCGTTATCGGTCGTATCAACATTGTCGCTATCAGTATTATCGTTATTAGTATTGCTATCAGTGACCGTATGCAGGTTGGTCACATCCAAACCATAACCACGCAAAAACTGACTGTCGCCAGTACGATCATGGCCAAAGCGAAAGTCATCGCCCAGCACCAATGCTTTGACGTTCAAACGCTTGGCTAATATATCGGCAAATGCTTGTGCTGATAGCGAGCGAAACTCTGTATCAAAACCTGCTACGATCAATGTTTCAACGCCATATTCTGCCAGCAGTGCTTGTTTTTCTGCCAGATTGGTCAAACGTGCAGGCGCTTTAGCAGGTGCAAAAAACTCGCGTGGCTGCGGCTCAAATATCATGACCGCCGCACCCAAGTTTTGGGTATGCGCAATTTCACGAACCTGGGCTAACATGGCTTGGTGACCAAGGTGCACACCGTCGAAATTACCAATAGTGAGCACGCAAGATGCCAACTCTACTGGGACAGTGTCCGTAGATGAAGCGTGTGGCGACGAAATCAGTTGCTCAAGAAAATAGGTTTTCATAAGTTTTCAGCTATGATGAGACCAAATAAAAAACGAAAAAACACATCTATGCTTAAAATTGATGTGTCTAAAACCAGCCATTATAAAGTAAAATAGCCACACTAACATCCTAAGTCTACCTGTAATGCAAGTAATGCAAGTAATGCAAGTAATGCAAGTATGGCACGTAGGGTAGCTATTCTTTATTGCCAATGATGCTAATACCAATCCTAACAACAATCCCGACAACGATGGAGATCTTATGTCTGCTGCTGCCTTAAATACTATACCAACTGACCTATCGACATATCAGCTTACCGATCAGTTCGTTGTGCAGCGTGCAAATAAAGAAGATTTAGCAGAAGTTTTAGCCATTTATAATCAAAGCATACCGGGCAAACAAGCAACAGCCAATCTTGCATTGGTTACGCTAGAGGAGCGTGCCGCTTGGTTTGAGGAGCATTTGGATAGCGCAACCAGACCGATATATGTGGTTAAAGCACTACCATCAGATGATGTAGATCAAAACAAGGCACCGATAGTCGCATGGGGTAGTTTTAGTGATTTGTACGCACGTACGGCCTATAATATCAGTACCGAGATTAGCATCTATCTACATCAAGATTATCAGGGTAAAGGATTAGGCAGTTTGCTGACCCGTTGGATGTTGACGCAAGCACCAAGCCTAGGTATTCGAAATATTATCGCCCTTGTCTTTGCTCATAACCATCCAAGCTTGGGGCTATTCCGTAAGCTTGGCTTTGAACAATGGGGTTATATGCCCGAAGTTTGCGATATGGAAGGGTTTATCGCTGATGTTGTGATGCTTGGTAAATCAGTGACATCAGACGATATTTTAGATAAAGCGTCTGAAACAATTTAACTTAAAACGCTCTAACCCAAAATCTTCCATTGACCTTCTATCTTTTGTAGCTGGTAGGTCAGTGGTGCAGGTTCGCTCTGTCCTTTTAGCATCAGCTCGCCAGTGATGGTGGCACGAGTTTTGTCATTATTGTATTTGGTATCAGTAATCGTAACGCCATCTACCGTTTGCTGAAACGCAGACTGGGTATTGGCAAGCTCTTCTTCGAAGTTTGCCATATCAACTTGGTAATATGACGCCGCATCCTTCACGTCACCATAATATAAGCTGTTTAGTGCTTGCTTGACAGTATCCTCTGGCGTACCGGCTTGAGTTGGATTGGTCACTAGGCTTTTCTGTTTGGTCGCATCGGTGACTGGATTAATATTGTCACTCTCAATCGCTGTCTTATCTTCATCGCTATCTGTCATTTCGCCTGTTTCGCTAGCACTGTCATCGGTCATTGCTTGGTCAGTTGTATCATTGTCTAATGTGAGGTCTTCTGAGGTATCAACAGTCGCTGCCACATCTTCATTATCGGTAGCAGTTTCAGCCGACTCATTATTGCTACAACCGCTAATAAGGAGTCCAGTGCTTAGTACACCAGTTGCTAGCAGAATTGGTAAGCGCTGAAAGATTGGCTGTTTCGTTGTCATATCAAACCTCAAATGTCATTTATTCATTAATGATCTATTATGACAATTATTAGCAGCACGCATTGTCATTTCTCATAACAGGCTTGTTTTGGTTTCGTAAGCCCGTCATGAGTTTGCTTATACTTTATCCTAACCGTGCTTTAGCTGACGCGGACGGAAACCAGTCGCTAGCAATACCACACCGTAAACCAGCGCTCCGACGGCACACATAATAATCAGCGCGACGATACGTTGCCACTGAGCCTCATCGGTAGGAAAATAAGGTAGCATAAAATAAAGCACGCCAATCATAGAGCCAGTCGAGATAACAAACTGCGTAAATAATTTTTTCCAATGCGGACCGAAACGGAAAATATCACGCTTATGTAAGAAGTAATATAGCAAGCCTGCGTTTACAAAAGCCGCGCCAGTCGTAGCCAATGCCAGACCACCATGTAGCGGTATCTCTAAGAAGTAAAATATCCCGATAAAAATAACACTAAAGATCATATTGGCGATGACAGAAATGATACCGATTTTTACAGGGGTTCTGGTGTCTTGACGCGCAAAAAATGCAGGGGCAAAAATCTTAATAAGCATAAACCCTAAGATACCACCCGCCATACTACGTAGGGCCAGTGAGCTCATCTGGGCGTCACGTAAGGTAAACTCACCGCGTAAGAACAGCGCTTGCATCAATACATCTGCCAGTACAAATAGGGCAGCTGAGGCGGGGACCCCGACCAAGATGATAAGACGTGCTGCCCAGTCGATGGTCTTTTTGAAACTGACATCGTCCTTTTGAGCTTCGCTTTTTGATAGGCTTGGTAATATGACGGTACCAATCGCCACACCAATCAGACCCAACGGCAGCTCGCTCATACGTTCAGCTGCATAGAGCCAAGAGACGGAACCGCCAATCATCAATGAGGCAAAAATGGTGTTCAACAGTAAATTAATCTGAGTAACAGAAACACCAAAGATAGCAGGTAACATCAGTTTCAAAATTCGACGAACGCCTTCGTGCTGAAAATCAATCTTTGGTGCGACAAGCAGCTTTTGTTGCCAGAGCTGCGGCAGTTGAATCAAAAACTGTAGCAAACCTGCGATAGCAACGGCATAGCCAAGGGCCATAATAGGCGTATCAAACATCGGCGCAAAAATCAGTGCGCCACCAATCATACACAGGTTCAACAGTACAGGTGCAAAAGCGGGTGCGGCAAAACGACCGTAGCTTTGCAAAATGCCACTCGCAAAAGCTGTCATAGAGATAAATAGCAAATACGGAAAGGTAAGACGCAATAATTCAGCAGTGATGGCAAACTTATCAGGCTGATCGGCAAACCCAGGGGCAAACAACGTTACCACCCAGGGTGCGATTAAGATAACCACCACTGTCAGCATCGATAATACTAGCAATAATGCACCCGAGGTTCGACTGACTAAAATCTGTACTTGTTGCAAGCTGTACTTTTCTTTGTATTCGGAGAGTACCGGCACGAAAGCTTGGCTAAACGCGCCTTCTGCAAACAATCGTCGTAAGAAGTTTGGGATTTTGAAGGCGACCAAAAAGGCATCCATCAAACCACCTGCACCAAAAACCCCTAGCAATACAACATCACGTACCAAACCTAAAATACGCGATAACATGGTCATACTGCTGACCACCATGGTTGAACGAAATAACCGACTTTTTGCCATGAGAACCTATCTTGCTAAGTTGTATATTGAGTTATGTGCCGATGTGATATGGATGAAAAACTGACGAATTATATCACTTTCACCATTGAGATAAATGGATTGAGTGTGGAAATAAGTCCTTCTGTTATTATGAACAGTCACTACTGTACAAATATTAATTACTACTAGTTATTTTCCGACATATTATTCTAAGGTTAATTTGATGGAATCATCTATTCAAGCAGTACACTCAATGTCTAAAGTTGCTTTAAAAACTTTCGATCATCTGCACACTGCACATATGAACAGACAAAAAAAGCGTTTAGGAGAGTTCGTACAATATTTCGAAACTCGTTATGAAGTGATGAATTATGAAGATAAACAAAAACTAAATAAATTTATTGAAAGCGAAGCAGGTGAAAGTCTCCTCGCAGACTATGCCGATTCAATATTAAAAGTATCTAGTGATAGAGTAATGATGGCAATGGCTTTATTATTCTGTAATGGTGCAGACTTTTCGGACGTAGAAAAGTCAAGCTTTATTAAGGCTTCGAAAAACCTTGATGACGATCTAATTAATTTCTATACGTTAGCTCATAATAGAAAGAAAATTGAGCGTGACAATATTCCTTATTCACGTTGTACAGTTTCAAATGTAGATTGCGAGGATTTTACTAGTAGAGGTTGGGATAAAGAGACCATAGCAGTTTATATTTATGAGCTAATACAAATGAGGCTACTATTGCCAGATCCTTCATCTCATGGATCCTATGCTGGGGCTGATAATTCTTGGTCAATTCATTACGGTATTAGCACTAGAACACAGAAAATAGTGAATTTACTTGTAAAGTCTCAAGCGTTATTAATTGACTCTAAATCATAGTTATTTTTGAAATACCTTCACGCAACCTTGCCCATTCAAAAAAATTACCAGGGTCAGTCTTACGCCCAGGCGCGATATCGCTATGGCCCGTCAAGTGGCGACGTGTTTTGGGGTAGGCCTTATAGATGGCGACAATTACGCCGGCTAGCTTCTCATATTGAGCAGAGGTGAAGGACACAAAATCCGACCCTTCAAGCTCGATGCCAATGCTATAATCATTACATTCAGGTCGACCCAAGTAGCTAGACCGCCCAGCATGCCACGCCCGTTCGTTGAAATTGACAAACTGAGTGATAGCGCCATCACGTTCGATAAATAGGTGCGCTGATACTTCCGCGCCTTTAATTGTTTGAAAATAAGGATGAGCATCCCAGTCTAATTGATTGGTAAATAATGCTTTCACATAATGTCTGCCATTAGCGTCGCAGGCACCAAATTCATTCGGTGGTAGGCTGATATTGTGTACGACGATTGCGTCAATGCTCAAACCTTTTGGCCTTACATTGTAATTGGGTGAGGCTAGCCAAGTAGCTGTTGATAGTAGACCGTCTTCGATGGTCATTGGCGACGCAGATGATAAGTGTGGCAATGATGCAGGCATAATGCTCTCTTTTTATACTAGTATTGATAATGGTGTGATAGACAATCTATCTAATTAGCTAAACGATAGTGGGCTATATGTTTGGTTTTTTGGAATAGAAACTTTAATAACGCTGATAGCGTATGAATAATAACGTGCGAGATTTTACCTCATGTCTATAAAACTGACGTCCATACCTATCGATTGTACGCTAATGACTATTAGCCTGCGAGCACGTCTACCATTAGCTATAGCAGGGTTGCTGCTCTCGGCTCAAACACAGGCATTTCTACCAACGCCGTTGTCCGTCCTTGAATTAGATACATTGTCACCTGACACATCTAGCACCGCACCTACTTATTCTAATTCAGATGTATTAGCTGAGTCGGACAATATTAATAGTGCTGAACCTAATATTCAAAATAGTACTTTATCTGAATCAAGCGTAGCGACAGATCAGCTGCTATCGACATGGCGTCAGCAAGTAAAAACAGACAAGTTGGCACAGCATACAACATGGCGACGCTTGTTGTATTTTTACGATGATAAAAACAGTGTATTGGGTAAAAAGAAAACCGAAAGTTTGGTTGACGACCCGAGCTTTTTTCTAAGTAAAAATGGTCAACGAGATTCAGGTGCAGAGTTAAATGCGATGCTCGTTGCACTTGCACAAGAGTTGGCGTTATCATCAGCAACTGATAACGACCAAGCCAAAACTGATGCCAATAATAATTCTGTCTTATGTCGTTTTCCAGCGCGAGTGGCATGGCTAGCAGAGGTGCTAGCGATCGATGCTACAAGTCTATCTGCTGACTGTCCAGAATTGGATGAATGGATGTCGACATTGGCGCCTGAGCAGCTATCTATCATGTTTGCGCAGGAGTACTTGGACAATCCGCTCTCTGCATTTGCTCATACGCTGTTACGCATTGACTCAAAAGCAAGCATCGCTGATCCAAACCAAATTGATAAGGCTTATGGGCTGAACTATACGGTAGACGGTGATCCAAACGACAGTTTTCCAGTCTATGCTACCAAGTCAATGATTGGTAGCTACAACAGCGCTATCGAAATTGACCCATATCCAGAGATGCTAGCGAAATATCTGCAAGATGATGAACGTGATACGTGGACATATCAGTTGAGTCTGACGCCCGCAGAAGTGCAGCAGATTATGCACCACGTTTGGGAAACCAAAGCATTAAAGATGCCGTATTACTTCACCACGGACAATTGTGCTTCTGAGATTCTGCGTCTTATTGATGTGGTCCGTCCGCAGCAAAACTTACTGAGCCAATTGTCTTACGCAGTCGTGCCTTCTGATGTGATTCAGCTATTAAATGATGAGCAGTTGCTGGCAAATACCACTTATACGCCCGCTGATAATACCTTACGTCAAGCTCAGCTCAATGATAAAAAACAACAGCGCGCGCAGTTGGGCTATCATAATAGTGCCAAACAAACCGTGAATGAGATCAAGTCTGCGCAGCTCAACCCTGTATCTAGCATGTCAGCTGATGGGCAAACACTACTCAAGCGTCAAATCGACGTATCGGATAATAATCCGATAGACAGGCATCCGCTACAATTGGGCACCATAGGTATAGGGCAGCGTGGTGACGATGACTATATGGATATTGGGTTTCGAGCGGGGTTTCATGATACGCTTGACTACGCCTCAGGGTATCCACAATTTTTTAACTTAGAAGGGCTAGCTGCGACATTACGACTGTATGACACAGATGATAATAAGTCCAATCAGCCAGACAATGTGGTCTTGCAAAACGTCACTTTGATTCGTGGCCGCTCTTTTAACCCTGTCAATGCAGCCAAAAAAGGCAATACTTGGGGTGCCAGTATTGAGGCGACGCGAGTAAATGATGGATCGCAAGAGGCAGGTACGGATCATTTGGTCGGTAGCATGGGTTACGAGAAAGGCTGGTCATGGGCATTTGGTACACCAGCCTCAAATACTGGTGAGATGCCGCCGCAACTGTGCTATACGTTTTTGGCAGGTACAGGGCAAGTAGGACGCGGTATCAATAAAGGCTTTCGTCTAGGCGCAGGCATCAATGCTGGCTGTCGCTATCAGATTAACAATCAGTTACGCGCGCAAGCTGAATTGCAATTGCCATATTGGTATCATGGCAACAGCGATGAAACCAACGTCCGTGGTCATTATTGGCAACCAATCTCAAGCTTAGGGCTGCAATACGACATTGATAAAAAACAAGCATTACGTATTAATGCAAATTACGAATGGCAAGATCGTATCGATGCCAATGATGATATCCAGCTATCGTACAGACGATACTTTTAGTCACTGATTTAGATATTGGTTTAGACACTGATTTAGCCGTTGATTTAGGCATTAATTTATACAAAATGGCTTCTAAGTGCTGTAATGGTTGTATAAAGAAAGTTGTATAAAGGAAAATATGCTTTATGAGTACGCAAAATTTACTAATTATCGGGCAAGGTGATATCGGCCTGCCAGTTACCAATAAACTCGCCCAAGATGGCTATTGTGTGACTGGGCTGGCTCGTAGTGAGCGTGAATACTATGATTTGGTAGATAGTGCAGATTTTTTGCAGGCTAATGCGTTGACTTTGACTGCTGAGCAGCTACAAGCATTTACTCATATTGCGATTATCGTCACCCCTGACGAGTATTCAACCAGCGGTTATCACGACAGTTATCTAGCGATTAGTCAGCATTTGGCAACGCTTGCTCCACAGCTTACCAAACTTGAGCGTGTGGTATTCATTTCTTCTACTGGTGTCTATGGTCAAGACGATGGTGAGTGGATTGATGAGCATACTGCACCTGTTACGCCAGCGCGCGCTGCGTCAAAGGTCATATTGCAAGCAGAACAAGCGCTGCAACAAGGCTTCGGTGATAAAGCCATTATTATTCGCCCCAGTGGTATCTACGGTCGCGAGCGCTTAATGCGACTACGTAAGGCTCGTGAGTCAAATAAAGATCCAGTGCCAGCTGAGCATTGGAGCAATCGCATTATGGATCGCGACTTGGTCAATATCATCACTAAAGTGTTGACGATAGAGACACCAAAGTCTGTCTATTTAGCGACGGACTATCGACCTGTTACTACGTTTGAGCTAGAGGTTTGGCTTAGTGAGCAGGTTGGCGAGACACCTCCTACTATTGATAATACAAAAACCTCAGTGACAGGAAAACGCTTGCACAGCAACATTCCGTTAGCTTGGCTTGATTATGCTGATTGGCAGACAGGCTACCGAGATATTTTAAACCATCAAGAGTAAGCCTTTAGAGTTAAGCCCTAAAGAGTAAAATAGCACTTGGTATAATCGTTCTTATTTGTTTCATACTTTACAGTCTATGGAGATTTCATGTCCCAGCCTTCTACTTCTGATGACCGTTTGTCTCATGCTAATCTGGCAACAGAGGGCGGGCAGCTGGCAGAAGGTCACGTCCAAAAAAAGGCTGAGCAATCGTCTATATTAGCTGATTCACAGCAGCCTGCGATCGTACATCCTAACTTTGATCCCAAACAGTCTCCTCTTGATCCTGCCAGACCATTAAGTGATATACCTGAGCCTGCTCGTCGCCTAAATGGTCAACTGCGCAGGCTTTATGGTAACTCTACGCGGTTCTATCAGCCCAATGCAGACAGCTTATCGAAGTGGTCGCTGATTGCTTCAGAAGCACTGGCTGAGCATTTATCATTGCTGAATGCGGCCCAGCTTATCGAATTGCCGGATAGCTTTTATCAGAATCATAGTGAGCAGCCACTAATATCGACATTATCGGATATGACGTTGTTAGATATGTCAGATATTCAACAGGCGATTCGCGCTTATCCAAAACTGAACCGTTACGGGTTTTTGCCTATTGATAGCGCTACAGGAGTTGAGTCAAACAACGATTCAGATGATGACTCAAATAATTACAGAAAGGCTGAGAAGCTTGTATTATCTATGCGCGCATTGACCAAACGTTATAATCCGGATGAGCTACTAAACAGTCTGTATGCCGACGATTGGCAAGTGATACTACAACCGCAGCAGTTTGAAACAGGCCAGGGCAGTTTGGCCACGGATATCATGGCATGTAGCGTGGCTGTCCATGCGCTAAAGCAGTGTAGTACCCGTAAGAGTATCAATCATAGTTATAGCGCCGCAGAAATCTGCCAGCATGTGCGTAGCTATTTGCTCAGTCAGATCGTTTGTGAGCCGTCACAGCGCCATGCATATCGTCAGATTCGACTGTTTGCTGGCCATATTATTGTTGCCGCTTATCATTTGGGCTGGGAGATACAAGTCCGAGCAGATGGACAAAGCTATTTTAATATCTCATCGCGTAGTGGTTTGCTGACTCGCTATGCCAATATGCAGGATTATGAGATCAATGGTTGGTCAAGCTGATCAATAATGCGTACAATAATGCAAATTTTTTGCCCCCTCTTTTTGCTGATAGGAATGTCATAATGTCTCATGTAACACGCCCTCAAGACCCTACGTTTTCATCTCATCAATTTATTCAACTGGCTCTAGACAACCAAGTGCTTAAGTTTGGTGAGTTTGTCCTAAAGTCTGGTCGTATCAGTCCATACTTTTTTAATGCAGGTTTGCTTGCGACTGGTGAGATGTTGTCGTTACTAGCACGTGGTTATGCAGATGCCTTAGCTGAACAAATAAGTGCAAATAATGGCGATAATGAGCAAGAGCTGGTCATCTTTGGTGCGGCTTATAAAGGTATTCCTTTTGTCGCAGCGACGGCGCAAGCGTTATGGCTACATCATGGTATTAACGCCAAGTGGGGCTATAACCGTAAAGAAGCCAAAACTCACGGCGAAGGCGGCAATTTGGTCGGTGCTGACGTAAGTGGCAAGGCCGTTTGGGTGCTCGACGATGTCATCACAGCGGGTACAGCCATGCGCGAAGTGGTCGAGATTTTAGAGCAAGCAGGCGCAAGCGTTGCTGGTATTCTCGTCGCACTTGATCGTAAAGAAAAAGGTCAAGCAGAGCACTCTGCTATTCAAGAGCTTGCCGCGACACTAGAAGTGCCCGTACGTGCATTGGTCGATATCGATGATTTGATCAGTTATTTGGCTGATGCCCATGGTGCACAAAACGGCCAGCATAAAGACGCGACCCAGTTAGCCAAAATGCAACACTACCGTGAGCAGTACGGCGTATAGTTGGGCACTGATGTTGTTTAATAGGTGTGTTTCATATTAATAATATAACGTAAGTGAGTCTTATCATGAGCCAACGAAAACAAGAAAAGTCGCTAAAAATACTCGTTATTATGGATCCTATCGAGCGGGTCAATTATAAAAAAGACACCAGTCTCGCTATGATGTGGGCCGCTCAAGACCGTGGCCATCAGCTCGGTTACTGTCAGATTCATGACCTGTGGTTGGACCGTGGTCAGTTGATGGTCGATACGCAGCCACTGACAGTAAAGCGTGATCCTGCAGATTTCTATACATTGGGTGATAAAAGCACAGGGCCAGTCGGCGACTATGACGTGATTTTGATGCGCAAAGATCCGCCGTTTGATATGCGCTTTATTTATGCCACTTATATGCTTGACCATGCCAAAGCAGCAGGCGTGCTCGTGGTCAATGACCCACAAGCGATTCGCGACTGTAATGAGAAGCTATTTGCGACGTGGTTTAGCGATTATATGAGCCCAACGATTGTGACCAGCAAACAAGCACACATTCGTAAGTTCATCGCTGAACAACAAGACGTCATCGTCAAGCCACTAGATGGTATGGGCGGCACTGGCATCTTCCGTTTGACTGCTGATAGCCCAAACATCGGAGTGACGTTAGAGGTACTGACTGAGCTTGAGACTTTGCCTATCATGGCGCAGCGTTATTTGCCAGAAATCAAAGAAGGCGACAAACGCGTATTAATCGTCGATGGAGTCGTGGTAGATTATAGTTTGGCCCGTATTCCAACCAAAGGCGAGACCCGTGGTAATCTAGCAGCTGGTGGTAGCGGTGTTGCCATGCCATTGACTGATATCGAACGCCAAGTAGCAGAAGTTGTGGCACCAATCGTCAAAGAAAAAGGCCTAATGTTCGTTGGTCTAGACTTGATCGGTGGGCGTATCACTGAGATTAACGTTACTAGCCCAACATGCGTACGTGAGATTGATGACCAGTGCGGTACAGATATCGCAACCGACTTTATCATGGCGATTGAGAATAAATTTACTGCGTAGCTTTAGCTATGTTCAGGAACGTTTTGAGTTCAGGAATGTTTTGACTACGTAAAACCCATATTTTGAGGTATTGTTAGTCATTGATTTTTCTTACCATTTATTAGTATTACACGACGCCAAGCTGTGACCAATCATGGCTTGGAGTTTTGTTATTTTTGCTGCATAAAGTACTGTATATAAGACAATGATTTCCTCTATACTATGCGGGCTTTGGCTAGGTCATTATTTTTCATAATTGTTACCGCCGCAGTGAGATAAACCCTTCATATAAATAAAGTAAAGATAGGCAGGCGTTCATGAAAACACCGCACATATTGATGATGGCAGCTGGTACGGGCGGGCATGTTTTTCCAGCGCTTGCAGTGAGCGACGAGCTGACCCAGCGCGGTGCGGTGATTCATTGGTTAGGAACGCCAAACGGTATGGAAAATGGGTTGGTTGAGCCGGCAGGTTATCCCTTTCATGCCATTAATATGCAAGGGCTTCGTGGCAAAGGCGTTGGTCGCCTATTGAAGCTGCCTGTGACTCTGCTATCGGCGACGATGGCAGCCGTAAAAGTGATTCGTAGTAATCAGATTGACGTGGTCATTGGGTTCGGTGGTTATGTGACTGCACCTGGCGGTATCGCTGCGCGCATGACCAACACACCATTGATTATCCATGAGCAAAATGCCATTGCTGGCATGAGCAACCGCTACCTATCTAAACTGTCGACCAAAACATTACAAGCGTTCGAGAATACCTTTGCTAATAGTCAGCAAGATGCCAAGCTTGAGACAGTGGGCAATCCTGTGCGTAACGCCATTACTGGTGTCGCAGAGCCAACGGTACGCTACGATGTAAATGACAGTTCACCGCTTAAGCTGTTGGTAGTAGGTGGTTCACTTGGCGCTCAGGTATTAAATGATACAGTACCAAAAGCGTTAGCATTACTAGATCAACCATTTGAAGTCCTACACCAGTGTGGACGCAACAATGAAGCAGCCACGCAAGCAGCTTATAGCGCACAAAACCTAAACAACCATCAGTTTACTGTACAGCCCTTTATCAATGATATGGCTGCAGCTTATAACTGGGCAGACATCATTGTTTGCCGCGCAGGTGCGTTGACCGTGACCGAAATCCAAAACGTCGGAATTGCCGCTATTTTTGTACCATTGCCACATGCAGTGGATGACCATCAAACAGCTAATGCACGCACGTTGACCTCGCATGATGCGGCAATTCTATTACCGCAGTCAGAGCTAACTGCCAAGAGTCTAAGTGACGAGCTTGGCGTACTCAATCGAGAGAAATGCTTAGCCATGGCAAAAAAAGGCCATGCCTTAGCCAACCGTAGTGCGAGTAAGCAAGTTGCTGATATCATTTGGCAAGCACTATAGTCTGTCATCTATACCCCTTATTCGAATTTACTAAGTTTTATTGACCTTTAATAAAGAGAGATCCTTATGCCTACCTCTGCGAAAGCTCTACCTAAGCGTTTGATTGAAATACCAGAAATGCGCCGTATCCAGCATTTGCATTTCATCGGTATTGGTGGCTCAGGCATGTGCGGTATCGCTGAGGTAATGAACAATCAAGGCTATCAGGTCAGTGGTTCTGACATCGCAGAAAGCTTGGTGACTAAGCGTCTACAGCAGATTGGCATCGAGATATCGATAGGCCATGACTCCAAAAATATCGCCAATGCCGATGTTATCGTTGTTTCTTCAGCGATTGATCGTAGCAATCCTGAAGTAAAAGCAGCGCTTGAAGCTCGTCTGCCGGTGGTACGCCGCGCCGATATGCTTGGTGAGCTAATGCGCTATCGTCATGGCATCGCAGTTGCTGGCGCGCATGGCAAAACGACGACAACCAGTTTGCTCACCACGATGATGGCAGAAGGACAGCTAGATCCTACTTATGTTATCGGCGGTAAGTTAAATGCGTCAGGCAAAAACGCGGCATTGGGTAGCAGCCGTTTCTTAGTAGCAGAAGCTGATGAGTCTGATGCATCATTCTTGTCATTGCATCCGATGGCCGCGATTGTGACCAACATCGACCAAGACCATATGGAAACCTACGAAAACAGCTTTGATAAATTAAAAGCCGCTTATATCCAGTTTCTACAAAATATGCCGTTTTACGGTTTGGCAGTGGTTTGCGGTGATGACCCTGAACTGTATGCAATGATCGATGATATCGGTCGTCCAGTATTGACCTTTGGTCTTGAGCCGTTCAATGATGTACAAGCTGTAGACTTGGTGACAGAAGGAACCAAAACTCACTTTACCGTATTGCGCCGTGACCGTGAGCCATTACGCCTGACGTTGAACATTCCTGGTACACATAACGTTTATAACGCGCTTGCTGCCATCACGATGGCGACTGACGAAGGCGTCGATGATGCAGCGATTGAGCGCGCCCTGCAGAAATTTGAAGGCGTGGGTCGTCGTTTTGAGCAGCATGCCTCTGTCGATATCGATGATGGCAATGTCTTATTAATTGATGATTATGGTCATCATCCAAAAGAAGTTGATGCGACCATTAAAGCCGCTCGTCAAAGCTTCCCTGATCGTCGTTTAGTGATGCTATTTCAGCCGCATCGTTATAGCCGTACCCGTGATTGCTACGACGATTTTGTAGAAGTGCTATCGAGTGTTGATGAGCTATTATTATTAGATGTTTATTCAGCAGGTGAGAACCCGATTACGGGCGCTGATACCAAGTCACTAGCTCGCAGTATCCGTTTACGCGGTGAAGTTGAACCGACTATTATTGATAAAGACAATCTAGCCCCTGTAATGCAACGTTTGTTAAAAGCCAACGATATGCTGATTACCCAAGGCGCTGGTAATGTCGGGCAAATTGCTATCGATTTGGCTGCCAATAACCTTTATATTAAGTAAGCTAAAATTTAGGGACGATCCTCATGACAACTGATAATAAAGACAATAATAGCACTCAAAATGCCGCTATCAATGATACATCTTTGGACACGACGACTCATACAAAAGACGCCAGTCAGTTTGGCAAAGTAGCCGTTATTTATGGTGGCAGTAGTAATGAGCGCAGCGTGTCTCTGGACAGTGGTGCGGCAGTATTACAAGCGCTCCAAAACCAAGGCGTTGATGCCACTCACTTTGATCCAAAGCATCAAGACATCACTGAACTACGCAAATATGACCGCGTGTTTAATGTGTTGCATGGTCGTGGCGGCGAAGATGGCTTGTTGCAAGGCGTATTACAGTGGTTTGATATACCGCAAACTGGTTCAGGGATTCTAGCGTCTGCACTAGGTATGGACAAAGTACGTACCAAGCAACTGTGGCAAGGTTGCGGCCTCTCAACTGCACCATTTTCATTATTGACGGCTGATACTGACTGGCAGCAAGTGGTTAACATGTTAGGTTTGCCACTTATCATTAAACCAGTTCATGAAGGTTCAAGCATTGGCATGACCAAGGTCAACCACCTTGACGAACTGCCTGCTGCTTATGCAACTGCAGTGGAATGTGGTGATGCGGTGATGGCTGAGCGCTGGATTACAGGTCGTGAATTTACGATTGTAATTATCGATGACGAAGCCTATCCAGTTATTCGTCTCGAACCAGCTGATATCACTAATTTCTATGATTTTGAAGCCAAATATAATCGTAACGATACCAGTTACTACATCCCCTGTGGATTGAGCGCTGCTGATGAAAAGCACTTGCAAGACTTAAGCCTTGCAGCATTTCGTGCAGTAGATGCAAAAGGCTGGGGGCGTATCGATGCCATGCAAGACGAAGCAGGCAACTTTTGGTTGCTCGAAATCAATACCGTACCAGGTATGACCAGTCACAGTTTGGTTCCGATGGCGGCCAAAGCTCGGGGACTAGATTTTGATGCACTATGCTGGCATATTTTGGCGCAAACGCTATAACTGTCAAATCAACTAAATTGAGCAGATAGTGATGACTCTTTGTGTCACTAGAGCTGCTATACCACAGCTTCGTGTAAACTTGTGTAAATTCGCTGCTGCTAGTTGGTGTTTGGCTATTGTTTAACCATAAAATACGTTAATATTGTAAGAATAGGTCTATTTCGGCGATATTTATGTTGTTTTGTGAATACAGCTGATAACTTATTCATAATTTAAGAAAAATGTTACGTTTAAATCAACGTAATCGCTGTATATAAGCTATATTTTTAATAAAATTTGATAACATATCGACTTAATAAGCTTCTGCCAAAAATACGCAGATTTATATCAATAAATAGCATGATCAGTTTTATGCAAATATAGGGACAAAGGTCGTTATGGCTCAAACTGTCAACGAGGTAACTGACTTGATGAGTGATAAAGCCGGTCGCCCAAAATCTAAGATCCAAATACCGGCAACGGTAAAGTATCTATTTATGGTACTGGTCTTAGGTTTGCTAGTGCTAATATTAATGATGGGCGGCAAAGCGCTGCGTGATGCACCGCCAGCAAATATTTATGTCAGTAATCAAGGTTTGTCTGCTGCTCAATATCGCTCATTACAAGACGTGATGGAGCAACAGCAAGTAAGTAGCTTTTTTACTTCTGATTTGCAAGCATTGCGAGACATTACGATGGGTTTAGCTTGGGTAGACCAAGTGAGTATCTCTCGTGATTGGCAACGTGGCATCGTCGTCAACGCATTACCCAAGCAAGCAGTTGCTAATTTTGGTACAGAACGTTTGGTCGATGCAAAAGGCGCTGTGTTTGTTCCTGCTGATAGTAGAGATTTAACACAAGAACGTTTTGCGACCTTACAGGGTGAGATGTCTCAAGCGCCAGTTATTATGCAACAAATGCAGCAGGTCAATGATTGGTATGCACCGCTTGGTATGCAGGTCGAAGATATCATTCTGTCACCGAGAATGACTTGGCTAATCCGCTTTGACAATGGATTACGTGTGATTGTAGACAATGAAAATACGGCGCAAAAACTACTGAATTTAAGCCAGCTGCTTGGCAATCAGTTAAGTACGCGTCGAAATGAAATACAGTCTGTAGATTTACGATATAAAAATGGCTTTACCATCGCTTGGAACGTGACACAGAGTGCTGAATCAGAATAGCCTAAGTAAGCACTACATCTATAGATAACCGATGTGGTCTAATACGGTTTATTTAGTTTGAAGAAAATATATACAACATCATAGCGTATTAGTAACGCTTTTTTTAATGATTTAATAGAAGAGCATCACTTGCTCTTCTATTTAGCGATAATTTGTCTGGTACCATGAAAAATAATGAAAATCTGGTTGTTGTCCATCTAAGTGCCACGGCAGTATATGTCGTCATAGGCAATGTTGTCTCTGCAAAAGACATTCGTATTTTGGGCGTAGGACAAGTTAAAAACAGCGATTTTTATCAAGGTCAAATAAAGCATCGTGAACGTCTGCAAGGTGCTATTAAGCAAGCTATTCAAGAAGCAGAAGACACCGCTAACTGCCGTGTGCATAGTGTTTGGTTAACGCTTGCGACCCCTGAGCTATCTAGCAAAAACAGTGCTGGAGAGGTCAAAGTAGAAGATGAAGTTGTACGTGCCAAAGACATGGTACAAGCATTGGCCAATGCAAAGTCGCGTGATTTATCATCTGACTATTATTTGATGCATTGCTGTCAGCAAGGTATTTATGTCGATGAGCAAGACTTTATGGTGGATGATGTCATCGAAATGATGGCACACAATATCACCGTGATGTACCACATGATGATGATGCCTGTTGCCAGCCGTCAGAATATCCAAAAGCTATTGCAAAGTTGTGACGTCGGCATTGATCATATTGTTTTCGATGCAGTGACCAGTGCTGAGTATAGTTTGATGACTGAGGAACGCCAGCAAGGGGTATGCTTGGTCGATATCGGTGCTAGTACGACCAGCATTTGTGTGTATAAAGAGAATAAACTGATTTTTACACATTGTATAGCAACAGGCAGTCATGAAGTGACAATGGATATTTCAGCTGATTTTGGTATTTCCATGATTGAAGCTGAAAAGCTGAAGAAGTCTCATGGTACAGCAGATGTTAATAGTGTCGATCCAAGCGCATTCTTTTTATTCAAGCCTCAAGGATCGGGCGACGAAATCAATATTGGCATCTATAACCTAGCACGCATCATTGAGGCTCGTTACGTTCAGATATTCACTGAAGTAGCGCGTCAATTACACGAAGCAGGTTTGATAGGCTATATCGATAAAGGGATTGTGTTGACTGGCGGCGGTAGTACGATTAAAGGTATGATACCCTTTGCCAAAAAGCTACTAAAAATGCCTGTTGTATTGACCAATACTCATCCTGCTATCAGTGCTTATAATCATTTCGATAATGACGAGTCATTTAAGCTATTAAATAGTCAAGTAAATGATCGTGCTTATCAGACCGCTTTTGGCACATTGCTATATAGTCAGAGTGAGCAATTCCGCCGTAGCGAAAAAAGCGAACCTGAAGCGATTCAAAACAATCGAGTATCAGGCGTGTTTCGGAGTGCGGGTCAACGGTTTGCAAATGTTTTGAAGAAAATATTATAGACTTGTTTAACCTCATATCTAAAGCATCCATACGTTATGGAATGTCTCTAAGTTGGTTAAGCAAAAAATAAAGTAACATTGCGAATAAATTCGTTTTAAAAATAAAGTATTAAGTGATAATGACATATTATTGTCTATACTGATCGATTTTAGTCATACCCTGTTTTATTTAAATACATTTATATATAGTATGTCGATAGCGCGCCACATGAGTGCGTTACTATGTATCGACTTACACGCTATCTGCAACTGGAGAATCTTTTTTATGTCAAAATACACCATGCCAGATGATAATCAGCTTCAAAACAATGGCCAAGCAAGCTTCACTGTATTCGGTGTTGGTGGCGGCGGCGGTAATGCAGTTGAACATATGGTACAGCAAGGCATCAGAGGTGTAACGTTCGTTTGTGCCAATACAGATAAACAAGCGCTAGATCGTCTTACTGCACCGCACAAACTGCAATTAGGTGCAAAAACGAACCGTGGTCTAGGGGCAGGCGCAAATCCAGAAGTCGGTCGTGAAGCAGCAGAGAGCGAAGAAGAAGCGATTCGCGCATTGCTTGAGCACTCAGATATGGTATTTATCACTGCTGGTATGGGCGGCGGTACTGGTACAGGCGCCGCGCCAGTTGTTGCTCGTATTGCGAAAGAAATGGAAGTATTAACAGTTGCTGTTGTGACTACGCCATTCAAATTCGAAGGTGGTAAGCGTATCAAAGCTGCTAAAGCAGGTATTGAGCAGCTGACTAACTTTGTCGACTCAATTATCACGATTCCAAATGATAAATTAATGAGTGTATACGGCAACATCTCTATGCAAGATGCTTTCAAAAAAGCGGATGATGTATTGCTGCATGCCGTTCAAGGTATTGCGGAAACCATCGCTAGCGAAGGTATGATCAACATTGACTTTAACGATATCCGTACGGCGATGACTGCTAAAGGTCATGCGATGATGGGTATTGGCCGTGCTAGCGGTGATGATCGTGCGCGTCAAGCGACTGAAAAAGCCATCAGATCACCACTACTTGATGATTTGCGTTTAGAAAATGCAAAAGGTCTACTGGTTAACGTTATTTCTTCAGAGTCATTGTCATTAGATGAGATGAGCAAAATCAGTGCAATAGTCGAAGAAATTACTGACATCGACGACGCTCACATTTTCTACGGTTCTGTGATTGATGAAAAAATGGGTGACGACTTACATGTAACTGTCATCGCAACTGGCTTAACATTAGACGAAAACGCAGGTCAAGAGCCAGAAGTAGTAGAGCAACCAGTCCCTTCTGTTAATAGCACGCAACCTGTCGATCCTAATGTGCATACTAGCGCTTTAAATAGTCAGAAGCAGTCACAAGCTCAGCAGTATCAAGATAGCGTTGCACGTCCTAGCGCAAGTGCACCTCAAGAGCAGCCTAAGACGAAAACAAACAGTATCCAAGACTACTTAAAGCGTCAACAGAATAAATAGTAATTCTAATTTACTGTGAGTAAGAAAAAGCCAGCGTTTTAATGCTGGTTTTTTTGTGTTTAAGGAAAAATGAACAGTGTCCTATAAGAAAACTTATGACAATCTTCAATGTGATTTAAGTATTTATAGTTTTCCAAAGTTTATATGATTCTCATTGTTTTATAGCATTAGATAGGTCATATAGAGTAAAAATCAGTAATATAATATTGACGATAAGTGTTATCAATCAAGGAGATAAGAAAATTAGCGCTTTTTATATATAGCGAATAAGGGGTCGGTAATGGTACACTATGTCAATTGTAACAAAATATGTGAGAAGACAGCCATGAACCAAAGAACCATAAAGACAGCGATAGCCGTTACAGGTACTGGTCTCCATAGTGGTCAGCCTGTTGACTTGGAGTTTCATCCACAGCCGGTTGATACTGGTATTGTTTTCGAGCGCTCTGATATTGTAGGCAGCGAGCCTATTCCAGCAAGTGCTTTTTTGGTGCAAGACACCATGATGTCATCAAACTTAGTATTTGGTGGTACTCGAGTGGGCACGGTTGAGCATCTGCTTAGTGCCATCGCTGGTCTAGGAGTAGACAACCTTTTAGTTCGGGTCTCTGCTTCAGAGATACCAATTATGGATGGTAGCGCTGCGCCTTTCGTTGCGCTCTTACTAGATGCAGGATTTTGTGAGCAAGAAGCGGCTAAAAAGTTTATTAAAATTATACGTCCAGTACGAGTAAAGCTAGAAGATAAGTGGGCAGAGCTACGTCCTTATGAAGGGTATGAATTAAATTTCGAAATTGATTTTGATCATCCTGCATTTGATAAGAACTTTCAGCATGCACAGTTGCAGTTCTCTACACAGAATTTCATCGAACAATTAAGTACTGCGCGTACCTTTGGGTTTTTACGTGATATAGAAGCGCTACGTCAAAATAACTTAGCACTTGGCGGCAGTATGGAAAACGCCATCGTTATTGATGATGCCAACATACTTAATGCCGAAGGCCTACGTTTTAATGATGAGTTTGTCCGTCATAAAATTTTAGATGCTTTGGGAGATTTGCATCTGATTGGCTACCCAATTTTAGGTCGCTTTAATGCCTATAAGTCTGGTCATGCTCTAAATAATTTATTGGTACGTGAAATACTGTCTGACGAAGATAACTTTGAAATTGTAACTTTTGATGACAATGTAACCTGTCCTATCGAGTATTTGCCACTTAGTGATTTGGTTATTGAAGGATAAATACAGGAATATACAGGAAGTATCGAAACATTTACGCAATATTACATAGGCGGCTCATAATTACATTTATATAATATGCTTTATTTTGAATATATAGTCTATATAAATATATGAATTTTCCGTTAAGGCACATAATACAAAAGCTGTAGATGGTTTTTAAGTCCTTCGTTAGCTATATCCATAATCTGGATGTAACTAATGAAGGATTTTTTTTACCTGATATATTACAAAAATCCATCTTTATCAATGCTAACACCTGCTCTTATTTACATAACTTTACATTTAAAGGTCGGTATTTTTAATGATTAATCAAACGCAAAAGGGCTTTTTTGAGATTTTCATCAGTGGTGACATGCTCTGCGGCCTGTGATATAGTCCGTTTTGTGTTCTGGCTAAGCGCCTGATTTTCATTGGCTTTACGAGAATTTGGCAAGTGCAGTGATGATGCTGATGATTGTTTAGATGAATAATTATCGGCAGAGCTTTTAGCCACAACGACGCGAATTTGCTTGAGTTGTTTAAATGTAATTGACTGCTCTGTTAGTATTTGCAAATACGAGCTATGTAAATAGCGAATATGATTTGCTGCTGTCATTGAGCTAACACTTAATATCAACTGCTCAGGTGATAAGCCTACAACCCAACAGGTATTGAGTATTTCTTCAGGTAGACAGTCTACCAATAGCTCTTTTATCTCGTTGGTTGCTTCTATATATAGTCGCATGTTGTTAGCAAGGGTTTGAGGTAGCGCGCTACCAGCAAATGCTTGATGATCTATAAGCTGGGCAAGCCGATTAGGTTGTTTTTTTGACATCGTAAGTACTCATCTAATAGGTGACAAACTCGATACTCATAATAGACATGCTAAAAGCAATATATAGCAGATGGCTTATAAGATAGTTGACTAGGTGGGAAGTACTACTGGCACTAGTCACTATTTGAAAAGAATGAACCGTTGTAATAGGGATTTTATCACGTCTATTTGATGATTATATCCTCTAAATTAATTGATGCTTCGTTACGGATGACGAGCAGACTTGTATTAACAATAGGTAGTAAATTTATGAAACAAGCTTTATTAATTTTGTCAGTATTGGGAATGGGTATCGCACAGACGAGTGGTGCTGCCGAAACAACCTTTCAACCAAATAATACCTTGAGTCATACCATCACAAATATTTCTACTTCTGCGAACTATGGTTCTAGTCGCAACATCTATAGCACTAACAGTGGTGCACATGTATATAGCAACGATGAGATCAGTCAAGCAATTGACAATCTAAGTGCTCATGCTAAGCAAAAAGAATATCAGCTCGCTTCACTGACCAGTCGTTTGTCTTACGAGCAGCGTCAGCAGCAAGCAAGCCGCGTACCTGACCGCAACTCTGCTCCTGCTATTGCAGCAGCAAATGCCTCTCGCGTCGCTCTATCTAGAAGCTCTGGCTACTGTGCTCGCTATGTACGTAAAGCACTACAGTCAGCAGGTTACGAATTTACGCCTAACCCTTCAGCCTATCAGTACGCCTCTCGTGGCACGCTAGCCCAAGCCGGCTTTACCAAGATCAGTAACGACATGGCACCACAAGTTGGTGATGTCGTTGTCTATAACCGCACGTCAAGCCGTCCACATGGCCATATCCAGATTTTTGATGGCAATGACTGGGTATCTGATTTCCGTCAAAACAGCATTAGCCCTTATAGCGGTACATACAGCTATACGACATGGCGTGATTCGCAGTATGTTGATGATGCATCAGATCGTGGTATCTACCTTGCGATGGCTGACAAATAAACATCGGTTAAATGAAGTAAGCATCAGTTAAATAAAACTAAGGTTTTCTCCAAACTCAGTAATGCTCTTTATGACATTACTGGGTTTTTTTTGTACTTTAAATAATTATATCTAAGAATAGCTGTATTTAAATGAGTACAGCTCATACAACCAAATCAAAGCTCAAACTTTGGCCAATAGTCGCGATTGTGAAAATCAGGCGGGGATGCATGGCCCGAGGCAAAATATAAGTCAGTTTTGCCAAACCATAAGATGACACAAGGATGTATTTGTTCAATATTCATGTTTGCAATAGCGTATTGTTGATTCGGTAGCTGCGTTATAGGTAGGCTAAAGCTGCGCTCATAATGAGCAGGTGTCTGCACTACCGTTGAAGTGCTAGATAGTAGGCTTGCTACTGATAAGGCTGTCAAATCCTTATGGTTGTTCCAACCAACAGATGCGCGTGTGGTTCCGTCGGTCTCGTACAACGGTACTGGCGGTAGTGTCACAGGGTTACGATAGCTCTCAAATTGATAGAGTGCATAGCGGCCGTCAGGGCTAGCATTAATCTCTATATAAGCGGTTGTTTGCTGAAGTGGTATCTTGTGCGGTTCTGTCTGGTCAGATGCCACGATATCTTCATTATTAATCTTACTACCATCGACCTCACTACCAGCAATAAAACATTCAAGGCACGTTTCTTCCCATAGGTAATCAGTGAAATTTACTTGAATTTGTTGCCATGTTCGCCAATTGAGTTGATTGGCTAGAATTTGGCTAGGCAGAGTCACTTCATAGGTCAGCACTAGTTGCAAAGCTGGTTGCTGGATGATCTCTGCACTTACTTTGATAGAGATATTCTCAAGCGCTTCTATAGACACGCCTAATTGCTGAGCGTCTTTTGCTATCGTCTCGGTGGCTAGACGGAGGTTAAAAGCTTGTTTCATTATGGGTACATCTCGACGGTAATAATAAAGAGGTGATAGTGACAAGAGAAAGTATACTGATTAAGGGCACTAATACTATATGGTAAATATAACCGAGACTATCGGAAAACATAAAAGCCGCGAGCAATAAGCGTCGCGGCCTTTGTATTTCATTATCGTTTGGCTATGATATAAGTGAATATAAAACCCAGTCACTTAATGCCAGTCTATCATGACATATTACTGCGCGTGACGTGCTAGGTTAGACAGTTTTGGGTTGGCATCTGGGTTTTTGCGTAGTAATAATGCCATACGACCAATAGAGTGAACCAAAGACGCATTAGCCGCTTTAGCAAGTTCAGCGCCAACGATGTCACGCTCTTCTTTCGTGCCAGCAGGCAATTTCACTTTGATAAGTTCATGATCTGTTAGCGCGCGATCAATCTCTTCGGTAATGGTTGGGGTAATACCCTTGTTGCCGATCATAACGATAGGCTTTAGCTCGTGACCGATGCCTTTTAGACGTTTGATGGTAGCGTTATCGAGTTGCATAGAATTCCTAGGTGTTGGTAAAAATAAAAATGGTACTGTCAAAAACAGTTATTGATCATTATAGATAATCTGTGACCATCTTGCATGAGATCAGCAGGATTTTGCACGATTTTACGTGACGAAAATGTTAAACTGAATGTTTGGTACATTATAAACGCTACTGCCTTATAAAACAGTTATTTAACCAATAGAATTTGGTCAGTTTGCAACCAACCATGAATAAAAAATCTGATTAACACCGTATTTAGAATAATCCGCAACGGATTAATATCAGTTTGTAAGTGATAGAGCAATTAAAGCAGCTAGATTTAGTAAAGCAATAGGAGCAGGTATTTTGGCCACGCGTATCGAAAACAAAAAACTATCAAAGAGCAGCAGTGCTTGGATGAAAGAGCATATTGATGATCATTATGTACAAAAAGCTCAAAAAGATGGCTACCGTGCCCGTGCCGCTTATAAATTATTAGAGATTAATGAAAAAACCAACCTGATCAAAAAAGACATGACGGTCGTAGATTTGGGCAGTGCGCCTGGTAGCTGGTCACAAGTGGCTGGTCGATTGGTAGGTGATGATGGTATCTTGATTGCCTCTGATATTTTGGCGATGGATACTTTGCCTGATGTGACCTTTATTCAGGGTGATTTTCGTGAAGCCGAAGTGTTTGACGCTATTATGGCAGAAGTGGGTGATAGACAAGTCGATGTCGTATTGTCTGACATGGCACCCAACACGGCTGGGAATAGTGCTATCGATCAGCCACGTATGATGTACTTATGTGAGCTGGCAGTAGACTTCGCGCTCGCAACCTTACCAGAAGGTGGCGCACTTATTATGAAAGTGTTTCAAGGTGAGGGTACACAAGAATTACGCAAGCAGATGCAGCAGGATTTTAGTAAGATTCGTAGTATAAAGCCAGGTGCGTCACGACCACGCTCAAAAGAGATGTTTTGGATAGCGATTAAATAGTTTTAACATCAATAGGTTGCTGCTCTTGTAAGCGTAAGGGTAAACCACCATAAAGTGTTATTATCGCGATATAAAATCTGCGTCAATTGTTAAATGAATAATCGTGAAACCTGCTTGAATTATGCGGGTTAGCACCACATATCATGGTATATTACCTTTGTTTTTAGCATACGTTTTAGGCAAAGTCGTCTGATAATAAGCGTTTTACAAGCTCAATGATCGTATATCTATGTTTATCTCATACTGATTATTTATAAAAACAATTTTTATGCTACCTATAAATCATATAAGTTTAATTTAGCAGCTTTTTATTATCAGGATATTCGTTAAAAATGAGCAATACGTTTATAGACGTCACGTGTTTAATAAACACACCAATAAGTAAGGGATGGGAATAACTAGTGAGCGACATGGTAAAAAATACCTTATTGTGGCTGGTGGTAATCGGCGTTTTGGTGCTGGTGTTTAGCGGCTTTGATCAATCCTCTGAGCCGGATAACCTTAACTACTCTGAGTTTGTGACCGCAGTGTCAGAGAACCAAGTAGCCAGTGTCGAGATCGACGGCGAACAGATCACCGGCGAAAAGAAAAATGGCTCATCTTTTGAGACCATTAGACCAGCTGTGTCAGATGACCAGCTCATGCCAATGCTACGTGAGAACCAAGTCGAAGTTCAAGGAACTGCACCGAAGCGCCAAAGCGTATTAATGCAATTACTGATAGCCAGCTTCCCAATTCTATTGATTATTGGTCTGTTCTTATTCTTTATGCGTAACATGCAGGGCGGCGCGGGCGGTAAAGGCGGCGGCCCAATGAGCTTTGGTAAATCGAAAGCAAAAATGCTAACTGAAGATCAAATCAACGTTAACTTCGAAGATGTGGCTGGTTGTGAAGAAGCCAAAGAAGAAGTCGTTGAAGTGGTTGAGTTCTTACGTGATCCAGACAAATTTACCAAACTGGGTGCAACGATTCCTCGTGGTATCTTGATGGTAGGTCCTCCAGGTACGGGTAAAACCTTGCTAGCGAGAGCTATTGCTGGCGAAGCTAAAGTGCCGTTCTTCTCAATTTCAGGTTCTGATTTTGTTGAGATGTTTGTCGGTGTTGGTGCATCACGTGTCCGTGATATGTTCGAACAAGCGAAGAAAAGTGCTCCTTGTATCATCTTTATTGATGAGATTGATGCGGTCGGTCGTCATCGTGGTTCCGGTATGGGCGGCGGTAACGATGAGCGCGAGCAGACATTGAACCAGTTATTGGTTGAAATGGATGGTTTTGAAGGTAATGAAGGCGTTATTGTTATTGCCGCAACCAACCGTGCTGATGTGCTCGATAAAGCATTACTGCGTCCAGGTCGTTTTGACCGTCAGGTACAAGTAGGCTTGCCGGATATCAAAGGCCGTGAACAAATCCTAAAAGTTCATTTGAAGAAGCTGCCGAATACAATCAGTGTAGATGCCAGTTCTCTTGCTCGTGGTACGCCTGGATTTAGTGGTGCACAGCTTGCTAACCTTGTAAACGAAGCGGCACTATTTGCAGCACGCCGTAACAAGACCAGCGTCGATATGAATGATTTTGAAGATGCAAAAGACAAGCTATATATGGGTCCTGAACGCAAATCCATGGTCATACGCGAAGAAGAACGCCGTGCCACTGCGTATCATGAAGCGGGTCATGCGCTAGTAGCTGAGCTATTGCCAGGTACAGATCCGGTGCATAAGGTTACTATTATGCCTCGTGGTTTTGCCCTTGGTGTGACTTGGCAGCTGCCAGAACACGATCAAACCAGTATGTATAAGTCGAAAATGCTGAGCGACATTGCTATTTTGTTCGGTGGTCGTATCGCTGAAGAGGTGTTTATCAATCAAATGTCAACGGGTGCTTCAAACGACTTTGAACGTGCTACTAAAATGGCACGTGCAATGGTCACGAAGTACGGTATGTCTGATGCACTTGGTATCATGGTGTACGAAGATGACGACAACTCGCAAGGATATTTCGGCGGTGGTGGACGTACTATCTCTGAAGCCACGCAGCAGAAGGTCGATGAAGAAGTGCGTCGTATGCTAGAAGAGCAGTATGATATTGCTCGTGAATTGATTGAAGCCAACCAAGACAAAATGCATGCGATGGTTGATGCGCTTATGAACTGGGAAACCATTGATCGTGATCAACTGCAAGATATTCTAGCAGGTGAAGAACCACGTCCACCGAGAGTTTATCAGCATAACGAAGTAAACTTGTCAAAAAGCGACGTTAAAACAACAGGTGCTACACCGCCACCACTACCAGCGATGTAAGTGCTAGCGTATTCATGTTTTATAAAAAGCCCTTTATGATAAAGGGCTTTTTTATTGTCATCATTTTATGAAGGGTTTAGAACCCTATAAGATTTACTGGTATCATAAGCGTAGATAATAATAAATAGAGCATGTTGAACATTCACAAATAGGCACTGATAATCGCTAAAACTGTTCCAGACAAGGTATAAAGTGACGGTGATGCTCCAGCCTTAACTAGGTTTGCAACGTACTGCTTGTATAGATCTGAGAGCAGTTTTAGGCTCAGCTCTAATATTAACAGAAGAAAATAGGACTCTTTTTTGCCATTTCATTGTTAAAAATACACGCTTAGAATGACTAAACTTACTATTTGTAACGTCGAACTGTCTAAAAAATAGTCTCTGTCAGTGCCATGGTCGAATGTTCAACACGCCCTAAAGCTGCATTATAAATTTTACTTGCGATGGATTATTCATGTCATTATTTCAACCTTTATCCAACTACCAAGTATCTAGCTGTGATAAAACCTTAGATTTGTCACAGCCGCATGTCATGGGCATCTTGAATGTAACGCCAGATTCGTTTTCAGATGGTGGGCAGTTTAACGCAATAGATAAAGCCGTTGCGCACTGTCAGCAGATGATAAAGGAAGGTGCCACTATTATTGATATCGGTGGTGAATCTACTCGTCCAAATGCGCAAACTGTGGCGACTGATGATGAGATACAACGAGTTGTACCAGTGGTTAGAGCCATTCGTCAGCATTGTGGTGATGCTATTTGGTTATCGATTGATACTAGCAGCCCTGAAGTCATGCAGGCAGCATTTAATGAAGGTGCTGACATTTGGAACGATGTACGAGCACTGAAACGTACTGGTGCGGCAGAGCTAGCGGCTAAGCTTGATATACCTGTTATGCTAATGCATATGCGCGGTGAGCCAACGACAATGAATAATCTGGCACAGTATGACAATGTGATCGATGAGGTGAGTACAGAGCTGATTGACTGTATTAACGAAGTAGTTAGCATCGGCGTCAAACGAAGCAGTATTATTATCGACCCAGGTTTTGGTTTTGCCAAAAACTATGAACATCATTGCGCGCTATTAAGTCAGCTGAGTAGCTTGCAGACATTAGGGTTGCCAATGATGTTTGGCATTTCTCGCAAGCGTTTCTTGGCAGAAGTATTGACCAAAAGTGGGGTGCAATCCGTAAGTATGACGCAAGCGGTAGAGCGTGATTCGGCAGGAACCGCTGCTGGACTGTTAGCCGTGCAACAAGGAGCAAGTATCATTCGTACGCATAATGTGGCGATGATGCAGCAAGCAGTGGCCTTATGGAGTCAACTGTCAGCATATCGTTGTTAATGTCACTTTATATATGCATAGTGAGATTTTAAGACTATAAATATTCTATACGCTATGCTTAGCGTCTATTTTTAAACTATCTAAACCAATAAAACTATCTCAATTAATAAGAGTAAATCTATGACAAGTACAACTCAGCCAGAACCAACCAATGAACAGCGCCGTATTATCTATCAAGCTCGCCGCGGATTAAAAGAATTGGATTTTTATATTGATCCTTACGTCAAGGAGCTGTACCTGACAGCAGATGCTACTGAGCAAGCAACATTTGCAGAAATGCTCACTCATGAAGACCCAGACTTGCTAGACTATTTTACCAATCAAAATCGTCCAGAAGAGGACGACATCTGGGTATTGGTCAATAAGATAAAAACATGGCGCCACACCAAAGACTTGGTTTAGGTCTTAAGGAACGGCTCAGCACAATATCTAACGTTTCCCATGGTACGCTTATATGACGCTAGTAACCTCGCTACGTATTGATACAGCTATCAAGCCTGCCAGTTATTTACGCGCGCTGCTATATGTAGGCTTGACTGGCGTTATGATGATATTGGCATGGTTTGCATCTTTGACTTTGTGGCAGTATTTACTAATCTTAATAGTCTCGGCAGCGGTCGCAAGTTATCTGATTATATCGAGACCGATACTATTACATATTAGTCAGCCATCGCTCAGTCAGCGTGTCGATAAAGAGTGGCAGTTACTGATACGAACGGGTCGCGGCGATGAGTTATGGCAAGCAGAGTTAGTCGATATCAATTGCTATCAGTGGGCAATGAGTGTCGAATTCAATATCGTTGAGCCTTATCAAAGAACGTTTTCGACGACTATATTTCGCGATCAAGTAAATCACGAGCAATGGCGACAATTAAATATTTTAGCCAATATCAGTAAGGGTGATATTAGTTAACTGAGTATTTATGGAGCTTAGGTTTTTCCTTTTACGATGAAAAATCCCTACACGTCATAACAAAATAGCTATCTCAAAGGACAAAGAGGTTTGTTATATTAAAATCTGTTATATTAAAAATAGAAAATAAAACTCGTAATTCTGCTGTCCTGTTATTAAAGAACATGTAGACAGATATGATGTTTCACAATTTTTAGCAGTATTTTTGTATTAAACAATACGATAAAAAGAGGAGTAGATAATGAGCTTATTAGGGAATTTAGTGAGCCAAGTGGCACGTAGTGCAATGAATCCAGACGACGCTCAGCGCAATCCAGTTAACCAACGTACTGAAACGCGGCAGACTGGCGGACTAGGTGATATTTTAGGTAGTGTATTAGGCGGTGGTAGTCAGGCAGGTGGTTATAGCCCTCAACAAAATAGCCGTCAAGCAGATAATGGTTTTGGCTTAGATGACATCATTGGTGGTCTCACGAGCGGTAGTCAGCGCGGCGGTATGAGTTCAGGTGCTGGCGGACTCGGTGATATTTTAGGTAGTGTATTAGGGGGTCAGCGTACTAATAGTGGGTTCGGTGGTAAAGGTATGCTCGTCGCTGCATTGATGCCTATGGTACTTAGCTGGATCAAACGTAATGGCGGCTTGAGCGGTGCATTGTCGAAAATCACTGGTATGGGTTATGAAGGTCAAGCACGTTCTTGGATGAGTAATAACGAAGCAAATGATAATTTAGACCCAAATGAAATCAACCGTTTGTTTGACGAAAATGAAATTCAGCAAGTAGCCGCTCATACTGGTGCTAATGAAACTGAGGTAAGACAGGGACTTGCTGAGCTGTTGCCTGAGGTAATGAATCAGCTAACGCCTAATGGTAATCTGGATAATGAGTCTGAGGCCAATGAAGAGATAGATCAAATCATTAGCCAGCTATCTAGTCGTCTTGGCAGTTTTAAGTAGTTTGTTCAAGGAGTTTGGTAGCTTAGAATTCGAAAATTTCTAATTGAATACTTGAAAGTCGTGTAGATTAAAATAATTAATAGTATTGATTAAAGGGCACGTTATATAACGTGCTCTTTTTTGTGTATATCACAAGAGTATGACTGTCGATAAATACCGCTTGGCAGTGATAGCGATAGTAAGCCCTTAAAATCGTTCGTCTAGGGTCTCTGTAGTATGGTTAAGTGCGGCAAAGCAGATATCGGTATTAAACCCTCTATACTGTAAAAAACGTAGCTGCTTAGCTTTTTCCTTTTGCTCAATTGGTATCTCATTACCGTATTTTTTGGTACGAGCTATCACCGCCAGTTTTAGCCAATCTACACCATCAACTAGGTTGTCTGCATCATCATCTACAAACTCACTAAATTCATCAGACTCAGTATTTGCCATATCGATTAGCTCATCGATGTTACCTGGCATAGCAATCTTCTTACGATAGAACTCTTGTTTGATCCGACCACGTCCGCGGCCTTTACGGATATTCTCACGTATCAGCATTAGGGTAGTGCGGTAGTCACTTTGATAACCTTTTTCTTCAAACTCATCGAGCAGGGCATCAATTTTCTCTGGGTCTTGCTCTTTGTCGATCAGCTTTAGCTTTAGCTCAGCTTTACCGTATTCGCGGCGTGATAAATAATAAAATGCGAGCCAACGCAATCGACTTTCTGCTTTAATCGCATCGATTTCTGCTTGTTTTTGTTCAGGGGTTCGTAAGTAGGCTTTGAGCGCAGCTGGTATATTATCGTTTTGACTGTCTGTTTCGTTATCATCAATAGCAAAAAGCTCAGCTTCATTTTCTGAGTTTTTGGATGGCGGCTCAGTGCTACGACCCTTATCTGTTGCTAAGCTATTGTCAATTTCGTCATTATGAATGTCGAGTTTGACTTCTGCCAGCATCTCTTTGATGGTTTGCGCTTCAGGTGGTTGATATATAGGGGTATCACTAGGCTCAGCGGTAAAATTAGCCGCTGGATGAAAACGCTTTTTACGTTTTTTAGATTTAGAAGTTTTCTTTGAGTTAGGAGAGGAGTCTTCGAAAAACGCTGTATCAATAGTAGAGTCGTTCGTGACTGAATCATCTTCACTTGAACGGATAGTCCGTTTACTGGATTTCTCTCGTTTTTTAGGCTCTTTCGTATAAGAATCTTTGGACGGTTTTTTTGGTTTACTATCAACAGAACTAGGTGAGTCGGCGCCCGACTCACCTAGGATTTCAGCTAAGGTTTTAATTTTCATAATGAATCATAGTGACTGACAACGGTTAATCGTTAAACCATTATTGTACAGGTTCAGAAGCCTGTTCTGCTTCTTCAGTTTCGTCGGCTTTGCTATTTTTCTTCGTACCAAGCTTTTCGTCACGGATCTTATCTTCGATTTCTTGGGCAATGGCAGGGTTCTCTTTTAAGAAAAGCACAGAGTTGGCTTTACCTTGACCGATTTTTTCGTCGCCATAGCTGTACCACGATCCTGCTTTACCAACCGCTCCAATCTCTACACCTAAGTCGATGACTTCGGCTAAATGGTTCGTACCTTCACCGTAAGTAATTTCGAACTCAGCTTGGCGGAAAGGTGGTGCCATTTTATTTTTGATGACTTTGACACGGGTCTGGTTACCGATGATTTCATCACCGTTTTTGACCGCACCAATACGGCGAATATCCATACGTACAGAGGCGTAGAATTTCAGCGCATTACCACCAGTCGTAGTCTCAGGGCTACCGAACATAACACCGATTTTCATACGAATCTGGTTAATAAACACCACCATACAGTTAGAGCGTTTGGCGTTACCAGTGATTTTACGTAGGGCTTGGCTCATAAGACGCGCTTGTAGACCCATGTGTGAGTCGCCCATTTCGCCTTCAATCTCAGCACGTGGCGTCAAGGCGGCTACTGAGTCAATCACGATCATGTCGATTGCGCCTGAGCGTACCAACATATCGGTAATTTCAAGTGCTTGCTCGCCATTGTCAGGCTGCGAGAGCAATAAGTCATCAGTGTTTACCCCAAGCTTGCGTGCATAAACAGGGTCAAGCGCATGCTCAGCATCGATAAAGGCACAGGTACCGCCTTGCTTTTGACACTCTGCAATAGCTTGCAGGGTCATCGTCGTCTTACCTGAGCTTTCTGGGCCGTAAATTTCAACGATACGGCCTTTTGGTAGACCACCAATGCCAAGCGCAATGTCTAATCCTAGAGAGCCTGTAGAGACCACATCGACATCCATAATGGCTGAGTCATCGCCTAGATGCATGATGGTATTTTTACCAAATTGCTTTTCGATTTGACCTAATGCCGCTTTGAGGGCTTTGGCTTTATTGTCGTCCATATTGGATTCCTTGTTTTCGGTAGTTAAGTTGATGCTATAAATAAAATATTGGTACTGTTAAAACCTTTGGCAAACGCATACTGACTGTTATGAAGTCGGCAATTATTGTCTGGCTGTTTTATCAAAAAATAGGTTGTCACGTGACTGGTATAGGTAGTAGTATCGAATGTATCGTTCTACTATACAGTAAAATTAAATAGCGAGAGAAGTAAAAATAAGTCCGTAATACACTGTCGTTATCGTTGTTTTTGAGTCAGACTTGGCGTGCTAATTACTCGACTCAACTTCTTAACGCTGTTGATTTGATAAGGTAATTATAACAAAAGCAAAGCACTATAATGAGCGTTGAGGGATGCTAGACGACACTATCTGTCGTATGGTATGACGCTGAAAATCTATAGAAATGATGCGATAGGTCGCTGTTGTTTTGAACCTGATAATGACTATGCTTGTCAATAGATTTAGGAGTTGTCCACAACAAATAAAAGGCTTATTTTCGCTAATTGTGAAACATTATGAAGAATTAAATTATTTTAAAAATTATTTAAAATAATTTTTTATGTGTGTGAATTTAATATAAGTATTTGATTTTAAAGGTTTTATAAATTGTACAAAAAATGAACGATTTTACCTTATCCTTTAAGTTGCTTAGCTATAAACTTGTCAAGTGGTGACTTATACACAGGGTTATCCACAGCTTATGGGGAGAACTCTGTAAAGCCTTATAATACATAAGTTTACGTAGATTATTAGTGTTGGGAACGGGTTCTATATCTCGTTTTTCATCACTTTACAGGTACTATTTTGTCTACAAACAACGCTATGAGCGCTATGTTTCACAAATTATAAATTTATCTTTTTTTACGCATAATCATACTATAGGCATTAAAAGTCAGGAGTATGACTCAAGATATACACCTAAGATGTCAGAAGACATAGTTATGCATATAATGTCTAGTATTTTTAGAGATATTTTCTATAGCCTATAGAAGGCCATAAAAAAGCGGCTACATCAGATAGCCGCTTTGTCAAAACACTTAAAAGTAGAGCTGTATTAATCAGTCTTTGATATAGATCAAATCCCAGACGCCATGCCCACGATCGAGGCCACGACGCTCAAACTTGGTCATTGGACGAAAGTCAGGACGCTCAGTGAAGTTACCTTTACCTGCTTTGTTGGTTAGTCCAACGAAACCATCCAATACTTCAACCATCCAAAATGCATAATGCTCCCAGTCAGTTGCTGTATGGAACCAGCCGCCTTGTTTTAAGCTGCGCGTAACGATAGTCATACGTTCAGGACTGACAAAACGACGCTTATAGTGGCGCTTCTTTTGCCATGGATCAGGGAAGTATAGCTGAATACGGTCGATATGGTTTTCTGGTAGCTGCTTGAGCAATTGAATGGCATCACCGTTGATGATTTTTACGTTGCTCAAATCTTGGGTGCCAGCCATATAAGCGCATTTACCAATACCAGGCTCATGCACTTCTACACCGACAAAATTACGAGTAGGGTCAGCGGCCGCCATTTCAATAAACGAATCACCCAAGCCAAAACCAATCTCTACCGTAAGCGGTGCATCTGCGCCGTTAGGGCTATCAGCAAATAACGTACGTAGGTTGTCAATACCGGTAAGATCGCCATCCCCAAAACTGTTATTGACCAAATACTCAGAAAATTCTGGAGCAGTTAGTGCAAGCTCAGCATTTTTGTTCATGTGCGTACGGCGCTTCATAAACGTATTGACGATGCGGATATGCTTGTCAGAGGTCGGTTCTATCTCTTGGCTAGTGCTGTTATCGTTATTGATAGGCTCGCTTGTGCTATTAAGGGTTTGCTCATCAGTAGTATCGGTACTATTGACGTTGTCATTGATATCAGAATGTTGACTCATAGGATTCGTAAGGCTTAATTAGGTGGGTGATGTTTGCTTATTATAAGTCAAATCCATACAACTGTGAACGGACAATCCTATTTTCGCGTATTTGCTGGTCAGTGCTGGGGTTTCTCTATGTTACACACGGGTTTTAGCGTTATCATATAATGGTATCTTTTAAATGCTTTTTCTAAGAGTCAGCAAGTAGAGCGTGTTGCCATGTTATTTATCGAGACAGATTCACCGCCACCATTTTATCAAGAATCGTTAACACCTGCTAAACGTAAGCAGTTAGACAAATGGTTCATCGGTAATCGTAGCCAGCGTTATTATCTCAAACGCTTTGAGCAGTTTGATCAGCAAGGTTATCTGTCACCAAAATGGCATTGGGCTGCATTTTTTATCACTTTCCCTTGGCTGCTATATCGCAAGCGCTATATGGATGCGATTGTCTATAGTGTCGCAGGGTGGTCTTTTATCCAGCTTAATGTGGCACTAGTGCTAGTCGCTTTTGAGTTTGTAGCGATGTCCTATGTCCCAGATGCTTATCAGATGGCAACACGTATCGGTATTGCCGCTGTTATTTGGCTATTTTGGTCGTTTATGGTGGCACGTTGGACAGATGCGTATTACTACCGAATGGCAAGGCGTGAGATCGCTGATGCGATAAATGACTATCCGCGAGATGAGGCAGCACAGAAGGCACATCTGCAAAGAGAAGGCGGTGTTAGCTTATTTGGACTGGCATTGGGGTTTGGTTTTTTTGCGTTTTCGCTATTGGTGATTAAGGTGCAGTTTTTACCGATTATTGCTAAGCCAAAAGCAAATGAAGTTTTGTTTGATGCTTATGATATTGCAAAGAATGCCCAAAATCGAGTGGCGTTGATTTATCAGCAGACAGGGCAGTGTCCAGTAAACCTGCCCCTGAGTACCGAACAGCAGCAAATACGCATGCATGTCGATACTCAGGCCGCTGGCGTAACAGAAACCGACTGTGCGGTAGTAGCAACGATTCAGAACGTGACGTTTCCGATACGCTATTTAAACGAGCAGACGCTGGTCTTTTATCATATACCAGACAGTGATAATTGGGATTGCACCAGCTCACTGAATAAAAAACAAGCCCCTAAAAACTGCATAGCTGATTAGGGGCTGTATTTGACGAGTGCTTGTAGATGTTGCTAGTGCTGAGAGCTACTGTTTAGGGTTAATGCTTAGGGTCCGTTGCAGTATCATTCTTTTCCTCAACTGGTGTTGCTTGGCTCTTTAACGCTTCATAAAAATCGGTCAAATCCATTTTACGTGCTTTACCAATATCTTCGTCAAACAAGCTTTCAAGCTCAGCCATTGCTGATTGCGCGGATTCAATCATGCTAGCTTCATCATCGTAGATAGCTTGTTGGCGTTCGATCAAGTCATCATCATAATCACGGAATGTTTTTACTGTTTCTCGCGCTTTTTCTGGTGAGATACCTAATAACTGTAGTGATTCACGTGACATGTCCAAAGACGACAAATAGGTCTCACGCCAAATGTGCCGCACGCCAACCTCACGCAAGCGATAATAGTGCTGACGATCGCGTGCTCTTGCTAATACAATCAGTTCAGGATAATTCTTACGAAGATACTGAGCAGTAGTGATAGAGCGTTCTAAGTCATCGATAGCGAGAATAAACACTCGCGCTTTTTGAATACCAGCCGCTCGTAGAATTTCAGGGTTTTTCGGATCGCCATAATAGACTTGGTTACCGAATTTTCTTACAAAATCTACTCGGTTTGCTGAGCGTTCAATGGCGGTAAATTCGATATTATGCATGCGCAGTACACGGCCAATAATCTGACCAACGCGGCCGAAGCCTGCAATAATGACCTGATGCTCATGATCGGGAATGGTATCGTATTCGCGGCTTGGTTTACTCTTGGCAAATAACGGCTCACCTACTTTTTCTAACAATAAGAATGCCAGAGGTGTTAGCGCCATCGAAATGGTAACGACAAGGTTAAGAGTATTAGCAAGTTCAGGACGCAAGACATTTTGGGCAGTGGCGACACTGAATAGGACAAAGGCAAACTCACCACCTTGAGCCAAGGTCACGCCCAATCGGATACTGGTAGGCCAGCGATTGCCCGATACTTTGGCAATACCTGCAATCACTGCAAACTTGATAAACATCAAGGCGAGGGCACAGCCAATAATAAAGATGGGCTCTGCCAAAATGAGTTTGACGTCGGTAAGCATACCGACCGACATAAAGAATAGACCTAGTAGCAATCCTTTAAAAGGTTCGATACTGGCTTCTAATTCGTGACGATACTCAGAATCTGCTAACAACACACCTGTCAAAAATGCACCTAACGCCATTGATAGACCGATTTGGCCCATCAAGATAGATACGCCCATCACGATAAATAGGGCGACCGCTGTCAGTAGTTCTGATGCACCACTGGAAGCCACAAATTTAAAGAATGGTCGAACCACATAACGGCTGGCAAAAATCAGACCGGCAAAGACAGCAAATACCTTACCAAAATAAATCAAATCGTAGCTTTGCTCACGCACCCCTGATAAGAACGGAATGACTGCTAACAACGGAATGACTGCAATATCTTGGAATAATAAAATGGTGAAGGCTTCTCGACCATGCGTGCTCGAAAGCTGCTGCTTTTCAGTCAGTATCTGTAGTACAAACGCGGTAGAGGATAGCGCCAAACCAAAACCAACAATAAAGGCGGTATCTAGTTGTAAGGAGAAAAACTGATGTAGGAGCCACATCAGTAGCGTACCAGTCAAACCGACCTGCAAACCGCCCAATACAAATATAGAGCGGCGCAATGCCCAGAGCCGCGAAGGCTGGAGCTCAAGCCCGATAATGAACAGCAGCATGACCACGCCAAACTCTGAAAAGTGCAATAGACTTTCAGCGTCGCCTGCCACATCCAAGCCACTTGGGCCCAATATGAGTCCAGTGATGAGGTAGCCTAAAACCGTTGCAATGCCGAAGCGTTTACCGAGAGGGACAAAGAGCAATGCTGCTCCCAAAAAGATAGTGGCTTGCAACATGAGATTTGGTGAGCCGGCGGCGGCAGCAAACATCTGGGCTCCTTAAAAATTTGAATAAAATACACAATATAAAATGAACGTGACTAAAATCAGTATGGCTAAAACGATATCGCGCTAGTATCTATTATTTTTTGCGATAAATTTTCCACACACCATTGTCTGCAAGCGGATTATTATAAGCATCGTTGCGGCGTTTACGCGGTGTCTGGCGACTGTCAACAATCTTAAAGTCAGGCAGGGCATGTACAATCAGACCAGTACGATAAAAACGCACCCGCTCAGGCTCTAACATCTCGCCCTTACTATCGCGACAAAAAACATAAGCACGCAAATCGATAAATTCACGATGCGCTACCAGTCGCGCTTCCTCGTCGTTATCTAGCACCGCTGTCATGCGCTCAATTTCATCATCCGTATATTGACCACACTTATCCGTCAGAGCACCTACTGATCCAAAGCTCTTAGATTCTTTAGCGCGTGTCTTAGTTAAATGTAGACGCTGAACGTGATAGATGAATTGTGGTATTTCAAGGCTGGCAGGGAGCGGTAGATAGTCAGGTGGCATGTTGGCCGCTGGATAAAAATCCTTGGCGCGCTCAAGCAGATTTTGCCAACACTGCTGATAAGTCTGGACTTCGGCTAAGTTGCCTTCGTAGATAGGCATATCGCGAATTTGTCGCAAAATATCAGGCGGAAACTGTTCATTACGAAAGTTTGCAATGTCTTCTTGCAATGTCGATAACAAAACTTTGGCGTGTTTTTTGCCATCTTTTGATGCAGGATCATCGATATAGTCTGGGGCGACAAAGGGTGCTGAGCGTCTAGACATAGTGTTGTATCATCAATAGATAGAGTGAAAATACCAAAAAGTATGATTATAAAAATTAACTGGGGTGCTAAACAAAACTTTATAATAGTTATTATAACCACATAAGCCGATTCGGACTTAATTTTTTTAAGTTGAATAAAACAAAAGATTGTCGCAAATCACGACTGCTTTAATGTGATCTAGATTCTAGTTCTAATTCTACGTAACTTTTAGTGTAAGCCAGTATCAGATGCCTATACTTGTATTTGTTAGGTCGTGTTTCAAGTTACTGACTTCTTTATTCAATCACTTAGCTGAAAATGTATCGTCAATGGTTATGACCAATATGACTATTACCATCAGACAGCTGCCCCGAAATATCACAAACCAATGCATCGCTATGTGAGATATTCTGCGGGTGAGACGAGCTTTCGACCTGAATAGTAGCATGGTGAATACCAAGCTCTAGCAGTCTTTGTTCTAGACTGGCAATTAGAATATTTGATTCATGGATACTCATTTCACCATCGACCACCACGTGACAAGAGAGTGCATTGAGACCGCTAGTAATACTCCAAACATGTAGGTCATGTACTTTTTGTACTTGAGCGTCTTCGAGTAATTTTTGCTCCAGATCGACTAGCGATATATTGGCAGGCGTCCCTTCCATCAATATATGCACAGAATCACGTACGACGCGGTAGCCACTGATTAAAATAAGTACGGCAACAATTACTGATGCCACTGCGTCTGTCCACACCCAACCAAAACCCATCATGAGTAGTGCAGCGATAATCGCAGCCACTGAGCCTAATAAATCGCTCAATACGTGCAAATAAGCACTTTGCATATTAAGGTTAACGGTTTCTGCATTATTCGGTTTCTGCTCTGTGACCTTGTCATCATCTGTACCATGATTATGACCGTGTGACTCGCCACCTTGACTACCTCGGTGCATTAGCCAAGCGACCAGAATATTGATTAACATACCGATAGTCGCCACGATAAGCATGCCTTGGGTCGCAATTTCTGGCGGTGAGTTAAAGCGTTTAATCGCTTCATAAAAAATCATTAAGGCGATTATCACAAGTGTCGCGCCATTTACCGTAGCGACTAATATCTCGAAACGCTTGTAACCAAAGGTTTTCTGGTGAGTGGCTGCTTTTTCGCCGATTTTAAATGCGACCAAAGTGGCACCAAGCGCTATCGCATCGCTTAACATATGCCCTGCATCAGATAGCAAGGCCAAACTACCGGTAAGCCAACCACCAATGGCTTCGATAAACATATAACCAGTAATGATAATAAAGCTGAACAGCAAGGTACGCTGATAGCCCTTGGTGTCTCGTGCTGTGGTGGTTTGCTCTAGATGCTCATCATGATCGTGATGGCCTTGGGTTTCCTGAGTGTAGTTATTTTCTTCATCTTCGCGAATGTACTTAGGCACATCCGTATTATCATGCGGTTGGCTATGATTGTGCTCGTCAGAGTTTGGATTATTTGGATTCATAATAATACTCAAATTCGCTGATAGTTGCGTTCGGTAGATGATGCTTACTGATAAGTGACGTTTACTAATAAGTGATGTTTGCTATAGGTAGGCGTAGAGCCTCTATCGCATACCATTTGATAGTTATAAATTTAACATAGCCAAGCATGAGAAGCTGTAACGACGAAGTAAAAATGATAAGGAGATGAGCAGAAAGATATGCGCCCATTTGTTGAGAGCTGAATGAGAACTACCAACCGACAGGATCAATGTCCAAAGTAAGTTTAAGGTATTTAGCGCTTGGTAGGGCAAGCACTGGCTGCCACCACTGTCCCAACACATGATGCAATTGACGACGATCTTTAGCCAGTAGCAAAAGCTGTGCATGGTAGCGACTGTTCTTTTTACTCATGGGCGCATCAATAGGACCGAGAACAGCGAGGTTATGAGCATTAGGCAAATGCGCAATAGCATCCTTGAGCGCTTGAGTAGTAGCTGCCAATGTTTTGCCTTCACAGCGTATTAAGGCAGCATGTCGATGAGGAGGTAAGCCCATCATTTGACGATCTTGCAGTAACTCACGTGCAAATGACAAGTAGCCATCTTTGACCAGTCTTAATAGTAACTCGTTATCAGGTTGCAACGTTTGGATCAATACGCGACCAGCTTTGTCACCTCGACCAGCACGGCCTGCCACCTGAATCATGAGCTGTGCGGTATGCTCTGGTGAGCGAAAATCTGCTGATAAAAATCCGCGATCGGCATTGGGTAAGCAAACCAACGTGACGTTGGGGAAGTGATGACCTTTGGCAACCATCTGTGTACCGACCAATATGGCAGGGTTGCCTTTGTTGATTTGCTCGTAAATATTTTCCCAGCTGTCTTTGCGTCTTGTGGTATCACGGTCTATTTGAATAATCGGATAGAGCTCTTTGCTGGTTTGAGGATTGGCAAAGATTGCGTGTAGATTCTCGCTGAGCCTTGTCGTTCCCATACCTTTAGCGTCTAGGTTTTGACTGCCACAATCAGGGCATACGGTAGGTATATAGGCTTGCCAATCGCAATGATGGCATTTCAAATAAGAGTTGCTTGAATAACTGTTTCGCTGGGATTGGCCGTTATAGTGAACGGTCAGGTGCGCGTCACAGCGCGGACAATCTGCTTGCCAGCCACAAGCCTCGCATAAGAGAACAGGCGCATAGCCACGACGATTCAAAAATATTAATACCTGATCACCGGCTTCTAGCGTTTGCCGTATCGCCCCGATCATGGCATCCGTCAGCCCTGTATCATAGCGCGCACCGTCATCTTGAGCCTGTTGATGGGTACTTTGCAAGCGAGCATCAATCAGCTGCATGGTTGCAGGCTTGGCATTACCTGGACGAGTAAGCAGTTGGTATTCTACTAGTTTGCCATCATCGACCAGTTTTAAATGCTCAAGAGAAGGTGTGGCAGTGCCGAGTATGACAGGGATTTTGTACTGCAAACCTCGATAGAGAGCAACATCAGCGGCATGATAACGTAATGTGTCTTGCTGCTTGTACGAGCCATCATGCGCCTCATCAACAACAATCAAGCCTAAGTCTGCAAAAGGATATAGCACAGCCGAACGTGTACCGATCACGATTTGTGCATGACCCGTGCGGCAGTCTTGCCAACCTTGTAAGCGATGAGTATTGGTCATGCCAGAGTGCAATAACACAATGTGGGCGGCGAACCGACTGGCAAATCTTGCTCGTGTTTGCGGTGTGAGGCCAATCTCTGGTACTAAAATAAGAACCTGTTTACCAGCCTCTAGTACAGCTTGCATCGCTTGCAGATAAACTTCGGTTTTACCACTACCAGTAATACCGTTGAGCAGAAAACCAGTATAAGTATCGGACTCATGGGCAGCAATAATAGCGTCGACAGCAAGTCTCTGCTCATCATTGAGATCAAGTGGCATTTTTGCCAGTTTAACTGGAGTAGGTGCTTGTTTTGGCTGAATATAGCGCTCGACTAACCCTTTATCTTCCAGCGTCTTTAAAAATGATCGTTGCATCCCTTCTAGTAGCAATACATCTTCACTTGCGCCGTGCTGACCATGTAGCTTTAGCATATCGAACTGCTGCTTTTGTTTCTTGGCATTGGCTCGAAAATCATCATCAGTGATATGAGGCAAAATGCGCCAATGGGTAATCAGCAAGTCTAATGGTTTGCCTTGACGAACAAGGCTTGGCAGGATAACTGCTAACACGTCGCCAAGTGGATAATGGTAATAGCGCGCTAACCAATAGGCAAGCTTGAGCATGTCCGAGTTCAAAATAGGCTCAGCATCTAGACATTTATTAATGGGTTTGATTTTATTGACAGGTACGCTGCTATCGTCTTGTGAAATATGAGCAATCACAATGCCAATCAGAGTCTGACGACCAAATGAAACTTCGACACGGCTGCCGATTTGCGGTATCGCACTGTTTGGCAAAGCAAGCATATCAGCTGGTAATCTATAGTCAAACACCCGATAAAGGGGAACGGGCAGAGCAACTTGTACCAACATAAACGGCTTCGCAGTCTTATTAGGTGAATATGAGATCAGAATAATAGAACGGAGACCAATAAGCTTAGCATGATGCTAAGCTTATTGTGATATGACTTATAGGCTGTTGCTAAAATGAGCACTTAATAATGAGCACCTAATATTAAGCATCAAATATCATCTTATTCGATATAAAGAATAGACTCAATTTCTACCACGCCACCTTTAGGCAAGGCAGCTACTTGGACGGCAGCGCGGGCAGGATATGGCTCGCTTAGATTGGCGACAAACACTTCATTCAAGACAGCAAAATCACTCAAGTCAGTCAAAGATACATTGAATTTGACCACGTCATTTAGACTGCCACCAGCTGCTTCACAGATAGCTTTAATGTTTTCAAATACTTGCTCAGCCTGTGCTTTAAAACCTTCTTTTAGCTCCATCGTGTCAGGATCAAAACCAAGCTGACCTGAGATATAGACAGTATTGCCGACTTTTACAGCTTGAGAATAGGTGCCGACTGCTGCAGGTGCTTTATCAGTTTGGATGGTTTGACGAGTCATGGGGTGTCCCTTTTATATTTTATGTGAGTGATTCATTGCTACTAGAATAGCAGTTCTATTTTAGCTATTTGCATCACGACTATAGCAGTGATGCAAATGTGCTTATTATAATTGATATAACCGTATAATGTTAGGGAAACCTAGCAGCGAGCGTAGTTCACGAATGCCCTGTGCTAAGTGGTTGCGACTACGTACTACGATATGAATAATGGTATCAGTATTGCGAACATCAACGGTTTCAACACCCATATTGAGCTGGCGTAATTGATAGATAACTTCGCTGATTTGCTCGTCACTAAGCGCAATAGAGAGCTTTAAATAAGCAGGAAAACGAATCTTACCGCTGTTTTTTAAGTCATGCTCGCCGATGTCACCTTGTTTGACAGCATTGTCATTGCGCCAACGCAATTGGATCACCTGATAAGGATTGTCTTTACGGATATCGTCCAGTGAGAAACATTTATGACGATGAACGACCAAACCATGACGTGATAAATGGCCTACGATAGGGTCGCCATATATCGGATGACAGCAATTGGCAAAATCAAGCTCGACGCCAGCAGCATTAGCGATCAACTGTTGCGGTTGGGTCATGTCATCGCTATGTACTTTTGCCTGTAGATCGCTCAGCTCATCGCTAAACAAACGTGTCACGACTAGCTGAGGAAGTAGTGTACCTGAGCTTATTTGTTCAAATAACGCATCTTTTTCTGTCAGACCGCGCCATTCAGTCAGGTCTTTCCAGTCTGCGTCTGTCAAATCATCAAAACTTTTCTGATGCGTTCGGAGCGCACGATCCAATGCTTGCCTGCCATGGTGTTGTTTGTCAGTGACAGACAGATCTTTGAACCAACGTAAAATCTCTTCACGGGCTTTGTTAGTCACTACAAATCCCAGCCACTCTGCTTTCGGTTCTGAGTGGCTATTCACTTCTATCTCAACGGACTGTCCATTTTTTACCACGGTGCCAAGCTTTGCAGCTTTGCCATCGATATTTGCACCAACGGCAACGTTACCAATCATAGGCCCGACCGCGTAGGCAAAATCTAGCGCTGTTGCACCCTGTGGAAGCTCGTAAGCACGCCCTTGGGGACTGTAGCAAATGATTTTACTAGAGTGCAGATAATCCATCAGCTCATTAATAGTAGAGACCGCTGCTGAGAAATCAGGACTGTTTTCATTCAGATTATCTTCATCGACCAAATCTTTCATGTTGCGCAATGACGCTTGGATAACCGACTGACTCACATCAGATGCGTGCTCTGCACCGATGACACCAAGTCTTGCAGCGCTCTGCATTTGCTTGGTCAATATAGTGACTTTTACCACATCATTGTCACGCTCATAGATGAGGGTGAGGGACTGGTTACCACCTGGCAGCGGACGACGAATATTATCCGCAATATGGGTATCATCAATCTGATATTTTTTGATCAAATAATAGGCCAGCTTATCGCACGCTTCGATATTGTCGAGGACGATTTCAAACGCGTAGTGACGCAGTAGCGCATTAATCTCACCGCGATTGCGGAAAAATTGACGATATATGACCACGCGATTGTCTAAGACTTTGACCAGACCATTGAGGTCCAAGTTATTTAGCACGATACTCAAATAACGATGAATGGACTCTCTTTGAAAGTTTCGTCCAAGCCCATGCTGTAGCAGTTTATCGGACAGCTTATTGTACATATCAGAGTCTAAATTGCGATAACACAATACTTCGATATAGTCAGCAATATCATTCAGACCCATTAATCGTGCAAATGGCACATAAAAATCCAGGGTTTCTTGAGCTGTGGTGCGCTGCTTCTCAGGACGTACTGCGTCAAGCGTAGACATATTATGTAGACGGTCAGCAAGCTTGATAATGAGTACACGCGGGTCAGCGAGGGTAGCGGTCAGAATTTTATGAAAGGTGGCCGCTTTATTTTGCTGCTTGTTATGCGAAGAAGATTTTAGCTTGGTCACACCATCGACCAGTCTTGATACAATTTCACCATAACGCTGCTTGATTTGCTCATCACTAACTTCGGTGTCTTCGACCGTATCATGCAGGATTGCTGCAATGATGGTATCTCGATCTAAGCGAAAGCCCGCTAGTATCTCAGCGACAGCGATTGGATGCGTGATATAAGGTTCCCCTGATTTGCGCTTGTCTTTAATGTGCGCAATATCTCCGAACTCACAAGCATCAACAATATCACGGCGCTCAGCAGCAGTGAGATAACCTACCGAACGTAGTAAATTATATTGAGCATCATCGACGAGGTGATGACTGAGTTTGGGTAGGGTTTGACTCATAAAATGATGATCCTATTTTCCATGACCTACTTGTTGGGCCACTTACCGAAGCAAATGGAGGCTAAATAATGACCTACCATACAAAACTTAAGGATGAGTACGCCATTCTCTAATTAATCGCAAATCGCTTTCAATGTCAACTGATAAGCGTGTGGGCGATGAAAAAATTTCACTCAGTGGTCTATTTTGGGGATAAATGGTGACCAAAATAGCCAATACATTATTATTACAACCAAAAAACCACAGCCTATGCTGTGGTCTCTATAGTTGATCAAGATGTGTATTATTTTATAAAAACACGATTGGCTCTATAAAATACATCTTATCAAAACAGCTTATTAGAAGCTGTGGTCGCCTGACAATGCTAAATCTAATGAGCTAGTAGCAAAATTATGCTCTGGCTGATTTAGGATGTCGCGTGTGATTTTGCCAGCGGCAATTTCACGTAGTGCCAATACTGTAGGCTTGTCGTTATCAACGTCAACCAACGGCTCGGCAATACCTTTGGCCAATTGACGGGCGCGTTTGCTTGCGACCAAAATTAGCTCAAAGCGATTATCAACATTATCCAAACAATCTTCAATCGTCACTCGTGCCATAAATAGCTACCTCGGTTGTTTTTATTAGTAACGGACCTTGCCCGCCACTCAATAAAAATAATATCAAAAATATAAAGGGGGATAGCTAAATATTATAGCATTTTTTGCCAAGTCGCGTAGTTGCTTTTTATATCTACTTACGAGATTAGCTGCTTGTGCGTAGTTTACTCTTCTGCCTGAGTGTTTAGCAAGTTGCTAATCGTACGATGATAGCGCTGCTGCTGACGACCAAGCGTCTGTCTGTCGGCCACGATAATGGCTTTTAGCTCAGCTAAGGCTACATCAAAATTATCATTGATCACTACATAGTCAGCATTCACATATTGTGCCATTTCGGTGACCGCCCCAGCTAGACGGCGCTCTATAACTTCTACAGAATCCTGCGCGCGGGTTGAGAGACGTTGACGTAATGTCGCAATGCTAGGTGGTAGAATAAAAACCATAATGGCATCGGGAAAGATATTTCTGATTTGCGTCGCGCCTTGCCAGTCAATCTCCAAAATCACGTCAATACCCGCCGCTAGCTGGGTACGTACACTTTCTTCTGATGTGCCATAATAGTTACCAAATACTTCAGCATGCTCTAGAAATAGACCTGCATTGATACCATTGGTAAAACTATCGGTATCTGTGAAATGATAGTGCTGACCGTCAATCTCGCCTGGGCGTGGTGCGCGAGTGGTGTGAGAGACGCTGACAGTCAAGTCATTGGTGGTAGCAAGCAATTGCTTAACCAGTGAGGTCTTGCCAGTACCTGAAGCGGCAGTAACGATGAATAATGAACCTGTCATACAATTTATCCTAATAGAGGGTATCTTAGTAACTCGTAAAATGTATTGTAATAAATGCGTGTTGATAAAAAGTTAAGCAGTGCCTCAGCCAAAAACAAAGACTGGAAAAAATAAAAAACGCCATCATGTATGGCGATAGAAATTATAATAGATGCATTATTATAAACTGCTTTTATACAAGTTAAAGCTGGTTTTTCAATATGTCGTAAGCATGCTGAGATTTGCCCACAAAATATTGCTATGAGTAGACAGCTATTTTAGAGAGCGACAAAAGCAAATTATGCTAAAGTAGAGCATTGATTTCGCCCCAACTTTTGAATAAAAAATTCAAAAATACGTTTTAACTATAAATTATCCAATGATAGGCCTTTTTATGCAAATTTATCTTGCCAATCCCCGTGGATTTTGTGCTGGTGTGGACCGTGCAATTGCGATTGTTAATGAAGCATTGACACGTTTCGAGCCGCCTATTTATGTCCGTCATGAAGTTGTGCATAATAAGTTTGTGGTGTCAGACTTGGCCAATCGTGGTGCGGTATTTGTTGAAGAGCTTCATGAAGTACCAGACGGATCCATTGTTATTTTCTCCGCTCATGGGGTCTCCAAAGCAGTTGAAGATGAGGCTGAGCGTCGTGATTTGACGGTGTTTGATGCAACATGCCCGTTAGTGACTAAAGTACATATCGAAGTGGCAAAGTTTGCGCAAGATGGGATGGATGCCGTGTTGATAGGACATGCAGGACATCCGGAAGTCGAAGGTACTATGGGGCGCTTTAATCGTCGCCATGGTGGACAAATTCATCTGGTCGAAGATGAGAGTGATGTGGCCGCGTTGACCGTACAAGATGCCGAACGCTTGGCATTTGTGACTCAGACAACCTTGTCGATGGATGATACTGCGCGCGTTATCGATGCGCTGCGTGAAAAATTCCCTAGTATCCAAGGCCCTCGCAAAGACGACATTTGCTATGCTACTCAAAACCGCCAAGATGCGGTAAAAGATTTGGCCAGTCGCTGTGAAGTGGTCTTGGTAGTTGGTTCGCCAAACTCATCAAACTCCAATCGCTTGCGAGAGCTAGCTGAGCGTATGAATTGCCGAGCGTATTTAATCGATAATGCCAGTGAGATGGACAAGCGTTGGTTAGATGGTGTGCAGAGTATAGGCGTGACCGCTGGTGCATCTGCGCCCGAAGTGTTGATCCAAGAAGTATTGCAACAGCTTCAAGACTGGGGTGGTGATCTGCCTAGTGAGCTATCTGGTATTGAAGAAAATGTAACGTTTAGTCTGCCGAAAGCGCTGCGGATTCCTGTTACTCAGGTTGGTAAGTAACTAATATTCGTGTTTGTATTTATATTTGTATGAACCATCATTTATATGGATAAGGTCGCATGAAAGAACCAAAAGCCAGATTTGTATTGGCAGAGGCCACGCTCGCTGAAGTCAACAAGCAACTAAAACTCAATATGCTAGTGATGGCAGCAGTGGTTTTCGTATTGTTTATGAATATCATGAAGTTTATGGCAGAAAAAAGCTTTTTCTACGCGATGCTCGCAGTAGTTATGATCTGTTTATTATTCTTCTTACAAAAAGCTCGCCGTATTCTCACGCTAAGAAAACAAGAGCTTATCCATAAATAGAAAGTACAAGCATAAATAAAAAATACAAGTGAAAGTGCCAAATATAGGATAGCTATGACTGCTTATTACAAATTTATCAAACGAGAATTACAAGAAGACGGTGTCAGTGTTGCGTATTATCAGCCAACCAAGCATGCTCAAGGTGCTTGGAATGAGCATGAGCAGCACATGGCGCCAGCAACAGGCCTATTAACAGCCGAGATTAACAGCTTTGCGCCACAACCTAATATTCGTATCGCACGTGTGAGTCTTGATATCTTGGGGCTAATACCGCTTGACGATTTTACTATTACTACTCGCTGTATTCGACCAGGTAAGACTATTGAGCTGATTGAAGCGGTCATGAGCAGCCGTGGCCGTGACGCCATTATAGCAAGAGCATGGCGACTGATTACTCAAGATACCAGTGAGATTGCCGGACTTGAAGATCAACCAGCAGAATACAAACCTGAAGAATTGCCAGTTTGGGAAGGTATGAAAGGCTGGCCGGGCGGTTTTATTGAAAGCGTGCGTTTAGTAGCGACAGAAGACCGTCGCTCTGGTCGCGGTATGGTATGGATTACTAATGATCTCGACATGATTGAAGGCAAGCCGACTGATGACTTGGTGCATCTGTTAGGTATGGTCGATACTGCCAATGGTGTTGTACCAAGATTGGGTCTTGGTTTATCTAAGTTAGAGTGGATGTTCCCCAATACTGATTTGCAAATCCATATGCATCGCTCGCCAAAAGGTCGCTGGCTCGGTATCGAGGCTGTACAACAATATGGCGATGATGGTATCGGATTGACCAGTGCGGTACTGCACGATGTACATGGGCCTTTTGGTCGTAGTGAGCAAATCCTTACTATTCGTCCGATGCCACGTTAAACGGCTAAGAGTCAGCCAGTTTATAATTTTGAAAAATGAAACAATACGTTATAATCAATTAATTATACAAATAATAGGGAAATGGTTTTAATAGTAGCTAACAAGTCAATATTACTAAAAAGATAATATTACTAACAAGCCGATGTTAATCGACATAGAGGTTACTATGAAAAACCATACTCAATTTTCAAAAAAGCTGACGACTCTTTGGGATATATTGATAGAAGCATATTCAGAATAGTTGCTGTTGTTTGCGCTTTGATTGCTATATCAGAAAATAACTGAGCAATTAAATAACCAAGCAAACAACTGATACCAGAACACCGCCTTGGTAAACCAGCGCGGTGTTTTTTATTGAATAGGGCTTTTGAGCTTGAATTTTTTCTCAATGCCCCTATTAGTATAGACAGTTTAACGGTATTGCATACGGCAGGTTCTCTAACATTATGAGAACGGCTTTAGTAAGTGTATCGTTATCTGATCATAGGTCTTTCATAGAATTTAAAGGAGTTTTTATGAGTGAAGCAACTCAAGCTGAAGGTCTGAATCCAGAATTAAAAAAACATACGTTTGAAGCGGAAGTGGCGCAGTTACTGCATTTGGTAACGCATTCACTATATTCTAACGCTGATATTTTTGTCCGCGAATTGGTATCTAATGCGTCGGATGCTTGTGATAAGTTGCGCTTTGAAGGCACAAATGATGATAGCCTCTATGAAGATGATGGCGAATTAAAAATCCGCATCGCCGTCGATGAAGCAGCCAAAACTATTACCTTTACCGACAATGGTATTGGTATGAACGAAGCCGATGCAATCGAAAACTTAGGTACGATTGCTAAATCAGGCACCAAGGCGTTTTTAGACAAATTGTCTGAATCACAGAAACAAGACGGACAATTGATTGGTCAGTTCGGTGTTGGTTTTTACTCAGGTTTTATTGTGGCTGATACCATCAGTGTCGAATCACGTAAAGCGGGCGAGCCTGCGGATAAAGGCGTGCGCTGGGTATCAGATGGTACTGGTAGTTTTACTGTTGAACCTATTACCAAAGACACGCGCGGTACGGCGATTACTTTGCATCTAAAAGAAGAATATAGCGAGGGTGAAGATAACTACTTGGACCGCAGTAAAATCAAGCGCTTGGTTAATAAGTACTCTGACCATATCAGTTTGCCGATTCAAATGCGTAAAGAGATCTGGCAAGAAGATGTAAAAGAAGACGAAAACGACGACACACCTGCTGGTGGCCAGATGGTACTCACTGATGAGTGGGAAACAATCAATAAAGCCAGTGCACTATGGACTCGCTCAAGCTCTGAAATTGAAGATGATGAGTATGTCGATTTTTACAAGAATATCTCTTATGACATGGATGCGCCGCTTACTTGGACACATAACCGTGTAGAGGGTCGCGTACAGTATACGCAACTACTATATATTCCTAAAAAAGCGCCAGTTGATCTATACACTCGTGAGCAGCAGCATGGTCTAAAGCTGTATGTAAAGCGCGTCTTTATCATGGACGAAGCTGAGCAATTGCTACCGATGTATTTGCGTTTCGTGAAAGGTGTGATCGATTCAGCAGACTTGCCATTGAACGTGAGCCGTGAGCTACTACAAGAGTCACGTGATGTAAAATCTATTCGTGATGGTAACGCTCGCCGTATCTTGACCTTACTCGCAAGCCTTGCTAATAGCGAAGACAGTGACAAGCAAGAGAAATTTGCCCAGTTCTATGCAGAGTTTGGTGATGTCATCAAAGAAGGTCTAGGCGAAGACGCAGGCAATCAAGAACGTATTGCTAAGCTATTGCGTTATGCCACCAGCACGCAAGACGGTCTGGTAACAAGCTTTGAAGACTATAAAGGTCGTATGAAAGATGGTCAAAAAGCCATCTACTACCTCACCGCTGATAATCTAGCCGCTGCGAAAAACAGCCCGCAACTTGAGCTATTCAAGAAAAAAGGCATCGAAGTTATTTTGATGACCAGCCGTGTTGATGAATGGGCAATGAACTTCTTGACCTCATTCGATAAGACACCGCTGCAAAACATCGCGAAAGGCGCAGTAGACCTAGGCGACTTGCAAGATGAAGCAGAAAAAGCGGAAGCAGAGAAAGCTCAAGAAACACTTAAGCCTGTTGTTGATAAATTAAAGGCTGCATTGGGCGAGCGTGCTAAAGACGTCAAAGTGTCTACTCGTTTGGTCGATAGTCCAGCTTGCTTGGTTGTAGGTGAAGGTGAGCTATCACCACAAATGATTCAGATGCTACAGCAAATGGGTCAGGACGTACCAGCAAGTAAGCCAACGCTAGAAGTAAACCCTGACCATCCACTCATTAAGAAGCTTGAGAGCAGTGAGCAATTTGACGACTTGGCGCAAGTCATTTTTGATCAAGCATTATTGGCAGATGGCGGTCAGCTAGATGATCCAGCCGCTTATCTAAAACGCGTCAATGAGCTATTGATGAGATAATGTCTGGTAATTGATGTAAAAGGAGGTCTTGTCTGCAAGGCCTCCTTTTTTATTGAGGTTTATGGTCATATTTGAATGAATTTTACAAATCATCCTTATCCTCTTGACCGACAATCCGTTACAATCGCGATAGATTAGCGAGCTAAACTATTAGTCAATGCTAGTCATCTTCGATAAACATTCCATCGTGAATTCAATATAAATAGATGTCTGCAGCCGTGAAAAAATCGTAAGTCGATTACATCAAGCGGCGACGACATCATGATAGTTATCATTGGGTCATTTTATTTTTCTCGACTGGCTAGAGGTCTAAGTCTTTGTCACTTACGTCGTTAAAAACCGTATCGCTCCAGCGTTTTTCGCTTAATTTCGCTGCCAATATTATCGCAACTTTGTGGATGCTAGTGGGCTCAACACGGGCTTTTTCTTGGGTTAAACCTACTTTTGTACAGTTTGCCGTATTTGCACTATTGGCGCTTGGTAGTAATGTCTTATTTTCATGGTTAGCTGCTGAAAGTGGCAGTATATTCAATGAGCAAGGATTGGTCAGTTATTTGATCTGGCCGATGATTATTTTGCTTGGTGGTATCATTTTGGCTCGGCGAGCCAGCAACCAAGCATTGGTATTTGTACCAGTAGTATTGTGGTTGGTCGCTGATACATTATCAGCCCTATTACAGAGCTTGGTGCAGTTTTTTGGTAGCTATGGTTGGTTGCCAAATTGGAGTTATTCGTTCTTACCAGTACTGTTTTTAGTATTGTTCTTATGGCAAACGCTAGCTCTATTGTGGATTTTCTCCCGTCGTTTGCGCATACCATGGTGGGAGCGAATCATTGTATTGGTTGGTGCAGTAGCGTTGCTGACCATCTGGCAGCGTAATGTCGCAGACCAGCCAATTTTTAAGCAAATACCTGTAGAGCCTGTATTAGAAGAGGCGGCACTATATCAGCAGCCACGCCTATTACAGCAAGCATTGGATAGTATAGACCCAAGTATCGATGGCAAAACTGACTGGTACTTTATGGGAGTTGCAGGATTCTCTGATCAAAACGTCTTTCGTTCTGAGATTAATAAAGTGCGCGAGCTGTTTGACGTGCGCTTTGGTACTAGCGGCCATTCACTATCGCTGATCAATAATACTTACAGCTGGCTAGATGAACCAATCGCTACTAAGACCAGCATTTTGCGCGGTCTAAAGAAAATCGGTCAGCAGATGAATGCGGATGAAGACGTGTTGTTCCTGACGTTGTCTTCACATGGTAATCAGGATATCGTTCAATTGGCAAATCCGCCGCTTGCGATGGATAATTTAGATGCTGCATGGTTGCGTGACGCGCTAGACGCATCTGGTATCCGCTGGCGTGTGATTGTGGTGTCTGCCTGCTACTCAGGTTCGTTTATTGACGAATTGGCATCGCCAACCACGGTAGTGATTACTGCGTCAGCCGCTGACAAAGCATCGTTTGGCTGCACCAACACAGCTGAGATGACCTATTTTGGTCAAGCGTTTTTTGCTGAAAGTCTACGAGGGAATACCAGTTTTGAGTCGGCTTTTAAGGATGCCAGTATACGGGTCAATGAGCGTGAGAGCGCCATGGGCTTTGAGCCATCAGAGCCGCAAATGGTCATTGGTAGCTTAATGGAGACGGCATTGCCTGCGTTTGAGCAAGTATTGTTTGATAAGGCGCGGCCATCCGTTGCTAGTATTACAAATAATGCTACTTCTACAACGGTTAGTATTCTACCTGACAGTGCTGCTAATCAGTCGGTAGACGAAGTAGAGATAGCCGCTGAATAAATACAAAGTATAATTTGGCATTTAATAAATTCTAATATTAGATTTACTATTAGATGATGAGCATTTATTAAACATCACCATTGGTTCTATTTTGAATAAAAGGATATCACTCATGCAAAATTCCTATAGTCATAGTTTATCTAACAATAAACAGCTTACCCAAAAAAGCGTGAATCGCTGTTTCAACGGTGAGCAGCATTATTATAGTCACGAGTCGACGTCTACCAAAACCTCTATGACGTTTAGTATTTATCTACCTGACGAAGCTCTGGCTGGACGACGTTGTCCTGCGATATTGTACCTATCAGGTTTGACATGTAATGCCGATAATGTCACTCATAAAGCGCATTTTCAGCAAAAATGCAGCGAGCTTGGTATGATACTTATCGCACCTGATACTTCGCCCAGAAGTAGTGAAGACAGCGATGTACCAAATGATGAGCGCTATTTTGTCGGTCAAGGTGCAAGCTATTATGTTGACGCGACCCAAGCGCCTTGGTCAGACAACTTCAATATGCAAAGCTACATCGTTGATGAGCTATATGACTTACTACGTTCAGAGTTTCCCATCCACAGTATCGGTGTCACAGGACATTCAATGGGTGGTCATGGCGCACTGTTGCTAGGGTTTAAGTTCCCAAGTAAGTTTGTCAGCGTATCGGCTTTATCGCCAGTATGTGCGGCTAGTGAGTCTGCATGGGGGCAAGCCGCTTATACAGAGTACTTCGGCGATGATAAGGCTCTATGGACGCAAGCGGACGCCTCACAAATGATTGAAAAGGTCGGTCAGCAGTATTCGAGCATTTTGGTTGATCAAGGCGCGGCTGACAATTTCTTAGCAGAAGGTCAGCTACAGACTTCTAAACTACAAGACGCTTGTGCAAGAGCCAAACAGCCCTTAACATTACGCTACCAAGCGGGACATGACCACAGTTATTATTTTATCCAAACGGTGATTAATGATCATATCGAACATCATTGGCACATGGCTCAAATGAGCTAAGTTGTCATTCAGATGATCGTGATACATTTTTCGCTATCCCATTCATGCTTAACAGGTGGTTTTTATGGCAAGTTATCAAGATTTGACCGCTTCTAATCCAAAGAATAAGTCAGCAGATACGAGCTCTACAAAAGCGACTATGCAGGCTGATATGGATGCTGCTCTACAACACAAACAACGTAGCAATGATTGTAATGATGAAGTGTCTCAAGCTAAGTCAGACGAGCTGATTGCAAAAACTGTCAACGATGCTGGCGATAGAGTACTTGATGATGTGCAAATATCTCGCGTGATAGAGATGGCATGGGAAGATAGAACGCCATTTGGTGCTATAGAGCATAGCTATGGTCTCGATGAGACTGGGGTTATCAAACTCATGCGCCAAGAGCTAAAGCCGTCATCTTTTAGCTTATGGCGTCAGAGAGTGAGCAATCGCGCCACCAAACATGAGGCAAAGCGCTCTTTCGAAGTTGGCCGTGCTTATTGCAAAACTCAATACAAGCAGCGCTAAACCATTAAGTATTTAACATCAGTACATAAAGGGCTTGCAATATATGTGAGCCAATTAGGATTTTCTTTTTAATTTATCAATATCTTATATAAACATGAATTAGGTAGCTCAATTATGAACAGTCCTGCTAAACCTTATCTTATTGCACCATCGATACTCTCAGCTGATTTCGCGCGGTTGGGCGAAGAAGTGGAGAAGGTACTAGAGTCGGGTGCCGATGTGATTCATTTTGATGTAATGGACAACCACTACGTACCCAATTTGACGTTTGGTAGTATGATTTGTAAGGCATTGCGTGACTATGGTGTTGAAGCGCCAATTGATGTACATCTGATGGTTTCACCTGTCGATAGTATGATTGAGCAGTTCTTGGAAGCAGGGGCGAGCATCATTACCTTTCATCCAGAGGCCAGCTCGCATATTGATCGCTCACTTCAACTGATTAAAGATGGCGGCGCGGAGTGTGGCTTGGTATTAAACCCAGCGACCCCGCTGCATTATCTTGATTATGTTATGGATAAAGTAGATCAAATTTTATTAATGAGTGTGAACCCGGGTTACGGTGGACAGTCGTTTATCGATAGTACTTTAGATAAAGTCCGTCAGGTACGTCAGCGTATCATTACTAGTGGTCGAGACATTCGATTGGAAGTTGATGGTGGTGTTAAAGCCAGTAATATCCGTGCGATTGCTGAAGCAGGGGCTGACATGTTTGTCGCGGGTTCTGCGATATTTAACCAAGAAGACTATAAAGCCGCTATTGATGAGATGCGCGCAGAGTTGGCATTAGCAAACAACAGCTAGCAAGTGTTGAATGGTTAATAAACGCTATTAGCCATACAATAATAATATTAGAATGTGCTGTATAACTTATGACTATATAGTTAATCCCGTATAAAAGAGCGACAGCGTTAACCTCGCTTGAAGTATTGCATTACATCTGCACTCAGTTGCCTTGTATCTCTTTTAAATTGAATCAGCTATATATAACGGTCAGTCATGTAAAGGTGAAATATGGACACAAATAATTCTAGCCGTTCAACAGTGCCCTCTGAGCAAATAAGCTCTCATGAAGCGCTGAACCAGCAGGCTAGGCAAGCACTTGATAGTGAAACACCGCAGCGCAGTTTGGTACCTAGAGGCATTACCATTGGCTTAGCGATGTTTGCACTTGTACTTAGTTTGGCAGGTTATGGCTTTCGCCTGATGGTGGGTGATGATGTCGAAACCGTGCTGCGTCATGCAGCGGTCATTGTGCCTGCATTTATGTTAGGTATTCCGCTGTTCTTTTGGGTAGGTTCTCGCATACTTAATAAAGTTAAAGGCCTGCATATCGAGAGTTGGAATGCGATTAGTTTGGGTTATTTGACCTCTTGTATATCAATGCTATGGCTGATGGGCACTTACAGTTAAGTTGTTTCGCTGTAAATATAATGCTTTTTCGCGCCTGTATCGTTTATTCATGCTTATATTGTTTATTCGCGCTTACATAACGTCGTAATATTTTATATTTTTTAATCATTAAGCCATGTTCTACAAGCATGACTGGAATTTTATATGAGAATCGTACCAGCCAGTATTGCTAAAATTATCTATCCTAAAGACTTACCAAATGGCTTATTTACCAGCTTAATTATCGCTTGTTTATTAATGGGATTGGCGTCATTACGTCACGGAACCGATTTACAAGGTTGGCTAAATGTCATTGAAAACTGGCTGCTTATGCTGCTGATATTGCCTACTGCGACGGCCACCGTTGCACTGCCATTTAAGTATCGTGATCCTAGCCTTGAGCTAAAGCTGGTTTATTACCTTGGAATGTTTGTGGCCTTCTTATTTACATTAGGAAAGTTGCGTTATTGGCACTAATATATACAAATGACATGGCATTCAAGTTTGCTTTTATAGCGAAGACTTATGTGACAGCCCTTGAATTTCAATGTTAAAGCGTCCATTGTATGAGTAAGACAGATTTACCCGCGTTACTGTAAGACGATAGATTTGCCGAATGAGTTTATTTTTAAGAAATGACTGCTTTGCAATGACTAGTTTCTCTACCAGTACTAAACGGGATAATAAGGAACACATTAATGCCATACGATATCGATAATGATATAGAAGTAGATAACGAGAGTAGCGATCAATTTGCAGGATTTGCCAAAGAAACCACGTTAGAGTTGGTGGAAGCAGATGATGGTAGATTGTTGTTGCGTGATGCTGAACAAGACGAAGCACCGCTAATGACTATTGATTTTTCTGACAAGCTAAAAGAGCTACTTGGTAGTGACACTCAAGCCATTGGTCAACACATGATTCATGCTGCGATTCAGGTCATTATGCAAAAGCAAATGAGTAAGTGGCATGCGCATGTATATGATAAAGAACCAACACACTACAGCTAATCTTTGGTTATTTTTGAGCACCAGTTAAAGTAAATACTGGTCAAGGCGAATGACTGAAGATATAGCTTAGTAATATTAAACTAAAACCATAAAAAAAGGGTTTATCAATTGATAAACCCTTTTTTTGTTCAAATAACCTCTTTATAGAAAGTATTTATAAAAATGCCTTCTACAAATGATGGCAGTTATTTGATTTTAGCTTCTTTAAAGATCACATGCTGGCGTACTTTTGGATCAAACTTTTTGATTTCCATTTTACCAGGCATAGTGCGCTTGTTTTTAGTAGTGGTGTAGTAATACCCAGTACCAGCTGTTGATACTAATTTAATTTTATCTCTCATGATAGCTTTCCTGTAAATGAGGGGTCTTCAAACGATAGGTACGTGTCTCAAAGAATGAGTTGCCACAATTAATGTAGCAAAACAGCAGCCTAAATGATGAGAGTCATCACCCAGCTGCTATTTTTAACTTAAACTTTTTGACCTTGTGCGCGTAGATCCGCTAACACTTTATCGATACCAAGTTTGTCAATGATGCGCATACCTTTGGTAGACACACGTAGACGTACAAAGCGGTTTTCAGACTCTACCCAAAAACGATGGTTGTGAAGGTTTGGTAGAAAGCGACGACGGGTTTTGTTGTTTGCATGCGAAACATTATTACCCACCATAGGGCGCTTTCCAGTCACTTGGCAAACTCGAGACATGGCGAACTCCTAATCTATGAGGTATGAGTTTTTCTCATACCAGTCTGGGCAAGTTGCACGTTTTTGCGGCATGGACACAGCAAGCGGCAGCTTTGCACCAAACAAAACTATATGAAGGTTGAGCTGGTTTTGCTGTTATCTAAAGGCAAATAACAGGCTGACCAATTCAGAAAATTTTAAAGCCGACATTTATACCATAAAACAGATGAATACTCAAATATTTTTACAATAACTGTCGAATTAAAGGAGGGCTATTATACCCTGAAATGAGTGCTCTATGTTGTTGATTGTTTAATAGTAAAGATTAATTTTTAGTTGTAAGTTATAACAAAAGTCAGTAAAGTTGCTGTTATATATTTAATACAATCTGTTAATACGCCAGTATTACTGTAAATCTATGTATCATTACCAATCTCTTTTGATTCTGGGTAATGATTTTTTGCTTATTTGCTCAGATAAATTACTGCTCATGCGGAGTCAAAACATGTCATACAGCTCTCTACCCCTTACTTCTAAGTTGTTTCAGCTCACTTCTTTGACTTGCGCATTAGCATTAGCAGGTTGTGGTGGAGGCGGTGATGGTGACACCGTAGACTCTGTTGCACCAGCACCTGATTTGGGAGTTACGCAGCCTGGAACAGATGGTAGTGGGAGTGACGGCGGTGAACAAGTACCAGATGTTGAGGCTGATTTCTTTTTACAAAAACTTAGTACAGCGCCTACCATTATCGAGCTATCTGACGAGCAAGCAATTTTTACGGTTACTGTAAAGGCAGCTGAAGTAAGCTCAGGTGGTGCGATGGTTGGCAAAGCAGTGACATTAAAAGTAGTGAGCTCCGAAACCAACGGTATCACTATCGAAGGTCAAAGTACTCAAGTGACTGATAGTGATGGTAATGCAGTATACACGCTAAAGCTTAACCCACAGGCAGTTGTAGATAAAGATGCGTTAATCGCAAACGGCTTTACCTTAATGGCCACTGCTAACAAAGCAGATGGTACAGCTGTTGCACCGCAGGAGCTAAAAGTCTCCGTTAGTAGAGAAGGTAGTGGAGATGGGACTCAAATTGTTGAAAGTGAGCTTGATATAAGTACATCATTGACTACCAGTTCGGTCTCCAATAACGTCTTAAATGTATATGGTGATACAGCAACTCTCAGTGTGATTGCCAAAAATAGCAAGGGTGCTCGCGTCAAAGACGTAGCGGTTGGTTTGGGCATTGATAGTATCAAAGGCATTTCTATCATAGGCGGTAATAGCAAATCCACAAATATAGATGGTATTGCGGTTTTCAACGTAAAGGTAGATGAAAATCTTCCAAAAGCTGAGCGCGATGCTTTATTAATAGGAGAAGGTATTGCATATGCTATTAGCATCCAAGAGCAAAGTGGGGCGACTAAGCAAGAAACTGGTAATTTATCTATAGGACTGCCTACCTCTGATTATGTGTTGAATGTGGAAGGTAGAGATGAATTGCTCAATGCTTATGGAGATGAGCAACCTCTAACTGTTACAGCTACTGCCAAAAACTCTAAAGTACCGACGAATATCGATGGCGCGAAAGCCACTATCAAACTTAATAATTCGATAGCTGGAGTCAGGCTTAGTACAGAGGCTCTTACCTTTGATGTTACTGGTAAAGCAATGGTCAGTCTAATCATAGCTTCTACATTGACTACAGAGCAGCGTAAAGAAATTGTAGAGAAAGGTGTGAATTACACTGTGGTTTTATCAGAGCCTAATCGTGCAGTAACCGCAGACACTTATGGTAATGAAGCATATATCCCTGATTCTCAGTATCAAATAAAGTTTGCGACAAAAAATAAAAGTAGAATCTCTAGTTTTGGTAGCGAAGCTGTTATTAGCTTTCGTGTCAATGACAAAAATGGTGGAGCAATTGCCAATCAAAAAGTAAATGCCAGCCTACCTCAAGAGCTTGTAAATACTGGCCTTTTAACTTTAGACAGTGCCGCTGCCCAAGTAACTGATAGTAAGGGTATGGTTAGTTACAATGTTAGTGTGCCAGCCAATTTGAGTGCTGCACAAAGAACCAAGCTAGAAGGTATTGGTGGCTTTATCTTGACAGCTAAAGTTACTGAGACATCAGGAGCCAGTAGCAGCATCAACAGTGAGCGTATCCAAGTAACGGCTGAAAGTGAAACGATCCTAACTGTGAAAAATATTCCTAGTGCGGTCAATATATTGAAGGATCAATTCCAAATACAAGTTGCAGGTAAGCGTCCGGATGGTAGTGCTGCATCTGAGAAAGAAGTGAAATTGACGATCACCAATGTAGCAGGTGTGAGTATTCAAGGTAACCAGCAGACTACGGATGTATCAGGCAATGCAGTATTCACCATCAATGTAAGCCAAGATTTAACCACAGCCCAGCGTGAAGCGTTAGTGAAGTCTGGTATTCCTTATACGATCACATTAACAGATGAAGATGGCGTAGCCACCGAGCAATACAAAGCACCAGTTATTATTCCAGTAGCTGAATATAAGTTAAACTTTGGAAGCAGTACTAGTGAAAAACTGTTAAGCACTGGTGGTGTTACGACTTTAAGCTTCCGCGTTAATGATAAAAATGGTGGCGTCATTGCCAACCAAACTGTAACAGCGAGTCTACCTAGCAGCTTGACGCAGAAAGGTTTAATAACGCTTGAGAGTGCTGCAAGTCAAGTAACTGATGCTCAGGGTAACGTAAGTTACATGGTACGCATTCCTGCAGGGCTGTCTGCCACACAAAGAGCAGAGCTCGAAAAAGCAGGTGAGTTTGTATTAACTGCTCGTCTGGTTGAGTCCTCAGGTGCCAGTATTAATACTAGCAGTAATCGCGTCTTAGTGACTGCTGACCCTAGTAAGAGCAAGACTATTCTGACAGCAAAAACCACACCTAGCGTCGTAAACGTTTTAAAAGACCAGTTTACGATTCAGGTAACTGCCAAGCGTCCAGACGGTAGTGCGGTCGCCAGTAAAACCGTGAAGCTTGCCATTAATAATATAAAAGGCATTAGTATTGAAGGTGGTGAACAAACCACAAACAGTGCTGGTAATGCAGTCTTTACCGTGAATATAGACCAAGCATTGACCTTAGAACAGCGCAAAGCACTTGCAAAAACAGGTATTGCTTATACAGCTACATTGACTGATGACGATGGTATTGCCACTGAAAACTACAGTGTAAAAGCCTCTGTCCCGAGTTCCGAGTACCAAATCAACTTTGGCAGTAATAGTAATGCACAACTATCAAGCTCAGGTGGTAGTACTATTGTGAGCTTCCGAGTGAATGATAAGGACGGCGGTGTTATAAATAATCAAAAAGTCAGAGTCAGTCTACCAAAATCTTTAGTTGACTCTGGGTTATTGACTTTAGATAGTGCGGCTGCGCAGACAACAGATGACAAAGGTATCGTAAGTTATACTATTCGTATCCCTACTGGATTAGAGGCTACACAAAAAGCAGCTTTAGAAAAAGCCAGTGGATTTTTCCTGACAGCCAACTTAGTCGAGACTTCAGGCGCTAGTACCAGCGCTCTTAGTACGCCTATCAGCATAAGCAATAAAGTTCAGTCAAGTTTGACAGTATTAACTTCAGAGACTAACCCTAAGGTAGTGAATGTTCTAAAAGACCAGTTCACGATCAACGTATCAGGTAAGCGTAAAGATGGCAGCGCTGCAGCTGATAAAGTCGTTAAGCTAGCGCTTAATAATGTATCAGGCATGACTATTAAAGATAACGAGCAAAAAACAGATGCGTCGGGCAATGTGACATTCACTGTAGAGATAAGTCAAGATTTGACTCAAGCTCAACGTGAAGCACTAGTGAAGTCAGGTATCAATTATGCAGTAAGCTTGACGGATACTGATGGTGTAGTGACCAGTGGATACAATGCTTCTGTCATTATTCCGGCAGCACAGTATCAGATCAACTTTGGCACTAGTGATAAAGTTCAGTTGTCAAGCTCAGGTGGCAGCGCTATCATTAGCTTCCGTGTCAATGATAAAAACGGTGGTGCTATTACAGGTCAAAAAGTAATAGCAAGCTTACCTAGTGCTTTAACCGAACAAGGTCTACTAAGTATCGAAGGAAGCTCTGAGCAAGTGACTGATAGTAAAGGTATGGTGAGCTATACGGTTCGGGTTCCAGCAGGCTTGACGCAGAAACAGAAAGACGCGCTAGAAGTGATCAAAGATTTTGTACTAACTGCTAAGGCAGTCGAAGATTCAGGTGCGAGCAGCAGCATTAGCAGCTCACTTGTAAAAATTAGCTCGGTTGCAGAAAAGAGCGATATTAAATTGACTTCTATCAGCTCACCTAAGGTGGTCACTGTCACAGACAAGCAGTTTACGATTCAAGTATCTGCGAAACTGACTAACGGTAGTGTTGCAGCTGGTAAAAACGTCAAGCTTGTGATTAAGGATGTGGCAGGCGTTAGTATCCAAGGTAATGAACAAACAACCAATGAAGCTGGCAATGCTGTATTCACCGTAAATCTAAGCCAAGATCTCAATGAGGACGAGCGTGCGTCGTTGGTGGCGTCGGATATTGCTTATACCGCTACCTTGACGGATAGCGATGGTACAGAAGCAAAAATTGAAAACAAAATTGATGTCGTACAGCCGGTTACTAGCTTAGAATTTAGCGAGATCATCACGCCTTCTATTAGTGAGCTTGGTGGTCAAGGCACTATTAGCATTAAGCTATCAAATAAAGCCAATCAAACAGCAGTTAAAGGGCAAGCAGTTGCTATTCAATTGGGTAAAGCCGCACTCGATTATGGCGTTACAGTCAATCAAACGACAGCGACTACTGATTTTAGTGGTGAGACGACATTTATTGTTACTATTCCAAAAGGGCTAACCGCAGCAGAGCGTACCGAACTGAAGCGTGTAGGTATTAACTACCAGCTGTCGTATGTCGAAAAAGAGGAAACTTATACATCTACTATCACAAAAGTAGATGTACTAACGCCAGCAGTTGATCTGACAGTACTAAATTCACCAAACCTTATTAATAATCGTCCTTTTTATACATTGAATGGGGAAGGTGATACGGCTGTGGTGAACGCTGGATTAAGTACTCGGAATACCAATATAAGCATCAGTGGTCAGCCTATCCAATTAGAATTTGCGAATAAAGAGTTAGCAGCATTATTAACTGTAAACGGTAAGCCGGGTGTAAATAATAATATTGTCGAAACCAGCGCTACGGGTGCAGCGAGTTTTACGGTTATTGTGCCAAGCAACTTAACTGCAGAGCAAAAAGCGACACTCAAAAACCAAAAGTTAACGGCTACCTTAACTGAGACATTGACGGGTAAAAAACAAGATATTCAGTTCAATATACAGTCAACCAAAGCGGCTATTGATTTAATAGCTATCACACCAAATTCACTAAATCTAAATGGTGGTGAGACTCAGGTTGAGGTAATAGCCCAAGACAGCAAGGACAATGTCATTGCGGATAAGCAGGTTTATTTAGCGCTTCCTGCTGCTGTTGCAGCTCAAGGGGTTAGATTGGTAACCAGTGGTACGCAAACCACGAATGACTCAGGTAAAGCGAGCTTCACACTTGCTGTACCAGCTGGACTAACGAATGCGCAAAAATCAGCCATTGGTAGTAGCTTCAAAGTCGTATTTTCAGCTACTGATGAGAATGATAATATTGCTACAAAAATCAGTACTGTTAAGACACTAACTCCTGATCCAAGCGGTACGACTGAAAGTCTTACTATTGGTGCAAATAAAGTCGTCAATACCAAAGGTGATACGTTCAAAGTGTTTGTTCGTTTAGAAAATACAGACGGTGCTATTGCCAATCGTCAAGTTACTTTAAACGTTGATGACCCTATAAAAACGGGTGTCAGTATCTCGAACGGTACTGCTACTACCAATAGTGATGGCGTAGCTACCTTTAACTTAACTCTTGAAGATGGGGCTAACGTTAACCAAGCAACGTTAGAAGCTGGTATTCGATTAACAGCGACCACAACAACTGCCGAAAACACTTCATTAGTACAAAACTATATCGTTGCAGTAGATACCGCTACGATCGATAGCTATCAGCTAATAGCGTCTTCTGATAAGTCTACTTTGAATACTGGTGGCGATCAGACTAATGCGACCTTCCGAGTGACAGATAGTAATGGTGGTGTTTTATCAGGAGTGCCAATACAGCTGAGTATTGAAAACTTAGAAGCAAGCGGTGCTGCGTTGACTACATCTAGTACAGTTGTGAGTGATAGTAGTGGTCGGGTTGACGTAGGTGTATTGTTAGCAGCTAATAGTATCAATGCTCGCCTCAATCATAGTGTCGTGATTAATGCTAAAATCGTCACGCCGCAATATGATGCTAACGGTACTGTCAATATGGAAGTGCGGGAACAAAAGTCTCTGAGCTTATCTGCAATTGGCACAACACTTACCCTTACAGCATCTGAAAAAAATCTCAAAGATAACAGTACAACCACCCTGTCTTCTACTTTAACTGATGGAACGGGACTTGCGATTGCAAATGCCAACGTAGAGCTCATTGATACTGACGGCAACCTTATTGCTAGTGATGCAACCGCGACCACCGATTCAGAAGGTAAAGCTAGCTTTACAATCAACGAAAATGATTTGAGCTTTGATAGCAATGGTAACTTACGTGTCTTCGTGAGAGCAGCGGGTGAGCGAGAGCTGACCACTCAGCGTAGTACCAGTAGCATTGATTTGGTTAAGGTATCGCAAGCGGGTATTAGTTTCATCGATATTGAAGACGTTTACGATGTTAATGAGCAGCAAACTATCAATGTCCAAATTCGTGCTGATAGTCCAGAATTAGCACAAAGTCTGGTTGGTGAGACTATTGAAGTGCAAACGACTATTGGGCAGTTTAATAATGGCAGTGGCAACAATGATGTCATTTTTACAAGAAGAATCAGAGCTACTGATATAGCTGCAAATGGCTATACGATTACAGTTCCTGTGAAGCTAACGTCTGAGTTGGCAGGTACAGCAGTACTAGAGGCTAAAGTACTAGGTATATTCGCTACAGGTACTGCGGGTAGTCTTAAGTATCAAACAACCGTAGACACACGTTTTAGAGCTACTACGCCAGCTAAGGTACTGTTCCAAGCTGTAAGATCAGTTATCACACCAGGTAGCAGTACGGAGCTTGTCGCAACCGTCAAAGATAAAAATGATGTACCAGTCGAAGGGCAAACAGTCGTCTTTAGCCGTGCTTCCGATTCTTCAGCAGGAAGGCTATCTGCTGCAACTGCTATCACTGATAGCAAAGGTCAAGCACGTGTAGTGTATTTGGCAAACGCCAGCTCACCGATTAATGGTGTGACACTCAACGCTCGACTATTGAATGACCCTAATAATATTGGTAGCAAGTCCACTAATATTACCGTATCAAAAGATGCTGTTTATACAACATTGACGTTTGCTAATAAAATATCTTCTGACGACATCTACTATACAGTTAATGGCTCGATATCGGTTATGGATGGCTCAGGACAAGCCGTGGCCAACAAAGAGGTATCTATCAAGTCTTACGCAGTAGAGTATGCACAAGGTCGCGTGTGTCTGCTAGATAGTAGCACTTCGTATCAAGGGGCTAATACAGTAGATGGAGAAGGTAACATCAGTACGCCAGAACCTAAAACATTCTCTGAAAAATCTGCCATTTTGTTACGGTCTAACTGGATTACGAGTGAAGACAGTCCAGAGTATAATTACATCTTGGATAATGACGATGATGTAAATAACAATGGTGTACTGGATACAATTAACCCAGTTGCTATCATTGGTGGGACATTTGCTGAAGATGGTTATTCGTTTGTCACTGATGCAGAGGGACGTGCTGATTTCCAAGTTCGCTATCCCATCCGTTATTCAAACTGGGTAAAAGTAAGGTTCGACGCATCAACTTTCCTGAATGGTAGTGAAAATACCCAAAGCCTGAATTATTCGCTACCATACTTGGATGGTGACTTGGATATCTCTGGTGATACCTTATTCAGCCCTTGGATCGCAGACGCTAGCCCATTTGGTCCAGGTAACGCAACTTGTGTGAATAGCTTGAGTGTTAATATCGATGCTGAAAAAGATACTACGAAAGTGATACTTTCACCATATCAGCCAAGCTATGCAGTATCGATCAATGGTGTCAGTCCAAATGCACAATCGCAAGGTTACAACAGCTTTATTGTAGACTTTAATCAAGCGTTTGAATTGGGAGCTACGTTAGGCGTCGTGAGTAATGGAGCAGGTTTTACCAGAACTATAAAAGTCGAATAACATTGCCAAATACTGAAAAGTGATATTTTAAAACCCCTGACCACATGTCGGGGGTTTTTGCTTTATCTTTCTAAACAACCAAATCACCTTAAATAACCAAAAACAACCAACTCGCTCAGCAAAATATTGCAAAAAAGATTAAAATAACCGGTTTACTATGCTGTCAGCAATTTTTCAGCGATAAGTCATCATTTTTTATATTGGGCGAATTATGTCAGACAACACTAAAACGGTTTCATTATCGACCATAGCTTCTCAGAGCAAACAGATTCCTAGCGCTATTGATACAGCCACGCTGCTCATCAAATGCAAAGATCAAGCGGGTATCGTACAGGCAGTCTCTGAATTTATTCATCGTTATGGTGCTAATATCATTACGCTTGACCAGTATTCAACAGCGCATGAAGGTGGTCAATATTTTATGCGTTTAGAGTTTGCCTTGGCAGGATTAAGCGATATTATCGAGAATTTTGAAGCCAGCTTTGCGCATACGGTTGCCAAGCGTCACGATATGGATTGGCGTCTACATAATAATGCAACGAAGACTAAAGTTGGTATTTTGGTATCTAAATTTGATCATGCGTTGTTAGATTTATTATGGCGACATCAGCGTGGATTGCTCGATTGCGAGATTACTTGCGTGGTCAGCAACCATCCTGATTTAAAGCAAGCAGTACAAAACTTTGGCATTACTTTTCATCATGTGCCAGTGACCAAAGACAATAAGGCAGAGGCAGAAGAGCAGATTCATAAGTTGATGGCAGGTAACGACTTGTTAGTATTGGCGCGCTATATGCAGATATTGTCATCAGATTTCGTCAAACGTTGGCCGATGCAGATTATCAATATTCATCATTCATTCTTACCTGCGTTTGTGGGTGCAGATCCTTATCGTCAAGCTTACGATAAAGGCGTTAAGCTTATTGGAGCAACTGCGCATTATGTCACAGCTGAGCTTGATCAAGGGCCTATCATTGAGCAAGATGTACACCGTGTGACGCATCGCCAAGGGGTGACAGAGTTGCGTGCTATCGGCCGTGATATCGAACGCAACGTATTAGCACGTGCTGTAAACTGGCATGTGCAAAACCGTGTGATTGTGGCGGGTAATAAGACAGTCGTATTTAACTAAGAAGAATTAGTAGTGAGTCGGCTAAAAATGTAAAAAAGGCGGTCAGTAGCAACAGTTACTGACCGCCTTTTTTTGAACATATATTTTATAGGAGCATTTCTAAGACGAACTTGCTACCAACAAAGCCAATGGCTAATAGGATAAAAGCATAAATAGTGATATTAGCCGCACGTTTGCCTCGCCAGCCTGCACGCCAGTTACCGAATAGTAGCACACCAAATAATAACCACGACAGTAGACTAAAAACAGTCTTATGCACAATATGCTGCGCCATCAAGTCTTGTACATAGATAAACCCAATCCCCAGTGCGATACTTAGCAATACAAAGCCAACCAATAGCATATCGAATAATAAACTCTCCATACTTTGCAAGGAGGGTAGTTTATTGACCCAAAAGCGATGAATGGTATGATGCTTGAGCTCACGTATTTGTAGCCGTAAAAATAGCGCTTGTACCGCAGCCATCAACAGCACACAATAGGCAGCTAATGATAATATGATATGGATTTCAAGTCCGATACTGACATCCGTTAGTGGTTGATAAGGGGCGCGGCCGACATAACCGACCGTCATACCTATTAGCGCAGTGGGTGCAGCCAAAATACCAAGGCTAAGAATAGGGCGATATAAACAGAACAATAGATAAAAGAATAAGAAAAATAAACTGGTCAGACTGATGATATTAAATAAGTTGAAATTTAAACCATACAGCGTCACAACGTATGGATATAGCAGTGCCGCATGTGCCGCCATGCCGACCAGCAATAAGCCCAAACTGAGGCTTTTGTGGATAGGTTTGTCCTGAACCAGCGCCCAACCAATATGGATGCTGACTAAGATATAAGCCATGCTAGCAAGTAAGAATGCAAAGTGCACAGATAAAAAGCCTCATCTTATACTGAGCATAAACTGCCGCTCAATGTGTCGCTAAAGTGGTATTATCAGAATGATTAGAATAATCGTCCAATTTATCATAAAATGGGTGCCAATTGAGCACCATCTTGCTTATAACTTATAAATGATCAGAAGTGCTGCATAGCGCAAAACATAAAATATGTCATCTATAAAAAGTTGACTACAATTATAATCGCTGTGTCCTTTGCGAAACGACTATAAGTTTTGAGCCATGTTAATGCTATAGTATTGATAATATAATTCTTTTATCATGTCCCTTGTCATGCAATATCCTAATATCTTATAGCGTATCCTAATATTATTTACGAACCATTTTAATGGTTTGATTTAGAGTTATTTTCATTGCGTATTATTTAATTGAAAACCATTTTAATTGAGAGTTATTTATGTTTGATACCTTAACAGAACGCTTATCGTCGAGCCTACGTAACATCGTCGGTACCGGACAGTTGACCGAAGACAATATCAAAGACACGCTACGTGAAGTGCGTATGGCGTTGTTAGAAGCTGATGTGGCGTTGCCTGTCACTCGTGATTTTGTAAAACGCGTAAAAGAACAAGCGCTTGGTGCTGAGGTGCTAAAAGAGTTAGCGCCAGGTCAAGCATTTGTCAAAATCGTACACGACGAGCTGACCGAAATGATGGGCAGCGCCAATCAGCAGTTAGAGATGACAGGTAAGCCGCCTGTTGTTTATTTGCTAGCGGGTTTGCAAGGTGCGGGTAAAACGACTACAGCTGGTAAGTTGGCCAAATATTTACAAGAGCGCCAAAAGAAAAAAGTCATGCTAGTCTCTGCCGACGTTTATCGTCCAGCGGCCATCAAACAGCTTGAGCAAGTAGCCGGTCAGGTGAATGCTAAGTTTGTGAACTCAAGCACAGATGAGAATCCAATTGATATCGCAAAGCGTGCGATAGAAGAAGCCAAAATCCAATATCAAGATATCCTGATCATTGATACCGCTGGTCGTCTACATATCGACGATACCATGATGGATGAGATTAAGGCGCTAACGGCTGCGGTTAACCCATCTGAGACGCTATTCGTCGTCGATGCCATGACGGGTCAAGATGCCGCCAATACCGCAAAAGCTTTTAATGATGCGTTGCCGTTGACGGGTGTTATCTTAACCAAAACTGACGGTGATGCTCGCGGCGGTGCGGCGCTCTCTGTACGTGCTATCACCGGCAAGCCAATTAAGTTCTTGGGCCGCGGTGAAAAATTAGATGAGCTAGAGCTGTTCCACCCTGAGCGTATCGCGCAGCGTATCCTAGGTATGGGTGATGTACTGAGTCTGGTCGAAGAAGTTGAGCAGAAAATTGACCGTGATAAAGCCGAAAAAATGGCGAAAAAGATGCAAAAGGGCGGTGACTTCGACCTTGAGGATCTATTGACTCAGTTCCAGCAGATGAAGAGCATGGGCGGTATGGCAGGTTTCTTAGATAAGATGCCTGGTATGGGCGGCTCAGACATGCAAAAAGCCGTCGAAGATGCCAAACCAGAAGAAAAAGTACGTGAGATGGAAGCGTTGATCAACTCAATGACGCCATTTGAGCGCAAAAACCCCGATAAGATTAACCCAAGTCGTAAGCGCCGTATCGCTGCAGGTTCAGGCCGTGAGATTCAAGATGTTAACCGTTTGCTCAAGCAGCACAAGCAAATGGCAAAAATGATGAAAATGATCTCAAAGCCTGAAGGCATCAGTAAAATGATGAAGTCTATGCAAGGGCTCATGGGTGGCGGTAGTGCTGGCGGTGGCGGCGGTCCATTGTTTGGTGGCGGTCAGCAAGGTGGCGCTAAAGATGTGAGCCCAGAGCAAATGGCAAAACAGATGGGACTTGATCCAAATAACATGCCAAGCACTGAAGAGATGCAAAAGCAAATGCAAGACATGCAAAACCAAGCGCCAAAAAAATTCAAAACACGTTTCTAAATTAGTATTTTTTATTTTTAAGTCACTTGTTCAAAAATCCAAAGCCTCAAAGCCAATTAAGCTTTGGGGCTTTTTCATTGCTAGCCTTAAATTACGACCAACGAATAATAACCGATGAATAAAATGTGGAAAACGTAGAAAGTAATAAAATTTTTGTGACCTAAATGCTATGATAGGCGCTGTTTTACCCTGTCAGGATTTTTGCAGTACATTGATTAATAATGACCATTAATAATGATTGTAAATACTCATCAAAATCTGACATGCCCTAGACTGCCAAAAGTATAAGCCGAGGTTGTGATGTTTTTAGCAATGGATACCGTGTTCGATCAGTGTTCGATCGCGATTTTAGATTCGAGTGGGCAGGTGCTGTCGAGCCATACCGAAACAGGTAAACGCCAGCAGACTCAGCAGATTTTACCGATGATTGATGTTGCACTATCTGAGGCGCAGCTAGGTCTTGCTGATATACAGGCTTTGATATTCAATCGCGGGCCGGGTGCATTTAGCGGTATCCGTATCAATACGGCAGTTGTGCAGGCACTATCGGTCGCACATGACTTGCCTTGTGTGGGCGTCTCTAGTCTACAAGCGATTGCACAATGTGCGTATCAGAAATACGGTCTAACACATATATACAGCGCCCTTGATGCGCGTATGCAGCAGGTCTATTTTGGACAGTATGAAGTAGCTGTAGATGATCAGTCAGATCACGGTATCATGCAGCCAGTATTGGATGATAGTAGCGACAGTACAGAACAGCTATTAGATTATGATAGCCAAACAGAGCTCAACCTACCTATTGCGGGTAATGGTGCGACGCTATTAGCGCTACATGACCAGCAAGCTTGCCATGAAGATGTTTGGCCAGATGCGGTCATTATCGGACAGCTTGGTATAGCCCAGTTTGCAAAGTCTGGTGGTACTGAGGCTGCACAGGCTCTACCAAAATATCTACGTAATCAAGCTTGGAAAACACTTAAAGAGCAAGGCAAAGCATAGCTTTATAAATATGTTTTTTGCAGCCAGCTTTTTAGTGTTTAGCAAGCACATACCAATACAAAATCAACGTTAATATAGGACAGCCAATCGGTCTGTTCTTAGCTCAGCCTGTTTTTGGGCTCCTCTATTTTTAGGAAAGTCACCGTGGATATCATTTTATTAATTCAAGCTGTCATCATGGGTATCGTTGAGGGTATCACTGAGTTTTTACCCATCTCTAGCACGGGCTACTTGATTTTATCAGCAGATGTCATGGGGTTTTGGACCAAAGAAAAAGTTGATTTATTTGTCGTGGTGGTACAGCTTGGCGCTATTTTAGCAGTGATTTATGACTATTGGGGTAGGTTATGGCAAGCGCTGATGGGCTTGCTGACTGGTAAAGCAGAGGGCATGACCAATCCTAGGCAGCTGGGACTCAGTCTGATTGTCTCTACTATCCCTGTGATGATTGTTGGTTTTACTTTTGCCGATGAAATCAAAGCGTATTTATTCAATCCTATTGTCGTTGCTATTATGCTCATCATCGGCGGTCTACTGATATTTTACGTGGAAAAGCGTCCTAAAACGGTCATTGCAGAAGAAGCGGAAGATGTCAGCATAAAAACTGCGTTGATGATTGGTTTGTTCCAATGTTTAGCTCTTATACCAGGGACGTCACGCTCAGGTGCCACTATTATTGGCGCGCTGTGGTTAGGTGTATCACGTAAGGCTTCTGCTGAGTTTTCTTTCTTTTTGGGTATTCCTGTCATTGTAGGCGCGGCACTGTTGGACTTAGTCAAACATGGTGACGTACTGACCAACAGTGAAGACTGGCTGGTGCTAGGTATCGGAACCATCGTATCATTTGTAGTGGCGTTACTCTGTATCCGCTTGCTCGTGGCATGGGTAAGTCGCCGTGACTTTACTATTTTTGCTTGGTTGCGCATTATCACGGGTGTTATCGTGTTGGTCGCCGCTTGGGGCTTTGGTTATCAAATGGCTAGCTAGATTTGCATTATGATTTAACACGCCAGTAATTTATAGTGAAAAAAGCAGCAAATAGGATGATGGTTATGACCGATGTGCCCCAAACGTATGACGAGACAGGTGCTGTTGTACATTGTCAGTTATTCTACGTCAATGACAGCCAGCAAGCACAGGTCGAGAACCTACAGTCATTGATAGCTGAGCATACATTACCAATTATCTTAGATATAGAGGTCGCTACAGAGAAATTAACTCAAAAGCGCCGTCAGCAGTTGAGCCAAGCATCTACTCAGCTTATTTTATTATTAGATGATAAAGACAAGCTATCATGGTTAAGTGATGGGCTTAGTGTGGCACCTGAGTGGGACAAGTTGCAGCGCCGTGTAGTGAGTGCTGGTCGTAAGTCTGAGCTGCTATTACAAGCGGCCAAAATCACATCGGATAGTCATGTTATTGATGCAACCGCTGGCTTTGGGCATGATAGTTTAATATTGGCCAGTACTGGTGCCCAAGTCACTATGCTTGAGCAGCAGCCTTTGATGGCATTGCTGTTACTTGTAGAGCAGCAGCGTATGAGTGCGCTACCCAATTGGCAAAAGCTCATGAGCCGTCTACAGATTATTAATGCTGATGCACTCAGTTATTTTGCGAATCTAGAGGCTGGTACAGTAGCCGATAACGCTACGGCAATCGATGTCGTCTATTTGGATCCGATGTTCCCAGAGGATAGCTATCAAGATAGCAAAACAGGTAAAGGGGCAAAAGTCGGTAAGCATATGCAAGCACTGCATCAATTAGCTCGTCCACCAACGTTAGATGAAGAGCGACAGCTACTAAGTAGTGCACAGGCCGTTGTCAAACAAAGTACGCAAGGCCAAGGTCGCGTGGTCGTAAAGCGTCCACAGTTTGCACCGCTGCTCGCTGATGAGCCAGCTAGCGAAAGCTGGCATAATGAAGCCGTACGCTTTGATGGATATTTTGTCTGATAGCTGCTGTTGATAATGAATGTACGAGTGTAAATGTACGCAATTAATCAGCGTATATGTTCAAAGTTAATGGATTTAGGAGCAAGGAATGTCAACGTTAATCATTTGGGTCATGGGTGCAGTTTTACTGTTGATTAATATAATGCTGCGTACTCGCATTCTTCGGCTTGAGGCACGGTTAAAAGAGCTGAGCAATCCACAAGAGCAGCTGGTATTTTTACGTCAACAAGCAGCACAAAAAGACAAAGTCCCAGCGTTAAAAGCTTTGCGCAAGCAATATCCTGAGCTATCACTGATCGAAGCGAATAAATTATGGCAACAAATTCAGTAGCCAGACCATTAAACTTAGTAGTTAGTCCATTAAAACTTAGTAACCAACCCTCTCAAAAATTAATTTAGTGGTTCTGAGCGAAATATATAAGCGCACATAAAAAGTATTCAATTAACGATAATAAAAAGCCATGACATTTAAAGACAAGCTACAAGCCTACATCCAGCTAACCCGTTTTGACAAGCCAGTCGGCATTGAGCTGCTCTTATGGCCAACGTTATGGGGCGTACTACTTGCTGCAATGGGTCAAGCGCAGCAGCAAGGAATGACGGCAGCGTTGCCAAGTATCAAGGTATTTGCGATATTTGCCCTTGGTGCAATATTTATGCGAGCGGCTGGTTGTGCGATTAATGACTTTGCGGATCGCAAAGTAGATGGTCATGTGACTCGCACTAAAGGTCGCCCATTAGCAGATGGACGTCTATCTGGTAAAGAAGCTGTTGCTGCATTTTTAGTACTGGTACTGTTAAGTGCCAGTCTGCTATTTTTCCTACCTATAGCCGTATTCTACTGGTCGCTTGGTGCCGTTGTATTGGCGTTTATTTATCCATTTATGAAACGCTATACGCATCTGCCGCAAATATTTTTAGCAGCTGCTTTTGGATGGGCGATACCGATGTCCTATGTGGCGGTGCAAGGCGCTCCCGATATTTGGTGTTGGCTGCTATTCTTAGCCTATATGTGTTGGACAGTGGCCTATGATACCCAGTACGCCATGGCTGACCGTGAGGACGATTTAAAGATTGGCGTGAAATCAACAGCGATACTATTCGGTCGTTATGACGTGATTATCATCTCGATATTACAGATGCTCTTTTTGCTAATGATGGGCGTGGTTATGTGGCATTACTTTGCTCCGACCACATTAGGCGTAACCCCAGTATTTGGATTGGCACTAGTTGCAATGATGTTTGCCAAACAGAACAGCGCTTGTGCCAGTCGCAACCCTTTGGCTTGCTTTCAGGCGTTCTTGGCCAATATCTGGATAGGGCGCTATGTCTTTGCGCTCATCGCAGTCACTTGCGTATGGACAACGCTAAATGGATAAGTTCGATAAATTGCTGAAGTTCAAGTCAAAGAAACTGTCTGATACGAATGCGTCAGTCGTAGACTATCAAGCTAAACTTGCGGAGCATGGTCTGACGCGCGAACAAGTTATCGCAACTGAGCGTAAACTGGCAAAGTTTGCCAATACTATGGATTCGCTAGTACGAGTGCCTTTTACCAAGCAAGGAATGGGTGCGGATGCCGCGCTTTCGACCATTCCACTAGCAGGAGACTTGGCAGGATTGGCATTGACCAGTTATGCATTTATATTAGGGCGTCAGTTAGGTGTGCCCGCTCATAAAATGACGCCAGCGGTGAGATTGGCACTTATTGATATGGTCGTTGGTATCGTACCTGGCATTGGTACGCTATTAGATATTTTCATTCGTCCTAGCCGTAAGACACTGGGTATAGTGCATGAGCATTTACACCATGAGTATGGTATTACCGAAACCATGCATATGGATCGACCGTTTTTGCACCAATCATTAGAAGACAAGCAACAGCAAAGCCGCTTTGGGTTTTTTTGGCGCAATCCAATCGTTGCTTGGTTATATCTGCACATCCCTGACTTTCTTGGACTGCTGGTCATTGTATTTGTCGGCTGGGGGCTGTGGACAGTGATAAGCTGGTTGGTTGGGATGTTTGGGCAATCGACTGGGTTTGGGTAAATATAATTACTTATCAGACAGCTCAGTAGAGACAATTCAGTACATAGTAATACACAGAAACGAAAAAAGCGGCAACGATAATAACGTTTGCCGCCTTTTTTATGATTTTAAATAGGGCATTGAAACAAAGGCCGCCTCAGACTTTATTCAGTGATGACTTCTGCTTCAGCACTGACGGCATCAAAGCTAGTGACTTTATTGTTTCGGATAAGGTCGATAGTGCCGCCACCAGCATGACTGACGAGTTGGATACTACCGTCAGCTGATTGATAGGTAGGATTATTGCCTTGGCCTTCTGGTGCACTTAAGGTCATTTTTGGTTGATTGGGGCGGGTAATGATAGCGTTGAGCATACCAGCTGCCGACGTCTCAAAGACTACGGACAAATTCTCACCTGCTGCACTCTTATAACGGACATCAGTGATTTGTGCGCCTTTAATAGCTTGTTCTGGATTAGGTTTTTCAGCGCTATCATTTGCAGTGAGCGTAGTATCACTAAGATCTTTATTTAACTCTGTTAAGCTCATATCACGTTCTGAATCAGTCTGCGCTACATTTTGAGCATCATCTGCATTGCTACCTTCGGCTGCATCAACGTTAATATTAGTCGTTACGGGCGTGGTTTGCGTTGAGGTCTCAGCTGGAGTTATATCAGTTGCTTCAGGTTCTGGATCTTTTTGACAAGCAGTAAGTAGCAACAGACTGAAGAAAATAGCAGGAGCCGTACGATAAAGCAGTTTAGATTTTCGTAAGTTTAGTACTTTTGAGAGAGAAGTATTCATAATCAGCTTTATCCCTTAATAGCGCTCTACGTAAATGGGGCAATTGGCAAGGGTCAACCTGCTATTTATTGACAGTATATTATTACGTATTTACCGTAATCACCAGCTTACGCTGTCCGCCATATTCTTGCAGGTCTCTATGCTCACATAAATAAATCCCTTGCCACATGCCTAGACCTAATCCACCATCGACAAGCGGTATAGTCAAGCTTACTCCAAGCATCATGCTTTTGAGATGCGCTGGCAGGTCGTCTGAGCCTTCTAAGGTATGGCGATACTCTGGCTGATCTTCTGGTGCGATTTTATTGAGCCAATCTTCTGTATCTAGTCTGACCTCTGGATCAGCATTTTCATTGATTGCAAGACTGGCTGACGTATGCAGCAAAAACAGATGAACCAACCCTACCTTGTCAGAGTGAGGTAGCAACTGAGAAATCGCTTCTTCAACCTTTGGAGTAATGATATGAATGCCGCGCGCATAGGCGGGTAGGGTAAGGGTTGTTTGGTAATAGCTCATGGGGCATATCTCATTATTAGAGTCGACACTAAATTAAGATATCATAAGACAGAATAAACCGTAGAGAGCATTGCTGTTATTTACACAAGAGCCATTTATTCTTAAACAAGCGGCGTCTGTAGCCGTGTACGATTGGGTGATAGGCGTGCGAGCATTGCCTCTGACAGTGGTGCAAACGACCCTAGCATCATATCTGCTAATGCTTCAGCGCAAATAGGTGCCAATGCATAACCCTTTGCGCCCATCGCACTCATTGTCCATATCCGCTGACTGTTTGCCAGTTGTCCAACGATAGGGTGGTAATCAGGTGTTTGGGTGCGAACGCCAGCTCGTCCCTGCCACAGACTCGTATCCGCCGGAATAATAGATGCCATTTCAGGAATAGCATTGATGAGCTTATCACGGCTAATTTGATGCTCTTCCTCACGGATATCCGTGTCCGTATCATTACGTATAAAGCTTGCCCCTAGTAGAAACTGAGGGCTGTACTCTGTAACATCGTTTAATTGTCCGTCATCTGTTTGGGCAGTGAATGGCGTACAGTAACCACTATATTTGAGTGGTATTTTAGGCAGCTTAGCGTACTGCTCAGGGGTTGGCGTAAACCATGAAAGTTGACCACGAATTTTACGACAATCAAAAATACGCTGATCCAATTGATGACTTTCAAAAGCCGCGCAAATGACGATATTATCAGCAGTCATAGTGACAGGATTACGGTTTTCATCGATACCTTCGATACGAACTTGCTGCTCAGTCTCGTTGATTTTAGTCACTTCTAACTGCTGGAAGTGAATGAGCGGATGAGTCAGCATGATGTCTTTTAGTGCTTGTGGATTGACCAGGCCAGACTGAGGTAAGTATAAGTTCTCTGATAAGTTCTGCTCTTTTAAGCCACTAGTAATTTGTGCTTGCTCATGCGATATGGTGGTCGCCATCTCGTCAGGATAGTCGGCAATTTGTTCCGTACCGATATTGGCTTTTATGAGTAAATCAAGGGCGCCAGTCAGTTCAAGTACTGATGCTGTATTAAGCTGTGTGGCTGTTCGATTAAGGTCTCGATATAGCCTGCTGCTATGGAGGTAACCGATGGTATGCAGATGCTCATCGACATGGTGAATCGGCGTCATTTTGGGCGCAAGTAATGCTCTAGGATTGCCTGACGCACCTGCCAAGGGCGCTGATTTATCTAATAAAGTAACGGTAATACCACGATTGGCAAGCGACCAAGCTGTCAGTAAACCCGAGACACCTGCACCAATGATGGCAGTGTGATTAAAGATGCTATCTGTTGTTATATGCTTCGCATCGTGGCTTTCGTTATCACAATTTTTATTATCACTAGTAACGTCAATATGGTCTGTATCGGTCATGGTGGCGGTGAGCATTTCTCGCTTTCGACCAAAACCCCTGACTTTCTTAATGTGAAAGCCATGCTCTCTTAGTCCACGCTTGACGATACCTGCACAGCTGTAAGTAGCGGCAGTCGTATGAGGGCGTGATAGACGCTGCATTTGTCCAAAGATACTGTCAGCCCACAACGTACTGTTGCAAGAAGGCGCAAAACCATCTAAAAACCAAGCATCAATACAAGGCGTATGCTGGTTAGAATGGTCTAATACCAGTTTGCTTAGACTTTCTGCTGCATCACCAAGCCACATATCGACGGTTAAGTTATCATAAGAAAAACTTAAACGATGACAGCCTGCAATCAGGTGCGGATATGCAGCCAAAAGTGGCTTAATAAATGCCATTAGCTCAGGCGCGCGCTCACCCCATAAAGCAAGTATCTGCGTCAAATCCGCTAGCGGTATAGGGAACTTTTCAGTAGTAATAAAGTGCAGGCGAGCCGTTGCTAATTGCGGATTGGTTTCACGTAATTGTCGCCACAATTGCCACGTCGCTAGTAGATTAAGCCCAGTTCCGAAGCCTAGCTCAGCAATCGTAAAGCATTGCTTTGGTGCAAGGTGTGCTAAACGCTCTGGTAACTGATTGTGCTCTAGAAACACGTGACGGGTCTCTGCCAAACCATCCGCATGAGAAAAATACACATCCCCAAACTCACCTGATACTGGCACCATATTGCCAGTATCATCCGTTTGCCAGTCAATCTTGGCAGGTGTGATAACGTTTAAGTGTTCAGTGTTTTGATGGTTAGCGGTAGACATGAGGCACTTCTTAGAAATATCAGTAACAGTAGCTAAACGATCAGCTGTGACGGATCAATGATATCGACATTTGGTCAGACGCAGCCAAGTAGAGTAATGCAAGTCAGTGCGAGCACAGTATATGCTACCAGCGCTCACGACGGACAAATACTAACCACGAGACAAAAATACCGACTAATAGACTGATCAGAACGGTAAACGCACCGTATAGAAATAACTGTCCTTTACTCTCGTAAACCAAGACATTTACTTGGGTCTGCAAGTCGTTCACTTGCCGCTGTAATTGTGCATTACGGCTAAGCAATTCTTGATTGGCAGCTGACAATGCTTTAGTAGATGGTTGCAACTGTGCCGCCAAGGTATCATTGATATCTAGCGCTGAGTTTTTCGTTGGTAAAGCGCGCGCCGCTATTGGGCCAGTCAACGGCATCATTGCTGTCGGATCGGTTGCCTCGACAGCAGGTGTTATGGGCGCAGTGGGTGCAGCCTGCGCCGAAACGGCTGTCACTAACATGAGACCAATCAGGGCACTTTTGTAGAAGCAGGTAGGTGAAAAAGAGACTCTCTGGATCACGATGCAGCTACTTGATTGTTGCTATCAGTTGGCGCTGGCAATGCTTGAACAAATGGTTTGATATCGACATGACTATACACGCCATCACGTAAATAAGGCTCATCGTTTGCCCATGCTTGAGCCGCTTCGATAGAGTCAAAGTCTGCAATGATTAAGCTGCCTGACATATCACTTTTGCCATGCTCGATAGGCGTTGGACCTGCGATAACGAGGCGTCCCTCTTGGTGCAATGCTTTTAGGCGTTCAATATGTTCAGTACGAGTGATCAGACGTTGTGCACTGCTATTAGCCACGTCATGACCAATGATTGCAAATAAAGACATGAGACTTCCTTAGTGAATAATAAAAAAGTAATGATGAGCTTATGTGGGCTTAGTATAAACGTCATAGCGACAAAGTGATTGCTGCTATGACAAGGCAACAGAAACTATTTAGTGGCTTTGTCTGTTAGGGCAGGGTTGAGATGCTTTTTCAACACGGCAAATTGAGCCACAACAAACACCAGCATAATTGGAATCCAGCCATAGGTCTTAAAGTTGATCCATGCTTCATCTGACATTGTGAACGCTGTGATATAATGTAGTACAGCCATTAGGGCAAAAAACAATGCCCAAGCAACGGTTAGCTTTTTCCAGCCGCTAAGCGTCAGGGTAAATACCTCTTTCATAGCAAGCTGCATCAATGGCTTATTAATAGCGGCACTGACGAATAGCGTCAATGCAAAAATACCATTGATAATGGGCGACTTCCAGCGCAAATAAATATCATCACGCAACAGTAATGTGCCGCCGCAGAATAAAATCGTTAATAATAAGACAACCCATTGCTGCTTATCAAACTTACCTTTTTGACGGATAAAATGAATGGCGTACACGATAATAGTGGCGACGAGCAAAGCCCCTGCCGCTGCTAAAATACCGTTATAACGCGCCGCGATAAAAAAGGCAATTAAGGGAATAAAGTCTAATAATGCTTTCATAGCAAAGGGTATGTCCAACAAAAACGTATGGGGTAGTTTACACGTCTACCGCACCAAAAAAAAGCAATCAACACGATAATCATGCGATATACGCGACCTACAGAGTAATACTTTTTTATTGCGACTGATGACCATGCCACTGGCCAAATATAAACACGAATACAGTAACGATAACTGCTAAATCTACAGAATCATTAAGACAAACTACAACGCACATAATCGTAACAATGACTGTCTGCTCACTAGCTTTTATTCTACTCTTATTTTATTTAACACTTTAAGGCTCAGCTTATGAAAATTGACTTACATTGCCACAGTACTTGTTCAGATGGTACCTATGCACCGACCGAGGTCATACAACGTGCCCATGCAGCGGGCATCAATGTGTTGGCATTGACTGATCATGATACGTTGGCAGGGATTGATGAGGCAAGAGACGCTGCCAGTGCCTGCGATATGCAAATTATTAATGGTGTTGAGATCAGCTGTGAACATACGTTAAGCGGTGGTTACGGAAAGAATAAGTCTACCAATAAAATTATTCACGTACTTGGACTGGACTTTACTGATCGCGAAAAAATGCATGCAACGCTGCAGCAACTGCAAGACAGTCGAGCCACTCGTGGTCAGCGTATCGCTGAAAAATTGAGTGAGCTATTAGATATCAATTATGATGAGCTATGGCAAGCAGTACTCGATAAAGCAGGCGGTAACCCACAAGCAGTCGGGCGCGCCCATATTGGACAGGTATTGTTTGAGCGCGGTGAAGTCAAAACCGTTCAAAAAGCCTTTGACAAGTACCTAGCAGATAACAAACCTGCTTATGTAGCAATTGAGGCGCTGACGATGCAGCATGGTATCGAGCTGATTCATGCTTGCGGCGGCAAAGCGGTGCTCGCACATCCTACGCGATATCAACTATCAGCGACACGCGTGCGTAAACTGATCGAAGAGTTTGCGCAGCTTGGCGGAGATGCTTGTGAACTGCCAGCCACTAGTGAGCCAATTAGTACCCGCAGAATGGTCGACCGTAGCATTGCTGAGCATGGTCTTGCGGCATCTATTGGTAGTGATTTTCATGGTAGTAACATGCCTTGGCGACGTTTGGGCGATGTCCCTATTTTAAATGATGATCAGCAAGGGGTTTGGGAATCTTTTGCAACGCTTGCTTAGTGAGTAGGATTTGCCTTGTTACAGTTACTTTTAATAAGGTTACTTTTAGCAAGGTTATTTTCAGTAGCGATAGGGCCTTATTTATCATGATGAATAAGGCTAAAAATGGGTAAGTAAACAAAATTGCATTCATAGAGAAATTATTGGGAAATAAATGCGTAAAATAGATTGATAATAGGGCCAGAACTTGCAACACTTGATATAAAAATTTCAGAGCGAATAGTATGCTTTGGCTTTGATTTTAGCGCTTATATATTCAACGCATTTATACCTTTTAATGTATTTACACTCTCTGCGGTAGCCCTTCTATGGCTGTATCGATATCCCATCTAGGTTACAACAAAATCTCTCAAATGATTTTTGAGTGGCAGGCTGCTGACCGAACATCGCTGATGGCCTTATTTATCGTGTTAGAAGTGTCATTGCATTGGTTTTGGTGCTTGTATGTCTGGTGGCAGCAAGATGCATTAAACACCTATGTAAATATACATTATCTATATCCATTATGGCTTGGGATTAGCTTTGTTGGACTGTTTTTTTTGTGCATGGTAAAAGGCTTATTTCATTCAAGCAATGACAACGACATTGTCTTAAGCCGATGGCAGATAGCTTTGGTTTTGGTTTACACCGCCTACATTTCTACTGTTATTGTGATGATAGGGTATAGCAGTCTGTTTGCAGGCGTATCGCTCGTCGGCGGCGCTATGCTTGGCATGATGCTGATTAAGCGCCGCTATGCTTGGCGTATGTTTTGGCTGCATATTATCTTGATGCTATTAGCGATTATGTCACCTTACTTTGGTATCAGTCTGCCTAATTTACGCCAGTTGACCGTCATTCACCCCATGCTTGAGAGTCATAACTATCTAACTTACAACGAGATCATGGCTGCTGAAAATGCGGTGGCTGCGTTAGCTTTTGAAAACAACGTCTTAAATTGGGATAGTATCAGCGAGCTACAGCGATCATCCGCATTTTTTTGGCGCTCGACGCACTTATATTTAGCGCTGCCGAAAGCGATTTTTATCGTCTATATGTTCCGTGCCTTACTGTTGGTATTAGATGATAGTCGGTTTGAGACCTTACGACATGCCAATCAGGACGAGCTTACTCAGCTTAAAAATCGTCGCTACGGTCTGAAAAAGATGAAGTATGCCTTGGCTACTGTGCGAGAATATCAAGACTTAAGCGTCATGCTGTTAGATTTGGACTGGTTCAAACAGATTAACGATAACTATGGTCACGATGTAGGTGATCAGGTTCTGATTGAAATCTCACAGACACTATCGCAGTCGTTAACAGATGAGTCAATCATCAGTCGTTACGGCGGCGAAGAGTTTTTGGTTGTAATGCCAGATACGAAGCATGATAGTGCTATGGTGATAGCTGAGCAATTACGGCTAAATATTGCTGAACATGTCATGAAGATTGAAGGTCTGGCTGATTTTAATGTGACAGCAAGTTTTGGATTGTATACCTTAACTCATGAAGAGCGAGATTGTATCGCGCAAGGCTACAAAACGATCACACAACAAAAGACCGTTGCTCGAACGTCACCTCTTATCAAGCCAATTGCTACTCAGCGCGCGGAAAGCAAAATCGCCTCAATGCAAAAGCTGCCTAGTGATATCTGCCAACGACTTATTAGCATAGCGGATAAAGCCTTATATGAAGCCAAGCACCGTGGTCGCAATCAAGTTGTCAGTGCAAATGAGATGTGGGCCGAAAAAGAAGGCGGTAAGCAATCGCTTTACAAAAGCCGCTAGCCATTAATTTATTAACGATCAGCCATGCCACTAAGACTGTGTAAGTACTATCGGTATGGCTGATATTCTATTGATTGATCCAATTGAGGCTTCGATTTAATCCAATCAAGACGCTAATTCCTGCACTAAGCTTGCGAGCACACTTGTGGCAAAGCTACCCGTCTTCAAAGTAAAGTTTAATACCAGCGTCTGATCATCCGACCACTCCCAACTTAACACCTCAATCGGTAGGCGTAGCGCTCGTCTTTGTGCCTTAATATCACGCTGCTCTAATCCAGTTGCTAGTCGCATGAGTAGGGGGCTGTGTTGCACTACCTCGGTTTCTAAATCTGCAGCGCTACCGGTAACTTTATCGTTACCCGTACCCCATAGCACGGCAGTTGGATGAATATCACCACTATCAATACGAGCATGCAACGTATCATCTAGTGTTTCACTAGTGAATATCGATCCTGAACCATCTAAATTAAATACTTCACCTGCTAGGCCAGTGTTCCAGCTACCATCACGTACTCGCGCTGCCAATATCTCATTAAATATCAAGCTACGTGCAGCAGACAATTCCATCGTATTTTGCTCGCGCGGGGCACGTTTGCGTTTGCTCTTTTTTGGTTGCGGGCGAGGCTCTCGCGGTGGACGAGCAAACAGTGATAAAGCTTCTCTGACGTTGTTACCCTGACGGCCAAAACGCTGTGGACCAAAATAATTGGGTACACCGTTTTTGCCAATGCGCGTTAGATGCTGCTCGACGGCCTCTTTTGCAGATAGTAGTTGCTCGGGTAATGCGTCATTTTCGCCATTTTCGTCACTAGCGCTCGCAAACTGGATATCACGTAAAGTAATAACAAACTGATTGGCACGGTGCGTACCGCGATTGAGTTTTTTATTGTGCCAATGCTGCGCAAGGATAGTGACAGTCTCATTTTCACCGATATCTACTGGTGCAAACTCAGTAGGCGGTAATTGTTTTTTTGGTATACGCAAACTGAACCATTGGGTCGTCAACGCATGACGATCCTTTAACCCTGAGTAGCCGACGTCACGCAATGGAATGTCTGCCCACTCTGACAGTAGTTTCGCCAGATAAGCAGTATTCATGCCTGATTTTTCAATATGTAGCCATAAATGCTCACCTTCACCAGTGAAGTCTAACGGCAATAGCTCATTAACGATAAAATCAGTCGCATTGGCTTTATAAGTCGCTTGCTGTATCGGCTGCAAACTTGGCTGTGGCAAATTTGCAGTATCTGTAATAGTGGTAATATCAATATGAGCTAGGTCAATTTGCTCACTAGCTGTTCGTTCATTAGCGTTTTGAGCAACAGCTATTGGATCAAGAGTAGCAGCTTGGCTATCTAAACTATCTTGAGAAGTAATAGTTATTTCGTTTTGGTTGTCTTGAGAAGTCATAAGGTCGTCTTTTATTTTGTTTATTAATAATGATTAGAAGTAAAAAGAGTGCGGAAAGCAAAGTCGCATAATTACGTTTTGCAACGCAGCAAACATACAAAAAAACATCGTGTGCGCGGCGCTCTTGCTACTATCAATGCATAGCATATTAAAAATAATAGGATAAGTTGAATTTGTCTGGTTGGTTACGGTCATTTTCAACCTGCTGTCATTAGACATCATTATAACTGTTAAGGAAGCATTATGACCGACGCAACGATCAACACAGTCACCATCAGTAAAGCGGATATTCCAAGCGGTGGCATGAAATCATATAAGCAAGAAGACGATAGTATCATTTTAATCACTCGCGATGACGATGAGTTCCGTGCATTCGATGGTAAGTGCCCACATGCGGGCGCAGATTTGGGTAATGGATTACGCTGTGGCAATCGGGTAGTTTGTCCTTGGCATCATGCAACTTTTGATAGTCGCGATGGCACCCTATTAGAGCCGATAGCGACTAAAGGCTTGACCCAGTACGAACTGACTCATGATGGTGATAATCTGACAATTGATACCTCAACTCAGGTAACGGGGCAGGTCGAAAGTGATAAATTGACTGATACCCATACTATTATCGTTGGTGGGGGCGGTGCAGGATTTATGACAGCCGACCAGTTGCGTCAGGGTGGTTATGGCGGCAAGATTACGTTGATTAGTAAGGATGATAAAGCTCCTTACAACCGACCTTTATTATCCAAAGCGTTTTTGGCAGGCAAGATGGACGAGGACAAGCTGCTATTAGGCGGTGCTGATTGGGCAAGTAACAATAATATTGAGTTACGCCTCAACCAAACGGTTAGCGAAGTGCTACCCGATGAAGCGACCGTCGTCATAGAGGATAATGATGGCAACAGCGAACGACAAACTGCAGACTTCTTGGTCATCGCCACTGGTGCTAAACCAAACTTACCACCTATTAAAGGTGCTGAGATGGATGGCGTATATACGCTACGTAGCATGAGTGATGCCAAATTAATTAAAGCGGCCAGTCATGATCAGCGCGTGGTGATCATCGGTACAGGTTTTATCGGTATGGAGACCGCGTCGGCATTAGCACAAGCAGGTACGACAGCTTCTATTACAGTGATTGGGCAAGGTAGCCGTGTGATGGGCAATATTGTCTCTGAAACGGTGAGTAATGCCTTAATTAAATTACATAAAGAGAAGGGCATCAATTTTGTGTTTGATGCAACCGTCGATGAAATTACTAAGGTTGATCGTCAAGTGGGCAAGGATGGAGATAATAATAATCAGGCTTTCTCAAATGTAGGCGGTGTCACACTGTCGAGTGGTGAACACATCGATGCTGATATCGTGATACTGGGTACTGGCGTATCTCCACGTACAGAGATATTGCGTGAAGTTAATGATCCAGATGGTGTACAAGTCGACGCTCATCTACAGCTGCGCGATGGCGTCTACGCGCTAGGTGATATTGCAAAAGCTAGCAATCAAATGGGTCGCATGCGTATCGAGCATTGGCGCGTGGCGCTGCAGCATGGCATGGTTACGGCTGCTGCGATATTGAACGATGACAGTGTTGACTCATTAGAGGCGCGTATCCCTTTCTTTTGGACCATGCAATATGGCAAGAGCCTACGCTATAGTGGTCATGCCGAGACACCAGATCACAATATCCTATTTGGTACGCTAGATACGCACGATTATATAGAATACTACTTCGATGATGACGGCGAAGACACACGAGCTAGTGCGGCAAGTACGCTTGGACGTGATAAAGAGTTGGTTGCCTTCTCCGAGCTATTACGCCGTGGTCATGCACCGACGCGCGCGCAGCTCAATGCAGGTCTTGATATTATTGAGCAAGCGCATGTATTATCGCGCTAGTACTATTAAGCAATAAGTATTAGTATTTAAGCTGGCTTAGTGACCTAAGTCAGTTTTTTTATATGAGTGAAAAAGGAAAAATTATAATATGAGCAGCAATATAAACACAGACCATTTTAATAAAGAGTCCGTATTTCTACGTGAAGCGACATTGGAGGATATTGGCGCACTTGAACAATTATTGAACTGCTGCTATCGCGAGACAGCGGGCTGGACCAATGAGGCCGATTTGATCGGTGGTATTCGAACCACACCAGCGGAGCTCGCCGCCGTAATCAATGAACCTAATCACTATTACTTCGTTTATCCGAAAACCACAACGGGCGATCGTGATGGAGACGAAACGGGTGAAATACTTGGCTGTATCGCTGTCGATATTAAAACTGACGCTGCCTCGAACAAAAAAGCCTATATCGGCATGTTTGCGGTACATCCTGTGCTACAAGGGAAGGGTGTTGGTAATGTAATACTACAAGCGGCTGAGACCTTTGCAGATCGCCACTTACAGTCACTGAATCAGCCAAGTCGTCTGACTATGTCTATACTAAGTCATCGTCCTGAGCTTTTGGCTTACTATCAGCGTCGTGGTTATCAGTTCAATGGTAATAAAATGCCATTTCCCAATGATGGCAACAATGGCGAGCCAAAGCGTGATGATTTAGAGCTATTAGAACTAGAAAAAGTCGTTAGCTAATCAACTTGGCCTAGTAAAAAGCATTAAAAAATATTCTACCTAAATTAACCCCAAAAATGACCAAAGGTCATAAACAGACCAATACTCAGCAGCATAAATGCCACAATGATTAAGCGCTTGAACCAGTTAAATGCTGGCAAGCGCGTGGCATTATCATCCGACATGAGATAAGCGAATAAGAACAACAAACTCGCTGCTAATGTCATGATGCCAAGCCCAATCGGTAATATAAATAAGTACACCTGCCACACAGTCATCTCTCAACGGTCAGTATTAAGGGCATCATAGCAGCAACAGGATTGCGCTGTCAGTATGCCTTGCTTTAAATTTCTTAATGCAAATAATAATTAGAAAAATACAGTAGTCATCAGTGCGATATAAAAGTAATGAGTCAGTTTTAGACCTACGAAGCTATATGCTTACGTCATGACTGAAAATAAAAAAGGACGCTCAAATGGCATCCTTTTTTATAATAGCTAAGAATAAGAGAAACGTTAAACAGTGAGCTTAACGCATCGTCACAAACTCTTCCGAGCCAGTTGGATGAATGGCAACGGTATTATCAAAGTCAGCCTTAGTCGCGCCCATTTTGATAGCGACTGCGAAGCCTTGAATCATCTCATCGACGCCAAAACCAATACCATGCAAACCAATGACTTTTTCGTCATTGCCCAAGCATACTAGCTTCATGGTGCATTTTTGACGATGTTGAGTGACCGCGCTATACATATCGGTAAAGCTTGAGGTATAACACTTGATGTTTTCTTTGCCATAGTGTTCTACCGCGTCGATTTCAGATAGCCCAATCGTACCGATAGCCGGATGAGTAAAAATCACGGTCGGTATCAACGAGTAGTTCAAATGCTCATTGGGCTTATTGTTAAACAAACGCTCGGATAAACGACGACCTGCGGCAATCGCTACGGGCGTTAAATCTACGCTGTTCTCGATAATATCGCCAACCGCATAAATACCATCGACGTTGGTGTTTTGGAATTTATCGACTTTAATTTTACCCGTCTCGGTTGTCTCGACCCCTGTCACTTGCAGATTGATTCCATCAGTCGATGGTGCACGACCAATCGCCCAAATCAAGCAGTCAACAGTATCGATACAGTCTTCACCGCCATCGTGGGTGGTTAAATCGAGGCTGTCATCGTCATTTTTATTGACTTCACTGATCACCGTATTGGTGTGTAACTTGATGCCAGCTTGCTCCATTTCTATCAGCAAAGTCTCTACGATAGTATGGTCAAACGTACGTAGTGGCGAGTGTTTACGTACATACAAATGCACTTCGGCACCCAGACTGTTTAACACGCCTGCGATTTCGACAGCGATATAGCCTGCACCCACAATCGCCACGCGTTTTGGCAAATGATTCAACGCAAAGAATCCATCAGAATCGATGCCGTATTCTGCACCTTTGATATCTGGTTGAATCGGATGACCGCCCGTAGCAATCAAAATATGGTCAGCGGTAATCAGCTCGCCATTTACTTCGACGGTATTGGTATCGACGAACTTAGCAAAACCTTTGATCACTTCGACGCCGTTTTTGGCCAAGTTGTTATCATAAGCGCGGTGAATGTTTTCGATATATTGTTGGCGGCTCTGTACCAGCTTTTGGAAGTCAAAACCTTTTAACTCAACATCAAAACCATAATCTGGCGCATATTTATGGATGGCTTCAGCTACTTGCGCGCCATACCACATGACCTTTTTGGGAACGCAGCCCAAATTCACACACGTGCCGCCCAATTGGTTGGCTTCGATAATAGCGCACTTTTTGCCATAGTTTGCTGCACGGTTGAGTGAGGCGATGCCGCCGCTACCGCCGCCAATGGCGATATAGTCATAATGTTTGGTCATAATACGGTCTCTTTATTAAGTTGCTATTGGTGCTGTTTCCGACTCTACTGTAATGGGTCTTATCATTCATCTTACAAGTTTTTTATGGTTAGCGTATGTTGAATCGCTTGACTACAAACGGTGCTTGGTTAAGAAAAGCCTAGCATCTAGATATTTAAATCTACTTAAACCCATTTATACAATAGGACGACGTCTATAAAATAACAGCCCTGGAATAGACAAGCCAAGTACCAATCCCGAGGTGACAAATAAAGCTTCAAACAAGTACACCATCATTTGGCTAAATAACTCATCTGAAAAGCCAAAATAGCCGATCTGTACCATACTGACCATCGCCTTATAGGCGGCGATACCAGGCATCATGCAGATGACACTGGGCGAGATGAGCGCTTTGGGAGGTAGAGTATATTTCTTAGAAAAATACACGCCCAAAAAGCTAGCAAGCATCGCGCCAAAAAAGCTAGCAACCACGATATGAATGTGTTGATAAACGAGCGCTGTCTTTAACCCAAAGCCAAATGCGGTCATCAGTAAACACGGCAAGATATAGCGTTTGGGTACGCTAAACATTAGCGTCCAACCAAGGGTAATGATACAAGACAGTACGACGGTTTTAATAAACCACATCTTAAAACCCCCAGTGCTGTATGCGAAGTAAAACCAGTGCCATTACGATACCGACACACGCGGATAAGGTGAGCATATAGGTAAAGACCGCACGCCCAACGCCAATATTGACATAGCCTTTTAAGATATCGGATAAGGAGTTAATCAACGGAAAGCTGGGCACCAGTAGCAATACGCTGGAGGCAACAGCGATATCGGCGTTATTACCAATATCAAAATAATAGGTCGTCGCCCCGATCAAGGAGGCGATGAAAGCGGTAGCAATGACGGTGATAAAGGGATTGAAGTGGTGCTTTGCTAAGTAGATGCGGGTGAACATTGCCACCATACCCGCGATAAATGTCACCGCCGTAATCGACCAGCTGCCATCATTTAAATAGGCAAACGCCGCACAAGAAGCGCCGACAAATATACTGACTAGCCATGTCGGATACACGGTTTTATCCAACTCATCAAACGCAAGGGTTGTGCGGTCAATCAAATCATTATTATTGATCGTGGCTTCGGTTTTATTGACGATTTGCTGGATTTGTACGAGTAAATTGACATTGATACTTTGGTTGATGGTGTCTCGGGTGGTGGTGATACAGCGCTCATCACAGATAGTCGTCAAAGTGATCGCATTAAAATTTAGCGAACACTCGACGCTACTCATTCCCAATGCAAATCCCAAGCGCTTCGATAAGTCCACTACCACGGCAGACTCAGCGCCATACTGCATAAGGAGTAAGCCGCAGCGCACGCAGAGTCGAGTGATGCGCTGTTGCTGTACGTAGCTGATAGAAGTCATTGGAGGAATATGCATATTGGCTGCGATATCGATATGGATAGAGGTAAAGATAGCATAACTTGCCTTGCTTATTTGCTACTATTATAAAGCGTAAACCACTGTCACAAGGAGAATAAAATGCATATCGCTATCTTAACGCTGACTTTTGCGCTACCTGGCTGTAGCTCACTCAAAGAAAAGCGCCAACGTATGGGCGGCCTGCACGCACGTTTTGGCAATACGCCAAGTGTCGCGGTGTGCGAAAGCGGCGCGCGCGATCGGCATGACGCCAGCGAATGGACATTCGTTATAGTCGGACTCTCTAAACGGGACATCGAGTCGCAATGCAGTCAGATCGAAGAAAAAATAGAACGCACGGTGGATGCAAGGGTGATGAATGTTGAAAGAGAATTTATTTAGTTGAGGGCGCTTTTATAGGGAGCTAATCCTACCTTGTGCTCATATCTTAGTCGTCAATTAGAGTGGTGACGAATAGCTAGTAGTATTCTTATTATCTCGATACTGCTCCTAGCTAAGTCACCTAAATCAAGTGGTCAATCAAGGATAACCGCTACAATCGTGGCGAAAACGCGTTTCAAGGCGACTTTTATAACTTAATCACAAAATTATTAGTAAGTTGGTGTTGAGGAACGAGACCCAACAAGACGATTTTGCGTAATATAAGTTGTTAGTTTTGCTTAGTCAACTTAACCTAATAGCTTGAACTTGTTTTCCATTTGAAGAAGTATTATAAATTAAGTTATTTACATTACGATGAGGATTTTATGATGGCTAGAGATGCTATAAAAGAAATAATGGAATTAAAATCAAGAAATGAGTTTGCGGACAGTCATCAGTTTTATTTGAGACTTTACTCATTACAAGAGTTACTGAAAAATAATTCTAATAAAGGTCATTTAAGTGAAGAAGTTTTCAAATATATACCTATAGCTCTGGTTGCCTGTATGGAAGGGCTTTTTCGCTCTCTATATGCAGAGATTATAGATTATGGAGAACCTTACTCGATTAATGTCGAAAAATTTAACAACTCAAATAAAAAATTTGACTATAATATAGTTAATGCTATCCAGAGTAAAAAATTAACAATTGGTGAGTTCATTTCACACACACTATCTTGCAATAATATAAGTGATATTGATAATAATATCTCAATATTGTTAGGAATAAAATTCTTACATGAACTAAATAATTTTGAAACTCAAAGCGTTTTTGATGAACAGAGACTAATTAATAGTAGTTTTAAAAATAATGCTAATAAAATTCTAAAGAGTGTTGCTACTGTATTTGAACTAAGACATATATTTTGTCATGAGTTTGGGATAAAGGTAGAAATTAATGAAGATTTCATTCAGGAGGTATTTTCAGATACTAAAATATTTTTGGAAAACACTACTGATTTCATTCAGTCTAAATTATATCCAGATGCCCCAGAAACACAAACTGACATGAACATTCATGCTCACAACGAGTTCGATAAAATTGATATAAAGCTTGAAGGTTATATCAATAAATTAATAAATAAAGATTTTACTGATATGCTAGATTTTGATAAAGACTTATTTAAGGAATCTATACTGAAATGGAAAAAATATCGCGAAAGCGAGGCAGAATATAAGTCTAGCGTAGTTGAAGGTGGTTCTATGCAACCTATGATTTATTCTATGAGTATGCATACTACTACACTACGGAAAATTAAAGAGTTAGAAGAAGATTATCCAGATTTATTCTAGCAAGTCTATAATATCCTGATTTTTAATTCCATGTAACAAGAGGAAAATATATGATCGAAAATATTATTGCAGCAATTCTAGGAGGTCTATTTGTTTTAGTTGTGAGCAGAGTCTTAGCATACAGAGATTTAAAAAAAGTAGAGGCTAATAATAATACTTTAAAAAACCCTAATGAAGATAAAATATTGACAAGTGACCTGCTTTACTCGTTGATGCCAGGTAGGAGTTATGAGAAGGTTAGAGAAATTCTAGGTGCTCCAGATAAGTCTTTTAAAGATGAATCTATTTTTGTAGATTTTGATGAGTCTATAAGAGATAGGTTTAATAGCGATTTGTATTTATTTAAGAATGGTCATATGAAAATAACAACTGAGAAGGAGAATGAGAAAAATATCTACGCTTTAACGGTTTTAAATTGCTATGGAATTGATATACCTGACTTATATTATATAGCGGATGAGGGTTTAGATTATTCTAAAATAGGCGAGATAAGAGTAAGCGACGAAATATTAAGATTTATAAATCAGTCTGAATCTATAAGAACGAGAATAGACAATTCATTTGCTATTCAACAATATCTTGGTAATCCGCACTATAAATACTTTACAGTTTTTTGTGGTTATTTAGATGAAGATAATGATATTAGCAAGTATAAGGGTGAATTAATTGATGGATTTTGTATATCTGAAGGTGAGGATGCTTTTTTTATTTACCATTACGATTTATCTTGAAAGACAAAATATAGTGAGATAGCCTTAGATTGATAAGACATAAGTGTTGACTTACCTCAAATAACATCACCCAACAAAAAAGGCCACTCCCAAAAGAGCAGCCTTTAAATTAAAACCAAACAATTAACTAAACTAACCTGCCTCAGAAACCACCTGCGTAAGCATCGGCTTCAAAAACTCACCCGTGTGTGAGCCTTCGACCTCTGCGACCTCTTCTGGCGTACCCTCCGCGATAATCATGCCGCCGCCTTTACCGCCTTCAGGGCCAAGATCAATCACCCAATCCGCGGTTTTGATAACATCCAAATTATGCTCGATGACCACGATGGTGTTACCTTTATCGCGTAGCGCATGCAAGATGTTGAGCAGCTTATCAATATCATGGAAATGCAAACCTGTGGTTGGCTCATCCAAGATATATAGCGTCTGTCCCGTGTCGCGTTTGGCAAGCTCGCGTGCCAGTTTCACCCGCTGCGCTTCACCGCCAGATAGTGTCGGTGCAGACTGACCCAAGCGAATGTAGCTAAGCCCCACATCCATCAACGCTTGCAGGCGACGATAGATCGCTGGAATCGCCGAGAAGAACTCAGTGGCGTCCTCTACCGTCATCTCGAGCACGTCAGCGATGGTTTTGCCTTTATAGTGAATCTCTAAGGTCTCGCGGTTATAACGCTTGCCTTCACAGGTGTCACACGGCACATACATATCCGGTAAAAAATGCATCTCAACTTTGATGAGACCGTCGCCTTGGCACATCTCACAGCGTCCGCCTTTGACGTTGAAGCTAAAGCGCCCAGCTTTATAACCACGTGCGCGGGCTTCAGGGGTTTGCGCGAACATCTCACGCACGGGAGTGAAGACGCCAGTATAAGTCGCAGGATTGGAGCGCGGGGTACGACCAATTGGGCTTTGATCGATATCGACCATTTTATCCAAATGCTCAAGACCGCTAATGCTGTCATGCTTATCCGCGATTAGCGTTGAGGCATTGTTTAATTGTGTGGCGGCGATAGGCATAAGCGTACGGTTAATCAGCGTTGATTTACCAGAACCCGATACACCCGTGACACACGTCATCACCCCAACGGGCAGGCTCAGATCGACGTCTTTTAGGTTGTTGCCTGAGGCGCCTTTGAGCTCGATAGTCATCGGTACCTTTTTAGTTTTGGCTTTCGCTTTACCTTTAACCTCGACCTCTACGGTTTTGGCTTTATGCCGCACTTTTGGTATCTCAATGCGTTTTTCGCCCGACATATATTGTCCGGTGAGCGAGTCTGGCGTTGCCATCACTTCATCGACCGTGCCCTCGGCGATGATATGACCACCGTGTACGCCAGCCCCAATACCGATATCGATGACGTGATCCGCTTGACGAATCGCATCTTCATCGTGCTCAACGACCAGTACGGTATTACCTAAATCACGCAGGCGTGTTAAAGTTTTAAGCAAGCGGTCGTTATCACGCTGATGCAAGCCAATGGACGGCTCATCAAGGACATACATCACGCCCATCAGACCCGCACCAATTTGACTGGCCAAACGAATACGCTGCGCTTCACCGCCGGATAGGGTTTCGGCAGAGCGCGCTAGGGTTAGATAATCGAGGCCAACGCTGACCAAGAAGTTTAAGCGCTCGTTAATCTCTTTAAAGATCTTCTCTGCCACCTCACCTTTATGACCGTCAATCTTTAAGGTCTTATAATAGTCCGCCGCGTCGCCAATGGAGAGCTTGACGATTTCAGCGATGGTTTGTTCATCGACACGCACATTGCGCGAAATCTCGTTCAGACGCGCGCCATCGCAAACGTTACACGTGGTGTCAGCCAGATACTTTGCCAGCTCGTCACGCACTAAGTTGCTTTGCGTTTTGGCATAACGGCGCTCAAGATAGGGTAGTACGCCTTCAAAAGGAACGGTTTTATTGGTTTTACGTCCGCGCTCATCGGTAAAGTTAAAGGTGAGCTTCTCTTTACCTGAGCCGTGCATGATCAGCTCTTGCTGCTTTTTGGGCAGCTCCGTCCACGGCGTATCCATATCGATATTAAAATGGTTACAAACGGTGGTTAGCAGCCCAAAATAGTACGAGTGGCGCTTATCCCAACCGTTAATCGCGCCTTGATTGAGCGTCTTATCAACATGAGTAATGAGCTTTTCAGCAGCGAAATACTGACGCTTACCGAGTCCATCACAAGTTGGGCAAGCACCGTAGGGGTTGTTAAAACTAAACATGCGCGGCTCAAGCTCAGGTACAGCGCGATCACAAATCGGACAGCTGTGCTTGGCAGACATCACTTGATTATCAGAGCCGCCCTCAGTAGGATTACCATCCATAAAGTGCAGCGTCACTAGACCTTGTCCCAAACGTAGCGCGGTCTCCAAGCTCTCAGCGACGCGGTTACCTAAGTCATCACGTACTTTAAAGCGGTCAACCACCACTTCGATGGTGTGCTTTTTCTTCTTATCGAGCGTCGGTAGCTCATCAGTATCATAGACATGACCATCGACGCGTACGCGTACAAACCCTTGACCGATCAATTGCTCAAGCAGCACCGTATGCTCTCCTTTACGCTCACGCACTACTGGCGCAAGGATCATAAGCTTGGTCTCATCGGGGAGTGCCATAACCTGATCGACCATTTCGGTCACCGACTGCGCCACCATAGGTTCGCCATGCTCTGGGCAATAAGGCGTACCGATACGCGCGTATAATAGACGCAGGTAATCATAAATCTCAGTGATCGTACCGACCGTTGAGCGTGGATTATGGTTGGTTGATTTTTGCTCGATAGCAATCGCAGGGGATAGACCTTCGATACTATCGACGTCAGGTTTCTCCATTTGCGAGAGGAACTGACGCGCGTATGCCGATAAACTCTCGACATAACGACGTTGCCCTTCGGCATATAGCGTGTCAAATGCCAATGAAGATTTACCAGAGCCAGATAGGCCAGTGATTACCACAAATTTATCTCGTGGAATGTCTAAATCGATGTTTTTTAAATTATGAGTACGTGCGCCGCGTATTGCGATATGGTCATGTGCCATCGGTTATAGGTTTCCTATTTGCTAAAAGGGGATTGGGAAATATCTCAAGCTAAAAAGTAAATACAGATCAGTAAAGTGGTTGGTTAAAAGGTGAATAATTCTAAATTTATAGTGTTGTTATAAGTAGTGTCGTTATAAAAGGTACATATATTGATAAGGTAAAAGTTATGCCAACCTAGTTATTAACTTTCTATTGTTGTTTGGCTTTACGTTGCTTGTCGCTCCTATGACTATTTTTATAGGACTCAGCAAATCTAAATCAAATCAGTGTTAAGTAACAGGCATCGTTTGTTATGGTTTTGACCAAAATGTCATTTTATAGAAGCGTTCGTCGTTACGTAGATGGGGTGAGTGAGCCATTAATTGTGCTGACAACGTTTTACTTTATTGTCATGGTGACAGCATTATTCAAGGCATGACTGTGCATCTGATGCACTTGGTAACAAAATAATCTCGTAATATGAATGGCTTGGGTTGAGGGCGCATACGTTACTGCACCAGTAAGACAAAAGTCTCGGCAACCAAACGGCGAATGTCTTATACTAGGGGGCTTGATTTATAGGCCAATGCCTTGATAAACCAGTAGTGATAAATCATGGTATGGCGCAAGTGTTAGTCGTGAAAGATAGCAATGAGCAACCAGCAATGATCAACCAGTGAGGCAAGTATGAATAGCGTAGAGAAACGGGCAATCCTCGGAGTCGGTGGCATCTTTGCCTTACGTATGATTGGCTTGTTTATGATTGTGCCGGTATTTTCTGTCTACGGTGACAATTATGCACACGCGACGCCGTTTTTGATTGGTTTGGCCGTTGGTATTTATGGCTTAGGGCAGGCTATTTTTCAGATACCGATGAGTTTGGCTGCTGATAAATTTCCGCGTAAGCCTATTATCTTTCTAGGATTGATACTGTTCGCCGTCGGCGGCATGATTGCAGCAAATGCGACAGATATTTACGAAGTGATCATTGGTCGAGCGCTGGCGGGTAGTGGTGCGGTCTCTGCTGTGCTGATGGCGTTACTGGCTGATGTGACTCGTGAGGAAATGCGTACCAAAGCGATGGCCACGATGGGTCTGACGATTGCGACCTCTATTATGCTGGCCTTTGCCTTTGGTCCATTATTAGTCGGCTCGCTCGGTATCTCTGGGCTGTTTTGGCTAACTTCAGGATTTGCTATATTAGCGATGCTGCTATTGGTGGTAGTACCGACGCCTATGCGCGTGCTCAAGCACAATCTGGATAATAAGACCATCGGTCAACAGTTGGCCACTGTCCTTAAGATTGGCGATCTTAACCGCTTACATATCGGCATCTTTGCGCTACATCTGACGATGACGGCGATATTTGTGATATTGCCGCACCAGCTCAGTGACGTACTTGGCTTGTCAGTACGTCAGCAAGGCATGGTGTATTTGCCACTATTGTTTATTGGCTTCGCCATCGCAATACCGTTTATTATCATCGCTGAAAAGAAACGCAAAATGCGTCAGGTTTTTTTGGGTGCGATTGCATTGATGACCGCCGCTTTAGCAATACTTGCGCTTGGCAGTCAGGTCGGTGTTGGTATCATATTGGGTTTGCTGCTTTATTTTATGGGCTTTAACCTGCTTGAGGCGACGATTCCTTCATGGATATCTAAGCGCGCACCAGTCGCCAATAAAGCGACCGCAATGGGGCTTAATTCTTCCAGTCAGTTCTTTGGAGCATTTGTAGGCGGGGCAATGGGTGGTCTGTTATTAAGCCAGCCTAATTTGTTGGCGTGGGGCATACTGGCTATTATTATGGGTGCCGCATTGCTTATTATTATTCCCATTTCTCAGCCACCTTATCTATCGAGCACAACGGTTACTATTCCCAAAGACATCAATATCCAAGACTGGTCACGACAGATGCTGGCAGTAGATGGCGTTGACGAGCTGGTCGTAATGGCAAAAGAGCAAGTCGCCTATTTAAAGTTAGATAAGACACAGTTGACGGATGATTCACGTCAGCAGCTATCGAGTTTGGCGCAAAGTCCGCTAGATATTTAATACGACATATATAGTCACTGCACTACAAAAGAGTTATGTTCTGGATGAATATCATAAAACAATTTAGATAAGTCATTTTCCATCCAACCTTGGCGTAAAAACTTCACTTGAGCCCACTTTTTCTCGATGGGATTTAAGTCAGGGCTGTAGGGTGGCAGCCATAGAATACGATGGCCATGTCTATTCAGTATTTTTGAATGCGTTTATTTTTATGAAAGGCTGCATTATCCATAACGATTACACATTTTCTCTTAAGCTTTGGTATCAGCGTGAACTTGCACCAGTGATAGAAAATCTTTTTATTAATGTTGGTCTTTAAGCAATTGAGTGCAAACAGCGTTTTGCCATATAGTGCACCAATGACGTTGGTTCGATCTTTGGCTTGCCAATTGTAACTGCCAATGCAGGGGCTACCAATGGGTGCATAACCACAAGGACGCATCGTTTCACTCTCAAAGCCACTCTCGTCCATATAGACAATAGCAAAGCCTTGAGCAATGTAGTGGTTAAGCTTGGCTAGATAAGTCGCTCTTTTCACAGGACAAGCTTTGGGGTGCTCAAGTGTCTTTTTTTTTGCTAACACCAATACGCTTTAAGGCTTTACTGATGCCTGTTGGGCTACAATCAAAACGCTGTGCTCGCTCATAGTGATAATCGTCAGGGTGGTCTTTGACATCTTGAGCTAAGGCTTCATCCTCTATTTTGTAGGGCTTAATATATCGAGTGGTTTTACTATGAAGACGCTTTTTCCACTTCTGGATAGTCGTTGGACTGATATCATAGAAAACAGCAGCTTCAGCAAAGGTCATGCCCTCATCTAAGCTTTTTAAAACTTGTTTGCGATAATCTAGGGAGTAAGTCATAGGTATTCATAGTAACAATCGTTTAGTTGATTTATCTTATAACATTTTTGAAGTCAAGTGACTATAACAGCTTTAGGCTTATGTTTTTATATAGAAACAAAGCCAAATAGCAAAAATTGCACAGACAGCAATCTCATAAACGACCAATATCAATCAGTGGAAACTAACTATTTATCTCTATTTAAAAGGAATTAATATGAGTAAATTTAAGATGTTGTATGGTAGTGTCATAGAGGGTAAAAAGAAGGCGCATCGCTCAATAGCTAAGTTAACAGTAGGTCTTGGTTTATCAGCCATGCTATTGACTTCTGGTTGTGCTACGCAAAATATTCAGGCCTATCAGAGCACCACCCCAACACTCGACATGCACGAGTTTTTTTCGGGTCAAATCGATGGTTGGGGTATGTTCCAAGGTCGAAATGGTGAGGTCAAAAAGCGCTTTTATGTCGATATTGATGCAACCCATGAGGGAGATGATGTCATTGTCCTAAACGAGAAGTTCTCGTGGGCAGATGGCACAAAATCGCAGCGCATATGGCGTCTGACTGAGCAGACAGATGGCAGCTGGAAAGGTGTGGCAGGTGATGTCATTGGCGAGGCAACAGGGAAAGTGGTTGGCAATACGTTGCACTGGAATTACTTATTAGAGTTACTTGTCGAGGACAAAACCTATAAAGTAACGTTCGATGATTGGATGTATCTTATCAATGAGGATGTCATGCTCAATCGCTCAGTGATGAAAAAATTTGGCGTAGAGTTGGGTAGCGTGACATTGAGCATGCATCGCAAGCCTTCTGATGCTAACTAGAAATCTCTAAATCATTTGATAATAAGTAAGGTGCTATGCAATATCGATAAAGGTGAAAGGTGTTCTTCGGAGTCTTAAAATGGCAAAATAGCAGCATATTTATCTATTACCTGTTATTTATTGGACTCTACAATATCGACTAGTATATCAAGATAGAGTATCTAAGCGACATAGACTGACGTGCACCATAAGTAGCCTATAGATATTTCGATAAAAATTGGTTAAAGTAAAATTATACAATTGATAGTATCAAATGATGCTATCAGATAACGATTAAAACAGTTTATTAAATTATTCATAAGTAAAAGGACGGTATCATGCGCGGAGTCAATAAAGTTATCATCATCGGTAACCTCGGAGCAGATCCTGAGGCACGCCAATTCAGCAATGGCGGTAGCGTAACCAATATCTCGGTTGCGACATCAGAGCAGTGGACAGACAAACAAAGCGGCGAAAAAAGAGAAGCGACAGAGTGGCATCGTATCGCACTTTTTAACCGTCTAGGTGAAATCGCAGCGCAATACCTGCGTAAAGGCAGCAAAGTCTATATCGAAGGTAGTTTGCGCACACGTAAATACCAAGACCAAAGTGGTCAAGACCGTTATATTACTGAGATTCGTGCTGAACAAATGCAGATGCTCGATGGTCAAACTGGCGGCGGTCAGGGTGGAGATAGCTTTGGTGGTCAGAACCAAGGTCAGAGTGGCGGCTATAATAATCAAGGTGGCCAAAACAACCAGAATAACTTTGGTCAGCAAGCAAATAACCAGATGGCACATCAAGGCGGCTATAACCAACCAGCGGCTCAAGGTGGTCAGAACAGTTTTAACAATCAAGCGCCTGCTCAGCAAAACCAGTTCAATCAGCCAGCACAGAAACCTGCACAATCTAAGCCTACAGCAATGCCAGACGGCCCTGTAGATGATGATATTCCGTTCTAGGATATACCTTAGACTTTAATGTAAAAAAGCCCTGCAACTGCAGGGCTTTTTTAATGCTTGCTATAGTTGATTCAGTTTAAAAGAGATATAAGGCAACTGAGTGCAGATGTAACTGTGATACTTCAAGCGAGGTTAACGCTGTAGCTCTTTTATAGAGGATTAACTAAATCCAAAAATATAATTCAGTTGATACTTTTTAACGTAGCTAAACTAATTTTTTATTGAATAATTTTTAATTTATTTAATATGCTCTTAATACCTAAACGATTAAACTTAAGTTTATTTGGCATTGGTTTAATACTATTGGTTTTCACATTAGCTAGTAGACCTCTTGCAAAAGTCATAAGCTAAGCTCGAAATTAACAAGACCGGCGAACAGCTTC
>NZ_VZIZ01000018.1 GCF_009812035.1 Psychrobacter nivimaris | reverse complement strand
GCGTACAGCCAATCTTAGGGGCAATGGCTTGAATCGCTGACCATGTGGAGGGATAGTCGCCCAACGCTTCTATCAGCATGCGAACGGCGCGTTCTTTAATCTCAGGAGTGTAGGTTTGTTTTTTCATTGTCGTATTCTCTCAGAATGTTGAGTCTCCGACAATCCCGGGGCGGTTCAAACTTTTAATATTAATAATTACCTAGCTAAGTCTGCTCTATCTTTTGTAAGAGTTGATGAAATTACTAACAATGATGTTAGAGAATTGCGTAATACTTTAGAATTCAGCTACGATAATCAAGGTAATGTTACAAAAGTTGTTGATAGCTCAATCGATTATGGAAGTGTTCGAGCTGTTACCTATAGCTATGATAATCAAAAAAATATTATTAAACAGACAACTAATGACGAACCATCTGTTATCGATATTGAAGTTTCTTATAATAATTTAGGCTTAGCGACTAGTGCTACAGAAACATATGAAGGGTTTAGAGCTAACGTTCAGAATGTTACTAATAAAGCTGAATATAATAATGCAGGATACTTAACTAAAACTCTAGTAGATGTTAGTCAAAATGGAAAAATCAACCAAGAGATTACTTACAGCTATGAAGGAAGCGTCCCACTAAAGTTTAATATGCCAACATTTATAGATTTTGGATTATCTAATAATAGAGCTCCTACTGCGACTAGTTTATTGAATAAAGTGAATACTAGATATACCGCAGATATGATTAAAGAGTCTTATTATGACTAACTACATATCTGAGATTGTTATGTCTATAAAGAGTTTACTGTAATTTAAGCATAAACTAAATTTTTAGTTTATAAGAGAGCCGTTAGAGTAATCTAATAGCTCTTTTTAGTTGTACACCAAGTTTGATGAGCGGTTTGATGAGCGAGATATTAAATGAGCAATAATTATACAGTCGATGACAATAGCATTGCTTCAAATCCCGGTAATACGGAGCTAAATAAATGGGTATGGTTTTGTCATAATAAAATGTTCGTAAGCTTATTGACACTATTTCTAATTTGCTCATTATTAGCTACGATGGTCATTGATGTTATGTATTTCTTAGTTACTGTTATTGCAGTAGTGATGAACCTTTATTACTGGGTAAATAAAAAGGAGCATTTTCTAAGTGGAGATTCAAATGGAGGTATTGTTGTAGATACTTATCCTACTCTCATTGCAGTTAATACAAGTTTAACTAAAGGTTACGGTCATTTCCCAGTAGTCAAAATAATGAAATGTACTTCATTAAAAAATGTGTCTGTTGGCGATAGAGTACCAACAGTTGCGCTCTATACTGCCTCAACTAATGACGATTTAGCACATTGGCTAGACTTCAACCCTATTCCTTTATCTTACGCAACTAATGATGCAAAGACAGTAAAGTTAGCTATGCAAAGTTATTCGAACGAACAGTGGGAGCAGTTGGAAAAATATTTATTAGAATTAGAGAAGCCATATAAACCAGGTTTATATCAGGTGGATAAAGAACAGAGTAATTGGAATGAGCAACTGAATGACTCTCTAAGTATTTTAAGTAGTATTGAACTTGAAGGAGGAGGTGGACGAATTAATCTAATGAAGATTGTAATTAGCGTAATGGTATTTATAGCTATTTTATATGGGCTAAAGATTTTCATTTGACAGGTATCAACCTAATGAGTTATTTCTCGAGAAATCTACCATGTCTCTAAAATCCTCCTTTAAAGGTTTCCTAGGTGAAACCGTCATCAATGTTGCCATGTGGCTAAAGCTTGAAAAAGACGTCTACCACCGATTAAACGGTATTACCTTGCCACGAGCCAATGGTGGCAGTACCCAAATCGATCATATCATCGTCTCTGTGTACGGCATCTTTGTGATTGAGACCAAAAACTATAAAGGCTGGATATATGGTAGCGAGAACCAAAGACAGTGGACACAAGTTTTCCAAAATGGAAGTAAATTCAAATTCCAAAATCCATTGCGTCAAAACTACTTGCACATTAAGACGCTCTCAGATTTATTAGGATTAGAGCTGAGCTACTTTCATTCGATGATTGCCTTCATCGGTGAGTGTGAGCTGAAAACGCGTGACGAGTTGCCTGAACATGTATTGACAGGTGGTATGGTCTCGTATGTAAAGAAGAAGCAAGATAAGATACTCACTGAAGATGAGGTCGCATCTATCGTTGAGCAGATTAATAGCAATAGATTTAGCAAGTCTTGGCGCACCAACAGAGAGCATAAAGCCTATCTAAAAGACAAGCATAGTAATCCAAGCCAGAATACAAATAAACAGCCTAGCGGTAACGCTAATGATAAACCAATTGTTAAAGTGGCTAATAGGCCTATACTAGAGCCGATAGTAAAAGAGACCGCTAAACGAGCTATTCTAAAAAGTAGAGAAGTGCATCGATGGTCTGGTCAGACTGAAATTGAATCTAGCGAGTTACCAATTGATAGTATGGACACTCAGCAGGCAATCACTCAGTATACAGTTACATCGCACAATATCGCTGATAAGGTTTTTCTTACGCCGTTTGAGGTTGTAGAGCCTGAACTAGCAGCGAGTTCTTCTGCGACAATTGAGGTGATAGACCATACAGCTGATGTGATTCAAATACCAATCTGTCCAAGGTGTAACGGTGAGATGATCAAGCGTGTGGCAAAAAAAGGCCTGAATCAAGGTCAGACCTTTTTTGGTTGTAGCAACTTTCCTAAGTGCCGCGGTGTGGTTAATATTGATTAGTCGTTAATCATCTTAACCTTAATCATTTTAACCTTAGTCACCTTAACCATATATCTCTTCTAAACGTAAACAAGCTACCAATCGACCGTCCCATTCGCGCAGTTGTGGCTCTACTTCGCTGCATTGCTGCTTGGCATAGGGGCAGCGTTTATGTAGGGCGCAGCCACTTGGTGGATTAAGCGGACTTGGCAGCTCACCTTGTAGGGTCAAATCATTTTTATGACCATTTACCGTTGGGGCAGCAGCTAGTAACGCGATGGTGTAAGGATGTTTTGGCGCATTATAAATCGCTTCTTTGGGGCCGTGCTCAACAGCTTGACCCAAATACATCACCATCACATCATCAGCGACGTGGCGCACGACGGATAGATTGTGCGAGATAAAGACGTAAGCGGTGCGATATTCATCCTGCAAATCCATAAATAGATTTAAGACTTGCGCCTGAATGGAGACATCGAGTGCGGAAGTTGGCTCATCAGCGACGACGATTTTAGGGTTGAGCATCATCGCGCGGGCGAGAGCAATCCGTTGGCGCTGACCACCCGAAAACATATGCGGATAACGACCAGCATGTTCGGGACGTAGACCAACGTTTCTCATCATCTCGTTGATTTTGTCACGCTTTTCTTCTTTAGACAATTTGGTATGGATATCCAATGGCTCAGTCAACTGATAGCCGATAGTATGGCGTGGGTTCAAGCTGCCATAAGGGTTTTGGAATACCATTTGAATTTCGGTACGTAAATCTTTGAGCGCCTTTCTACTATAGCCAGTGGTGCCTTCATCGTTGATAAATAGCTCACCGTGTGTAGGCGCTTCGATCAGCGTCAGCTGGCGGGCAAGAGTTGATTTACCGCAGCCTGACTCACCAACGACGGCCAATGTCTTGCCAGCTTCAAGCTCGAATGAGATACCATTGAGCGCTTTCACGTACGCTTTTGCTTTGCCCAGACCTTGTGATACTGGGTAGTGCTTGTGTAGGTTGTCTGCTTTTAAGACCACTTTGTTACTCATACTTGGGACTCCAAAGTAGCAGCGTGAGAGGGGCGAGAGGTAATATCAGAATCAATACAGCGCACCTTGCCATTAGGCGTATCTAAGATAGGTGGCGGAACTTCGCAAGCAGGTTCTTTATACGGGCAACGTGGAGACAACAAGCAACCAGCTGGCCTGTCATATTGACTTGGCACAACCCCTGGTAAGCTGTTTAACCGATCTTGACCGATGGCTAATTCAGGGATTGCTTGTAGCAATGCTTCAGTATAAGGATGTGCAGGCTTTTGAAAAATCTCTGGCACGGTACTGGTTTCGACCACTTGTCCAGCATACATGACCGCGACATCACGCGAGTTTTGTGCGACCAGTCCCAAGTCGTGGGTGATTAATACCATGGCCATTTGTTTTTCGCGTTGTAATCGGCTCAGCAAGTCCATGATTTGCGCTTGTACCGTGACATCCAGAGCCGTGGTAGGTTCATCTGCGATAAGTAGTTTTGGCTCACAAGCAATGGCCATCGCAATCATGACTCGTTGACTCATACCGCCTGATAGTTGATGCGGATAGACTTTGAGACGGTTTTTAGCATCGGGCATCTCGACCAATTCTAGCAGCTCTAAGATACGCGCTTGTACTGCTGCGCCTCGTAAACCAAGATGCTTGCGTAGTACTTCGCCCAATTGCATCTCAACGGTGAAGCTTGGATTTAGGCAAGACATCGCATTTTGAAAAATCATAGAGATGTCTTTGCCAATGATGCCGCGCTTCTCTTTGGCTGGCATGCTAAGCATATCTTTGTTATCAAACACCACTCGCTGTGCGCGGACTGTTGCAGAGGGTGGCAACAGTCCCATCAGTGCCATCATAGTGACGGATTTGCCTGAGCCAGATTCACCAACGACGGCGATGACCTCACCTTGTGTAATCTTTAACGACACATCATCGACTGCACGAAAGGCGCGTATCCCTTGACCGAAAGTAACTGAAAGATTTTTGATATCTAATAACAAGGGTGATTCTTTTTTTGATGCGCCATTCATAGAGGTATGGTTGATAGGCGTTTTAATTAATGGATCAGTCATGTTAGGTCACCTGCTTTAATTTGGGATCTAGTGCATCGCGTAAGCCATCACCAGTCAAGTTAATCGACAGGGCAGCCAAGAAAATAGCGACACCCGGCCAAATAGCGAGCCAAACATTACTTTGAATATATTGACGTGCCGTACCTAGCATCGCGCCCCATTCGGCATCAGGTGGCTGTACGCCAAAGCCTAAGAAACCAATCGCACCCGCTTCTAAAATAGCAGACGAGAAAATCATCGTTGCCTGTACGATAAGCGGTGCCATACAGTTGGGCAAAATAGTAATGAACAACAATCTGAGCACGCCAGCGCCCATCACTTGTGAGGCAATAAAATACTCACGTTGTAGCTCTACCATTGCTGTGGCACGAGTCAGACGAATAAAAGGCGGTGTACAGACCAGTGCGATCGTAATAATCGTATTGGTCATAGATGGCCCTAAGATAGCGGCAATGATAATCGCCAATAGCAAGCTCGGATATGACATCAGAATATCATTGACCAACATGACCGCCTTGCCCCAGACCTTTGGCCAAAATGCTGCACTCAGACCTAAAGAAATACCAACCAACATCGCCAGAGTCGTTGCGCTTAGACCGATAAATAATGAATAACGCGCGCCATACATCACTCGAGACAATGTATCTCGGCCTGCATCATCAGTGCCTAGCCAAAACATCGCATTGCCGCCATCTAAAAAGGCAGGTGGCAATTGCTCTTGACCGGTGAACAGCTCGTAAGGATCGTGAGGCGCAATAGCAGGCGCAAGTATGGCAACAAGTACCATTAATGCCAGTACGAAAAAACCAATCACGGCGCCTTTGTTTCGGCAGAACGTCGATAAAAATAGCTGCCAAGATGACGGCGGTGTGGCGGCCATCAGATTGACATCAGAGGGGAGAACAGAAGGCTTCATGAGCATTTCCTATAGTGGCTAGCGCATTGGATTTGTTTGGACTTCCTTCCTAACAATTATTAGAAATCTGCCAAAAATCTTTAGAACCATGCAAGCGCTAATCATCACTATTTATAATGTGAGTATTTATCAATGTTGAATTAAGAAGTATGGCGAATACGTGGATTGATCAGACCATACAAAATATCAATAAATAAACTAACCAAAATCAGAGCGGTGGCGACCAATAAAATACCATTTTGTACAATAGGGTAGTCACGAGTGAAAAACCCATCGAGTAGCCAATTACCAACGCCTGGCCAACTAAAGATAGTCTCGGTAATAATGGCACCTGCGAGTAATGTCGCCATCTGTAGGCCAACGACCGTAACCACAGTAATCAAGGCATTACGCATTACGTGGACTAGTATTACTCGGCGCGGAGATAAGCCTTTGGCTCGTGCTGTACGCACATAATCTTCATCTAACACCTCTAGCATCGCAGAGCGTGTCATCCGTGCAATCATCGCTAACGGAATGGTCGATAGAGCAATAGAAGGTAGGATAAAGTGTTTGACCACGTTCCAAAACGCGCCAGGTTCTCCTGAGCTTAGTGAGCCAAGTAACCATGAACCATACAGTGGCTGTACATCTAAAAACTGTGCGACAGATATCACACCAGCGACGGGCAGTAGACCTAAATAATGAGCGAAGATACCAGTCAGGATGGGACCTAGTAAATAGATGGGCATAGAGTAACCTGCCAACGCGCCTGACATTAGGGTGTAATCAATCCATGTACCACGGCGCAGGGCAGCAAAGATGCCTAAGCTGACACCAATGACACTAGCGATGACAATAGCGCATAATGCTAACTCTAAAGTAGGAACAAAATGGGCAAAGAAGTCTTGTAATACGGGCGTACGAGTACGAAAGGATTGACCGAAATCACCTGTTAGGATGCCAGTCAAATAATCCCAATACTGGGCAACGAGTGGTTTGTCTAATCCTAGCCTTTCTAGGGCACGAGCATGTAGCTCTGGATCGACCATACGCTCACCCATCATAATCTCGACCGCATCTCCAGGTACGAGACGAATCAGAGTAAAAGTCGATAGCGTTAGGCCAAGATAGACGGGTATTAAAATGGCAATACGACGCAGAATATAAAGTAGCATGGGCTGCTCAATAGTTGTGGTTCAATGATTAGAGTATTAGCGATGATCAAGAGATCCGTGACAAAGCGCTTAATTCATATTGTTCATATCATTCATATAAGTGCGGCTGGAGCAGAGTATCTGACCCAGCCGCACTTATATGAATGAATAAAATGAATAAAATGAATAAAATTAATAAAATGAATAAAATTAATAAAATGAATAAAATTAATAAAATGAATAAAATTAATAAAATGAATAAATTGCTTATGTTGTAACGGAATTAATCAGTCAAGGCTATTCAACTTTTACACCATCGAAGCGTATTGAGCCAAGTGGGCTAATTTTATAATCGACCACGTTTGGTGCGGTGAATACGGTCACTACCGAGTGTGCCATTGTTGTCCAAGGAAGCTGCTCTTTGAATATCTGCTGAGCTTGTTCATATTCACTCACACGCTCATCTTGATTGTTAATCTGACGGGCATTGGTCACCAAATTATCGAAGTCTTTATTACACCAGCGCGAGTAGTTGTTACCACCGACCGCGTCACAAGATAATAACGAACCGAGCCAGTTGTCTGGATCACCATTGTCACCAGTCCAGCCTGCTAGAATGACATCAGGCTCACCTTTAGCAGCGCGTTTTAGGTACTCGCCCCATTCATAAGTCACAAGCTTGGTATCGACGCCAATCTTCGCCCAATCTGCTTGTAGCATTTCAGCCATTAGCTTGGCATTTGGGTTGTACGGACGCTGAACTGGCATATACCATAGATTGATAGAAAGGTTATCCGCGCCAGCTTCTTTGATCAGTGCTTTTGCCTTTTCGACGTCGTAAGGCGCATCTTTAAGTGACTCGTCATAGCCCCACTGCGTTGGCGGCAGTGGATTGGTCGCTTTGAGGCCTTCGCTCTGATAAACCGCATTGATAATAGCGTCTTTGTTGATCGCCATATCTAATGCTTGACGCACTTTAAGATCGCTCAGTTGAGGTTTTTCTACGTTATAACCGACATAGCCAACGTTGAAGCCAGGCTGATCGAGAACAGTGGCTTTACCTGATTTTTTGACAGATTCGATTTCGGCAGGTTTTGGATAGGCTGACACATGACATTCGCCAGCTTGCACTTTCTGTGCACGAACTGCTGAGTCTTTAGTGATGACAAACACTAAGTTGTCGATATAAATGTCGTCTTTATTCCAATAGTCTGGGTTTTTGGTATAACGAATTTGCGCGTCTTTTTGATAAGAAGTAAAGACAAAAGGTCCAGTACCGACGGGCTTAGTATTGATATCAGCAGCATTGCCAGAGGCTAGTAATTGATCTGCGTACTCAGCAGAACCAATATAAGCAAAAGGCATCGCTAGGTTCTGTAAGAATGGTGCATTGGTTTCGCTAAGAGTGATTTTTACCGTATAGTCGTCAACTTTTTCGATATTAGAGATAATATCAGGTAGTCCCATACCGACCGAATATGGGAATTCAGCAGGATAAGCTTTGTTAAATTCAAAGTCTGGGTCAGTGATACGTTCTAGCGTGAAGACAATGTCATCCGCGTTGAAATCGCGTGTCGGAGTGAAGTAGTCAGTTGTACCGAATTTAACCCCTTTGCGTAGATTAAAGGTATAAGTCTTGCCGTCTTCGCTAATATCCCAACTTTCAGCAAGTCCTGGCTGAATCTCGGTTTCCGCTCTTTTGAATTCTACCAAGCCATTGTAAATAGGGAAGGCACTCGCATCAAAATCCGTACCTGAAGTATATTGCGCTGGATCGAATCCAGCAGGGCTACCTTCTGAGCAATAGAGCAATGTTTTGGCGGCTTTGGCATCTGAGCTAGCAGCAGAGTCATCCGTAGTTTTGTTGTCTCCACTACAGGCGGTGATACCTAAGACAAACGTCGCCAACATTGTAAGTTTGAAGAGTGATTTTTGCATTATTACATCCTATGTAATGGTAGGTAGGTACTCATGTATCCATATGTTCGTACTCGAGCATGAATACGATGAGAAAGCGTTTAGTGACCTCTAAAGTATCTATCTATGCAGTATTTTATATATACAAAATAAAACATATTAAATGTTGTTATAACTTTAAATTATATAGATAGAAACTAAAAATATAAGTAAGTCGTTCGAATATACTCTCTTAATCTGTGGTAATGCAAGCGATAAATAGACTAATTTTGATAAAAAATGCACGGTTTTACCGTATTTAGCACCAATAAGATATTAAATACTAGATTCTACGGCTTTATGTTTATTTATTCTAAGTAGCAAAGAGACACGCTTTTAAATCGCTAACTAGTTACAATTTTACTCATTGTTAACAATTAGAAATAATAAAGTTATGTCTCTTTAAAGCAATCAACTATAAGCCGTTTTTCCAATGCAGCATTAAACAGGGCTATGATTCGCTTTAATGAGATCGGCTATTTTTTCGGCAATCATAATAGTTGGCGCATTGGTATTGGCGCTAATAAGCGTTGGCATCACTGAAGCGTCGATAACTCGCAATCCGCTCACACCTCGTACCTTCAATTCCAAATCGACCACAGAGCTGTCATCTGAGCCCATGCGGCAAGTACCTACTGGATGATAGATGGTATCTGACTTATTGCGGATATAGCCGAGCATGCCGTCTTTTTCGAGGTAAGGGGCGGGGTAGTCTTCAGTGATGTACTTAGCGAGTGAAGACTCTTGCATGATGGCTCGAGTACGCTCGGCACCGGCTACCATATACTCTACGTCTTTTGGATGCGACAGATAGTTTGGATCGATTAAGACGGCATCGGAAGGGTCGGCTGAGTCTAATCTGACAGTACCTCGACTTTCAGGTCGTAAGTAGCAACTGTGACAAGAAACAGCGAAGCCGCGTCTTAGATCGCGGCCATGCTCGATCACGCGTGAGATGACAAAGTGCAGCTGTGTGTTTGGCCACTCTTTTGGGTCATCACCGACGCTAAAGAACGCACCTGCTTCTGCATAGTTGGTAGACAGTAACCCTGTACCGTCTTTTCTCCACTGCCGAATACTTTTGGTCAATGTCGAAATAGATGCCATGCCAATACCGATGACATCAGTAGTATTGACCTCGTAATCAAAGACAACATCTAAGTGATCTTGCAAATTACCACCGACTTCAGGTGCATCTACTATCACATCAATACTATGAGACCGCAAATGCTCTGCAGGGCCAATACCTGAGAGCATCAGAACTTTGGGTGAACCAAACGCACCACCTGATAGTAGGACTTCATGACGCGCCGTGACAGTATGTTCGACACCGTCTTTTTCGTAGACGACGCCTGTCGCTTGATTGTCTTCGATAATGACGCGGTTAGCCTGCGCATGAGTGATAACCGTCAGGTTGGTGCGATTTTGTACGGGATGCAGATAGGCGGCCGCGGCAGAGCAACGCTGGCCTTGTTTTTCACCATGGAAATGAGTGACTTGATACAACCCTGTACCGTCTTGCTTTTCGCTATTAAAGTCAGGGTTGTGATCTAGACCATTGGCAATCGCAGCTTCTACGAATGCTTTGGAGATGTCTCGTGGACTGAGTAGGTCGCTAACATGCAGCGGCCCGCTATCACCATGTAGATCATCGCTACCACGAATATTATTTTCAGCTTTGATAAAGTAAGGCAATACATCGTCAAATCCCCAGCCAGTACAGCCTTTCTCTACCCAGCGCTCATAATCTAGCTTACTACCGCGCGTATAGATCATGGCATTGATAGCTGATGAGCCGCCCAGACATTGTCCACGCGGCTGAAAACCTTTACGGTTATTAAGGTGCTCCTGCGGGGTAGTATGAAAGCACCAATTGTTCAGTTTGAGCGGTTTGCCAGGAACCATCAGAATTAGTCCAGCAGGTACGCGTACTGCTAGATCTTTACCATCACCGCCGTACTCTAATAAACAGACACTGATATCTGGGTTTTCAGTGAGACGGCTGGCGAGCACGCAACCTGCTGATCCACCACCGACGATGACATAGTCAAATGTTGTGTCAAATTCCATTTCATATTCCTTATAGCATCCATGCTAATTAAAATAGGGTACGCTTTACAGTAACTATTATTCTGCTGAAATAATAAAATAAAAATGACTCTGCGGTATCTGTTTGCGCCGATATCGTAGGACAAGCGAAGACTGTTATATTCGGTACATTATGTAAAATTAATGCTACTTAATTTTGCATCGAACGACCTTATATCGCACAGATTTCTGAGCGTACGATAAAGCGTTTGCCTTCAGGGATTTCTAACGAAAAGCTCGCACCGCGCCCATTGACGACATCAATGGTGAGATCGGTATGCTGCCATAAATTGTACTGTGCCTTGCCCATATAAAATGGACAGCCAGCAAGCTCACCAACCAACACATCCTGACCACCCACTTTGAACTCTCCTAATGGATAGCACATGGGCGAGCTACCATCGCAGCAGCCACCTGATTGATGAAACATCAGCTCACCGTGCTTGGATTTCAATAGCTTAATTAACACTTTACAAGACTCTGTTGCCGTAATTTGCATAATGATTTCCTTATCTTTAGAGAATCTTAATGTAATCCATAGTTTTATTGAGTAAGAATGCAAAAGTCGCATCTTTTTCTTTCACATCATTTATAGCATGTGATTGAAAACGATACGACCTGTCGTTCACGATTATACCTGCGAATCATTAAAGCAGTATTAAAATGTCAAAAGACATGTCTACATACTATAGTCAATCACAATCCGTCCCTCGATTTTGCCATTACGCATCCGCTCAAAAATATCATTGATGTTCTCTAACGGCTCAGCTTTGACGGTCGCTTTGACTTTGCCAGCCGCTGCCATATCTAGCGACTCTTGTAAGTCAAGACGTGTGCCAACGATAGAGCCGCGTATGGTGATACCATTGAGTACAGTATCAAAGATTGACACCGGGAAGTCGCCAGTGGGGAGCCCGTTACATACTAAAGTACCACCGCGACGTAACATACTTAAGGCTTGATCAAAAGCTTTTGATGATACTGCAGTGACTAACACGCCATGAGCGCCACCAATTTCTTCTTGTAGCAACTCACCTGGGTCTGTATTTTTAGCATTTACCGTCACTGTTGCCCCCAGCTTTTTGGCGAATTCAAGTTTTTCGTCATCAATATCAACAGCAGCAACATTGAGCCCCATGGCAATGGCATATTGTACAGCCATGTGACCAAGGCCGCCGATACCTGAAATAACAACCCAGTCGCCTGGCTTGGTGTCGGTCATTTTAAGACCTTTATATACCGTGACGCCCGCACATAAAACAGGGGCAATCTCAATGGAGTCGACACTCTCAGGAATAATGCCAACATAGTTGGCATCTGCAAGGACGTATTCTGCAAAGCTACCGTTCACTGAGTAACCAGAGTTTTCTTGTTTTTTACATAAGGTTTCCCAGCCACCCAAGCAATGCGTACAGTGACCACAAGCAGAGTATAGCCATGGCACACCAACTCGATCACCTGCTTTGACATGAGTTACGCCGTCACCGACCGCCGTGATCACGCCAACACCTTCATGACCTGGTATAAATGGTGGGCTTGGCTTAACAGGCCAGTCCCCCTCAACCGCATGCAAATCAGTATGACAGACGCCTGAGGCGTGCATTTTGACAACTATTTGCCCAGCACCTGCGGTTGGAATGTCGACTTCTTCGATTTTTAAGTCTTGACCGAACTCATGTAATACAGCGGCTTTCATTTTGTTAGTCATAATAAGCTCTCTTTTATGGGTGATTGATAAATGTTGATATAAAAAGTTGTTGCGATATTGCATTCAAAATATGTAAACACCTTATTTTGAACGCAAGACTGCTACAAATTTTTCCTGCTGTGCGCCTAAGCGCATTAGAGGATATAAAAATTCGTCTCAGTTTTTTATTTAGATCGTTGTAGCGAGCGGGCTATGTAACACTTGTGATAACCCGCTCCATGATTAGAAATGATGGTTTAGAAGAAGCCCATTTTTTTCTGACTGTACGACACCAGCATGTTTTTGGTTTGCTGATAGTGGTCGAGCATCATTAAATGGTTTTCACGTCCGATACCAGATTGTTTGTAACCACCGAACGCCGAATGTGATGGATAAATATGATAGCAGTTGGTCCATACGCGGCCTGCTTGGATACCACGTCCGAAGCGATATGCCTTGTGTACACTACGGGTCCATACACCAGCGCCTAAACCATACAAGGTGTCATTGGCAATCTGCATGGCTTCGTCATCGTCTTTAAAAGTAGTCACGGCAAGGACAGGTCCAAAGATCTCTTCTTGGAACACGCGCATGTCGTTGGTGCCCTCAAAGATCGTTGGCTTGACGTAGTAACCGTCTGTCAAGTCGCCATCGTGCTTAGCTTGCTCTCCGCCGACGAGCACTTTTGCGCCTTCTTTTTTACCGATGTCGAGATAAGATAAAATTTTCTCTAGTTGGTCTGAGCTGGCTTGCGCGCCAATCATGGTGTCGGTATCGAGTGGGTTGCCCATTTTGATGGCCTCGACACGGGCGATACAGCGTTTGATAAACTCATCATAGATGCTCTCATGAACGAGTGCCCGCGATGGACAGGTGCAGATTTCACCTTGGTTCAGTGCAAACATCACTAGACCTTCGACCGCTTTGTCCAAGAAGTCATCGTCCTCATCCATAACATCGGCAAAGAAGATGTTAGGGCTTTTGCCACCAAGCTCTAACGTCACTGGAATGATGTTTTCGCTCGCGTACTGCATAATGAGGCGGCCAGTGGTAGTCTCACCTGTAAAGGCAACTTTATTGATGCGCGGATTTGACGCAAGTGGCTTACCCGCTTCGACCCCAAAGCCATTGACGACGTTCAGTACACCCTTTGGTAAAATATCAGCGATGCCGATGGTCTCTAACATGAACAGAATAGAAACTGGCGTTTGTTCGGCTGGCTTTAGAACGACACAGTTACCAGCAGCAAGGGCAGGTGCTAGCTTCCATACGGCCATTAGGATAGGAAAGTTCCAAGGAATGATTTGACCGACGACACCAAGTGGCTCATGAAAATGATAAGCTACAGTGTCTTCGTCAATCTGACTGATACCGCCTTCTTGTGCGCGAATGGCGCTGGCAAAATAACGGAAGTGATCAATGGCTAGAGGGATGTCGGCTGCGAGTGTCTCACGAACAGGTTTGCCGTTTTCGTAACATTCGGCAATCGCAATCGCTTCTAGGTTGGCTTCCATGCTGTCAGCAATTTTGAGTAACAAGTTGGCACGTTCAGTAACACTGGTCTTGCCCCAAGCATCTTTGGCAGCATGTGCTGCATCTAGTGCTTTTTCAATATCGGCAGGTTTTGAGCGGGCGACTTGGCAAATAGTTTTACCATCGATGGGGCTTGTGTTATCAAAATACTCTCCATCGATAGGAGCGGTCCACTCACCATTAATAAAGTTATCGTATTTTTCGCGGAACTGAACAGGGCTACCTTCCGTATTGGGATTTGCATACAGCATGAAACACTCCTTGTTGTGTTGTTTGTTTTATCGGATAATACAAGCGCAATTTTATCTATCCTAATATCTGTTATCGCAAAACAATATCAGTTGATGTTGTGATTGATTAACATCAATTGCTCTCTGCACACGTTCCATACTACTCGGCTTCTGCTGATAATCATACTAAAATTTTATAATGACTGATGAGTTAACACATAACAGGAAGTTTGCTTTAATGGCCATGATTTTATTTCTGTAAAGCCTAGAATGCATAGGCTTGGTATTTATGATCAAAGCAGATACTTTACGGACAAAATTAAAAGATAAGCTATTGATTTTTTGCATTTATAAAAAATAAAGCATTTTTTATCTATATTCTATTGACAATTGTTTATTTTATTGTCGATACCTCAAGGTTGCACAGCCCGCAAATTTTAGGTGATTTTAGGCAAATGTTGCGTTTTTTTTCATTATGATGATGGTTTTATTATTCTCTTTTTTCACATTACTGGCTGGTTTGAATCTATGCGTCAATCTTCTGCTCTCGATATCTTAAAAACAGGTCAAAATGTCTTTTTAACGGGCTCAGCAGGCTCAGGTAAGACCTATACGCTCAATCAATATATTGATTATCTACGCGCTCGCCGTGTGCCTGTTGCGGTGACTGCCAGTACCGGTATTGCTGCCACACACATGAACGGCACAACGATTCATAGTTGGTCGGGTATTGGTATCAAGGATGAGCTGTCTGATCGAGATTTGACAAATTTATCACGCAAGCAGTTCTTAGCAGATAGGTTGAAAGATACAGCGGTATTGGTTATCGATGAGATATCAATGCTACATGCCAAGCAGCTCAATTTGGTCAGCCAAGTCCTCAAGCATGTCCGCAAAAATAACAAAGCCTTTGGTGGTATACAAGTCGTTGTCGCAGGGGACTTTTTTCAGCTGCCGCCCATCGGTAGCAAGGGCGAGAGCAATCGTGAAAAATTTGCCTTTATGTCTGAGGCGTGGCTCGATGCCAAGTTCCATATTTGCTATCTGTCAGAGCAGCATAGACAAGTCAGTGACGCGGCGAATGGCGGGCTTGATCTAGATGATATTCTCAATCAAATCCGTCGTCAGGAAGTGACGTTTGAGGCGATTGCCGCTTTAGAAGCGACGTATGACCAAAGCGTCGATATTAAGCGTACTCGTCTGTATACCCACAATCTCAATGTCAATAAAATCAATGACAAAGAACTGGCGTCTCTAGATGGCGATATGATGCGTTTTGAGGCGACGGCAACAGGCGATAGTAAGCTGGTTGAAACGCTAAAAAAGACCGTGCGTACCCAAGACGAGCTGATTCTAAAAGTCGGCGCCAAGGTAATGTTTATCAAAAACAATGCTGAGCTTGGTGTCTCTAACGGAACGATGGGCGAGTTGATTGGGTTTGCTGCTGTCAAGATAGAGGATAAAGACAGTAGTGACGCGTTAATCGAAGACGATAGCAGCGATGACGTTGATGAAGAGGCTGCTGGCGAAAAAACGACAAAAGGTAAGAAGTCCGCTGCTAAAAAAGACAAAGAAAAACCAAAGTCGAAGAAACCAACGACCCAGAAAATGCCTGTCGTGCGGCTTAATTCAGGACGAGAAGTCATCGCTGAGCCTGAAGAGTGGATTATCGAAGATGAAACGGGTGATGTGCTGGCAAGTTATTTACAAGTGCCACTCTGTCTAGCATGGGCGATTACCATCCATAAATCCCAGGGCATGACCCTCGATGCAGCTGAAATCGATTTGTCGCGTACTTTTGAGTTGGGACAAGGCTATGTGGCATTATCACGCCTCAAATCGCTATCAGGTCTACAGCTGCTGGGTATGAACGACATGAGCTTGCAACTTGATCCATTGGCTCGCGGCGCAGACAAGCGGTTTCTAGTACTGTCTGAAGAAGCGGATGCCAACTATGCGATGCTAGATGAAGAAAGCATGCAGCAAGCACATGAAAAATTCGTGCTGAAGTCAGGTGGGACATTGAGCAAGTCGGTAATCGATGCTTACGCCACCCTACAAAAGAAGCGCCGCGAACAACAGCAAGCGAAAATCGATAAAAAACAGAAACTTGGCAATCAGGTCTCTGACAAATCAGACAGTACTCTACTTGCGACCAGAGTGTTGTTAGAAGAGAGTTTGACCATTGCAGAGATATCACAAGCTCGTCAATTGTCACAGTCGACCATCATGCGTCATATTGCTGACCTAAAATCACAAGATCCAAGTCTTGCCTGCGATCATCTGCGTCCAGATGATGAGGTAATGACAGCCGTAGGTAATGCCTATGTCGCCATTAAAGTCGCCAATAATCCAAATGACTTCAATGATGACGGTAGCATCAAATTGCGTCCGATATATGATCATCTCAAGCAAAGTATTGACTACAATACCATTCGCCTCGCATTGATCTTTATCACCCCATAGTTTTACTGCTTATAATTTTATTGCCTATAACTTTGTCACCTTTATTTTTATAGGCTTTATTTCTGCTATTTCTTAATATTTAGCAATCATTGCAATCATTAGCGCACTCAACGTGATAACGCTCAGTTTTTACCCCCATTTATAGCGATACCCTTTATGTCCGATGTTATGCCTGATTTTTCGAGCGCTACTTATCAATTGACCTCTGACCCGATAGCGGCGACGTTCCGTACTACTGGTGAGCACACACAGCCACTGAGAGTCGCTATCAATGGCTTTGGTCGTATAGGGCGCAATGTACTTCGTGCTTTGCTAGAGCGCTTTGAAGTGTTGGGCCGTGCGATTCATGTGGTGGCAATTAATGACTTAGCGCCAGCGGATATATTGCTGCATTTACTCAAGTTTGACAGCACACATGGCCGTCTCAGTCGATTAGGCGTAAATGCTGAGATTGTAGAGAGTGAGTCAGGTGATACGAGCAAGACTGAGCTCTGTCTGACTAAAAACAATCTGACTTACTGCATCAATATGCTATCAGAGCCCAATCCACAAAACCTACCTTGGCAGGCGCTGGGTGTCGATGTGGTTTTAGAATGTACTGGGCACTTTCGCTCGTATGAACAAGCAACGCTACATATCGAAGCTGGCGCGCAACAAGTAATTATCGGTGCCGCGCCATTTGACGATGTGGATGCCTGTATCGTGATGGGCGTGAATACCGATGCGCTCACGCTTGAGCTACCGATTATCTCCAGCGTTTCTTGTACCACGCAGGCACTGGTGCCGCTGATTGACACATTGGATAAAGCGTTCGGCGTCAAGTCCGCTATGATGACAGAAATTCATGCGGTTACCGCCGATCAGACGGTGCTCGATCAAGCGCATCGAGATCCCAGACGGGCGCGTGCTTCTGGCTACAATATTATCCCAACGACATCCAGTAGTATCGCTGCGACAGAACGGGTGCTACCAGCCATGGTCGGCAAAATAAATGGTCATTCGATACGGGTGCCCACTATCGATGTGGCTGCGATTGATGTCACCTTTGTATTTGATACGCCAGATGTCGATGTCGAGACAGTACGAGAGGTACTTAAATCTGCCAGTCAGGCACATTTGCATGACATCATGGCTTATACCGATGAGCCATTGGTATCTAGTGACTTCATCCATCAGACTGAGTCGCTTATCATTGATGGTCAGCAGCTTATGCAAGTAGGCGGTCAATATAAGGTTTTTGCATGGTATGACAACGAATGGGGCTATGCCAATAGGTTGCTCGATATGTGCTTACATCTGGCCTCAAGCAAGCGATAATGCATCAATTTACAAGTGTTCGAAAATTAATTGAATTTTTTTAGTTTAGGGGCTTGCATTATAAAATGATATCTATATAATGATGCACCAATGGAGACGTGGCAGAGCGGTTGAATGCACCGGTCTTGAAAACCGACAAGGGTTAATAGCCCTTCGAGAGTTCGAATCTCTCCGTCTCCGCCAAATTCGAAAAAGCCCCAATCATTGCTGATTGGGGCTTTTTTTATGGTATTAATAAAAGTATTAATTAGTACCTTCTATAAAATCCTCAACAGTAGGTTATACAGCTACTTAACCAGTGAGTTTTCAAATTCGATTGTCTGATCGTCTACTAAGATAAGCATGCCTTTATTAATCTCGATAGTGATGCCACTAGCATTTTTAATAGCACGCATGACATTGATATCCTCAATGCTGCTTTCAATAATGATCTTGCCAGACTGCTCTGGTGCGATAGGTGGATCAAACGTTGTCAAAGGCACATTAAAGTTTTTGCCCTTTGTCAGGTTGGCATCCTTCATAGTTAGCGTCCCCTTAAAACTTTTTATCGCGCCTTTGCCATGGTTGGATAGCATAAACTGCATTTTGACTTGATTTAAGCTATCGCTATCACTGGTTTTCACTGGGAGCAGGGCGACAGGATACATCTGTGCAGTAGCGTTCGCCGCCTGACCTTTGACGATTGGGCTTTTCTTACCTGTTGGGTTGTTTGGATGCAGACGTTCATATTCACGCTGTTGTATTAGCGCTTGCTTGATAGTGGTACGCGGCATGGCTCCTGATTCATAAGCGTCGCTCAATTTCATACGCAGCATATATCGGCTGAGTACTTGTTGATCGGCCTCAGACAACTGCTCAAAAGTTTGCCCTAACTTTTTTTGCCATTGGTCAGAATCTGTCGGTATCGTTGTTTTACTTGGATCAGTCTGTGGCGATGAGCAGCCAGTCGCAATCACTAGCATTGCTACCGTCATGGTTGAAAACAAAGTTTTGTTGAAACGCTGATTTAAGCCCGTCATCGTACCCCTCCTTGCAGATCTTTATTATGTTGAAACCTTATAAATAGTCACGACTATATTCTTAATATACCTTGTTTAAACATCTGTTGTGTTTAGTTATGGCTAACTAAAACCGCAAATATCGTAGAGTACTTAAAAACGTATTTATTGTAGATTAGATGGAAGAAGGGCATAACAAGAGGAGAGTTAGAAAAATATCAATAATGCTTTAACTTTTATAACAGCCACAAAAAAGACCAAGCTCGCGTTAGCAAACTCGGTCTTTTTTATTTTAAGACTATTTAGCAACGATACTATTAATTAGCAACGATATTATTAATTGTTTAATCGTTGTCTTGCAACTCAGATAGCGGATGAGTGATGTTATTATTATGCGTCACTACAATCGCTTCATCAATAATATGCTGGCTGACACCGCGCTTACGTAGCGTTTCGATGAATACTTCATCATGGGCGAGCGTATAATCCTGATGGTCACGATCTAAGCCCTGACGAATATAAAGACGAATAAGCCCTTGAATGCGCTTAAAGCCCAAGTCTGATGACGTCGTTTCTAATAGACCAATCATTTCTTCAGACAAACGAATACTAATCGGGCGCATGATCTTTTGCGGATGATCAGAAAACTTATTTTTTATACGTACAGGTATCATAATAAACCATTACTTTTAGTGAGTAAGAGCGAAGCACTCAAACAAAAACGAACCCAATCAAAACTAATCTTACCATACAACAAAAATGTCTAAAAGAACACCATAGCCGTGCTAATATTATTAGAAGTAAATATAAAAGACACAGCAATAAAAAAACCTCCATCAAATTATGATGAAGGTTTTTAGTATATGGCTCTCCAACCTGGGCTCGAACCAGGGACACACGGATTAACAGTCCGTTGCTCTACCAACTGAGCTATTGGAGAATAGCTGGTCATAACAGCAAGTTATTGATGCTTTACATTAAAGCAGTTAATTAGCTTGTTTGCGTTATGTGGGGCACATTTTAGCCAAGTCACTACAGGCTGTCAACCTTATTATGCGTTTAATTATAAATATTATCGCAATTATTGAAAATTAACGCCAATCCCTTATCAGATAGGCTATTTCAAGACAGAATGTAGTAGAAAATGACGATAAATGTGTTTTAAAAATAAAATGTGCTTTAAAAATAAAAATTATTTTCAGAAACTTTTATATGGCATATAGGATGAACAATAAAAGTATCGAAATAGATATCAACTCGGCAAAGTAAAACTGGACTTGGTGCTTTGTGTTTTTGAATATAAAGGTGGTGCGACACCGTTTGACACAATAAAGTTGCAAGACAGCCCTTCACATTGGCAGTAGAGTTCTATAAAATACCGACCATGTGGTTTCTTTGCTATGTTTTTTCATAGCATGCGTTGAACAAAAGCGGGTGTTCTAAAGATGAGTCCTACTACTATTGCTTATGGTTACTTAGCCATTGCCATCATTTGTGAAGTGATCGGCACTACTTTTTTGATGAAGTCAGAGCAGTTCACCCGTTTGGTGCCAACTTTGATGATGGGCGCGCTCTATGCGGTTTCATTTTATCTAATGGCTCAGACGCTTAAGACCATACCGCTAGGTATTGCGTACGCGCTGTGGGGCGGGCTTGGGATTGTACTAACCTCACTCGCTGGTGTGGTGCTATTCAAGCAAAATCTTGATACAGCAGCAGTGGTCGGTATCGCGATGATCGTCGGCGGTGTTGTTGTGATGAACTTATTGTCTAATTCTGTGGTGCATTGATATGGAAAATGCTTATAAGCGTAAAAAACAGCCAGAAGTCATTCGTCGTGCGTTGTTAGATCAAGCAGCACGTATCACATTGGAGCAGGGCTTATCTAAAGTGACTTTTCAGGCGGTCGCTGATGCGGTTGGGGTGACAAAGGGTGGTGTGATGCATCATTTTTCTACCAAAAACGCACTCGTGCTAGAAGTCTTCAATGATGCAATGGCTAAGTTTGAGGCAGAAGTAAACGCAGCAATGGCTGACGATCCTGTTAAGTACGGTTCATTTACCCGCGCTTACATAGACGCCACCATCAGTCTCGGCGAGCAAGGGCAGGAAGAGTACGATAACCAAGCGACCTTATATGTGCTAATGCTAGGTGATAGTGAGCTGCGTGAGTTGTGGGCTAAGTGGGCGAACGAGCAACTCAAAAAACATGCAGCAACGGATAATACCGAGACATTATGTATGGTTCGCCTTGTCGCTGACGGTATTTGGCTCTCAGACTTTTCAGGTATCGATATCGCAGACAAACAGTCATTACGTGATCGCCTGATAAAAATGACGCAACAAGACTTTGATTCATAAAATGACGCTGTTTTATAAAATAATTTTTATTTCACTATTTAAAGACTAAATTTCTTAAAGACTAAATTTCGAAACTTAACTAACGACGACACTATTCGGCCTGAGTACCTTTATATAGCTACTTTTGCCAATCGTCCTAAGGAGAATTTATGACTGATTTTAATAATTTGACAGATATTATCGATTTAGACCAAGTACAAACAGCTTATATCAACGGGCGCTATCTAGCGGTTGATGAATCGCTGACGACTTTTGAAGATATCAATCCAGCCACTGGTGAAGTGTTGGCAACGATTCAGCAAACCAGCAAAGAGCAGATTGACGAGGCGGTAAAAGCCGCACATAAAGGTCAAAAAGTTTGGGCGGCGATGACAGCGGTCGAGCGCGGTCGCATTTTATCAAAGGCTGTTGAGATATTGCGCGATCGCAATGATGTACTGGCCCTACTTGAGACCAAAGACACAGGTAAAGCCTACTCTGAAACTAAGTACGTTGATATCGTTACTGGTGCTGATGTCGTTGAATACTATGCAGGTCTGGCACCGATGATTGAGGGTCGTCAGATTCCATTACGTGATACTAGTTTTGTATACACTCGCCGCGAGCCACTTGGCGTGGTCGCAGGTATTGGCGCATGGAACTATCCGATTCAAATCGCGATGTGGAAAGCGGCGCCTGCACTGGCTGCCGGTAATGCGATGATTTTTAAACCATCAGAAGTGACACCGTTGACGGCATTAAAACTGGCAGAAATATTGACCGAAGCTGGATTGCCAGATGGTGTGTTTAACGTCGTACAAGGTAACTATGAAGTGGGTCAAGCGCTAACTGAACACCCAGATATTGCAAAAGTATCGTTCACAGGTGGCGTACCAACTGGTAAAAAAGTCATGTCGAGCGCGGCAAGTTCATCTCTAAAAGACGTAACTTTAGAGCTTGGTGGTAAATCGCCATTAATCATATTTGATGATGCAGATATCGATACCGCTGCTGACATCGCGATGATGGCCAACTTCTACAGTACTGGTCAGGTATGTACCAACGGTACGCGCGTATTCGTCCCTAAAGCGTTACAAGCGAAGTTCGAGCAAGCCATCTTAACCCGTGTTGAGCGTATTAGACTGGGCGACCCTATGGATGAGAACATCAATATGGGTCCACTGGTTAGCTTCCCGCATATGGAGCGCGTGCTTGGCTATATTGAACAAGGTAAAAAAGGCGGCGCGCGTTTGCTAACAGGTGGCGAGCGCGTTACAACGAACGAGCTTGCAAAAGGCGCATTTGTCGCACCGACAGTATTCACTGATTGCACGGACGATATGACTATCGTACGCGAAGAAATCTTTGGCCCAGTGATGTCGATATTGACGTACGAGACCGAAGAAGAAGTTATTCGCCGTGCCAATGATACCGATTACGGCTTGGCAGCTGGGGTCGTGACTGCAGATCTAAAACGCGCGCATCGAGTCATCGCTCAGATCGAAGCTGGCATCTGCTGGTTGAATACATGGGGCGAGTCAGCAGCACAAATGCCAGTAGGTGGCTATAAGCATTCTGGTATCGGCCGCGAAAACGGTATCGAAGCGCTCGAACACTATACTCAGACCAAATCTATCCAAGTAGAGCTGGGTGCGTTTGAATCTGTCTTTTAATCAATCTTATTGAGAAAAACGAAGCCAGTAAGGTTGCTTATCAGCTTTTATTTAGCCTTTTTAGGAAACTTTACTGACCCTAAACGATTTATGTTTTTTCAATATTATGGAGTATGTTATGACATCAACCACACCTGAGTATGACTATATTATTGTTGGAGCAGGTTCAGCAGGAAATGTACTGGCCACGCGTCTGACCGAAGATGCCAATATTAAGGTACTGCTGTTAGAAGCAGGACGTCCAGACTATCGTTTTGACTTCCGTACCCAAATGCCAGCTGCACTTGCTATGCCATTGCAAGGGACGACTTATAACTGGGGTTATAAGACAGATCCTGAGCCATATATGAATAACCGTGTCATGGACTGTGGCCGCGGCAAAGGGCTAGGTGGCTCATCACTGATTAACGGTATGTGCTATATCCGTGGTAATGCGCTAGATTTTGATGATTGGTCTAAAATAAAAGGCCTATCAGACTGGACGTATTCTGATTGCCTGCCTTATTTTAAAAAGCTAGAAAACTGTGACGCTGGCGAGAATGACTATCATGGCGTGGGCGGACCTGTTGAAATGACTACCTCAAAGCCAGGAGTCAATCCACTGTTCCAAGCTATGATTGAAGCGGGCGTACAAGCGGGCTATCCACGTACCGAAGATCTAAACGGCTATCAGCAAGAAGGTTTTGGTCCGATGGATCGCTTTGTGACGCCCAATGGTCGCCGTGCGTCAACGGCTCGTGGCTATCTTGACCGTGCCAAACCACGTAGCAACATTACGATTTTGACAGGTGCATTGACTGACGTGATTTTATTCGACGGCAAGCGCGCTGTCGGTGTCAAAGTCGAGCACGAAGGCCAGACCAAAAATTTCCATGCCGCTCGTGAAGTGATTGTCTCTTCTGGTGCGATTGCCTCACCGCAACTATTGCAGCGTTCAGGTATCGGTCCTGGTCAGTGGTTAAAAGATGCTGACGTGACTGAAATATTGGATCTGCCAGGTGTCGGTAATAACTTGCAAGACCATCTAGAGCTGTATATGCAGTATGAATGTAAACTGCCAGTGTCAATCGCGCCTGCCAATAAATGGTGGAATAAGCCTGCGATTGGTGCAGAATGGTTATTCAATGGAACAGGTCTTGGTGCGTCTAACCAATTCGAAGGTGGCGGTTTCATTCGTACCGATGAGAAGTTCACCCATCCAAACATTCAGTACCACTTCTTGCCACTAGCTGTACGCTATGATGGCCGTAGTGCTGTGAAATCACATAGCTTCCAAGCACATGTCGGCTCACTGCGCTCACCAAGCCGTGGCCGCGTCAAGCTAAAATCACGTGATCCGAAAGCGCATCCAAGCATTTTGTTTAACTACATGTCACATGATCAAGACTGGCAAGAGTTCCGTGCTGCAATGCGTATCACGCGTGAGATCATGCATCAGCCAGCGCTTGATCCTTATCGTGGTCGCGCAATTGCACCGACCGATGATTTGGTCACCGACGCCCAGCTAGATGAATATGTACGCAATCATAGTGAGACGGCTTATCATCCATCTTGTACTTGTGCGATGGGTGAAGATAACGATTCGGTAGTGAATGGCGAAGGTCTGGTACATGGTATCGATGGTTTGCGCGTTGTCGATGCGTCTATCATGCCCAATATTATCAGTGGCAATCTCAATGCTACAACTATTATGCTCGCCGAAAAAATCGTCGACAAGATGAGAGGCGTACAGTTGCCACGTTCAACGGCAGATTATTACGTGGCCAATGGTGCACCGCTGCGCTCAGAGCCGATGCGTGATTATCTCTCGACAGTGTAGGCTGCGATATAAGCCTGCATACAGGATACTGAATAAATAACGATATGAGAAAATTTTAACCAAAAGGCCTTTCCAAGTAGAGGCCTTTTCTATCAGCGCTAACGTATTAGAATAATGAATACCGTTCAGGTTGAATTTGTTTATAATTTTATTAACTTTTTATTTATTGGTACTGCTTTGTCCGTCATGCGGTTGGTTCCACGTTATACGGTTATAGATCATCAGTCTACTATTAGATGATGCCGGACAAAGCAATATCGGACCCTGTTTAATTTACCTATTGAGGTTTTTTATGTACAGTTCGCCATCACAAGATGTGACGAAACCTCTGACCCTAAACAAAACCGTGTTTATGGGCTCAGCTATTATTTCTATTTTATTGATAATTTGGACCATCGCTTTTCCAGATTATAGTGAGGCCTTGTTGAGCTCGAGCATGACTTGGGTATCAGACAAGTTTGGCTGGTATTACATGCTAGTGGTTGCCGCTTATAGTATCTTTGCGTTGTTTGTTGGTTTTTCTAAGTACGGTGATATAAAGCTTGGTCAAGACCACGAAAAAGCACAATTTCCGTTTTTAGCGTGGGCGGCCATGCTGTTCTCAGCGGGTATCGGTATTGACCTGTTGTTCTTTGGTGCCTCTGAGCCTTTGATGCATTATTTGACCCCGCATACAGGCCTAGAGCCTGCTAGTGCTGAGGCCATGCGTGAAGCGCTTGCTCAGACCTTCTTGCACTGGGGTCTACACGGTTGGGGTATTTATGCACTAATCGGTATGGCGCTGGCTTATTTTGCTTATCGCAAAAACATGCCACTCGCGCTACGCTCGCCGTTAACTCCGATATTTGGTGAACGCTTAATCAAAGGCTGGTTAGGTGATGGTATTGATACCTTTGGCGTTGTCTGTACGTTGATGGGTATTGCGACCAGTTTGGGTATTGGGGTATTGCAGGCAAATGCTGGCTTGACCCATGTATTCGGTATCGAATCTAGCAAAACGGTTCAGGCGCTTATCATCGTCGGCGTTGTCGCTGCTGCTGCTGTCTCTGCGATGACAGGTGTCGAAAAAGGCGTTCGTCGTCTATCTGAATTCAACATGCTGTCGTCAATACTGTTGTTGCTTGCCATATTGGTTATGGGCAATACGGTGTATCTATTAAATACCTTTACTCAAAATATCGGTCAATATTTCCAAACCATCATTTATAAAACCTTTGACGTTTATGCTTATGACGGTGCTGCTGGTGCCGAGTGGAAATCTTGGTGGACGATATTTTTCTGGGCATGGTGGGTTGCTTGGGCACCGTTTGTCGGTCTGTTTATCGCGCGTATTAGCCGTGGCCGTACTCTACGTGAGTTTGTATTTGGTGTGATGTTTATTCCGCTTGGTTTTATCTTCGCATGGTTCTCTATCTTTGGTAATTCAGCGATAGATTTGGTTGCCAATGGCGCAACAGAGCTTGGCGAAATCGCGGTCAATGATGCGGCAATGGGCATGTTTGCGCTGTTTGAGTACTTCCCTTACAGTGAAGTATTGTCATTTGCTGGTGTGGTTATTGGTCTTATTTTCTTTGTGACTTCTGCTGACTCAGGCGCGTTAGTACTAGCGAACTTGAGCTCAAGAGGTATGACCAATGATACCGATGCTCCTGTTTGGTTACGTCTGTTTTGGGCAGCAGCCACTGGTCTTATTACGTTAGGACTGCTATTTGCAGGTGGTTTTGCCTCATTGCAATCTGTCTCTGTCATTGCAGGTTTACCATTCTCTATTATTCTTGTGCTCTACATGATGTCTATGTGGAAGTCGTTAAAAGAAGAAGGCAACAAGCGTAAAGCCAGTACAATTGGCACGGCAAACGTGTTGGACAGCGGGAAGAGCTGGAAAGCGCGCTTGCAACGTATTGTAAGCTTCCCAGGACATGCACAGGTTGAAAAATTCCTGCATACGGTTGTGATGCCAGCGATGTCTGAGGTCGAAAAAGAGTTTAAAGCAGGTGGTCTCAAAACCTCGTTAGATACCAAAAACCTTGCTAGTATCGGTGAAGGTATCGATGCAGGCATGGACCAAGACAGTGGTCAGGTAGACGGTCTAAAATTGCGTGTCGGTCATGGCGATGAAGATGACTTTATTTATGAAGTCAATCTAATTAAAGCTCATCGTCCTAACTTTACATTGAGCACATCTACCAAGCACGCAGAGTACTACTACCGTGCGGAAGTGTTCTTAAGCGAAGGCTCGCAAGAGTATGACTTGGTTGGCTACTCAAAAGAGCAGGTATTGGTTGATATCTTAAATCAGTACGAACGTCACTTGCAGTATCTGCATTTAGAGCGTTAATCCGGTACACTTTTTAAGTAAAAATATTAGTAAAAATGTCCCCATAAGTTGCACGCAGCTTATGGGTTTTTTTATGACTAACTATTTATAAATAACTATCGTTTGGGTTGGGGATGTATCCCAAATAAGTGGCAAACAAGCACCGCAAATATAAGGTAAAATTCATTAAGATTAAATTGATCGACTGATACGCTGCAACGTATTAGCAAAGGATACATTTGTGACCAAATTAAAGTACATAGCGCATTACTCAGAACAGATTCAAACTCAAGCTGCTCAGCTTATAACTGATGGTAAATTAGGCGAGTATCTGGAAAAAAAGTACCCGACTCAGCATCAAATCCAAAGCGACAAAGCGCTCTATCAGTATATAAATGAGATAAAAACCCAATACATGCGTAAGATTGGTCAGCTATCAAATGTCAGCTATAGCAGTAAGCTCAAGGTTTTAAAACATGCACTGGGTATCCATACGACGCAATCGCGCGTACAGGGCAGTAAGCTCAAATCGCACAATAGCATCACGGTAGCCAGCCTATTTAAAGACGCGCCGCCAGAGTTTTTGCGCATGATAGTGGTGCACGAGCTTGCCCATTTCAAAGAGCATGAGCACAACAAAGCTTTTTATCAATTATGCTGCCATATGGAGCCTGAGTATCATCAATTTGAGCTGGATACGCGACTGTGGCTGCACTGGCGCGAGTTGTAACCCTAATATAGTCAAGTCTATATACATCTGCTACATCGTCATCCTCGCTAAGCATACTAATGTATAACTTGCACTCGGTCGCCTTGTACTACTTTTAAATTGAATCGACTATAGTATGAATAGCAACCTTGATAAGGTTCATAGTAATCTTAATAACAGCCACATAAATATCGTGTTCTTCTCTGTAGCAATCATCTGAGCCGCTAGGGCATGTCCTCAATTCAATTGATCATATCTAAACGGGCTAAAAATGGCTAAATTTTGCCAAACATCGTTAAATAGCTGGTTAATATCCCGATATTATCTGCGCTATTTTCCTTGTTTGACTGCAATTTATCTCATTTTTATCACCATTTTTAAAATGAGGACACGCCCTAGAATTACGTTATAATCCTAACCACACACGATATAGTCCATAAAAGGTTGTAAACAATGATCAATACCAAAATATATAAAGCCATTTACACCTTAGCCGAAGAATTATTAGAAGCGGATCGCAGAGGCAATCAAGAGAAATTTGATTCGCTATATGCTGAACTAAACGCCATTTGTGCCGATAATGAAGGCACTGACAAAGACCACCCAGAACAATGGGAAACGCTTGCTGACTTCACAGAAGACTTGGACGCAGCACTGGTGATTTATGACAAAGCACTGGCCAAGGCTACTGCAATTAACTCAAAAGATCATATGTCATCGATTGCTTTTTCTATGGCGGTGTTACAGCTTGAGACAGGCGAAAAAGAAGCCGCTATCCAAAGCCTACAAAATGCCAAAATCACAGCCAATAAAATAGAAGACAAAGAGTTTAAGGTTGAGATTGATGAGATGCTTACGAAGCTATTGGCAGAGTAGTTTGGTTTATAGTCAATCCTCTATAAATTGAGTACGGTGTCAGTCTCGCTTAGCTTACTACTTGTAGTACTTTCACTCGGCTTCCTTGTATTCAAATGATATTGAACCGATTATAAATAGGGTAATCCGATATGCAAGACATACCTGTGGTAATCGTCGGTGGTGGGTTAAGTGGATTATATGCCGCCCTTTTATTAGAGCAAAAGGGTATAGCGTATAGACTGTTAGAGGCGCGTAATACCTTAGGTGGTCGCATTGCAGTTGCTAAATGTTCAGATGCGCATGCTACTAATAACAGTACTGATATCGATCAAGCAGAATCAAGCGCGGCGTTTGATTTAGGACCGTCTTGGTTTTGGCCGGATTATCAAACGCAGTTAAGTACGCTTATTGAATCGTTAGATTTATCACGTTTTGCGCAGTTTGAAGAAGGCGATATGATGGTTGAGCGCGCTGCCAATCAGTCACCTGTGCGTATGCAAGGTTACAAAAGCACACCACCTTCTATGCGGTTAGTCGGTGGTATGGCCACTTTGATTGACGCGCTATATGCTCGTTTAGATGCCAGTTGTATCATGACTGGTCAAACCGTAAAGCAATTAAACAAGACATCCCAATATATTGAAGTACAGAGTGAAGACAGCTTTGGGCACGTGACCGGACATGTGACGACGTTCCGAGCGCAGCATGTGCTACTTGCGTTACCGCCTCGATTGGTAGAAGGTCGGATAGTATTTCAGCCAGCGCTACCGCAAGACTTAAGTGAACAGTGGCGCGAGACAGCCACTTGGATGGCGCCTCATGCCAAATACGTCGCTGTTTATGAATCACCATTTTGGCGAGATGCTGGTTTCTCGGGTGCCGCGCGCAGTGCAATAGGGCCACTTACTGAGATACATGATGCCTCGACATTAGAGAACGATGGGGCATTGTTTGGCTTCTTTGGTGTTCCTGCTCAAGTACGTCAAAGCGTTTCTGATACGGTACTAAAAGAACATTGCCGTGCGCAGTTAGTGCGACTATTTGGTGATCAGGCAAGTACTCCAAAAGCTGAATATCTCAAAGACTGGGCACAGGATCCATTAACAGCGATGTCCGCTGATGCTAGCGGTAACGGTCAGCATGCAGTAGCACCGCCGTCCAAGCCAAAAACAGGCGTGTGGCAAGACTGTCTAATAGGTTGTGGTAGTGAGTGGTCAGCACAGTTCCCAGGCTATGTCGCTGGGGCAATTGATGCAGCAACCGTCGCTGTACAAAGCTTACCTGCTACCATTTTGCGCCAGTAATTATTAGAGTGCTGTTATAAGTTATTTTAAAGGCCATCCAACATGACTAAGAAAATTCATCATCCAATAGGATAGTCGATGAATGACTCGCTCAAACAAGAGACTTCTCACAAGACCACCTGGTTGGTGCCTTTCGTTTGTCTACTGGCAGGCGGTGCACTCACTGGTATCTCGACCAATGTGGCAAAGTACGCTATCGATGTCGGTCTGACCCCATTAGGGTTTTTGTTTTGGTCGATTACTGGCGCTGCTGTTATTTTATTTATGATAGCGCTCATCAGAAAAGAACTCCCTCCTCTTAATGTTCGCAGCTTAGAGTATTACTTTGTCGCGGCGCTGGTCAGTGTCGCGGCCGCCAACTTATTGTTATTTTCTGCCATTCCTCATGTGGGCGCAGGTTTCGTCGCCTTAATCCTCTCATTGCCGCCACTGCTAACGTATCTTGGCGCGCTGATACTACGTATAGAGCAATTTTATATTGTTCGTGCGCTTGGGGTCATCGCAGCACTCATCGGGGCAGGAGCATTAGCCGTGCATAAATTCTCTGCGCCAGATTCTAGTGTGTTTTGGATTTTAATCGCGCTTTGTGGGCCAGTGCTACTCGCTATTGGCAATATATATCGGACGTTACGCTGGCCTGATAATGCGTCTTCTGGCGCACTCGCTCCAGGTATGTTGATGGCGGCAGCGCTGCTGCTAGGCTTATTTAGTATGATGTCAGATTTCTCTATTGCTGTACCTTTAGAGAATTGGCTACCGCTAAGCATGATAGCTATACAAGCATGCGTATTTGCTGGACAGTTTTTACTGTTATTCCTATTACAAAAGACAGGTGGGCCCGTGTTGCTGAGTTTGTTAGGTGCGGTAGGAGCCATTGTCGGCGTACCCGTCACTATTTTTTTGCAAGGGGAGAGTCCACCAGAAGGTCTATTTTTAGGTGCTACGTTGATAGCCATTGGCGTGGTATTAGTGACATGGGGCGGCGTAAAAATAGCAAAAGTAAAATAAGAGATTTAATAATTGTGTATTAGGCGATAGAACCATTAAAGCCATTATGTCCCTGCGAGTACCTTTTATCTCGCTCTGATTGTCTGTAGCTAGGTGATTAGCACCTAGATGGCCAGCATCCAGATTATTATCATGTGGGTTATCAGTACTCGCTATAACTCAATAATTGGTTACGATTAACTTAAATCAATTTTTGTGAATACGACAAAAAAGGAGTATAAGTATCGTGGTTATTGTCGTCATGGACTCAGGCTATGAATGCAGCCACGCGTTATCGCTTATTAAACAACTTTACGATTCTCTTTAGCATCATCGGGGTAGCAATTGCCTTGTTAGATAGTGGCTTTACGCTACCGACGTGGATACAACAAATTTTCCACATTTTTTATTTGGTCATTATTTTTCTGAGTTTTGTGGTAACGGTTGGCCGTTATGTCTACACAAAAAAGCTGCTAACGCTCAATAAAGTTGCAGTTTTTGACACTTTTACCAGTATAGCGATTGTCATTCTATTGACAGCGCACTTTACGGACTTAGTTCGTTCTGGATTGGCCGCCGCTGTTGATGGCTTTGTCGCGATAAAAATCGCCGTGTTTGTCACCTTCATCCGCGAACTCTCTGATCACAATTTCAATCTCAATCGTACCTTTCTACATCCTGCCCAGTTTTTTATTCTAAGCTTTTTAGTCGTGGTGCTGGTTGGTGCATTGCTGTTGATGATGCCTAATGCGACAACGCAGCCATTATCTTTTATTGATGCACTCTTTACCGCGACCAGTGCGGTTTGTGTGACAGGGCTTATCGTAGTGGATACAGCTACCTATTTTACGACTTTTGGCCAAGTCATTATTATGGGTTTGATACAAATCGGTGGCTTAGGTATTTTGACATTTGTGACCTATTTTAGTTACTTTTTTAAGGGCGGTGTCAGCTACGAGACGCAAGCAAGTATCAGCGAGATGTCTTATATGCGAGGTATGGGTGATGTGGTATCGACACTCAAGTCTATCTTATACGTTACTTTTGCCGTTGAGGCAGTGGCGGCTGCGCTGATTTATATCAGTATATATGATATGCCTGATATGGACTGGTCTGAGCAATTATTCTTTTCGGTCTTTCATGCGATTTCAGCCTTTTGTAATGCTGGGTTTTCTACCTTTAGTGCTGGCTTGTACGATGATTCGCTACGCTTTAATTATCCTCTACAGCTTATCATTGCGATGACATTTATTTTTGGTGGTATGGGCTTCACTATCGTAGTCAATGTACTGCGCTATCTGCGTCATCGTGCTGAACGAATGATATATCGCAATGACCGGCACTATATCTATCAGCCTTGGTTGCTGAATATTAATAGCCGCATTACGTTGATTACGACCGGTGCGTTATTGTTGACTGGTCTGATCGGGGTAATGATATTTGAATACAATAATGTGCTCGCTGACCATACCAGTCTTTTAGGTAAACTTATCACAGGATTTTTTACGGCTGCTACGCCGAGAACTGCTGGATTCAATGTGATTGATATGGGTGAGTTGACCTTTCCAACAGTCATGTTAACGATATTTCTGATGTGGATTGGGGCGTCTCCAAACTCGACAGGTGGTGGTATCAAGACCAGTACCTTTGCGATTGCCCTATTAAATACATTGAGTTTGGCACGCGGGCAGACCAAGATAGAAGTATTCAAACGCCAGATTGCGGAGATCTCCGTGCGCCGTGCATTTTCTATTATGTGGTTGTCATTATTGGTCATTGGTATCGGCGTGACCCTCATCAGTTACGATCAGCCAGAGCTTGATTTGATCAAAGTGGTATTTGAATGTTTCTCAGCTTATAGCACGGTTGGGCTAAGTTTAAACCTGACAGCAGACTTATCAGATTTTAGTAAAATAGTGGTTTCGGTCATTATGTTCGTTGGCCGCGTCAGTATGCTGACAATCTTTATTGCACTGCTTAAAAATATGCGTCAACGTAATTATCGCTATCCTACGGAAGAAATAACGATTAATTAATCCGTCGTAAACAGTTAATTAAACCGTCGTAAACAGACTATGTCGTTCTTAATAAATAGCAAAAAATATTAAAAAAGGTTGTTTAAGTTATGAAGTACATCATCGTAGGGCTAGGAAATTTCGGTGCATCATTAGGCTCGGCATTGACCAGTCAAGGGCATGAAGTGATTGCTATTGATAGTAGTATGCAACGGGTTGAAGCGTATAAAGAAGTGATTTCGCATACGCTGTGTATGGATGCCACGGACGAGTATACGGTTAGCGGATTACCAATCGTTGATACCGATATTGTCATCGTAGCGATTGGCGAAGATCAAGGCGCCAATGTTATGGCAACGGCGCTATTTAAGACGTTAAAAGCCAAGCGTTTAATTAGCCGTAGTATCAATCCACTACACGAAAAAGTCCTGCAAGCTATCGGCGTGGACGATTTGATTCACCCTGAAAAAGAAGCGGCCAATCGCTGGGCCAAGCGTCTGTCACTACGCTATTTTGTCGATTCGTTTGAATTGAGCGATAACTTCAGCATGGTAGAGATTAAGATTCCAAATGTGCTGATTGGTAAGACCGTTGACGACTTACAGTTAGAGCAAAAGTTTAATCTCCGATTGCTTAGTACGTTGCGCTATGAGTATTATGAAGACAGTTTTGGTCGTACGCAGAGCAAGCCTAGTATCCAAGGTTTGGCGACGCCTGAGCAAGTATTGCAAGAGCGCGATGTACTGGTGATTTACGGGGCCAACAAACACATCAATCAGTTCTTACGTAGTGTGGGTGTGAAAATCAAATAGTAGCTTGCCATCGCAGTGATACCAGAAGGTATAGGGAAATGATTATGAATAAGCGAAGTATATCTGTCCTACTGATCGCTATAATGGCACTACTGTCAGGTTGTGATCAATCAGCGCAAGACCCGAACGTTCTTCTGTCCGAGCATCAAAAAGATCCGATTAAAGAGTTGGCGATTACCTCAGACGTGGATCACAGTCAGTTTGGTTACAAGCAAACCTTTTATGTGCCGATTTATTCTGATATCTATACCGATAGAGACGCTCGCAAAGTGCTGCTATCGGCGACGCTGAGTGTACGTAACACTACGCTCAAAAAGTCACTATATATCAATAAAATTGATTATTACGATACAGATGGGGCGTTGGTCAAATCATATCTAGATAAGCCTATCGAGCTACCAGCGATGGCCACGCTCAACTATATTGTCGAAAAAGAAGAGGACAAAGGCGGATCTGGCGCTAACTTTATTATCGAAGTCGAAGGTGTGGATGAAACCGTCAAACCAGTGATAGAAGCGGTCATGATTGGTAACTTTAGCAATAAAGGATTTGCCTTTAGTACAGAAGGCACACCCGTGATACATTAAAGGAATGTATTCAGTGAAGTAATAAGTAACAAGGAAAGTTTAATTCAACTCAAGGAAGCGTTATGTCTGCAACCAAAGAAGAAATCAGCGCCTTTATGGCATTGGAGTTTCCCCAAACCAAATGCGTCGTCGAGACGGTCAACGAAAATGGTGCGACCTTATCGCATGAGATCGGTATAAATGAATTGCGTCCCGGTGGCACAGTTTCGGGACCTGTCATGATGGCCGTTGCTGATGTAGCCATCTATGTGGCGATACTCGGAAGAATCGGTATTGTCCCGTTAACGGTGACGACGAGTTTGACTATCAACTTTTTGCGTAAGCCATCAGCAAGTGCTCGTATTATCGCTGAATGTACCTTGATGAAAGTAGGACGCACGTTGATAGTAGGCGAGGTATCTCTGTATTCAGAAGGCTCTGATGACATTGTGGCTCACGTAGTTGGTACGTATTCGGTGCCGCCTAAGCGTTGTTAAAGCTAGTTAGTTTGTCGTGTATTTTACTTACTCACTAGGGTCTGATCCTGGTGGAAAATCATGGCGTAGCTGTGCGACGTTAGCAGTAGTCACTATATCAGTGAAATTATTTAGATCGCTATGCACGTATTGTGTGACAGCTGCTATTTGCTCGTCATTCATCATGCGGTGGAATGATGGCATGCCGCGTAGACCATTAATAACGACACTAATAATGTAGTATTTCGATTGCATCTTACTGTTATTGGCTAGCGGTGGATAGTAGCCAGCACCTTGTGCGCCTTCACCTTTTTGCATATGACAACCTGCACAAGAGTCGTCATAGAGTTTTTTGAGTCCTGCGCGGTTTTCGGTAGAAGGCACGTTGATGACATTCCATGCCAGCATTAAGCTACGGATATTCAACGGGAAAGGCAGGTGTGTGGTTTTTTTCAGGGGGTTTGTCTACGATAGGGACGGTCTGAAAATAAGCGAATACGGCACTGACATCGTCATCTGTCAGGCCATGATAGGACGGGTAAGGCATCGCAGGATAGATCTGATGATTTGGCGCACGACCTTTGCGCAAGGCTTTTTTAAAATCGGCCTCAGTATAGTTGCCAATACCATAGCGCGTCGATGGTGTGATATTGGTCGAGTAGATATTGCCAATCGGCGTATCAATCGGCACGCCGCCACTATAGTCTTCACGGTGGCAGGCCATACAGTCGGCGGTACGCGCCACGTAAGCGCCGCGGTTGGCAAGCGCACTATTGACTGGGCTGACATTTGGTAGGGTTATTCTGTTAGGCAAAGTGTCCATTGGCAAACTGACCGTCTCTGCCATCGCAGCGGTAGAGAGTACGCTAAGTCCAAATATCAATGTCAATGTCAATGCTGGCATGACGGCAGAAAGTGGCTTCATAATGTCCTTATAGTGCTGATAAATCATCCTTAATCCCTCATCCTAATATGCCTGCAGTTCGCCAGTCGTGTCTAGCAAAATAACGCAACGTGATAACTATCATTCTAAGTGCTTGAGGTTTCAGTGCCAAGCAAGCTAGTGGCTGTGTCGGCATGTTTTTTACTGGCGCTTTTGGCTTTTGCCTTTATCGAATCTTTAAAGAATAGCGTCGCAAGCGCACACGCTATCGTCAGTGATAGCAGCATCGAGACCAAAGTATGACTAAAAAAATGATCGCCAAATAGCATCTTATACAGCCCCATGCTCCAGCCTAAGAGCGTGACTATTTTTAGTATTTGATAACGGTGCTTTTTGAGTGTTGGCAAAAAAGCCAATCCATATAAGGAGAATCCTGCGCTGGCGTGAGCGGCAGGAAAACATTTGGCGGGCGTAGCTGCTACGATGTTTTGCCACAGATTGAGATAAGGCAACTCACCGCCAAAAATTACCAAGTCATTCGGGCAGCTCACATGGGTGACGCCTTTTAATGTGGCAATGGTAGCCGGTACAATCGCTAATACCAGCAGTAGATAGCCGATCTCCCGAATTGGTAAAGGAAGCAGAAATTTATCAAGTTTATTATGACTGGGCTTACTGAGATTTAGCTTATTGCGGTTTAAGGCAATAGCATTAAGCCTTGACTGTCTATACTTGATGATTAAAATCGCTATGAGGTAGACAGCCAATATAATCAATAATGCTTTGGGCAAATCATAAAAGATAAATGCATAAGGCTGCGCGCCTTTTTCAAGTAGCCAGTGACCATTGTTGTAAAAAAGCTCACTGATGCGTACATCTAATTGGCTATGCTCAAAAACCAAGGTAGCAATGATGGTCACGCACAGTAATTTTAGCCAGCCCCAAGCCATTGAGTGGTTTTCTAAAGTCATGGATGCACCTGATAACGTATATTAAATGATGATAGCTTCCAGCGTGCTGCTATAAAAAGACAGACAACTATAAAAAGACAGACAGCGCCATTAACCATAAGATGGTTAAGAGAAATAACGACAAAAATTGTGCAGCAGAGCCGACATCTTTTGCTATCTTTGCGAGTGGATGCTTGGCGGTTGACGTGTGGTCAACGCAAGCTTCGATACCCGTGTTAATCAGCTCAACAATTAAAGACAAAAAAGACGCGATGACTAGCATCATTTTTATGCTCAGTACAAAAGGCATAAAAGCGATAGCCACAAGCAGGGCAAAGTTGAGCCACACGACTTGTCTAAAAGCCGCCTCAAATTTATATGCTGCTTTAAAGCCGTCCATTGAGTAGCCAGTGGCTTTGATAATGCGGAGGATTCCCGCTTTACCTTTGGCATGACCTGCAAAGCTGTCAGCTGCAAATGCACTATCATGTGCTGTTTGGTTGACAGAACTATGCTTGGTTGACGGGCCTACAAGGTTGGTATGAGTAATTTGCTTCATAGGGCATTCTTAATGGTCTATTAAAATTAAGATAGCCTGAGTATAAGACGGGAGAGGTTAAGAAAACGTTAAGAGGATATAGATGGTTGAGAATAAAGCGTAATGGTTGTTTAAATTTTTATTTCCCAATCAGTAATTATGATTAGGAAATGAATATGTCTTTGGATTATCATAAGGTTATTTATAATAAATACTAAAGGTGCTACCACCTGAGCGATTGGCTTGGTGAGTGAGCTGCCAGCCCATATGCGACATGATACGCTGGACGATACTGAGTCCTAGACCTGAGCCTTCAACCTTATGTTTTGTCTCATGCTCTGACGACAGGATTGTTTGCTCGTCTTTATACTGAGACTCTAGTCGCTCAAACCGTTCATAGAGTAAAGGCATCATTGCCTCAGGAATACCTAAGCCAGTATCAGTCACCGTGATTTTTTCGTCATCGATAGTAATGGCTACTTCGCCATCATCGGTATATTGAAACGCATTTTTTATGAGGTTGCCTAGTGCCATTTTTAGTAGTTCGGGCCGTACGTAAGCAATATATTCCTGCTCAGCAATGATCTGACAAGTGACAGACTTATACCGCAGCAAGTACTTTAGGCGCTGCATTTCTGCTAAAGCGATATTGTTAATAGAGGTTTGCGGTGCGTCTAACTTTTCAGGCGCGCGCGATAGTAGAAGCAGGGCGGTGATAATCTCAGAAGTTTCTTTGGCAGTAGTGCTAATGCGATTGGTAAATTCATTTAAGTGGCTGTCAGCGTCTAATTGCGAGGCCAATACCTCGGAAGCCCCCATGATAATAGTTAACGGTGTGCGTAACTCGTGGCTGACATCACCAGTAAACAATTGCTCGCGTTTGAGATATTGCTCTAACTTGTGGTTTTTCTCATCGATAGCCATTGCCAAGACACCAACCTCAGATGGCAAGTGTGTCAAATCGCTTAAGTTATGATGGTCAGTCTCGACGGCTCGTTTCAAATCTAATAAAGGCTTGATGATTTGTTTGGAAGACAACTGAGAGAAGATAGCGGCGATAAGTAAGCTTAGAATCACGGCTACTTTTAGCGTATCTGCAAATATGTCTTCTAGGTGCTCAAATATCGCCAAGACTGGGTAATTTCCCATTACCATTTCGGTGTTTTCTAGGTAAGTCAAAATATAAGCTTGACCATCTTGAGTATAGGCGAAAAGATGCAGGTCGGCATGACCTGCTCCAGAGGATTTATTAACAGTGACAGAAGTCTCTTGCACCGTGTCATTGGCTATCGCTTGCAAACTTGCAGGTGCTTTATCATAGCGATAAATCTTGATACCTGGTTCAGCGACATAGATAGGCTGGTCACCATACTTTTCTTGACTAAGCTCTAGCTGCTGCAATAGGCGAGCCTTGACCAAATCTTGCTCTATTCGGCTCTCTGCGTACAAGAAAATACTGACAAAAGCTGCGCACAGTAATAACGCGAATATGAAGTAAGACAGTCTGAACTTATTGGCTATCGAGTCTATATTGAGCATGGCGTAAGACAACCTAATAGAAGAAGGCGATATATAACAGGGCTATATATAATAGAGCGATAAATACGATACGGTCAGTCGATTAGTAAATTGGATAAGGTTTATTTAATTCATGCTGCAATCACAACTACGCGCTTGCTGATTTGTTAGGGTCAACAACTTGGTAACCTACGCCAGGTACTGTGACTATCATGGGTGTGTTAAATGGCTTATCAACCTGTGCGCGCACGCTATGCATATGGGTGCGCAGTGCATCACTACTCGGTATATCTAGCCCCCATACTTTTTCTTCAATCTCAGTTTTACTGACGACTCTAGGCGCTGCGCTCATTAGGATGTGCAATATTTTAAAGCCAGTAGGGGTGAGCTTTAGTGATTGTCCGTCGCGCATAATGGTATGCTCACTATTGTTTAAGGACAATGCTCCGACAGCAATACTGTGGGCAAAATGATCGTCCTCGGTGCGACGTATGAGCGCTTTGATACGACATTCCAACTCAACCAACGAAAACGGCTTGACCAAATAATCATCAGCACCGCTATCAAAACCAGCGACTTTATCCAAGATTGTATCGCGAGCTGTGAGCATTAATACGGGAGTCTTGTCATGTAACTCTTCTCTGAGTTTTTTGCACAGCTGCGTGCCATCCATACCTGGCAGCATCACATCTAGCAATATCACATCATAACGATTGTTTGAGGCGAGTGTTAATCCGCTATAGCCGTTATGTGCGTTGTCCAACTCAAAGCCTTTTGGCTCAAAAAAAGCATAAATATTGGCCACGATATCGGGGTTGTCTTCAATAACGAGTATCTTGTACATGATGCTGACCTAAAAAATAGTGGTTACCTAAAACAATATAGAAACGGATTTAGTTATTTACTTTAAAAAAAGTTGCTGCACCTTTGACTTCATCGGTCGTAATACCAAAAAAGCTAAGCAATGTTGGCGTAATAAAATCGTGTGACACAGGCTGATTGACAATACTAGAAAGACTCTCAGTATCAACATTATTACTATTAGGCGACCAAACTATCGTAGGCACGTGTTTTTGGGTATCTGGCGCAAACTTATAGGGCAAGCCGTGCAGGTAGATATTATTTTCACCCAAACTCTCCCCATGATCACTAATATATACCATTACCACATCATAATCTTGCTCATAAGGTTTTAACGTATCAATCACATTGTTCAAAAAATAATCGGTATAACGAATCGCATTATCGTAGCCATTTATCACAGACTGAGCATCACATTTAGACAGCTCATTGGTCATGCAGACAGGGTTATATTTTTCAAATTCTTTAGGGTAGCGCTGATAGTAGGCGGGTCCATGATTACCCATTTGGTGTAACAAAATAAGTGTATCTTCCGGTATCTCTTTCGGTGAGCTGCCTGACTTTACCAGTGCATCAAACCCATCAAGCATACCGATATCTCGGCATTCGACATCACAGTTCGGATTGGTATCAGCCGTTTTGTAGTCCTCAAAAGTAACACGATCAGCCACGCCTTTAGAGCTGGAGTTATTGTCGCGCCAAATAACATTAACCCCTTGCTTACTTAGTGTATCTAGTACGTTTTCATTATACTTGGCTGTATCGATATCGTAGTCTGCTCGATTTGCATAGCTGAACATGCAGGGTACGGAGTAGGCCGTAGAGGTGCCGCAAGAGACAGCATTCTGAAAACTATAGAGGTCTGATTGTTTTGAGAGCAGCGGTGTGGTGTTGCGTGTATAGCCATTTAAACCGAAGTGATCAGCGCGAGCCGTTTCCCCAACCACAAACACCATCAGTTTTGGTTTAGCATTGCCACTCACACTATTAGCAGGTGACACACGCTTTGCATCTGTCGCATGTAGCGTGAAAGTATCAGGACGGCGTAGCTCATCGATATAGTTTTCGCCAAGTTTGATCGTAGAGTAAATAGGCGTGATCGGGTTAGCATAATAACGGACTTGTTTATGCTGACGAAAGAAGCTGGCGTACTGGTCACCAAAGGGTAAAAGACACGCTGCGATCAATGCGATAGACAATATCAACGTGGCTGTTTTTTGTAGAATACTGCGTTGCCAAGTAAAGCGTTTTAGACGAATTTTGCTAATGATAAATGCTGGCAACACGCCTAATATCAGCAGTCGAATGACCATGCTGGGGGCAAACAATCCCATCGCCTCTGCTTGATCGGTCTCCAGACTGTTAATCAGCATGTTGGTGTCAAATATCGTCCCATAAGCATCGGTAAAATAACCGCAGATAGCGGCAGTAATCAGTAGCGCAATCAACACTGGTTTGGCAATAGGGCGATAGCAAAGCAGCTGTAATACCAGCCACATCAGTCCAAATAACAAACCTGTGATGGAGAGTATAAAACCCATGTTTGTGCTAAATGGATAGACCGCCAGCACCTGCTCAAAGAACGCAATATTTGCAGTCGCTACCAAATATAAAGCCACGATAATAATAAGATAACTGAGATTTATCTCACGATCATAGAGCCTGCTAAGGTAGCTGGTTTTTGCTTTGATTTTGAGCACATTGGTCTTGATGGCTTGAGGTATGGACATACAGATACTTCTCAACAGATGGTAGGAAACGTCATTCCTTACCATAGCAAGTGGTCTGTTAAGAAGATGTTAAGGCGATTGATGCTAACTAGAATAAGTTAGATGGTGAGGTGTTTTCTGAGATGATTTTATACATTTAAGTCAGGTAGGATTCATCATTGCCATCAATTGGGGTTTGTCCTTTATGGTGATAAAACCATAGTGCATATCGATAAGGTGCTGCTTTTGCCACGATTGGATGATTTTATTGATGGTTTGTCTGGTAGTACCAAGCATAAAGCCAAGCTCTTCTTGCGATAAGCGCAGATCTATTTTGATATCGTCTCCTATTTGCTGTCCATAAGTGTCGATCAGTCCAATCAGCATGCTAGCCAATCGCGCTGAGGTATTGAGTGAGGTAGCATCGTCAATCCAATCAAATGCTCGGCGAATCCGCTGGCAAGTTATAAGCGCCAGATGCTTGTATAAAATAGGATGCAACTGCGCTGTCTGAATGACTAGGTTTCTTGGGATTGAGATGAGCGTTACTTTGTTAATCGTCCACGCATCATGGGTGCGAGGATTGTCATCTATGATAGATATCTCACCAAACCACTCACCACTAGATAGATGCGCCAACGTCATGGCATGGCCACTAGCGCTCACGTTACAGACTCTAATCGTACCCGACACGACAAAGTGTAGCGCCGCATCATCGTTGTCACCGATGGCATGAATCATTTGGCCTTTTTGGTATACCTTTAGCACCGCATCGCCTGCCAGTAGCGGCTGCACAATGACTGGCAATTGACTAAACCATGGGTCGTTATTCAAATAATGATTGATATTCATAAGTGTAATGTTTTTGACAGATTTGGTTTTATGAAATGGTGTAAAGTAATCATTCAGGATATCTAACACAGTAAAGGAATACACCATGCAAACAACTATGCAAACCGCGACATCAACCGATTCAACCTCGAGTGTACACCATAATATGAGCGAACAAGAGTGGCAGATGCGCGTAAATCTTGCCGCCTGTTATCGAATGATTGCTTCTTATGGTTGGGACGATTTGGTATTCACTCATATCTCTGCGCGCGTACCAGGTACTGAGGATGAGTTTTTAATCAATCCATACGGAATGTTATTCGAAGAGATTACCGCTTCTAGCTTAGTTAAAGTCAATAAAGCAGGCGAAAAAGTATCGCCATCAGAGTTCGACGTAAATCCAGCTGGATTTATCATCCACAGTGCTGTGCACGAAGCTCGCGACGATGCACATTGCGTCATTCATTTGCACACAAATGATGGCGTGGCCGTCTCAGCGCAAGAAAAAGGCCTACTTCCTATCTCGCAACAATCATTATTTCCGCTATCCAATTTGGCATACCACGACTACGAAGGTGTCGCATTAAACCCTGAAGAAAAGGTTCGTTTGGTTGCTGATTTAGGCGATGCTCACTTTATGATTTTGCGTAACCATGGTCTGCTCACCTGTGCCGATACGGTTGCCAATGCGTTCTTATACATGTATATCATGCAAAGAGCCTGCGAGATTCAGATCAAAGCGCAGAGTGGGGGTGGTGCATTGACGCCGATACCAGCACAAATATTGGCCGGTATCCAAGCGGCATCAGAGCAAGTGACCAGAGGCGCAAATGGTGATATCGCATGGCCTGCGTTACTAAGAAAACTGCGCCGTACTGACCCATCATTTGAGGAGTAAGTCGCTAATGATAACTCTTGATGAGTGGCAACGGCAGGGGCAGTATGAATCCATTCATGGGCATCAAATCTTTACTCGGTATGCAGGGGATAAAAGTGCACCTGTATTGCTATTGATTCATGGTTATCCTAGTGCCAGTTGGGACTGGGAGGGCATGTGGGATGCGCTAACCGAGCACTATTATGTCATCACGCTTGATATGCTGGGGTTTGGATTATCAGACAAACCCAAAAACGCGCGCTATCTAATCAGTGAACAGGCTGATATTTATCAAGTTGTTTTGCAAAAACTGGACGTCAGTGATTATCATATCTTAGCGCATGACTATGGTGATACGGTAGCTCAGGAGTTGCTAGCCAGACAAGTCGAAGGGAGCGCTGAGCGACACATTGCCAGCGTATGCTTCTTAAACGGTGGTCTATTCCCTGAGACGCACAAACCTATCTTGGTGCAGAAACTACTGCTATCACCATTAGGTCCTATGGTATCAAAACTGATTAATAAACAGAAATTTGCAGGCAGTCTACAGCGGATATTTGGCCCAAACACGCCGCCCACAGTAGAGGTGATAGACACGCTATGGCAGCTGTTAAATCACAATGATGGGTTGGGTGTGATGCATAAGCTGATTAACTATATGCCACAGCGTCAGCAGTACCGCGAGCGATGGGTAGGCGCGATTATCAACAGTACTGTACCAGTGAAATTGATCGCAGGTGCCAAAGATCCTATCTCAGGTCAGCATATGATTGATCGTTATCGCCAGCTGATACCCAACGCTGATATAACCAATATGCCTATGTTAGGCCATTATCCGCAGGTAGAAGATGCAGTGGCAATCACAGCGGCCTATCTGCAATTTAGATACAGTATCCTGTAAATACAGTTCAATCTAACAAACGCAGGGCTTCAAATGGTGCTCTGCGTTTTTTATTCTCTTGTTATCTTTTAGCTTTCAAGAAAAATGTGTAAGTTTAAATGAGACTAACATCCGTGAGCGTAGTCACATAGCTGTGGAAAAGGTTTTTGATAAGATGATCACTAATAAATGGCTAATTATGATTGAGTGGTCTATATGCGTGGTGCTACAAGATACTGATGATTTGATAAAAAAGATATTTTGAAAAACTTGAGGTTTTGGAGCGTATTATAAGAGGTTGTCTTTTCCAGTCCCCACTAGGGACTTAAACCTCAACACTATCTGTCCAAGAGAACTCTTCTAAGATACGCATCCATTGCTCGTCTAATCCTGCTTGTAGTACTAGTGGCTCACCAGTGACGGGGTGGCTGAGTGCCAAAGTCTGTGCATGCAGCAACATACGCGTGCAATCATAGTGAGTACGAAAAAACCGTGTATGACGTATATCGCCGTGACTGGTATCACCCACGATGTGATGGAATACATGTCTCATATGCCGACGTAGCTGATGTTTGCGCCCAGTTTCAGGCGTTAAGCGCACCAGACTATAGCGGCTAGTGGCATGCTTCTTTGATACTGCAAATGGCAGCTCAATTTGTGCCAAACTCTGCCAGTGGGTGACCGCTTCTTGAGCAGGTTTATCTAAGTTGGCAAATTTATCGGCAATGGCATCAGGCTTAAAGCTCAACGCATAATCAACAGTACCTTGTTCAGACATAAAGCCGCGCACCACGGCCAAATATTGCTTAGTCACTTTGCGTTCAGTAAACGCTTCGGTAAGGCTACGTGCAACGGCTGAGCTCTTGGCAAATAACAATACACCTGATGTAGGTTTGTCTAACCTATGCACTGGAAATACATGACAGCCTACCGCATCACGGGTGAGCTGCATGGCAAAGCGTGTCTCGCCTTTGTCCAGCCAACTGCGATGCACCAACAGACCAGCTTCTTTATTAATCGCTACTATATACTCATCTTCATAGATAATTTCTATTTGATCAGCAGTATTGCCTTCGATATCCATGTTTTTATTGCTCATATTTTAGATGCGTCAATTATATATCCTTTTTATTGTACCTGTAGTGGCATAATAAATTTAGAGTCAGACTTTGAGTACGGTATCTTGGTTTCAGAAGGAGAGGTAGCGTCCGAAGGCAAGGTTTGTCAGCAAGACCAGTTATTCCGTTTTCATAATAGCGATATTGCTAATAACAAAAGTATTAAGTTGGCTGCTAAAAAGGGCACACGTATCATGTTTATCGGCGGCGAACCGCTGAATAACCAAGTACTAATGTGGTGGAACTTCGTAGCTGATAACCTCTACCATGTCAAAGTAGGTCGACTAAAGTACATGTTGTGACAATGTCTTACATGTATTGATATATATAGCCTGTATATATTGTACGACTGAATAATTACAATGTAAATTGTAATAGAATAAAATTTAACTCGAGCCCATCCCAGATTCTGTGTAACTGCCATTTAGATTAAATGCTTACTAATGCGATCA
>NZ_VZIZ01000017.1 GCF_009812035.1 Psychrobacter nivimaris | reverse complement strand
TATCCTATTTAGCGAGCTGACCATCATATCATGTTTTAATAGTCTGTCAACTTCTTTTTTAATTTGTTTCAACAAGTTAACTGGGTTATCAATGTGTAATTACACACTAGCTACTTCCAGCTCGTCTTGATGAGGTGCGTATTATAGACGGTTTAACTTTTGTGTCAACCCGTTTTATTAATGTTTTTGAACTTATTTTAGTAGATAAAGAAATCTGTATTTCTTTCAATGGGTTATCGTTTGATTAATTTCAATAGGTTTAAAGACTGACTATAGATGTGCTATTTACTATAATTCATAACATCAAAAACGTTTAGCTTTACTAGATAAATACCTTTTACTATCTCTGAGCTTTATCTTCTATTAAAGCAACCACCTCTCTATTTCTACTTTATAACTTACCCATCTCTTCAAAAAACGCTTTATATGCCGCTACTTTCTTATCTAACGATAACGGATAAGCACGTGAGGTTGAAGGCAATCTATATAAGATTAGATTATTCACATCAGCTTTCTGGTTATCTGTAATCTTCCATTGATAAGGGTAATCCATACTTTGATTGGTTTTCGGATGCTTTGATTTAGCAATCGGCTCGTCTAATAGCCCAAACAATACTTCGGTCGCCTTGCCTCCTGTCGTAAACAATGTCTCTACCTTTGGCACTTGCGGTAAAATAGCATCTAAATCAACAGGTGTGACTACCGTTAGATTTTTATCCGAAGCGTTACCCGTCTCACGGATGGCCTGCTTTACTGTCGGGCAAGAAGCAATGCCATGTTCAAACATAAAATCTCGAATGCGTTCAGGGTCAAAGCGTTTTTCATCGCCTACTCTAAAGTAGTCAGCATCGTCAAAAAACACTCGGCCATAAATCCGCCACATATCATTATAAAAATTGGGATAGTGAAAACTCATTGCCCACTTATCAGCCGTCGGTGGAAACGTACCCATCATCATGACCGTGGCATTGGGCGGTAAGACAGGCTCAAAGGGGTGGTTTTCAACCTCTGTGGCTTTGTCATCAGATGATGTCGGTTTAGTATCAGCAGTTTTTTGGGTGCTTGGTGTTTTTATAGTCATGATATTCTTCATCAGAAAAGCGGTTTTTTTGGTATCATAGCAAGTCTAAACACTACCTCACTTATAATCACATTATATAGTCAAACTTAGTCGGTTTAATGAGTTGGCTCAAGTAGCACAGTATCACTTTACTTAGCCTGAATTGCTTAGGCTTTGATGGCAGCTGTGAACGCAAACATTGTGATTGCGATAAATGCGCACTGTCCGTAAAGTAGTTGATTAGCTTGATTGTGAAGGCATTAACTTTACTATTGATATGTCAAAGATATGGTTAAAGTGCGGTAAGTGTTTGTATCTTTTATACTAATAGCAACCGCAGTAATTGCGCAAGCATCAGACAAGAAACCGAGAGAGATTCTATGAGTGACTTAAACAGCGATTTAAAAATTACGGTAATAGATCATCCACTAGTCCGTCATAAACTCAGCCTTATGCGCGAAAAAGACTGTAGTACTTATAAATTTCGTACATTGACCAAAGAGCTTGCGCGCTTGATGGCTTATGAAGCAAGCCGTGATTTTGAAATCGAAACTTTCCCAATGGAAGGCTGGTGTGGCGAAATCACTGGTGAGCAAATCATCGGTAAGACGGCGACAATCGTACCGATTTTACGCGCAGGTATTGGCATGCTTGATGGGGTGCTCGACTTGATCCCTACTGCTAAGATTTCTGTGGTCGGTCTACAACGTGATGAAGAAACATTGCAGCCAGTCCCTTTCTTTGAAAAATTCGTGAGCCATATGGACAAGCGTCCTGCGCTAATCATTGATCCAATGCTAGCCACGGGCGGATCAATGGTAGCAACCATCGAGATGCTAAAGAAAAACGGCTGTACTAATATTAAAGCCTTGGTACTCGTGGCTGCACCTGAAGGCGTACGTTTGGTCAATGAAGCGCATCCTGACGTGACTATCTATACCGCTGCATTAGACAGCCATTTAGATGAGCATGGTTACATCATCCCAGGTCTAGGCGATGCTGGCGATAAGATTTTTGGTAAGCAGTTATCTAATAGATAAACCGTCTTAGCATAAAAAGCAGTCATCAAGATTACGGTAAAAATCTAGCACATCAATAATAAGGACAGACAATGAATGTATTGATTACAGGAGCAAGCGCAGGTTTTGGTAAAGCACTGGCAGAGCGTTTGGTGGCTAATGGTCATCGCGTGGTTGGGTGCGCTAGACGTATCGACAAACTGAATGCTTTGGCAGATACTTTGGGTGAGAACTTTTTACCTGTGGTGATGGATGTGAGCGATACGGATTCTATCCCGCAAATCATTGCTGACTTGCCTGATGACTTTAAACAGATTGATGTCTTGGTCAATAATGCAGGATTGGCACTCGGTACAGAGCCTGCCCACAAAGCCAGTCTCGATGATTGGATGCGCATGACGGATACCAATGTTAAAGGTCTAATGGCATTGACTCATGCCGTCTTGCCAGCGATGGTTGAGCGTGACAGCGGCTATATCATCAATGTTGGTTCCATTGCGGGCAACTGGCCGTACTTTGGTGGCAATGTGTACGGCGCAACTAAAGCGTTTGTAAAACAGTTCAGCTTAAACTTGCGAGCAGATCTGATTGGCACCCAAGTGCGTGTGACCAATCTTGAGCCTGGTAATGTGGCTGGTACTGAGTTTTCAAACGTGCGCTATCACGGCGACGATGACAAAGCGGCAAAGGTGTATGACGGTTTTAAAACCATGACAGGTGAAGATATTGGCGATATTTTGTTATGGCTAATCGAATCACCTGCTCATATTAACGTCAACCGTCTAGAAGTAATGCCAGTCGCCCAGACCTATAATGGGCTAACGATTGCCAAGCAAGATTAATATTAACTGCTCGGCTAGTTTTAGTACCAATGTTGATTATCAATATAACACTTATCAACACCGAACCTGTTAGCGTATCTCATACGATCGAAGCAATATAGAGTCATCTATATTGCTTTTTTTTATGTCTTCAATAGCTTGCTCATTGACCAAACGCAAATCCTGAAAGTCCAAAATCAGTACTTCGTTACGCAGACGTTCGCTAGTGCGTTTATTATGACGTATCGCAAACCCTAAAACTTGCTTATCAGTGATAGTTATCTGATTAATAATTAACTTTGAAGTATTCACGGTCAGCGTTTGAGCATTTATTATCGCAGTCGCTGGATTTACCGTCGTGGTTAACGTCTTCGTCTGTCGTACACTTTTGGGCATATCTCCTGCAAAAAACAATACCTGATCTAATGGTAAATATTGCGCATGGCGCACCAATTCTTGACGGAACAATGCGGGCATATCTGTGTTAAAACTGTCTTCTGTCTGCTGATAAAATGCGGTGAAGTTACGATGAAGATAACGCCCAAATACTGTGGTATTAATCCATTCTTGATAAACATCATCTGCCAATAATTGCTTGGTAAAAGCACTGGCATCAATTGTGATATCCCTACTCAAAGTAGCAAACAACATTGACAGTAAAAGCGCTTGCGGACTGGTAAATGTCTGCTGCTGCCATACTTGTGGATATAGGCTACTATCGAGTAATGGCAAGGTTGATCTACTCATGCACTTGTATCCTCAACAATCATTTTCAGCCCCTATATAGCACTGGTATAGTATCACTGTTGACTTTTACCCTTAGCCAAATTCTATGCTATGGTCAGGCGACAGCTTTAATATAGCAGTCTTTTATTCGCGGTATAACTATTTTGTAGTGGTATATTCTACCGCTATACTTTCTTAACTAAATTGACCGAGACAGCTTGAAGAATCAAAGAGATATCACTCTATGAAAAAAGACCTCATACCGTTTCCTACTCCCTACCAGCTAAAGACTATTACTGTCCAAACAGCTGATGGAACACTGCTGCCCGTCTCTGTCATTGGCAAAGGTAAACCTGTTCTATTAATGCATGCTTTTGGTATGGATGCGAGGCAATTTTTGCCATTTATTTTACCGCTCATTCAGGATTACTGCTTTTACTTGCCTCATTTTAGAGGGTTTGGTTTGGCCAGTAACCTAACTCTGCCAACGTTTGATTTTATTGAGCAATATGCACAGGATACCCAAGATGTATTTGAGTACGTGAGCAAAGAAACTGGCTTTGAGGCTTTTCCTGTTGCCGCGATATCGATGGGAGCATTGGTCATGTGGGCGTATTTTCAGCGTTTTGGCACTCAGCGTGTGAGCCATTATCTGAACATTGATCAAGCACCGATTATTCATAATCAGCCAGACTGGCAAGGTGGCGGTGTGTTTGGTACACGACAAACCGAATTGTTTGCGCAATTTACACGGTTGATTACCGACACTGCTCCTTATCTACAAGCCGAACAAGTGGTTGACTTCCGTCACTTGCCCTATCGATTAAAAGTAAACTTATTAGACATGGAGCGCTCTTTTTCTCTGCTCTCTGTGAGTAGTAAACCTTCGCAATTATTAGTAAAAGCCCTCAGTTATCGGGCACCGCACAAAATCTCATTAATGGAGCACGCGACTTGGCAACACAAACTGCGTTGCCTATCTGCTTATGTTGCGCTGCCCTACGATTATCGAGACGTTTTGCCCACTGTCAATATTCCGACTACCTTACTGATTGGTGCGCGCTCGCAGTTATATAATGCAGAATGGCAACAGCGTTTGACCACTCTGCTGCCCAATGCGCACAGTATTATTTTGCCAACATCGGGCCATGCCGTGCCGATGGATGCACCAGTTAGTTTTTATAAAGTATTGAAAGAGTTTCTGAACGCTTAATTATGGGTTTTTAACAATGCACAAAAAGAACGACCTCAACGGGTCGTTTTTTATGCGCTAAATTCAATCTAAATTATTGGCTAAGTATTAATCATTTAATGGTTTAATCAATTCGAATCGTGGTATTTCTTTACCATCAACCGTGACCGTTTCAGCGAACATCTCAAGCGGACGTACCCACACGCCATACTCACCGTAAAGACAGCGATAGACTACTAGTGACTCTTCGGTCTCTGAATGCTGTGCGGTATGCATCACTTGATAAAGGCTGCCTTTATAGTGGCGGTAGATGCCTTGGGGGATGGTTTCTTTATTCGAATCATTTATTCGATCCACTATTTAGTACCTCCTCCTAGCTACAGGTTTTATATAAGCTTTCCTGGTATAAAAATCTTCTAGAGAATCTAATACCTTTGATATCAAAAGTTGTGCTGTATTCAATCTTCTTCTAAGAGCATCAGCTCTATGTCTCTCACCTATCTTGACAGCCGTCTCTCTTCCATGTGCTACTTTATTCCTATTATCAACTATTTCATTAACAGCTACTTTTTCCTCGGTTTCAAGCCGAAAGTTTTTAATACCGAAAGAAGTTAAAATTTCCTCTATAGTATCTGCCCAAATGTTTTGTAACTTCATAGAAAAAGAAGTTTCATTAATTTCTACAACTCTTGTACTATTAATCTCTTCAAAAAGATCAGCGGATTTAATAAGCATTTTCTTGTTACTACAATCCTTTATTGCCTGAATTTTATTTATCTTAGCTATAGTATTAAACTCTAATGTAAAGTGATTACTTTGAACTCTACTAGAGTTTATTATACTAATAGTTGTTTCAACCATTTCATTTACTGATTTTTCGATCACAGCATATAAGTGGACATAAAACAGCCCTCTCATTATCTTTACCTCGTTAGAGGTAGTTCCTTGTGGGCTTTGAGGCTCCAAGCTAGTAATAAAATTCAAATAGACTTGTACCTCATTGAACCTAGAGTTGTTTTTTCTTCTAATGCTATCAAACGTCATTTCCTAAGTACTCTTTTAACGTAGTCTATTCTTTCTAGAAGCTTCTTATTTGAATTAGTAGCTCCTGTCGTTAAACTCGTCAATTTAGGATCATCTAATAGCCCTTTCAATGTATTAGACACGAGTATTTCAGTTTCGCCAGATTTTATCAGATCTGCTACTCCTATAGAAATAGCTTCGAAAAGTACTAAAGGTGTGACTTTTTTCCTATTCCCTCTCACTATTCCTTCAGGTAATAATTCATTTAAAGCCCTAAAAGTGTCAGAAAACAAAGCTTCGTACTCTTCTATCTCTTCAAATTTTTTAGTCTTTTTTTCCATAAAGTCATTCAGAAAACCCTTGACACTATGAGCAAAGTAAGCTCTATCTTCATAGTATGCAAAAAACTTTAAAACTAACTCTTCTCTATTACCTGTTAACTCAGAATTCTTAGTCATTTTAACAACTGATAAAAAGTTTTTATTTTCTGAACATCGTTGTATAAACTCTTTGAATGGGCCAAGATATACACAGTTTCTAATCTCTTGTGCATGTAAAGTAACCCCTCCTGTATTAAGTCTTTCAAATAAGTCATACCTAACTTCAAAATCGCTTCTATCGTTAAGTACTGTAACTCTAAAAGGGCGTGTTTTGAACATCAATTGGATAGACTTTGGAAGATCTTCAAAACAACATCCATTTAGATAAACTAATTTTTCTAGACCCTTTATTCTTAATTTAGAACCTTTCGTGTTAGTTTTCTTGATTAATTCATTACTACCTATGAAATTAACGATAGTGGTTAGTCTTTGCAAGCCATCCACCACCTCCCAACTAGCATCTTTATTAGTTGCCATAAAAACATTAGGAACAGGAATTCCCAAGAAAAAAGATTCTATCAACTGTGACTGCCGAACCTCATCCCAAACAAAATGTCTTTGATACTCAGGTGCTATGTCTATCATTCCTTCTTCAATCATACTTAATAATTGCATAATTGTAATATCATAACTATCGAAAGCTACTGACCTACGATTGTCATCTAGTTGAGTCTGAAGCATTGATAAATCCATATTATTCCCTTTCACCTTGGCATCAATTGAGTTACATAGTATATCGTGTTTAACTTAACCAACCGTCACTTTCGCATAAGCCTTTTTGCCTGCTTGAATAACAACCGTCTGACCTGATGTTAGACTAAAGCCACCATCAACGACTTCGCCATCTACTTTGACCGCGCCACGTTTTACCATGTCTTTGGCAGCTGAATTGTTTTTAGCGAGCTTCGCTTGGTTCAGGATTTGAGTGATAAATAACGCATCTTGCCCTTCTAGATCTAACATAATTTCTGGCAAGTCGACTGGTAGTTCGCCATCTGCCAAGACGTTACCGGCAGATTTGTGCGCATTAGCAGCGGCATCAGTATCATGGAAACGCTCGATTAATTCTTCGGCTAAGATACGTTTGATTTCTTGTGGGTTACGGCCATCTTCCATTTCACGCATCAAGCTTGCCACTTCTTCCATTGGCTTAAAGCTTAAGAACTCAAAGTAGCGATGGATCAGTGTGTCCGGCATCGACAGAATTTTTTGATACATGGTGCCTGGTGCATCATAGATAGCGACATAGTTGCCCAGTGATTTGGACATTTTATTGACACCATCTAGCCCTTCTAAGATTGGCACAGTGATACAAACTTGCGGCTCTTGGCCATAGCGTCCTTGCAATGTGCGACCCATTAGCAAGTTAAAGGTCTGATCGGTACCGCCAAGCTCAACATCGGCTTTAAGTGCAATAGAATCGTAGCCTTGTACTAACGGATAAAGAAACTCATGGATTGAAATGGGCGTTTGTGATGCATAGCGTTTAGAGAAGTCATCACGCTCAAGCATACGCGAGACGGTTTGCTGACTGGCAAGCTGAATCATGTCAGCAGCGCTCATGTCATTGAACCATTCAGAGTTAAAGACCACGCGAGTCTTTTCTTTGTCCAAGATTTTGAATACTTGTTCAGCATAAGTCGTGGCGTTGGCTTTGATTTGCTCATCGGTCAATGGTGGACGTGTGCTGTTTTTGCCAGAAGGGTCACCAATCTTGGCGGTATAATCGCCGATTAGAAAATAAATTTCATGACCCAAATCTTGAAAATGCTTAAGCTTATTGATCAATACTGTGTGACCCAAATGCAGATCTGGTGCAGTAGGATCAAAGCCAGCCTTGATACGTAGCGGACGATTGAGCTTTAGCTTAGCGACTAAGTCATCTTCAGATAATATCTCTTGCGTACCGCGCTGAATAAGGGCCAGTTGTTCTTCTAGGGTGTAAGTTTGATTGGTCATGATGCTCTCTATATATCACTTTAATTGGGATTTTTATGAATGATGGTTACTGGCTCAACACCTTAGGAAGTTTAGAACCTCAAAAGGTCAGAAAAAATGCTAGAATTTGACGGATATACTAGCGTTTTTTAAGGTAAATTGCCATGACCAACCCCGCATCGATTGCTGATACTGACCATAATGCCCTCGCAGACTTGCTTATGAATAATGGTTTAGATAACCCTTCAGACGATATTGATGATTTGACCTCTGATAATTCGAACTATGCCACCCTAACGGATGCCCTTGAGCAAACCGTGTTCGAAAGCTTCGATGATGGCTTATATATCGGCATGATGTCTGGCACCAGTTTGGACGGTATGGATGCTGTTCTTTGTCAATTTAATCCTGAGATGAGCACCGAAGATAGTACCCAACCGCCAATGCGACTGCTTGCGACCTATAGCCAAGATTTTCCGCCACGTCTGCGTGAAGTATTATTAGCATTGTGTCAGCCGAATGGTGTGAATCAACTCGTACCAGAGACTGATGAACCAAGCAGTGAGTTGGATTGGTTCGGCTGGGCAAGTCGCGCGTATGCTGAGTTCGCGAGTGAAGTGGTCAATACGCTATTGCAGCAATCAAATACCGATCCTGAGTCAGTGTTAGCGATTGGCTGTCATGGACAAACCGTACGCCATCGCCCGCAGATGGGATTCACGTTGCAACTGGTCGATGCCAATATCATCGCTGAGCGCACAGGCATCAGCGTGGTCAATGATTTCCGACGTCGTGACATGGCGGTTGGTGGTCAAGGCGCGCCTTTAGTACCTGCGTTTCATCAGGCATTATTTGCTACGCCTGATAGTACCCGTGTGCTATTAAACTTAGGTGGTATTGCGAACATAACGGTCTTGCCAGCCAATGAAAAAGATCAAGTTGTTGGTTACGATACTGGACCTGCCAACTTATTATTGGATGCATGGATATCTTTGCATACTGATAATAGCTATGACGCAGGTGGCGATTGGGCGCAGTCTGGCACCATCATTGAGTTATTATTACAGCAACTTTTGGCACATCCATTTTTTGCTCAATCTCATCCAAAAAGCACCGGTCGTGAGGACTTTAATTTAACTTGGCTGCAAGATAAGCTACAGGATTTTGAGCAAGCCAATGCTAACATCAGTTATTCAGTAGCCGATGTGCAAGCAACCTTGACTGAGTTAACGGCTATCAGTGCCAGTACGCAAATTAATACGTTTATCAGTCATTCAAAAAACAGCTCGGTTTATGTTTGCGGTGGCGGCGCATTGAATGACTATTTAATGGCACGCCTGCAAGCACACCTACCCCATTGCACAGTAAAAACCACTGAACATTTAGGACTTGCGCCAACGTGGGTCGAGGCCGTTGCTTTTGCATGGTTGGCTAGACAAACATTGATGGGTGAAACTGGTAATTTACCAGCGGTAACCGGTGCAAATAAAGGCGTGGTATTGGGTCAAGTATGTTTTGCCTGACCAGTTAAATTTTAGTTTACATACGTGCACTTATGTGTTTTATAATGACTTTTGAAACGCCATCCTCTTAGGACCTGTAAGTATAGGATATATCGCATGAGCCAGAATAGTAGTTCACCTATCGACCAAGCCACCACTGATGACACAAATAATATGACTGCAGCACCTGTACATAAATCGCGTCAAAAACCACCTCACTACGAGCGTTCTGATGATACGCGTGTGGTAGTCACAGGTATGGGCGCTATTACGCCGCTCGGTCTAGACGTCGATAGCTCATGGACCAAATTGCTCAATGGCGAGAGTGGTATCTCACCGATTACGCATTTCGATGCCACAGGCTACCGTGCGCAAATCGCAGGCGTGATCAAAGATTTTGATGCCAAACAATATATGAATGCCAAAGATGCGCGTCGTTATGATGAGTTCATGCATTATGGGGTTGCCGCTTCTGCCATGGCCCTAAAGCACGCTGGTTTTATCGATGAAGTCAGTGCTGCTGATGCGCCTGTGCAAGGCGTTGACCAAGATCGCTTTGGTATTATTTTAGGTTCAGGTATTGGCGGTATCCAAACGATTGAAAACAGTCGTGATACCCTACACGAAAAAGGCGCGGGTAAAGTCTCACCTTTTATTATCCCAGGCTCTATCGTTAATATGGCCGCTGGACTGGTAGCGATTAAGCATAAGTTAAAAGGCCCGAACCTTGCGACATCGACGGCTTGTACCACGGCGACTCATGCTATGGGTCTTGCTGCTCGTTTGATTGCTTATGGTGATGCTGACGTTATGTTGGCAGGCGGTAGTGAAAAAGGTTCTAGCCCACTTGGTATTGCTGGCTTTAGTGCTATGCATGCACTCTCTACGCGCAACGATGAGCCAACTAAAGCTTCACGTCCGTTTGATAAAGGTCGTGACGGTTTTGTACTTGGTGATGGTGCTGGCGTGGTGATATTAGAAAGCCTTGCTCATGCCAAAGCGCGCGGTGCAACGATATTAGCAGAGTTAGTCGGGTTTGGTATGAGTGATGACGCCAGTCATATTACTGCGCCACCAGAAGACGGTAGCGGTGCGGCAAGAGCGATGCAAAATGCGCTAAACGATGCTGGTATCGAGTCATCAAGCGTCGGTTATGTCAACGCTCATGGCACTAGTACCCCTGCTGGTGATGTTGCTGAGTCTATTGCTATTGAAACTGTTTTTTCTCCTGTAAAAGACAGCATCTTAGTTAGCTCAACCAAATCGATGACCGGTCACTTACTTGGTGCCGCTGGCGGAGTTGAAGCTATCTTTACAGTATTAGCCCTACAGCATCAGCATGTACCACCTACGATCAATCTAGATGATGTCGAGGACAACTGTAACCTTGATTATGTGGCTAATAAATCGCGTAAAGTCAATAATCTACAATATGCTGCATCCAACAGCTTTGGCTTTGGCGGTACCAATGGCTCCTTGATATTTGCTCGCTGGCCTGTCAATCAATAACACTTGAGCGCTTACAGCACGATATATTGTAACGTTGTTGTCAGGTTTGCTACGTTTGTCCACTTGCAGCCCCTTATCGTACTTGCGTATGATAAGGGGTAATTTTTGGAACATTTATGGAAGATACCATGTCAAGCTACTCATTTTCCCATCAGTTTTATCAACGCTGGACGTGTGCACCTGAGCCAGTACGCGCAGCGATCACCCAAGAACTAAAAGACATCACTACTCTGCTGCAATCTGACACCTCATTTGAAGACTTCACTTTTAATACCCATGACTTAGATGCGCATGTAGACGAGCTATACGACAACTACAATGCAGAGCAAGCCATTGCGAAAGCGATCACAGACAAACAAGAGCAAGAAGACGCGGCCGCTGCAAAACAAAAGCTAGAAGACGAGCAGAAGAAAAAAGAAACAGAAGAAGCCACACTCAAAGCAGAAGCGACTCGAAAAGAACAAGAAAAGAATACGCAGTCAGCGTTAGAGAAAGACAATGACAAAGAACTGGCTGCTACCGACGTAGCTAAAGTAAACACAGATAAAGTCGTGGCAGATAGCGCTGTTACTGACGATTTTGTTACTGATAACTCTAGTGCAAAGACAGAAAAAGATGCATCAGAAGTCGTAAATACTGAAGGCAATGCTAGCGATAATAAAAGTGCTGATAACAAAACCATTGGCGAACAGGCACATACGCTTAGCGATAACCACATTAAAGATATTAATAATAAAGCCAGTGCAGCGATTAATTTAGCCTTAAAAGACGCTAAACTAGATGCAACACACCAACAGCTAATCCGTGAGCTAGAAACACAGGTTGATGACTATCTAAGTGAGCAAATGATGCTGATGTCTGAAAACCTAAAATCTTGGCTACGTGCTGAGGTCACTCAACACTTTAGCGAACAGAATGACTCAACTACTAATAATGAAGCTGCTAAGAAAAGTATCCACTGACAGTGGACCTTTTTCAGTATTGAACCTACAGTTAGAAACAGTCGCTCAGTAGTAAATATTAGATAACATACACTAAAAAGCCCCGTAAATTATTTACGGGGCTTTTTAGTACTTTTAGTTAATGTTTTGAGCTTGGTATTAAATACCTTTGGTACGTTCAATCAACCATTTAAGCGCTGCACCTTCAACACGATCTTTTAGCTCTGCGAAGACTTGGCTATGATAGTTATTTAGCCAATCTATCTCGGTTTGATCCAACAACGATGGCTCAATCAGACGCGTATCGATTGGACAGTAAGTGATGGTCTCAAAGTTCAAGAAATCACCAAACTCTGTCTCAGTAGGCTTAGCAACTGGCGTATTTACTACCAAGTTCTCGATACGAATGCCCCATTTGCCTTCGCGGTATAGACCTGGCTCGTTACTAGAAATCATACCGACTTTCATCGCGCGCTCTTTTGGCGTACTGGCGCTATAGGCGATGACTTGTGGGCCTTCGTGTACGTTTAAGAAATAACCAACGCCGTGACCCGTACCGTGACCATAGTCCATCTGTGCTTGCCACAATGGCGCACGGCAAATAGCATCGATCAATGGTGAGGCGATACCATCAGGGAAATGAGCACGAGCTAGCGCAATGTGGGCTTTTAACACAATCGTAAAGTCGCGTTTATGCTCAGCAGTGACTTGTCCAATACCGACTACGCGGGTGATATCAGTCGTACCATTCTGATATTGTGCGCCTGAGTCAATCAGTAGCAAGCCGCCTTCACCCTCGACCACATCAAGGTAGCTGAATTTTTCTGGTGTTGCGCGGTAATGTGGTAATGCGCCATTTTCATTAAAGCCTGCGATGGTTGGGAAGCTTGGCGAGACATAATGCGGCTGACGACTGCGCACATCTATCAGCATGCTATCAACATCCAACTCACTTAAACGCTCGCCGTTTGCTAGACGCTGCTCAAATATAGCAAAAAATTCAGCCAAAGCAGCGCCATCTTGACGCATCGCTTCACGCACATGATCGATATCTGCATCTGACTTTACAGATTTGAGTAATGTACTAGGCGCCATTTGCTCAATAAAACCAACATCATCTGCCATTTTTGAGAGCGTGCCTACTGCAACTTTGCTCGGATCTAACAGTAGTAAATCGTCTGGCGTTAATGCACTCAATGCATCTTGCACAGCAGAATAGTTAGCCAATGTGATACCGCTGTCTTTTAGACTCTGTGCAATATCTTCGCTTACTTTATCAGTATCAACAAACAACGTTGCTTTGTCGGCATCAATCAACATGTGCGACAAGAATACCGGATTATAATCAACATCAGCGCCGCGCAAGTTCGTCAACCAAGCGATATCGTCTAAGCTTGAAAGTAAATGATGGGTCGCACCTGCTTCTGCCATGCCTTCGCGTACTGCAGCCAGCTTTGAGGTGGCAGACTGAGCAAGGAACTGCTCATCATGAGTATATAATTTGGCCGCTGGTAGTGCTGGGCGATCTGTCCAAATCTCTGTCAGCACATCACGCTCAGTAATCAAAGTAATGTCATTGGCATCAAAAGCATTTAACAGGCGATCTTGCTCAGCGATAGATAACACATTGCCGTCTACTGCTACGCTATCTCCTTCTTGCAAATGCTCAGCTAGCCAATCGATATGATTTGGCTGACCTGGCGCAAGCTTTTCTAAAGTAATACCTGTGCCTTCTAGCTGGTCAGCAGCATGTACCCAATAACGGCTATCCGTCCATAGACCTGCAAAATCAGCAGTCACGACCAGCGTACCGACAGAACCGGTAAACCCTGACAGCCATAAGCGTGCTTGCCAGTACTCTGGTAAATATTCAGATAAATGGGGATCAGCAGAGGGTACGATGATTGCGGTGAGATCTTGCGCGGCTAAGGTGCTGCGTAAGTTAGCAATACGTTCGTGAATGGCTTGTTTATTCATTGAATGTGTCCTTATAGAAATTATAAAAATATGATGATGGAGCGATTATTTACAATCGTCTTGTTCTAATAGTCATCTTGTTTGAGTTGTTGATACTGCTTTAGTTGTAATAAGACATTTATTATCGATAGCAATTATTCAAGCAAACAGTCTACTTATTTAGCTATCTAATTATGTTTGTTTGGGTAATTACTTCTACTTATTGAGAATGTAAAATTGAATTAATATAGGCTTATAAAACACTGTACTGCTGTTTATCGTGAGCTATCATTAGATGTTTGGGCAGATAGTAAGCTTTCAATAGCTTGTGCCAAATATCTCACCAACTAAAACAATAAAACGTGCTACCAGTAATGGTAACACGTCTCATCATATGTCACTTGTGCTGTTGTTATTCACAAATGTACATCAGACTATCTTATTGCTTGGCCAGTTGTTTTTCATGCTCGCTTTCTTTAAGCATTTTATTGATAGGTTTTGCTAGTATCAATAATAGTACAGCGGTAACTACCAAGAAGATGGTCATGGTGGTAAATAGACCTGGTAAGCCTTCGATTTTATCAGCAGATACATGCCCACCAAAGAAGGCGGCAACCAAGTTACCCATAGCGATAGAAGCGAAGAACAGCCCCATCATTTGCCCTTGCATACCCTCTGGCGCCAATTTAGTCATGGCAGACAAACCAACTGGGCTTAATGCTAACTCACCTAGCGTCAATAATAATAAACTACCTACCAACCATAGCGGCGATGCCAAGCCAGCACCAGGCGCTAAAATGCTTTTTGAAGCAAAAATCATCAAGGCGAAACCTGCGGCTGCCAGTAGCATACCGAGTGCAAACTTAGCCATACTGCTAGGCTCAAGACCTCGGTTACCAAGCTTGACCCAGATAATACTAACGATAGGTGCCAATATTAAAATAAATAGTGGGTTCAATGACTGGAACCAGATACTCGGTATCTCAAATCCTAAAACATTCAGATCGGTATAACGATCGGCAAATAAGTTAAAAGATGTTGGCTGCTGCTCAAAACTTGACCAAAATAGCGTCGAGCCAATGATTAAAACAAAGCAAATTAACAAGCGTAACTTATCAGTCTTATCCAATCGCGGTGAAATAAACATAATAGCGAAATACAAGATGACGACCGCAGCAATGATATACGTCATATACTCTGCAACCATCTCAGGATTGAACGATATCATACCGGTAGACACTAATAGCACTGCGGCTACTAGCAAGGCGACAAAACCACCAACCCAGCGACCGATGTTTTTGTAATGGTCGTTAGATTTTTCCCACTCGGCTGAGATACCTTTGGCGCGTGCATAACGTGTTAAGTTCTTTTGCGCGACAAAACGATAAATCAGTAATGAGACCAGCATACCCAAACCACCAACGCCAAAGCCGACATGCCACATGCCTTTTTCTTTGAATACGCCGACGATAAGTGCCGCTAGTAACGCACCGATGTTAATACCCATATAAAATAAGGTAAAACCACCATCACGGCGAGAGTCGCCTTTGGGGTACAAGGCGCCAACCATCACTGAGATACAGGTCTTAAATAACCCTGAGCCCAAGACAATACAGATTAAACCAACAAAGAACAGCGTCATACCAAACATCGCTGAAAGCGCGATACACAAGTGACCAAGGGCAATAATAATACTGCCCCACCATAACGCACGCTCTTGACCTAGCCAGTTATCTGCTAGCCAACCACCTGGTACTGCTGCTAAGTATAACGAACCCGCAAAAATACCATAAATAGCAGAAGCGGTGACTTCATCGAAGCCAAAACCGCCACTGCTCACTGTTGCCACCATAAATAGAACTAATAGTGGACGGATACTATAATAGGAGAATCGCTCCCACATTTCGGTAAAAAACAATGAGCGTAAGGGCGCAGGATGTCCCATAAAGCCATTGTCTAGTGCTTCTAGCTCTGCTGCACTAGCCCCCGATTTTGTTTCTGTGCCCATAACTTTATTCCTTTAAAGATCATATTTGTAATGACCAAACCCCTGATTATCCAGATGGACGGTCATATAGGCGGAACATTGTTTCACTTGGCTATAATCAAGTAAAGAAAGAATTGGTCAAAAATTACACAAATACTCATAAAAAAAGCCGCTCTCAATGGTTGAGAACGGACTCTTTTTATGGGTATCTAGGACAGTAATATTATGCTTATAGCACTGTTGATACAGATTTTATAATGCAGCTCATTTAACAATCGAGTAGCACTATTTTAAATCATTTACACTATTTTAGATCAGTTACATAGTCATACTACAGCTTACTGTGCTGCGGTCTCATCAGTAGCGTCGCCAGCATTCCCAGCATCTACATCACCATCCGCTTGCTCAGCTGTCAAATCAGCATCGGCAACAGCGGCTTGGCTTACAGTACCAGATGCCGTTGCTGTACCAGCTTCTGCGGTGACAACTGCACTATCTGCATCTGCTGCTGGTGTTACGGTTGCATCTGCTGCAGTATCAGGTGCTGTAGCATCTGACGCTTCTTCTGTTGTTGCAGCTTCTGCATCGGCTGGAGCCGCTTCTTCTTCAGTAGCAGTAGCTTCTGCTTCATCTGCCGCAGCTGATGCTTCAGTTGTCTCAGCAGTAATATGCTCACCTGCTGGACGCAAAAATGCAGAAACACCAATAAGTAAGACAATACCTAGGAACATGGCAATGCCACCTAAAGCGAATAACAGCTCTTTTTTTGGATTGTTATTAACGATACCTTCTGACATACCTTATCCACCTTGCACAAAATATTTGAAATATTGACCTATTATATCGCAATTTATACTGATTTGTGAAAACCCTTAAGTATTTAAAGGGTTTATTATCCACAATTTAACTATTCATTTTTGGCACTTGTGACAGCTAACTACTTAATCAGTTATCTATTATTCGCTATCGTCACATCTTACTTAACAATACTACTTAACCGAACGTACTGGATTCTTCGGACGTTTACCCAAATAGCTGAGTATCAGCAACAGTGCCATGATAAACAAAATAGGATATTGACCAAAGCGCATAAATGGCGTGTTGCCAACTCGTGCCTGAATATCACCGCGCAATACAGTACGCTCAAACTGCGGTGCACGCTCTACGATACGACCTTTGTGGTCAATGATAGCTGTCACACCTGTATTGGTCGCACGCATAAACCAGCGGCCGTTCTCTAATGCTCGCATCTGTACCATCTGTAAATGCTGTAATGGGCCTGCCGACGTACCGAACCAAGCATCGTTTGAGATGGTCAATAAGAAGTCCGTGCCAATGGCGTTTTTGCGCGTGGTATCTGGATACGCCACTTCATAACAGATGGCTGCACCTAGATTGTGCCCTCGCACACGTAGCGGTGACTGCTGATCACTGCCGCGACTATAGCTCATAATGTCTTGGCTACCTGCTAGATTTGGCAGAATATCAAGCACGCCTTGGAATGGAATATATTCCCCAAATGGCACCAGACGTTGCTTTTTATACAGCCCCTCTGCCTGTGCCCCTAGCGCTACCACGCTATTATAGAACGGCGGATATTTATCTGTACTGGCATCAAACGCTGCTTCATCCTTATAAGGAATACCAGTCACCCATGTCGTGTCAGTCTCTTTGGCCATCGCGACCATTTCACTGATAAAACCAACAGCTTCTGTCTGAAACATAGGAATCGACGATTCAGGCCACAGCACGATGTCACGTCCCCATTCATCTCGGGTCAACGTTGCATAGATTTTTAACGTTTCAATCTGATATTCGGTGAGCCATTTTAGATCTTGCGGGATATTACCCTGAATCAAAGATACCGATAGATCAGGGGTTCCTTTTGGTTTGGTCCACTGCGGATTGATCAACCATAGCGTGCTACTAATGATAAGCAATGCTATCGATGGAATCATATAGCCACCGCGGCGACGCAATAACTCAATGATACTGGCAGCTAATAATACCGCTACGAAAGAAACCGCAAAGACACCAGCCACAGGCGCGAGCGACGACAGCCAATACTGCTCAGTAAACGCATAACCGACGAATAGCCAAGGAAAACCAGTAAACAACCAAGTTTTCATCCACTCTTGGAGTATCCACAGGGCGGCAAAAGATAAAGGCTGCTTGCCGACCACACGATTAAAAATTAGCGCCAAAAAGCCATGGAACAGTCCCATGCCTAGACCCATGAGCGCAATCATAATCAGCGCAAGCCATGCAGGCGTATCGCCATAAACGTGTATCGAGGTATATAGCCAAAACGCGCCAACACACCACAGTCCCGTACCGTAGGCTTGACCAATTAGAAAGGCGCGGCGACCTGTCATCGCTGGTACCAATAACGCATATAAGATGGCAGGTGATACCAAGGCAACTGGCCAAATACCATAAGGCGCGAGCGCGAGTATGAAAGCTGCCCCTGCCAGCCAAGCTATTAGTACCGTCAAGCCCATGTGTAAACCTTTTGGCTTATCGGGATTCAGACGTTTTTGTAAATCAACAGTAGACAGACGCATAGCAGTTATCCAAAACCATATTTTCTAAAATTTCTCAGCTAAGCGATGAGATAACACTCACGCAAAACCTGACTGCACAATGCTTTATGCAGGGCCACAAATAAAACCCACCCATGATACCAGTCAAAACCTACAAGTGGGTAAATTTGCGTAGCTAAAACCTCATTCTAAAGTTCAAAAGGCAGAAAGCAAAAAACACGATTTTTCATCGTGTTTTTTATGGAATTTGCTGACAAGTTTTATTCATTGACCAATTATCGTGACACTATAAGCAAGCTAGTGGCTGCCTATTAATATCTGTTGCTCGGCATTGGTTTTGGTCAACTCTAAATTTTGGATAAATCGCCCTTCGACATCGGTAATAGTAATCTTCCAATCATCTATCACGACGCTCTCGCCCTCTAAATCACCAACGAAGCCAAGTGCTTGCATGACCAGACCGCCCATCGTATCGACATCGGTATCGTCAAAACGACTACCCAGCTCATCATTACAGTCTTCGATTACTGTAGACGCTTGAACACGCCATGTATTTGGTTTTTCTGGATCAGGGACAATGTTATTGATGTCGCTGTCTTCATCAAAGTCATCATGCTCATCGACGATGTCGCCAACGATTTCTTCCAACAAATCTTCCATGGTGACCACACCACCGAAGTTACCAAACTCATCAACGACAATCGCCATATGTACTTGGGTGCGCTGCAATGAGCGTAGCAAGGTATCAGAACGAGCCGTTTCACTGATATATAACGGCTGGCGCACCAAGTCTCTGAGACGCTTACTGTCAATTTTGTCTTCTTGGTTGCGAACCATATGTACCAGAATCGGAATCAAGTCTTTTGCCAACAAGATACCGATGACGGCATCATCATCTTGACTGTCAAAAACAGGATAGCGCGAGTGAGTGGTCTCAAGAATGATGTCCATCACTTCGGCAAGACTGGTGCTCTCGTGCAAGCCAATCACTTGCGGACGCGGCGTCATGATTTCGCGGACTTGGGTCGCAGGCAAATCTAGCACGCCTTCTAGCATATCGACCGTATCAGGCTCTAAAAACTGGCGCGAGTCTTGTACCAGACGAATCAATTCATCACGGGTTTCGGGGGCGGTCGATAGCCAGCGTTTTAAGCCGCGCATCGACCAACTACTCGGGCTGGGAGTGTCGTCAGACATGATGGTGTGATTTAACCTCTTTAGTTAATAAAAATTAGAATAGTATTCAATAAAAAAATAAGTAGAGCCTAGATGGGGATAAAAGTAGCAAATAAAACAGCTGGTTTGTTATTAATTACTGCATGAATAACAAACTAGCTAGTACAAATTAGCTTCACTTTATCGCAAGGCTCACCGACATTCAACGACAAATTCACTCAAATTGTATTGTCAGCGTGTTATAAACTTTGCTATGGTCAAAGCCTTTATTTATCAAAGCAAACCCTATGTCGCTACGTTCCTTCTTTTCTCGCTTACTCTCGTCGCATACGCGTAGTCGACTGTCAGACAGTCGTGGCTTAGAGAGCCGTGGTTTAGAGAGTCTGGACTTAAAACGCGAAACATCAAAAAACAGCCCATCAGATAGCAATCAGCCAAAGCCTACATGGCGCCAGCGTCTTGTGACTTTTTTAATTGCCGTTACGTTATTGTTATCAGCGCTATGGTTATTACTCGCGATTTGGTATCAATACGGCGTCAGCTCAGTATTAACTTGGCTTGCGACAATAGCAATTGTAGGCATATTAGCTGCGCTGCTAAGTACACGTTATTGGAATGTCGTCACAAGAGTATTGCACAGTGACTCACTATCTAGTAGAAAATCAATTAATCAAGGCACAGCAACCAAACTACTTATCGGTATATATGGCGCTGTTTGGCTCGTGGGTCTAGGTTGGTTTTTTTCTATCGAACCGAAACAAGATCGAGAATGGATGGCTGAGGTCGACCAGCGAGTCTCCTATGAGCGCGATGCGACTAACCCTGACTTGATTACCTTAACCAATGTTCGTAACTTTGATTGGCAAACTGAAGAGGATGCCATTGAACACTGGGATACCCGTACGATTGATTTGTCTAAACTCTCGGGCGTTGATGTAACCAACTCTTATTGGATGGGACCGCTAATCGCTCATACCTTAGTTAGCTTTCGATTCGAAGATGATAGACCACTTGCCTTTTCATTTGAGATTCGTAAAGAAGATGGCGAGTCTTTTTCAGCGCTTGCTGGTTTTTTTCGACGTTATGAGCTGAGCCTGATTGCCGCAGAAGAACGCGACATTATCTATACCCGTAGCAATGCGCGCGGCGAGCAGGTTTATCTGTTTCCTATTAGCAATTTGCAACAGCATGAAGTGAGGTCGCTATTTGAATCTTATCTGACTGCGGCTGATGATTTGAACGCTAAACCTGCTTGGTACAATACATTGATTAGCAACTGTACCAATATTATCTTTTATATGGCGCGTATCGTTAGTGGCGATCGTTTGCCATGGGATTATCGGATTTGGGTGTCTGGTTGGTTACCGAACTATCTATATGATGTAGGCATGTTGGATGCGGCGCCAGAAAAGAACAACCAGCCTTGGTCAATGAATACGTGGTATGAGCGTACCCATATTAACCCGAAAGCAAAAGGCTTTGATAATCAAGTTAACTCACAGTCTGATATCGATAGAGATAAAAACAGCCATAAATTCTCACAGCAGATTCGTCAAGATATTCCGATACCAGCATTGGCTAACTCGCAAGCCAGTGCGGAAGCAAAAGCCAAATCTACTGCTCAGGCATCTAACTAACTGTAGACTAAGGGTTAACCCAGTTAACCACCCGCGTTTCCATCTCTTCATCAGACATACCGATTTCCGTGACACAGCGACCGGCGACGCCCACGTTGGCCGCTCGCATTTGTTGTTGTGTTACCACAGCATCCCCAGTCAATAATAAATGCCAACTTGGTAAGCCCTGCCCTTTATACAAACGCTTATAAGCGCAGTGCGATGGTAGCCACATCATCTTGGGTAAGTTGTCCATAGTCAGCTGAATACAGTCTGGTACGTGCTCCTGACGCGTTGCATAGTGACTGCAATACCCCGTCGCGCAGTCCATCAACTGGCAGGTGACATCGGTATATTCGACCAGCTCCTCATCCACATTGCCGCTTTCATCTTCATCGATGTACTTAATCAAGCAGCAACTGCCGCAACCATCGCACAGTGCTTCCCACTCGCTATGGTTTAGTTCTGTTAACGCAAATCGCGACCAAAACTGCGGACGTAGTGGCTCGGACTCATACTTAGAGTCAGCATCAGCATTAGAATCGACATCGGCACTATCAGGGCACAAACTCACCGATTGCGCAGGCGTGGGCGCTACATCGAGACCTAAGTTTAAGTCTGATTGGTCATTATTTTTGTTTAACAAATTTATAGTCATAAAGTCGCAGTAGCATTTTGATAAAGAGCGTTACAGTATTATAGCTGTTTTTGCTAGACATGGGCGTTAAGGTAGTACGAGTTAGAAAAACGAACCATCACAATGACGAATAATTAAAACTCACAACATAAAAAAGGACAATAATATGTCAATTAAGACGTTTGAATTAATCAGTACTACCGAGAATGGTGTAGAACTTATCAGTTATGTAGCACTACCAGAAAACGCTTCAGATGAAAATCCAGCAGCAGGTATCTTGGTTGCACCAGAATGGTGGGGCGTGGTCGATCATCCAAAATCAGTGGTTGAGCGTTTGGCAGAAGCGGGCTATGCAGCAGTCGCTATGGACGTTTACGGTGAAGGCAAATTAACTACTGATGCAGCGCAGGCAAACATGTGGATGGAGCAAGTACTGGCCGATCAAGACATGCTAATGGCACGCTGCCGCTTAATTTTGAATGATTTCAGCGATCAGTTATCAGTCGATGGTGATAACCTAGGCGCAATCGGTTACTGCTTCGGTGGTAAAGTTGTACTAGATATGGCTCGCGAAGGCATGCCGCTAAAAGCGGTTGCTACGTTCCATGGTAACCCAACGCCAAAGCAGCCAGCAGACAAAAACTTTGCAGCAAAAGTGTTGGTCGCTCATGGCCGTGATGACTCAATGGTATCAATGGATGCTATCGAAGGTCTAAAATCAGAGCTAGATGCAGCCGATGTTGATTACACTATCGACGTCTATGACAATGCCAAACATGGCTTTACCAATCCGCATGCCGATGAGCGCGCAGCCAAAAACGAAGTAGATCTTGGCTACAATGAAGCTGCTGCTAAGCAAAGCTGGGAAAACATGCTTGAGTTTATGAAAGCCAATTTAGCATAAAAAACGATTTGGTATAAAGACTATTAAAAAGGGTGGCTTAATTATTAAGCTACCCTTTTATTTTGAGTGTCATTCTAGCATTTGTCTTTTAGCCCAGTAATCAGAGTAGTCTTGTGCTTCTTATCAAATCACGTCATTATCACTTTACTATAAACTGGATTGAGTGACGAAGATGTTGTATCTAATGGTGACCCAGTTGGGCTGGCTGGCTTTTACGATTTTATTGATCGTAGTGGTCGCGTTATATACTAGGATAGCTCGAAAAATCGAGCATCTACGCCGCGATGTAACGACGCTGCAAGCTGAGCTTGAGCAGCAAAGACATCGTAGTATGACGCCTCCGTCTGCACCTTTCGTCGATGGAAGCAATTATGCGCGCAACACTGCTACTGACGATCATGATCTTAAAGACAATGCTCCTAAAGACAGTGACGCTAAAGACCATGATGCTGAAGAAATAGCTTTTGACTCACAACACTCTTCTCCAGATAATCAGCTGCCTGTATCACCACCACCGCTTCCTACCGTTGCTTCAAACTCAACCATACATGCAGCATCAAGTATCTATGACGATAAATCTATAGACGATAACGCCTCGATAAATACGAAAAACACGGCGTCTACCGCACCGATTGAGCCAGATGAACGCTCACTACCTATCGTTACCTCACTGATTCATTCAATCAAAAACTGGTTTTTCGGTGGCAATTTAGTCGTGCGAGTCGGCGTATTGGTTCTGCTAGTAGGTGTGGTGCTCCTGCTTCGCTTATTAAGCGAATATATCGAGATTTCGATTGCCACAAAGTTGATAGCAGTTGGCGTTACAGGGTTAGCATTGGCAGCGCTTGGGTTAAAGCTGACTGCAAAACGCTTTTCATATGGGATTACGCTACAGGGCGCAGGCTTAGCGATTGCCTATCTAAGCACCTTTTTCGCTTACAGTGTTTATGAAATCATTCCTAGTATCCCAAGCTTTATCGGGCTTGGGTTATTGTCTGCCATTACCATTGCTCTCGCCGTACGTCAAAACGCCTTCCCATTAGCATTGTTGGCATTATCGGGTGGATTTTTTGCACCGATTTTGACCAGTGAAGATACTGGCAGCTTGGTCATCTTATTCAGCTATTATCTACTGCTAAACGTCACCATTGCTGTCATTGCTCACTATCGACCGTGGAAAATATTAAATCTATTCGGTGTGACTGTGACATTTGGCTTGGCATACTATTGGGGTATCAGCGAAAACCTAAGCGCCGTCATTGAGACGCAGCGCTGGTCATTGGTAGCATTAGTAACCTTACACTGGCTGCTTTACTTATTTGTCGTCATTCGTTATGCGCAGCAAATCATCACCTATAATGCACTAAACGAAAAAGACCTCAGTCATGCTGATAATGTAGATAATACAAAACACTTGGACAAAGCCCATGTAGGCAGCGCCTATGTATTCCCTATTGATACGGGCTTACTGTTTTCAGTACCGCTACTGGCTTTTGGTTTATTTTCTGCCTTACTAAACGACATCTCTAACGCCCTCACGATTACCAGTGCCATTTTGGCTACGGTTTATCTTGGGATGGGCTGGTTGTTCATCCAGCGCAGTAGACGCTATGCTTTAATCACTGAAGGTATGCTGGCGTTAGGATTAGGATTTTTTGCGCTCGTTATTCCGTTGGCGCTAGATGCTGAATGGATTGCTTTTGGTTGGTCTGTACAAGGATTGGCGCTAGTATGGTTTGGCAGGCGTTCGCTGCGATCATGGTCGGTGTTATTCGGCTTGCTATTACAGCTCGTCAGTATTGGTATGCTAGTGACAACAGCGATATTCTCTATCCAAGACTATCCCGTTTTAGCCTTTAGTATTTCAGCGCTCAGTTATCTAGCGACCGTCTTTATATTACGCGCTAGCAACTCCCCTGCCGCGCTGATTAATACGTTAGACGGTAGTAATAACCTTGACAATAAAAGCGCTACAACATCCTCAGTAATACAATCTCGATCCTCAGTAATACAATCACAAACATTGGACGGTACATCAGATACATTGACCAGCTATGCCCGTGCGCTGGGTGTCAGTACGCAAGCGGCGCAGCAATGGCTAGCTTCTGTCAATAGTCAGAGCCGCGTATTCAAATTCGTTTGGCACAGCCCTAGATTCATCAAATTTTTGACACTGACCGCGATGGCTTGGATGCTACAAGTACTGATGCTTGATTTGCATCATTGGTTTGATATCTGGCAATCAAGCACGACGGTAATTGCACTAGCAGTACTTATGAGCTTGATCGCTTATTTGGTTATCAATCGCTATCGTCCATGGGCAGAAATTAGGCAGCTTAATCATGGATTGTTAGCTCTATTTTACTTTATGCTGATACTGCAACTGCCACAAAAGTTTGAGCGAAATTTGACTTGGGTAACAGCGGAATGGTTGGTGTTCATAGGGTTAATAATTGGCTGGTTAGTCATGGGGCAACTATGGTTAAAAACATGGTCTGATAATAAAAACGCCTCACGCTATACTGCTGCAAGCTGGCTAGGGACAGGTATCTTACTGATTGCTGCCGCTGCACATTATGGACTGCCAGACTCTGATGGCGTGATGGCCTTCTTGTTTTCAGCAGCTCTCATATTATCTGGGTCATGGTTCAATCATCGTTATATTAGTCAAAATAAAAAAAGTACATCAACTAATAAAACGTCAAAACAAGGTCTGCTATATTGGTTTAATTGGCAACAGGCACTATTAGGATGCGCTGCCATTTTTGCTCCCATTGCTTTACTGTGGGTTGTTCTTACCAATTGGTCTTATGATGGTGTGATTTGGGGAATGTCTTATTTTCCATTGTTCAACCTATATGACATCACATCTTGGCTGACGCTATCGGTTGGCTTTAGTCTGTATTACATCAGCCAACGCCGTCGCAATGACACCGTTATCGATTCGAGTGCTACTGCCAAATCTAAGCGCGTATTCACCACTGAGAATTTGCTAATTATATTGGGACTAATCAGTTTTTGGTTAATTTCCAGCATGTTGGTCAGAACGCTACACGCCTTTATTGGTACGCCACTTTGGAATGACTATCAAGGCGGCGCATGGCAAAGCGAGCAAGTACAAACTGGACTGACAATTTTATGGACGCTCTTAGCCTTGGTCGCCACTATCCTTGCCAGCCGCTATTGGCAGCGCGCGCTTTGGTTTATGGGTATTGGATTATTAGGTATTGTCGTTCTCAAGCTGGTCTTGGTAGATTTGTCACAGACTGAGGCAATTTGGCGAGTGATATCCTTCCTTGGTGCAGGCAGCTTAATACTATTGATTGGTTACCTTGCCCCATTACCACCAGCACACAAGGAAACAGAAAACCAAAATCAGGCGTAATGACAAAGCTGGTTGGGTGAAATTGTGCCGTGAGCAAGGTGGTTCTGTAGTAAACTGGACACCATTAGAAAGTAAACGTTGATTGTTTTACTTTTAGCATTTTTTATAAAAGGTTATGAAAGCAGATGGATAAGAGAGCAAGTATTCAGTGGTTCCCTGGGCATATGAACAAAGCCCGTAACGAAATCAAAGAAGTCATGCCGCAGATGGATTTGGTCATCGAGGTCATCGATGCGCGTATTCCTTATAGTAGTGAAAACCCAATGGTCGCAGCACTACGCGGTGAAAAACCTGTTATCAAAATCCTGAACAAAGCTGACCTTGCCGATCCTGAGTTGACTCAAGCATGGATGGATTATCTCGAGCAGCAAGATGGGGTCAAAGCCATTGCGTGCGATACTGAAAAAGCCAATGATGTAAAACGTATTATCGCTATCTGTAAGCATCTCGTACCCAATAAAGTCAGGACTGGTCGCCAAATCAAAGCGATGATTATGGGTATTCCAAACGTTGGTAAATCAACGCTGATCAATACGCTAGCAGGACGCGCTGTGGCGAAGACAGGCGATGAGCCAGCCGTGACCAAATCGCAGCAGCTAATTAAGCTCGACGATGACATCATGCTCTATGACACGCCCGGTATGCTCTGGCCAAAAGTTGAAAACGAAAACTCTGGTTATCGTTTAGCAGCGACAGGCGGTATTCGTGATACTGCTTTTGACTTCGCTGATGTAGCCAGCTATACCGCTGAGTACTTGATGCAAGCCTATCCTGAGCTGCTAAAAACTCGCTATAAAATTGAAGAGCTGCCAAAGACTGATTGGGAGTTCTTTGAAGTCGCTGGACGTAATCGCGGCTGTGTACGCGCTGGCAATCAAGTCGATACGTACCGTATGTCTGAGATTCTGATTAACGAGCTGCGTAGCGCAAAGATTGGTCGCATCACGCTAGAAACACCAGCGATGACTGAAGCGGAAGAAATCGTCGTCGCTGAACAACGACTCGCTGCTGAAGAGAAGAAAAAGGCGAAAGAGGAAGAAAAGCGCTTACGTCGTTTGAAAACGCGGAAGAATCGGAAGTAGACATCCAATAATATAAGCTACTATGAATCCTTTAATACCATCAGCTAAAACCATTCAAATTTATCTGCCAAAAGGTAACCCTCGTGGGTTGCGTTTGGCAGAGATGACTACGCGCACAGTAAGATTGATTGAAATCCCACGTATCCACATTGACGACTTTTTTGCGATGCCCGATGCCAATCAAGTTGGTTTGTATTTTTTGATTGGTGATACCGATAGTATAGAGAAGCCGTTACTCTATGTTGGACAAACTGGCGATCTTAAAAGACGTCTTAATCAACATGATGACAAAGATTTCTGGACACGGGCTTTTGTCATGCTCTCAACCAATAACTCTATGACACAAACCCATGCGCTATATATGGAACATAAAGCTATCGCAACTGCCATTGAGGTGGGTCGTTACGAACTAAAAAATGGAAATAATGGTAATAAACCGCATACACCTGACCCATTAAAGGCTGATTGCGAGGAATTATTCCACACCCTTGACGTTTTACTATCCACCTTGGGACAGCCTATTTTCGAATCCTTGGCTATTCATGATAGCCTTCATACCAACAAGACTTACGAAAACAAAACGACTAATTCCACCATTGCTAAAGTTGCTCAAATAATCGATGAAGCTCCAACGAAACCTATTCCAGCTCTGTTTTACTACAAGATAAAAGATGGTGATGCTAAAGGATACTATGACGACGATGGCTTTGTAATATTAGCAGGTTCTCTAATACGGCAAACACAAACTTCATCAGCTCCGCCATTCGTGACTAAATTAAAAGAGAGTCTGCTCAGTAGCGGCAAACTCGTAGCCGTAAACGATAAAAGCTATAAACTCACTGAAAACCATTTATTTAAAACACCCAGTGGAGCCAGTGCTCTAGTATCAGGACGTTCGACCAACGGATGGATTGAGTGGAAAAATAAATCGGGTGAGACTTTAGACAGTGTTTATCGATAAACTCTTACTTCTCTATAGTGATACTATCTATCCCCTTTATTTATAAACAATTAAGCCTCATATATTGGTAAATAGTTTTATCTATTTACCTTTTTTCCTGCCAACTCCAAATCCTATATATCCCTGTTCAACTTACAAGGAATACTCTTGCCTACTCAATTTTCTCAGTCACCTACTTCCCTAAACTCCTTTGCCCCGCGCCTACTTGATTGGTTTGCCGAAAATGGTCGCCACGACTTACCTTGGCAACAACACCAGACCGATATGCCCAACCCTTATATCGTTTGGCTATCCGAAGTCATGCTTCAGCAAACACAAGTGACCACAGTACTGCCCTACTTTGCACGCTTTATGGCGTCGTTTCCGACCGTGCAGGATTTGGCCACAGCAGAATGGGATTTGGTTGCCGAGCATTGGGCAGGACTTGGCTATTATGCACGCGCACGTAATTTGCATAAAGGTGCTAAGCAGTTGGTTGAGGTCATCGATAAAACGGGCGAGTTTCCGCAGACACTAGCAGGATGGGAAGCGATTTCGGGCGTTGGGCCATCGACTGCTGGCGCGATTATGGCGATGGGATTGCACCACTATGGCGTCATCTGTGATGGTAACGTCAAACGAGTGCTGACACGTTGGGCGGCAATTGACGGCGATATCACCAAATCTGCTACCACCAAAGATTTATGGGCATTGGCAGAACGCCTAACACCGACAGAGAACTCAGGATTGTTTGCGCAAGCCATGATGGATATGGGCGCAACATTATGTACCCGTAGCAAGCCTGCCTGTCTGTTATGTCCATTGAAAGAAGACTGCCTAGCCCATGCGCAAGGGCGCGAGACTGATTATCCCGTCAAAGCAAAAAAGCAGCCCAAACCTAGTAAATTCAGTGATGCATTGCTAATCGAAAGTGCAGACAGTGAGATATTGTGGCTACAACGCCCTGACAACGGTATCTGGGGTGGATTATGGAGTTTGCCATTACAGTTTGTGGAAAAAATTGACGGTAAAGCGAACACTAAGGCTACTGTTAAAAAGACGCTAGCTAGCGATGATAAGCCATCAAACACAGTAAACGATGTCCGTAGTCATGAAAAAGTATACGAAGCAGAGTTTACCACTGCTGAGCAAATCATTAATGAATGGCTCATAAAAAATGAACTGGTCACAAAATCAGTTAGCAATACTTTGCTTGATGACTCCCCTATTAAGCATTCGCTGACGCATTTTCACTGGTATTTGACCCCGCGTAAATTGACGATTGACGCGACTCTGGTAACTGAGCTAAATCAGAAATTAGCAGCGGCTGAAATCGACTTTAAGTGGTTAACCGAACAAAAAGCGCAAGACAGCCTAGGGCTACCTCGCGCGATGGTTAAGATCTTAGAGTAAGAAATTGGAATAAAAAAAGCAACTCATTATTAATAACGAGTCGCTTTTTTATGATGACAATATAAAGGCAGCTGAGCCTACAGTACTCTAAGACTTTGGCACACGTAAACGCATGAGGCCTTCCTGTTGAACGGTAGCGACCAGTTTGCCATCTTGCCAAAACTGGCCATGATTCAATCCTTTTGCATTAGACGTGGTATCACTCCACATGTCGTACAGCATCCATTTATTCAAATCAAAATCACGATGGAAATGCATTGAGTGATCGATACTGGCAGCTTGCAGGCCACTGGTCATAAAGCTAACACCATGTGACATTAGCCCTGTGCCAACCAAATAAAAGTCTGACGAAAATGCCAATAGTGCCTGCTGAATAGCCACTGGCTGATTGCCCAATTCACGAATGCGTAGCCAGTTTGCTTGTTTAGGCTTCATTGGTTCTGGGCTAATCGGATTACGCGGCTTTACTGGCTTAATCTCGACATGACGGCGGCGCATAAATCTTGCTTTTAGCGCTTCTGGCACTTTTCCGACATTCTCTTCTTTTAAATCTTGTTCTGTTAGCAAGTCTTCTGGCGGTGGATAGACAGGCATGTCTTCTTGATACTCAAGCCCATCTTCCATCGGAGAGAACGAGGCAATCATTGAAAATATTACTTGCTCAACAGGCGGCTTACCACGTACTTCTTTGTACTGAATAGCGGTGACTTCACGTGCAGACAAGCTACGACCATCACGCAATCGACGGACTTGGTATATCACCGGTTGGTTAATATCACCACCACGCAAAAAATATCCATGCAGTGAGTGACAAGGTTTGTCTTTATCTAATGTATGAGCCGCTGCCATAATCGCTTGAGCGAGCACTTGCCCACCAAATATACGACTGCCCACATAGTCATGGCTTTTACCCTCAAATACATCAGGGGTAACTTCAATAAGCGCGATAGTAGCCAGCAGCTCATCAATCAGTTGTAGATTATCGGACATGACGATATGTTTCCTTATTTTTATCAAAAACGCTCAGCATCTGATGATATTGATGCCATATAGCCATCATATTTGAATGTAAAATAATGCGAGATCACTGGTTAAGATCTGTCGAAGGAGACCTTAAAATAAACATACAGACATCGTTAGCGATGTTATCACCGAATATTTATTTTCTATAGAAAAGGTAAACATCTTACCCAATATTGGTGGCTTTGACTAGTGACTGTCGGCTTACTCATAAGTATTGCTTATCAGTTTTTGTCAGACAAATCGCAACTAAAGAGCAAAGCAAGTAATCTCAACCATAAAAAAACGAGATGTATAACAACACCTCGTTTTTGACAAATACGTCGATGTTTATGGCTTAACTGCTACGAGTACACGAATAGAGTCCGGCACTAATGACAAGTTACCAAGTGCTTGCTCACCTTGAGCTTTAAGCTGCTCTAAACGCTCAATCTCTTCAGGACGTACGTTTGGATTGATAGTTTGCAGATGCTTGAGACGTTTGATCTCGCGCGACCATTGCTGACTAAAGCGGCTACTTGCTTGCTCACCAATCTCAGCGATTTGCGCGCGTGCGATATCTTCAGCTTCATAGTAACGCTGCTCAATAACATCGCTGCGTACCTTGATAACTTGGCGGGCACGATTTTTATCCAATCGCTCAACGTGCGGCATGATCATATCAGCACTGATACGAGCAGATAAGTCACTGCCCTGCTCACTGATGAATACGCGGATGTTTTGTGTGGTCAATGTAGCGGGCAAGTTAAGCAGCTTTGGTGCGATGGCTTCAACACGGAAGTTCACCTCTAGCAGTACCATGCCTTGCGGTACAGCGGCACTTTTGAGCATAGCCACAGTGGTATTACCAAAGGTGCTGGTGCTCGCCAGCTCGTAGATGGCGCGCATCAATGGATGCTCATGCGTGATAAAGTCGATATCTTCACGCTGCAGCGCTTGCTCACGCTCGAAGGTCAAGGTCATGCCATCTTCATCGCCAAGCGGCAACCCGTCGATATAGTCACTAATCTCAGTGCTGTCGATAGGCGCGATGACCCACGAGCCATCACGCTGGATGTTATGATCGATATTGGCAGAGGCAAAGAAACGCTCAATGAAGTGCGGTAATAGATTATTACCATCAAAGTCACGCATAGCATCGGCGATACGACCTGCGACACGCGGACGGCATGAGTTGTACTCTAACAGGCGATCACGACCAGCTTGTAGCTGTGCTTCTAGTCCCAAACGTGTCTGTAGCGCCTCGTCAATAATGTCTTGCAAGATGACATTGTTTTCAGCGGTATCAGCACCCTCAAGCATTGGCTTGAGCTCTTGGATATATTGCTCTTGTACGCTTTGTGCCGTAGGCGATATCTGATTGAACATGTTCAGCGCATCGTTATACCACTGATACAGACGCTCTTGCGCTGTACCTTGCACATAAGGCACATGTAGCATGATTTGCTGCGTCTGACCGATACGATCTAGACGGCCAATACGCTGCTCTAACGTATCTGGATTAGCAGGTAGATCCCATAGTATCAACTGGCTTGCAAACTGGAAGTTACGACCTTCTGAACCAATCTCCGAACACAGTAGTATCTGTGCGCCTTCACTATCTGCAAAGAATGCAGCTGCTTGGTCACGCTCAAGCAAAGTCATCTGCTCAGTAAAGATAGCTGTCTTAATGCCTGCATGCAGACGCAATACCGCCTCTAAACTCTCTACCGTCGCACCACTACGAGCGATTAATAGGACTTTTTGATGCTTAAGCTCACCGCGCAAAATATCAATCAACCAAGAAACACGTGGATCATCTTCTAGCCAGCCACCGTCTGGTTGGTTTTCTTCGCCCCATAGCTGCTCACGCAACTTGCCATTGGTTTGATAGCTATCTTTCCATGCTTCAGGAAGTGGCAATGGATATGGCTGACTACTACGGCCATAGAATCCTTTGACACTCTCACGAGTATTACGGAACAAAATACGACCTGTACCATGACGATCTAACAGCTCATTTAGTGCATGCGTTCGTAGTTTTTCATCTTCATTGATTGAAGATAGCTCTTCAATACTAATGTCTAATAAACTACTCAAAGCAGCGATTTGTCCTTCATTCAATGGCTTTTCTTCTATTAAGACACCAGCAACTGCTGCTGTCTCTGCAAAAGCTTCTTGACCATCGATAAACTCATCCAAATCATCAAAACGATCTGGATCAAGCAGACGCAAACGGGCAAAGTGACTTTGCGCACCAAGCTGCTCTGGCGTTGCTGTCAATAGCATCACGCCCGGCGTTTCTTCGGCGAAATCTGCAATCAAGTCATACTTATCATTGCCGCCCTGTGCTTCATCCCAATGCAGATGATGCGCTTCATCAACGACTAATAAATCAAACCCTGCATCCATCGCTTGGTCGTATAAGTCTGGGTGGTCGAGCAACAGATCCATACCACCAATGATACATTGCTCAGTGGCAAAGACGTTTTGTTCAGGATCGTGTTCTTTAATAGCCGCAGTACGCACCAAATCAAACAAAGCAAAGTTTAGATTAAAGCGACGACGTAGCTCAATCATCCATTGGTACTGCAAACTATCTGGCACCAAAATCAATACACGCTCAGCTTTGCCCGTTAGCAACTGCTGATGAATAATCATGCCCGCTTCGATGGTTTTACCAAGGCCAACTTCATCAGCCAGTAGTACACGCGGCGCGATACGTTTGCCGACTTCATGTGCGATATATAGCTGATGCTCGATGATATCGACACGTGCACCCATTAGACCTTTTAGTGGATGACCTGCTAGCGCTGACTGCATGCGCAGGATATCTTGACGCAGCTCATACCAATCACCACGTTCAATACGGCCAGCAAGCAAACGCTCAAGTGGCTTGGCCAACGTGATATTAGCCGCAAGGCGGGTTTCCATTATTCCTTTAGAAGCAGTGCCGCCCTCGTGCTCATCGACGCCATATTTGAGCACACCCATGACTTCATCGACAGCATTGACCGTATAGCTTTTGCCATCTTGGTCATAAATAGTATCGCCAACCTTAAACACCACGCGCGATAATGGCGCAGAGTTTTTTGCGTAGACGCGTGTCTCTTCACTTTGCGGAAATAAAATATGCACACATCGGTCGTCAACATCGATGACCACACCTAAGCCGAGCTCAGACTCCGTATCAGATAAATAACGTTGACCAACGGCGAATTCAGTACTGTGCAATGAAGCAATAGAGATAGTCATAAGGCGATGTCTTTTGTACTCAGATAATGAAATTTAGATAGATAGCTTAGAAAACAGCAATGGCGGCTAACAATAGCTAAATAAGGTTGTTCACACCATAAAATGTCAAAAAGACATAGAAGAAGTGCCACAACACCAATCAAGCCAATCGTTAAGCCCAACCATTATATAACGTTAGCGGGTAGATGAGTGCGTTAAGTTGACTTTTCAAGAGGCAGCTTGCGATAGCTATGATTTTATCAGCTATTTAATCGATACTATGTCAGACAAATACACGATTGTTAAATAATACAGATTGTCCTATCTTATCAGCAGCTTATGTATATTCAATCGATATTTGGCCGATTCGTTTTTGACTAAAAATACCAACGTGCTACATTAAGCCGATAAGGATTCATGCGATAGCCGTTTATTCGCTAATTATCTATAAGACAACAATAAGTAAGGACTAGCCATGCAAGCCGTTTTTTTAGATAAAGGTACTTTTTCTGAAGGTATTGACCTGCCCGCGCCAATGGGTGTGAGCGATTACATCACTTATAACGACACGCCAAAAGACACGGCTGTCATCATTGAACGCTGCAAAGACGCCGATATTATTATCACTAATAAAGTGCAAATCGGTGCAGAAGTAATAGAGCAACTACCGAAACTCAAGCTTATTCAACTGACTGCCACTGGCATGAATAACGTCGATCAAGAGGCTTGCGATAAGCACGGTGTTGCGCTGTTCAATGTCGCTGGTTATGCGGTCAAAAGCGTGCCCGAACACACATTTATGCTCATGCTGACAGCGATGCGTGCTGGTATTCATTATCATCAGAAAGTCGCTGATGGCACGTGGCTGGCAAACGGCAATTTTTGCCTGCTGGATATTCCGCTGATAGATTTGGAGGATAAGACGCTAGGTATCATTGGTATTGGCACCATCGGCAATCGCGTAACCGAAATCGCTCGTGCCTTTGGTATGACCGTACTGTGGGCAGAGCACCAAGGACGCGAACCACGCAGCGACGACTATACCGCGTTTGATGAAGTATTAGCGCGTGCGGATGTGATCAGTCTGCACTGTCCATTGAATGAACAAACTGAGCATCTTATTAATAAAGACACTCTGGCGAAAATGGTTAAACAACCGCTCATCGTCAACGTCGCACGTGGCGGCATTGTTGATAGTCAATCATTAACTGACGCGATTAATAGTGAGCAAATCATCGGCTATGCTAGCGATGTGTTTGAACAAGAACCGATCGCCGATAATGACCCTTTGCTCAGTATCAGCGACCATCCGCGTGTTATCTTTAGTCCGCATAATGCATGGGGCAGCAAAAGCGCCCAAGAGACCTTATGGCAGATGTTAAGCAAGCAAGTGGCCGATTTCATCGACAACCATCATTAATAATTACCAAGATGCTAACGACTAAATCGTAACCAGTCGTCTTTTATCTTGCGATACTTAAGCATGATTCGATCGCTTAGATAGTTGTTGGTCACAAACCAAGGATAGCGATCGCCTTGCTTAGGTAGCTCGTTTTTGCCGCGTCTGACATAACCAGACGATAGCGAACCCATTACGGTATCTGCTTGGGCACAGGCTGTCATATCTGCAGTCTGTGCTTGTGGTAATGCGACTTGGTAGCGGTTTTTATGCATATATCCCAGCACCCTCACTACATATTGACAAGCCAAATCGATTTTTAGTGTCCACGAAGCATTGGTATAGCCAAACAGTGCTGCCAGATTAGGTATGTCTTCTATCATGACTGCTTTGTAGGTCATACGCGTGCCAATATCGACAGCTTGACCATCGATATATACCGCAGCCCCGCCCAACATCTGTAGCTTTAAGCCAGTCGCAGTAACGATGATATCAGCGTCGAGATGCTGGCCAGATTGCAGCATAACTCCTGTTTCAGTAAAGTGGCTGATTTGATCGGTCACTACTGTTGCGCGTTTGTCCTGCAGGGCTTTGAATAAATCACCATCAGGCACCGCACATACTCGTTGATCCCATGGATTATAGTCAGGCACAAAATGCTTGCTATCAACGCCGCTACCCTTTAACTCTTTTTTCACCCCATGTTTTAAGACTGCCTTCATCACCTTGGGTGCATGAGTCGCAACTTTGTAAAGGCCTTGTTGCCGTAACACGTTGCGCGCGCGTAATACCGTATAGGCCTGCTCTTTTGATAAAGGAGAAAAGTTGCCAGATAGCCAGTCAATAGCATGGTCATCACCCGGCACGCTTGCCACATAGGTCGGCGTACGCTGCAGCATCGTGACATGACGCGCACACTGATCACTGTCTTTATCTACTAGCGCAGGTAGCAACGTCATCGCTGTGGCACCACTACCAATAACGACGACTTTTTTATCATCATAGTCTAGATTATTCCAGTGCTGTGGATGAACGATTTGACCGTAAAAACCCTCCTCTCCATCAAAATGAGGGCGATAGCCTTGCTCATAATCATAATAACCCGTGGCACCTACGATAAACCTGGCAGTCTTAACAAACATCTCACCGCTTGCATGGTCTTTGATGGTTGCTGACCACTGTTGATCCTCACTAGACCAGGATATCTGCTGAACTTCATGCTGATAGTGGATATGTTCGGACACCCCAAACTCGCGTGCCGTATCGGAGATATAGCGCTTGATATCATCGCCTGCTGCAAGCATTCTATAATCAAGCCACGGCCTAAAATTATAGCCAAAGGTAAGTGCGTCAGAGTCAGAGCGAATCCCCGGATAGGTAAATAAATCCCATGTACCACCCAAATCAGCACGCTTTTCTAAGATAGCAAAGCGCTGTGGAGGTTTATGCTTATTAGTCGAATTTACCTGCTTTTGCTTTTTGGGAGCTTTATGACCGAATAGGCCTTTATGCTGCTGTTGCTGTAAACGGCAAGCCATACCAATACCTGCAATACCCGCACCGATGATCAATACTTCATAGTCGGCTACTTTATCTGTCTTTGACTTGTTACCTTTAAAGCGGTTTTTGATAGCCTGTTTGGTCGTGGTGATATCAAGCATACTTTCATCCTTGTATTTACATGACTGGCATTTTATAGCTGGCTTTAGAGCCGCTGTTTATCGCATCTATTAACAGCAAGTGGTAAAATCTAACTCTTAAAATGGGCAGGGACTCTCCCAGTCCATCCAAGCACCCAGTACTGGATGCTTTAAACGCAATTGCTGTGCATGTAAGTTCAATCTTGGAGCTATCTCTAATGCCGCACCTTCAGCATAAATCGGATCGCCAATCATCACATGATCGACATACACCATATGTACGCGTAGCTGATGACTGCGGCCTGTGACTGGCTTTAGCATGACCCGAGTGACTGCCTCGCCATTACAGGTTTCATGAGCCACAACTTCGTATAGCGTCAGCGCATGCTTTGACCAGTCGTGATCGACGATATGGCGCGGTTTGGTACTTGGCTCATAGCGCACTGGTACTGATATCTCACCAGTTGCGCCGACATGCTCCCACTTACCAAAGACACGCGCTTGGTATTTCTTTTGCGGTAGACGCTCGATAAATTGCTTACTGATATTGGTTTGCGCTGCTGCATTTTTTGCAAAAATAAGCAGTCCCGAGGTGTCCATATCTAAGCGGTGAATCAATTTGACAGCTGGATTGGCACGCTCAAGACGAGCAAGCAGACTGACTTTGAGTGTTTTACCATCGACGCTTAATAGGCCTGCAGGTTTATCAACCACCCAAATGTCATCGTCTTCGTAAACCGTAATTTCTTGCGCAAATTTTTTGAAAAACTCAAGCGGATAAGCGCCTTCTTGGGCATTGAGGGCATTAACTTCTTCATCGGTAAAAGGCATAAATTTAACTACTTATGTAAATTGGTTTTAAGATAAGGATTTTTGGTGGTTAATCTTTTGGACATGATAGCTATATTTGGCACGATAGCCACTTTATGAGCAACGGTTATATGGACAAAAGGGCAAAACTTTGACTGATTTTTAACGTTATTAATATCGCTAGCTACTAATCACTAGCTACTATGTAAACGAGGTAAACATAAGACTTCTACCTTGCTGAGATACATACTTTGATAAGGATAATCGTATTAAATAACAGATTAGACACTCTTGTGCTGCACCGTTTCGATTTATTGTGCTAATACTAGTTGTTAAACAATTTAACCAGCCTGTATCTGTCAAATTAGGGCAAACATGTTAATATAATGGCACATTTTCACCCCTTCTAAACAATTCTTTGACCACCAACTGATTTATTACTAAACCAATATATATGTTGATGAGTGGTGATAGAAGTAATAAAACAAGAGAGATAAAATTATGTCAGACCTTATTGTACATACTACCGACACAGACTTTGATCAAGACGTTCTACAATCAGACGTACCTGTACTAGTAGACTTCTGGGCGCCATGGTGTGGTCCTTGTAAAGCCATTGCTCCTATTTTAGAAGATCTAGCGACTGAGTACCAAGGTAAAGTTAAAATCGTTAAAGTAGACGTAGACAACAACCCACAAGCGGCTAGCCGTTTCGGTATTCGTAACATCCCAACGCTATTTGTATTCAAAGATGGCGAAAAAGTTGATTCAGTAATGGGCCTACAGCCAAAAGCTGAATTGGCTAAAGTACTAGACAAGCATTTATAAGTTACATTTGCTCGCTCTAGGTTACCTTGAGCGGGTAAAATAGAATAACCGAGAAAGCCATTATCTGACTAAGATAGTGGCTTTTTTGCTTGTTTTTTGTGCAAAAAACTCGATAATGTGACTTTTTTGGCAAAATTTATTGACAACGCTATTGTGAAGACCGTATAGTCTGCTGACAAGAGAAAACCAACTGTTTTCCTAAGTATCTTGTCGCTATTCTCCTCGTGTTTATCAACAAAAACACAATCGTCATTATAAACACCATTGCTGAACAAAATGACTAAACGCAATTACTGATATTGAGTTTTTGACGCAGACTCTTATGTAGCCTTTTTTATCCTTATTTCTTATTACCTTGCCTCCAATGATGGCAATGCGTACATAAGCAGACATATAAAACCAAAACTACATAAACTACAGCGCTGTGCACACACCCATATCATCATATTACCGTTATTTTAATCACTGTCGTGACTTGTGCTGCTAATGGCATCTCTCATCTGATCAATTGCTAATGACCTATCTATGAATCTTACTGAATTAAAGAAAAAATCAATCGCTGAGCTATTGGCTATCGCCAAAGAAATGGGTCTTGATAATATGGCTCGTAGCCGTAAACAGGACATTATCTTTGCTATTCTAAAAACCCATGCGCGTAACGGTGAAGCCATTTATGGTGACGGCGTACTTGAGGTTCTTCCTGATGGTTTTGGATTTTTGCGCTCATCAGAAGGCTCATATTTAGCCGGTCCTGATGATATTTATGTCAGCCCTAGCCAAATTCGCCGTTTCAGTCTAAAAACTGGTGACAGTATCGCTGGTACGATTCGTCCACCAAAAGATTCTGAGCGTTATTTTGCATTATTGAAAGTCGGCGAGATTAACTTTGATACGCCAGATCGCTCACGTCATAAGCTTATCTTTGAGAACCTGACACCCCTATTCCCAACTGAGCATTTAAAACTTGAGCTTGGTAACGGAACTACTGAAGATTTGACTGGTCGTATCATCGATCTAATCGCTCCGATTGGTAAAGGTCAGCGTTCTATCATCGTTGCACCGCCGAAAGCGGGTAAAACGATGTTGCTACAGACCATCGCACAATCAATCACTCGTAATAATCCTGAATGCTATTTAATCGTATTATTGATTGATGAACGTCCAGAAGAAGTCACCGAGATGGTGCGTACAGTACGCGGTGAAGTGGTTGCTTCTACTTTTGATGAGCCGCCACAGCGTCACGTACAAGTGGCTGAAATGGTCATCGAAAAGGCCAAACGTTTGGTTGAGCATAAGCAAGACGTGGTGATTTTACTTGATTCAATTACGCGTCTAGCACGTGCTTATAATACGGTTATCCCATCATCAGGCAAAGTATTGACGGGTGGTCTAGATGCCAATGCTCTAGAACGTCCAAAACGTTTCTTTGGTGCTGCGCGTAACGTGGAAGAAGGTGGTAGTTTGACCATTATTGCCAGTGCATTGATTGATACTGGTAGTAAGATGGATAGCGTTATTTTTGAAGAATTTAAGGGAACTGGTAACCAAGAGATTACGCTTGAGCGTGACTTGGCTGAAAAACGTGTATTCCCTGCGATTAATATCAAAAAATCTGGTACACGCCGCGAAGAGCGTCTATTGGACGAAGACAAGCTGCGTAAAGTATGGATTTTACGCAAACTGCTTCAACCGATGGATGGCGTACAAGCCACTGAGTTCTTGTTGGACCGCCTAAAAGAAGCGAAAACCAATGATGAATTCTTTGAGCAAATGAAGCGTAAATCACAAAACTAATTCTTAGTTAGTTTGCTAGACATATTCAGCTTCGATTTGATATTAAGACTACCTATAGGTAGTCTTTTTTATGACAGCATCCAAATATTAATAGTTAAGCCAATTAAACTATGCTGCTCTGTCATTCACAAGCACTACTGATGATACAGTACGGCAACATCGCTTACATCTTATTTGCAAAGTTTAGCGTTTTTACTACGACTATATTATTAGTAACGGATTATTATGACAGACAGTAGGAATGTACTTGAAAATATCATGGACACAGTATTTTGAAGGTATTGTATTTTAAACTTGATGACTTAATAGGTGATAATATGAAATTTGCTAAAACGATCGCAATGACTGCAATTACTAGCTCAGCCCTAATCATGACTGGTTGTAACTCTTATAGCGGTATGAGCAATACAGCTAAAGGTGCTACCGCTGGCGCAGCCGCTGGTGCTCTTATTAGAAGCAAAGGCGACAGCAAAGATATCGCTCGTGGCGCATTGGCTGGTGCAGCGATTGGCGGTGCTGGTGGTTATGTTCTTGACAACAACTAAATCTTTCTACGCTGATATTATTTGACAATTGATTGAGTAATATCAGATAAAAGATGATAAAAAAGCCTGCAATTCGTTGCAGACTTTTTTATGTCTTAATTTCGATTATAAGTCCATGCGCTAGACTTATAATCAAAAACATTAGTATTAGAAATACATCATTAGTCAAATACACAGTTATTAATACATATGGCCATTAAAGTGCACCGCTGAACGTATCGCAAGATTGTACATTACCGCTTTCTAGACCACGGGTGAACCATTCGACACGTTGTTGACTGGTACCATGAGTAAAGTTATCGGGCACTACTGCACCACCACTCGCTTTCGCTAGACGATCATCACCAATTTGACTAGCTGCATTCACCGCTTCATCAAGATCACCAGCCTCTAAAAACTGTACACGTTCTTGATTGCGCTGGGCCCATACACCAGCGAAACAATCCGCTTGTAACTCTTGCAATACTGATAGCTTATTGGACTGTGCTTGGGTCACTTGCTGACGAGCTTCATTAACCTGTTGGCTAATGCCCAGTAGCGTCTGTACATGATGACCTACTTCATGTGCTATCACGTAGGCCTGTGCGAAATCGCCAGCCTTGCCTTGGTTCTCTTCACCACCAGAGCCTTGCTGATCGCCTGAAATACCAAGATTCTGACGCATCTCTACAAAGAATGACGTATCCAAATAAACAGTCTGATCCCCTGGACAATAAAATGGACCTGTTGCAGAGCTAGCACTACCACATGCCGAGCTAACCTGACCATTAAACAAAATCAATGACGGCTCTTGATAAGTGCTACCAGCTTCGTTAAAGATTTGATGCCAGACTTCTTCTGTATCTGCTAGTACAACTTTCACAAACTGCGTGTCTCGGTCTGTGCTGGTTGCCAGCTCGGTAGATGACTCACTGCCACCACCTGTAACCGCTTGACCTGTCTGTAAAGCGGTCATTGGGTTTACTCCAAATACCAACCATAAAATACCTGCGATAATAATGCCGCCAATACCACCGCCGATCATCTTACCGCCACCTGTGCTAGAGCGCACATTCGAACTACCTCGTCTACCTTGCCATTTCATAGTTCTATTCCTCAAATATAGATTGATTCATTATTTCTATTAATCACTATCTCTATTAGCCACTACTTCTATTAATCATTACTGATGTTATATATTATTTGGCCAGTTAATTCACGCTATGACTTAGTCTACTATCCTAAAAGCAAGTAGAAACCCATAAAATTGCTAACTTAACTATGATTTATGTAATACAGGATGACCATCTCACCATTTAAATTCATTTTTATCCATGAAAACGGGGTTAATATCAACAATTCAAGACAAAAAATGAGAACCAAAAAAGCTCACAATCCCTCTGATGTCATTGATTATACGTCGATTAATCTGGTTTCTTGTATTAAAAAGTATATCGAACAAACAAAGTAAAATATTATTTTAACTTTTATTGTTACTTAATTGTACAGGCTATTTTCATTTACATAGAAAACATATAGAATGCGTGGAAGCTGAGTAGCTGTAACTAAGACTAGTTGAAATTTGAGAAATCTCAGATTTTGACCTTTGTTGCTGCTACTGCTCATTTCATTTTTCCGGAGAAAACCATATGAAACTTAAATTACTTGCTCTAGCTGGTATCATGACTGCAACTATGGGCCTTACTGCCTGTGATAGCAACAAAGAAAACGCTGCAGAAGATTTATCTGACGCGCAAGAAGAAGTGCAAGACGCTTCTGAAGAGCTAAACGAAGCTGCTGCTGAAGGCGAAATGACTGCTGATGCTGACGCTGCTGTTGCTGGCGCTGAAGCTGACATCGCTGATGCTCAAGAAGCAACTGCTACTGACGAAATGGACGCTGAAGTTCCTGTAGACGGTACTACTACTAGCGTAGACGTAGCTAGCGAAACTGATACTGCTGCTGTTGATGCAGCTGATGAAGTTGTAGTTGAAGAAGCTCAGTAATTTATTGTTCATACAATAGATAAACTGCAGTAAAAAAAAAGAGAGCCTATGCTCTCTTTTTTTACGTCTATCATTTATGATCTTAGTAAGATGCTACGTTATAAATAACCATAGTGTACGAGTCATGCTGCAATCTCTAAATACGTAAATGTATGCAAAAAAATAACTAAGTGCAAATACGCACTAGCATTCTTGGAAACTCACGATAAAGCAGGCACGCTATTATTTAGGATAATGCCAAATTAGGTATTAGCTATCAAACAAACGCTCGTCAACCTTTTGACGAAATTTCTGTCCTGTTTTAAAGGTAACCACACGGCGCGCGGATACTGCAACAGGTTCCCCTGTTTTAGGGTTACGGCCTGGACGGCTGTTTTTATCTTTAAGCTCAAAGTTGCCAAAGCCTGAAAGCTTGACCTCTTTGCCGTCAATCAAACTCTCCGACAGCTCATCAAAAAAGTTCTCTACCAAACAACGGCCTTCTTGGCGTGTTAGGTGCATGTGACTCATCAAATGCTCAATCATGTCAGATTTGGTTAAGGTGCTCACAGTACGACTCCTATGCTATGTCGTGATGTCGAATATCATGGTTTAGCGGTATGAGGGTTAAGGCTAGCTATTATAAAGGTTTTTTGAGCATTTTTTAACAAAGTCTTCATTAAAATCCTTTATTAATAACCACTTAACTTATTCTATGAATAGCAATGCTCCGTAGCCTCATGGTAAAAAGACTACAGAGCATTGGGTATAATAAATAGTAGATGTTAGCTGTCGCGCAGCTGTACAGAATGCTGGTCAGTTAGCGCTTGTACCACTTTATCTGTGGCAGTCTTGACGGCTTCGTCAGACAACGTTTGCGTACTGTCTTGCCATATCAATGCAAACGCTAGTGAGCGCTGGCCTGCTGGTACTTTGTCACCTTGATAAACATCAAATAACCAAAGATCAGTCAACAAATTACCTGCTGCAGTTCGCACCGTTGTCTCTAGTGCCTGCAAACTGATGTCACTGTCTACCAAGATAGCAATATCGCGGCGTACTTGTGGGAACTTGTTTGGTGTCGTGATAGCATGCTGCTCACGTGCAATCGTCAATAGCGGTGCCAGTGACAATTGAGCGACCCATGTAGTAGGCAGATCTAATTGCTTAGCAGTATTTGGGTGCAACTGGCCCAACCAACCAATATATACATCATCGATATATAACTCAGCGCTTTGTCCTGGATGCAGGAAGCTCAGCGTACTACGCTCATAGCGGATACGTGCGCTATCGATTTGTGCTGGTAATAGCTGCTCAATATCATGCTTTAGGTCATAAAAATCTAAGGCGCGGTTTTGATAAGCTTGCTCGCTCCATATATCACCAACTGCGACTAAAGCAATACTTGGCGTTTGTACTAAGTCACTAATACTTTGTCCAACAAAGCTAAGACCCGTTTCAAAAAAACGTACACGTGGCTGCTGACGATTCAAGTTATATTGCACGCAAGGCAGTAGGCTCGATAGCAAAGTACGACGCATAACGGCTAAATCACTAGAGATAGGGTTTGCTAGTGCCAACACCTCTCCTAGCGCTTCGTCGTCAAGCAATGCTTCTAGTTTTGCATCACTAAAGCTAAAGCTGATCGCTTCCATATAGCCGTTGTCGACTAATGATAGCTTCATCTCATGGGTCAAATCTGCAGTATCATCATAATCCATACTGACTTGCAAATGTGGCAGGACACTTGGAATATTGTCATAGCCATAGATACGAGCAATCTCTTCGATTAAATCCTCGCGGATACTCATATCAAAACGATAAGATGGCGGCTTGCAAACTAGTGAATCGCTCTGCTGCTCTACATCAAAACCCAATTGGGTCAAGATACGTACCATCTCAGATGGCTCAATATCAATCCCAATGACATCACGAACTTTCGCGATTGGCAATGTAATTGGCGCGCGCGCTGGCAAATGCTCAAGGTTTTCAGCCGTGACTATTTGTCCAGCTTCACCGCCAGTGATACTGGTGATTAAATCACAAGCTCGTGCCAACGCCAATGCTGGCAATTCAAAATCGACCCCACGCTCAAAACGCTGCGAGGCATCGGTGTGCAATCCAAAACGGCGTGCGCGTGCAGCGATAGCCAGTTGATTAAAGAAAGCGCTTTCTACCACGATATTGGTCGTACTATCGGTGACACTGCTACGCTGACCACCCATGATACCAGCCAGTGCCAAGGCACCTTTATCATCAGCAATCACAAGTTCATCACCGGTCAAGGTAACGGTTTGCTCATTCAGCAAAGTAATGGTTTCATCAGGCTTTGCCAAACGTACAACGATATCACCTTCGATCGTGTCTGCGTCAAACGCATGTAACGGTTGACCTAATTCCATCAATACATAGTTGGTCACATCGACCAAGAAGTTGTGTGAACGTAGTCCTGACTGTACCAGTGCATCTTGCATCCATTTCGGAGTATCGATGCTACGATCAATATTACGAATCGATTGCAACAGATAGCGAGGGCACGCTTCCTTTGCATCGACTGTCACAGCGGGCGTTGCACCATTATCAGAAGCGACTACATTGTCAGGAATCTCTGGCAACTGTACAGGCAAGTCATTGATGACTGAAATCTCGCGAGCGATACCACGTACGCTAAAGCAATCACCACGGTTTGGGGTGATTGAGATATCCAATACTTGATTATCTAGACCTAGATATTCACGGATATCCGTACCAACTGGTGCATCTTCAGGCAACTCAAGCAAACCATCTATATCATCGACTAAATCAATTTCAGAAGCACCGCATAGCATGCCGTTTGAGGCCACACCGCGTAGCTTACTCTTTTTGATTTTAAACCCTTTCTTATCATCGCTTGGCAATACCGCACCAACGGTAGCGACAGGCGCTTTCATACCGACGGTCACGTTAGGAGCACCGCAGACAATTTGTAATGGCTCAGCGTCACCGATATTTACTTGAGTAACACGCAATTTATCTGCATCAGGATGCTGCTCAATGCTGATGACTTCACCGACAACCACACCGCTAAAAGCACGGGCAACCGCATAGCGATCATCAATCTCAAGACCTGCCATAGTCAACTGTTCGGCTAACTGTTCGCTAGTATTTGTAGGGTTTACCCACTGACGTAGCCACTGTTCGCTAATTTTCATAAATATCTCGGATCAGAATTTTATAATAAAGATGTTGGAGTAAAGCTTGGCGAATTCACTTGCTATAGTCAATCTTATATAAGTTAGATACAGCGTCAGGCTCGCTCAGTCTACGATTTGTAGCACTTTCACTCGCCTTCCTTGGATCTAAATTATCTTGAACTAACTATATAGGTATAAGGAAAACTCTAGCCAAATTGCTTTAAGAAGCGCACGTCATTTTGGAAAAATAAGCGCAAGTCATCAATACCGTAATACAACATTGCAAAGCGCTCGATACCCATACCAAAAGCAAAGCCTGTGTATTTGTCGCTATCGATACCGCAATTGGTCAATACTTGTGGATGTACCATGCCGCAGCCCATCACTTCAAGCCATTTGCCATTATCATCTAAGATATCCACTTCTGCTGAAGGCTCAGTGAATGGGAAAAACGACGGACGGAAACGTACGGTCAGCTCTTTGGCAAAAAATGCTTCTAGAAACTCACTAATCAAACCTTTTAGCTCAGCAAAAGTGCTCGACTCGGTGACCATAAGGCCTTCTAGCTGATGGAACATTGGCGAGTGGGTTTGGTCTGAGTCATTACGATAAACACGGCCTGGGCAAATGATGCGAATCGGCGGCTCATTTTTTTCCATGGTACGAATCTGAACAGGACTAGTGTGCGTACGCAGTAGATAATGCGCATCGAAATAAAAGGTGTCATGCATCGCGCGCGCAGGATGGTGCGACGGGATATTTAACGCTTCAAAATTATAGTAGTCGCTCTCGACTTCGGGGCCAGTTGCGACATTGAAACCTGCTTGAATAAAATACTGCTGCATACGCTGAGTAATCATAGTTACTGGATGCAGATGACCCTTTTGGCCACCACGAGCAGGCAAAGTGATATCAATGCTTTCGCTTTCTAGCTTGGCATTGAGCGCTGCAACTTCTAGTTGCTGCTGTTGGTCTGTCAGTGCTTGCTGAATGCGGCTACGTACTTGATGCAACCAGCCGCCATAAGTTTTTTTATCATCAGCATCGAGCTTGCCCATCTGCTTTGACCAGCCCGTTAACGGACTCTTTTTACCAGTCAATTGCACACGAAAATCTTGCAGTGTACGCGCATCAGTTACTTGTAGGATTAGAGCTTCAGCAGCATTTGCAAATTCGGTAAGCTGAGCTTCGTTAAGCTCATTAAGCTCTGAAGACAAGGTCGGTAGCGCCGACAAGTCGTTGGTGGCAGCAGGGTTAGTCATAAGACGCATTATTCCTGATTTGAACGGACTATTAATTGTAGGGATTTGACCAAATATTGCAAACCATTTATCCAGTTATGTTTATATAAAAGATTAATATAAAGGCTGGTTAGAAGAATGGCTTGAATATTTAGACGATGATAAGCGTATTTTTACTCAAAAAAGTTTCAATATAGAGCACGCTTAAAATAATTTAATATAAAAAAAGCCACCGACCAGCGGTAGCTTTTATTAATATCATACTATTAATCAATATTAGTCCTATCCATTTAGACAATTGCTTATAAATAATTATTTAAAAGCATCATACCTAAAGGACGGTTAATATTTAGGCCAATTCCGCTTTTGCTTTTTCGACCAATGCTGTGAAAGTCGCTGCATCATGCATAGCGATGTCTGCTAGGACGCGACGATCGATTGCGATGTTTGCTTTTTTCATGCCATTGATGAAGCGGCTATAGCTTAAGCCGTTTAAGCGTGCACCAGCATTGATACGTGCGATCCAAAGACGACGGAAAGTACGTTTCTTGTTGCGACGGTCACGATAAGCATATTGACCAGCTTTGGTCACTGCCTGTACCGCTACGCGGTAAACACGTGAACGGGCACCGTAGTAGCCTTTTGCGCGCTTTAAGATTTTTTTGTGACGGCGATTTGCCTGTACACCACGTTTTACACGGGCCATAATTTACTCCAAGATTTTTTAATCACTGTTAAGCGAGTGATGATGCCGTTAAATAACAAACATCATTGTCAGATTGCAAAGTCAAATATTTTCAATCAAAGATAGATGACGGTAGGCTATTAAATGTATGGGCACATACGACGAACTGCTGCTTCGTCAGACTTGTGCACCAACTTAAGACCACGCAATTGGCGAATACGCTTAGCTGATTTCTTGGTCAAAATATGGCTTTTGAATGCTTGTTTGCGCTTGAAGCCATTCGCTGTTTTTTTGAAGCGTTTAGCTGCGCCGCTTCTGGTTTTCATCTTAACTTTCATGATGATTTGCCTCTTTTTCTGTTTTAGAACCTGGTCGTCAAATAGTCATGCTGAATAATCGTTATATAAATAACCACTAAACCTCTATTTGCCTCGAGGTGGGAGGCGCTATTTTAGCAGATAGTGCCTTGTTTTGCCAAGTAAAGTTTTGGCGAGGTTTTAGTAGACAATATAGACAAGTAATCAGCATCAAATAAGCGATAGCGGCTCTCCTAAAAACGCTAATAAAACGGCTGATTTTTATCCAAATAGATTGAATGTCAGCCTAAGCTGTGCTTAAGTAGAGACTGAGCTATATCTTCATATCAACACTATTAAAACCACCTTATTTACCATGAATATTTAAGCTAGAATGCACAGTCATAACGACGATAACAATAACAGTGCTGCTACCTACAGCACGATAAGTAGAACAATCTTTGGCCATCACTCTAGGAGATAGTGTGTCAAAACAAGAGTTAGTATTCGACGACGACTTGTTTGTTTTTGAGACAGTGATGCGTGTGCGTCATACGGAAGCCGACGCAGGACAGCACATGACAGTCGAATCTCTGACAGCACTATTGTCCGAAGCGCGGCTAAGGTTTCTATACGCTAAAGGTGTCAAAGAAATTAATGCAGACCATCAAGGTTTGATTATTGATAAATTGCAGCTAGATATTGTGAGCCGTATCCGCGTACGAGAAGAGCTATTATTTGAAGTGGGTGTCGAGCCTATATATGATAATGGCGGTAATATAATACTAAAGGTCACGCGGATGCACACGGGCGAGATAGTAGCAAAGGCGCGCCAGCATTTTAGAGGTTACGACTTTAACCTCAATAAAGTGACCAAGCTTGATAATACGATCAAAGAAGCGCTGTATCCGCATTTATTTAGACTGTAGAATCGCTTGTTATAAATAGTATGCTGTCATTTAGCATAGTTGCACTCTATAGCGCATTTAGCTGACATCATATTGATAGTTGTCAGCATATTGCAGAGCATTTCAGATAATCTCCCCGCTTTAATCATAAGTAGTATAATTACTTACCACTCTTTTTCACTTTCTACCTATAAGACGACAAATACATTATGACTTTACCTGCTTGGCTGACTGCCGTAACTTTTAATGATGATGGTTTGATTCCTGCAATTGCTCAAGATCATCAGACAGGTCGTATTTTGATGATGGCATGGATGAATGCAGAGGCATTACAGCTCACTGCACAAACACAAACAGCGGTTTATTTTTCACGCTCGCGTGCCAAGCTGTGGCATAAAGGTGAGTCATCAGGTCATACGCAAACTGTGCATGATATTCGTCTAGACTGTGACGCAGATGTGATTGTGCTTAGTGTGACTCAGGCTGGCGGCATTGCTTGCCATACGGGACGTGAGTCGTGCTTTTATCAGCGTTTGGATTTATCAGGCCAAACGCCTGAATGGCAAACTGTCGATAAAGTATTAAAAGACCCTGCGGATATTTATCATTCTCATGAATCTACTAGCGACACTTATGAAACGGAAAACACTGGTGCGAATACTGATTCTACTGATGTGTCTCAATCCCAATCTGTTACTGCTCAAGCACAAGTCGATAAAGCCTCTGTATTGCAGCAGCTCGATAGCGTATTAGCAGAGCGCAAACAAGCCGATGCCGACAGCTCTTATGTGGCCAGCCTGTACGCTAAAGGATTAAATAAGATATTAGAAAAAGTCGGTGAAGAGAGCACAGAAAGTATCATCGCTGCCAAAGATTTTGCTAACTGTGATGAGACTGCAGACAAAGCAAGCTATGATGAAGCTCGTCATGAGCTGATCTATGAAGTCGCCGATGTCTGGTTCCATACCTTGGTTGGACTGGCATGGTTTGATATAGAGTCTGATGCCGTATTAAACGAGCTAGGCAGACGTTTTGGGCTATCCGGTATCGATGAAAAAGCCGCTAGATAAGCCTAAATAAAAAATAAACGTCTATTTTATTGGATTATTGTTGCTTTCACCTATTTGTAATAAGTGCAGGTTATAATATAGCTCTGTTTTATCTCGCATTATATGTCGATGCTTTTTGTTTGCTAGATAGACCTTTTTGCAAATTAAAAGCAGGCATATAAAGACTGCAAACCAAGTCACAAAACCAGGTCACAAGGATACCATTATGGGTAGTTTTTCTATTACACATTGGCTGATACTATTGGTCGTTGTCGTTGTCGTGTTTGGCACCTCAAAACTCAGAAATGCTGGTAAAGATTTGGGCGGTGCTGTCAAAGGCTTTAAAGAAGCTGTTAAAGATGAAAATACAGAGCATGCCAAAAAACACGCGGTTCTTGACCACGATGCAACGGCACACACTGAAGAGCGCTCAACCACCAAGGTTGATGATAAGCATAACGTATAGCATCTAAACAGTGACATCGGACCATTATGTTTGATATCGGGTTTTCTGAACTACTTCTCTTTGGCGTTATCGCCCTAATCGTACTGGGCCCAGAAAAACTGCCACAGGCAGCGCGCACGGCTGGGCAATGGTATGCCAAAATTCGCCGCACAGTCTCAACATTGCAGTCTGAAATAGAGGCTGAGCTTGACTTGGCTGAGACACGTCAGCAAATGCAAAAAGAACTGGCCAAAATTCGCCAGACTGAAGCTGAAATGAGGCGTGAGATGGCTGAGATGCGCGGCAATATGAAAGCTTTTGAAAGCTCACATAGTCCTGCTTCTGAAGCATCTACAAATGCTGAAAACAGTAAAGGTGACGAAGCTCATAAAAATAACCGCACACAAAAGCAGCAATCATCCACGCCAAAAGCCTTCGACTATGCTTATGCCACTGACGAGCAGCCAGATACATTAGAAAATGGTCAATTATCGAAGCGCGGTAACAGCGGTGACGTTGTAGATGATACAACTGTGGGTGATGCAACTATAGGTGACAACGCCAAAGCAGCGCCAGTTGTTCAGACCATCACTACCCGACCGTGGGAAAATATGTGGTTTCGACTGGGCGCTTATGATAAAGCACGTCGGCTCCCAATGCCGCCATATGTGCCAAATTATAAAGCGGACGCCCTACTCAACAGTCCTGCCAACATGCAGACTTCTGACCATAAGCAGGAGACTGACTGATGCAACTACTCAAACGCAAAAAAAGCCGCCAAGAAAAACTCGCGATTTCAGATACTCCTGCTTTAGATAGCATTGATCAAGGTGATGAAGCAACAACTGATAGCACTCAAAACGAATCATCAGATGACGTCTTAAGCCCTTTGGCTGATATGCCTATTACCGAGCATTTGATTGAGCTGCGTCGGCATTTGATCAAAATATGTGTGGCGGTACTGATAATATTTTTAGGCTTGGTCGGCTATTCGCGCGAGCTATATAACTTGTTGTCTGACCCATTAGTTGCACAGTTACCCGCCAACTCGACCATGATTGCCACCGATATCACGTCAAACTTTATGGCACCGATACGTTTGACCGTATTTGTAGCCGCGTTTTTGGCGATGCCCTATATCCTTTATCAAATTTGGTCATTTGTAGCGCCCGGTCTGTATAAAAAAGAAAAGAAAATTGCTATTCCAGTGCTGCTATCCTCTATATTTTTGTTTTATGCTGGTGTGGCTTTTTCTTACTTTATTGTGCTCAAAGGGGTCTTAAAGTTCTTTATCATGTTTGCCCCGCAAAACGTACTACCCATGACGGATATCGACAGCTATCTTAGTTTTGCCTTAAAATTATTTATGGTATTCGGCCTAACGTTTGAGATTCCAGTCGTGACTTTGCTATTGATATTGGCAGGTATTGTCTCCATTCAGAGCTTAGAAGAAAAACGTCGTTATATCATTGTGGGCTGTTTTGCTGTGGCTGCTGTTGTCACGCCGCCAGATGGCGTATCGATGCTCATGCTAGCGATTCCGATGTGGTTGTTGTTTGAGCTTGGTTTGTTTTTGGCGAAGATTTTAATCAAAGAAGAGCCCAGTCCTACTCTCGTATCGACAGACAAAGAATAAAACACTTATCAGTCTAATCCAGACTGAAATAAAGTTATTGATTACATATAGCTATGCGTTAAACTACCATTACACCGTTTTATTCTTGCCTCATTAGTAAGCTGATTGCTTATTATCACGTTTTAGCATCACCATCATCTATAAGCCATTGTTTACCCAGTGGCTTTTTTTGCCCCTTTCATTTTTAATCAATTTTTGTATTTAGGTAGCTTTATTATGTCCGCATCTATGCCAGCTTATATGAGCGATCCCACTGACGAGCAGCTGAGCGCGCTGAATATGGCGATGGATCACAAGTCGTTTAAAGTGGTTGCTTATGCGGGCGCCGGTAAGACAACGACGCTCAAGCTAATCGGTGAGCGCTTACGTGGCCGCGGACTGTATCTGGCTTTTAACAAAGCGATTGCCAATGATGCTCGTTCAAAGTTTCCGCCGCATGTAGAGTGCCGTACTTTTCACTCACTAGCTTATCGTCATGTTGCTCGTGATATTACCGCCAAGCTATCTTTGCCACGATTTTCACCCAAGCGTCTCGGTGATGATTTGGGACTACAGCCTGTGCAAGTGCGTCGGCAGATGGATGGGGTTAATAAATACATCACACTGACACCAGCGCGATTGTCTCGGTTCGTCAGCGATGCAGTAAGTAATTTCTGTAGCACGCATGCTAGCTACCCTGCGCCAAGGCACATACTTTTCCCAAGCTGGCTCGATGACTCAGATGCAGAGCAGCTACGTGAGATGCTCTACCCTGCTGTTGAGCAGCGCTGGTTACAGTCGATTGATGCGCGTCATCCAGCTGGTATTGGTCATGATATTTATCTTAAGCTGTGGGCCTTATCTAAACCTAGTATTCCAGCGGACTTTATTTTATTTGACGAAGCACAGGATGCTGACCCATTGATGATGGGTATCTTGACCCAGCAGTCGAGACAAGTCATCTATGTGGGCGATGCTCATCAGCAGATTTATGAATGGCGCGGTGCGGTCAATGCGATGAAAAAGCTGCCATTGCCTCAGACGTTATTGACGCAGTCTTTTCGCTTTGGTGAGCCGATTGCAGAAGTGGCCAACACCTTATTAAAAGCACTGCAAGAAGACGTGCCGCTAAAAGGCAATCCAAATAAGCAGTCCTCTACTGATAAAGGTATGGTACACAGTAAAAAGGACGCCATTTTATGCCGTACTAATGCTGCGGCGATGTCGCAATTATTGACAGGATTAAAGCACGGGCATCGCGTGGCGCTACAAGCCGATACCGACCGTATGCTCAAATTCTGCCAAGCAGCGGAAAACTTAAAAAATGGTAAATCGGCTTATGGTGTACCAGAGCTAGCGTATTTTTATAACTGGGGTGATGTACAAGAGTACGCTGAAACCAATGAAGGCAGTGATCTCAAGACATTGGTCAAACTGGTCGACGATCATGGGACTAATGTATTAAGCCAAGCGGTCAATAGTCTTACCAGTATCGAAAATGCGGACTATGTCATCTCTACCGCGCATAAAGCCAAAGGGCTTGAATGGGGCAAAGTACAACTAGATGATGATTTTTACTACGATGTGACCACCAACGCGGTCAAGATAAGCCCAGAAGAGCTGCGCTTGCTCTATGTCGCTTGTACGCGGGCGCAGAATAATCTAGATATCCACAATATTAAAGATTTGATATCAGGATTACAGACGGGGAAAAAAGTGATTTTTGGTAATACTTAATTACCCTACACCTCTGTCAGCCTCAAGTTTTATTCAATCTCTCTTATAACGACCCTTTAGCAGTGAATCACCAGCATGAATAATAGCCAGCAACTTCAAACGCGTCAAAATACTATTAATCAGTTATTTGCGACTCCCGTGCGTTTGCTCGCGCCTATGGAGGGCTTGACCGATCCATTAATGCGCCAAATTTTAACTCAAATTGCGTCTGACTTGGGTCGTCCTTATGATTGGTCAGTCAGTGAATTTATCCGCATCACACAGCACGTCTTGCCTGCGCATGTGTTTTATAAGTATGTACCTGAACTACATCATGATGCCAAAACGGCTTCTGGTACACCCATTCATGTTCAACTACTCGGTAGTGAAGCACAGCTGATGGCAGAAAACGCCGCGTACGCTTGTGAGCTTGGCGCGCCTGCTATCGACATCAACTTTGGCTGTCCTGCAAAAACAGTAAATAGCCATCGCGGTGGTTCTGTATTGTTAGATGAACCTGAAACCATGTATCAGATTATCAGTGCCGTACGCCAAGCCGTTCCCGCTCACATACCAGTATCAGCTAAGATTCGCTTGGGCTACACCGATACCAGTCGCATGGATGATATTCGCGGCGCAATTGCTTCTAGCGGCACTGATTGGCTCACCATCCATGCACGCACTAAAACCCAAGGCTATAAGCCGCCCGCCTATTGGGACAAAATTCAGAGTTTTAATGCGCTCGATATTCCAGTCATTGCCAATGGAGAAATTTGGAACTTTGAGCATGCGCAAAACTGTATGACGCAAGCAGGTACACAGCATTTAATGTTAGGTCGCGGCGTAGTAACGCGTCCTGATTTAGTGGCACAGGTTGATAATGATACTGAAAAAAGTACTAACAGCGTAGAGAATACGGCTACATTGTTATGGCAAGATTTAATCGCGCATCAGATCAAGTTTTTGGAAGGTGAAGCAAAGAACGATGTGGTATTGGTCGGTCGTTATAAACAATGGCTAGGCATGCTTACCAAAGGCTATGTTGAGGCACAAACAGTGTGGGAAAGTATCAAACGAGAAAAAAATAAAGCGGTGATTATTAGCGCCCTACAAGCAAGCGTACGAGATTAATCACTTGCTTGTATTTGAGCGTTTTGGCGGTTACGGGTATTTTTACTAGGGTGTGTCCTCATTTCAAAAATGGAGATAAAAATGAGATAAATTGCCGTCAAACGAGAAAAATAGCGTAGATAATATCGAGATACTAGCAAGCGATTTGACGCTGTTTGGCAAAACTTAGCCATTTTTAATCCGTTTAGATAACTGTCTTTTGAATTGAGGACATGCCCTAGACGCTGACTCGTATCGCTAAATAAAATAGCATTAGACAGCAGGTCATTGATAATACCCAAAGGATAGAGCGGAACATTGCCAAATTAGTAATATATGCCACACAAAAACCAATTCGTATCATCACATACAGCCAAGCCAATACGTTGATAATCGACTGCGGTACAAAGAACAGCATCGCTACCAACACTGCCGCCAAAAATACTGGCAAGGTTTCATAGCTGTTTTGTTGTGCTGCATTAGCACGTGCTGCCATGCCTGTCGCATTTTGAAAAAATTCGCGTGGATGTGCATTATTTCTGATTCTAAAGCCACCAGATACTTTTGCAACGATTGACACCGCCCATGGCAATAGACTTGCTACCACCATGGCCAAAATGGCAGACGCCACTTTGTCAGTTACCAACTCAAAGAATGCACTTATCATTATATAAGTCCCTAGCCTGCAACCACTTCGAAATCATGGGTGATATTGACCCCACCTGCTACTAACATACGGCTGGCAGAACAGTATTTTTCTGCTGATAACTGGATGGCTTTTTCGACTTGTTTTTCTTTGACATCTTGACCAGTGACAACGAAATGCATATGAATATCGGTATAGACCGCTGGTACGGTTTCAGCGCGCTGGGCGGTTAGCTCACAACGTACATCCGTCACTGCTTGGCGTGATTTCTGTAAAATCTCTACGACATCATAACTGGCGCAACCACCTAGTCCTAACAAAATCAGCTCCATTGGGCTTGAGCCTTTTTCTTTATCAGCATCGATTTGTACATTATGTCCTGATGGTGACACACCCATAAAGGCTTTGTTCTCTTGCCATATGACGCTTGCTTTTGATTCTGACATTGCAGATGTTCCTTATTTTAAATGGCGTATTGCCTATTATTATTGTGTGAATGATATATTGCCCAGCTAGTGTAGCATAAGCCAAAGCAAGATTTTATAGGCTCATTGTTTTGCTGCTAGCTCGCCAGTGAAATCTGTGCTTTTATCACTTTATAAATATCGCAATAGTGGACTTCGACAGTTTACTAAATAATCGTATGTTCATCCGCCTATTACTACTCATCAACACTTGCCTAAAAATGCCGTATAAAAACCTACAAAAGTTTGCTTGTAAATAGTTGATTTTAAAAGGTAAAACTCGTGAAACATTTTATAGCAAAATACTGTTACACATTTTGCTTGTTTCTTGGTTTAATAACGGTAATAAATCTTGTTTTGAGCGGATATCGATAACAATCACCTTATAATAATTACGATTGCTGTCACGGTTTCAAGTCAAAACAAGCTATTTTTAAACAAATTAAAAGGTTTAGTCATGATAGATGCAGACGGCTTTCGCGCCAACGTCGGCATCATCTTGGCAAATACACAAGGGCAGGTTCTGTGGGCAAAACGTATTGGTCACAACGCTTGGCAATTTCCGCAGGGTGGTATCGACCGCGGGGAGACGCCGATGGATGCAATGTATCGCGAGCTCTGGGAAGAGGTCGGCTTACATCCGCGTCACGTAGACTTATTGGCAGTCACGCAAGACTGGTTGCGCTATCGTTTGCCAAAACGTTATGTACGTCATGGTCAGCATCCCTTATGTATTGGGCAAAAACAAAAATGGTTTTTGCTACGCTTAGATGAGCCAAATACTCAACATATCCGCTTTGATGAAGGGAAACCTGAATTTGACCATTGGCAATGGGTCAGCTACTGGTATCCACTCGGACAAGTGATTCACTTTAAACGAGGCGTTTATCGTCGTGCCTTGCAAGAATTGGTACGCGAACTTCCCCTAAAGCAAGAGCTGATCATTCCTGAGCAAAATAATCATCTGCTGATGTAATGAGTCACTCATTAGTACAATGCAAAACACCCACGATAGTAGCTAGAATATTAGCAATTACCGTGGGTGTTTTTTTATTATCTACTAACAGTCATTGTTAGTGACTATGATTATGATTGTCAAACTCTCGGCTAATAATATTCGCCGTGTAGTTTGCTCCCGTATCTCTCTCTTTACGCAACGTTAAGATGCTTTGAGTGCGGGTACCATAAGTAGGTTTGCTAGTTTCAGTATCGCCAAAAGCGACGGGTTCAATATAAACAGACGATAACATCTGCTCTACTTCAAATGCCACGCCAGTAATAGGCAGTTTGTCTTCTGGTGCTTTGGTACTATCTGACAAAACATTAAAAGCCGCCTCTTGCCAGTACGTAGGTGAGCTATCCTCTGCAATCAATGGCAGCACCTCTTGGCGTAGTCGTCCGCGCAACCGCTCTGTCTTAAACCAAATGTCCTCTGGTTGACCATTAGAGATAACATGTAGACCTGAATATAGTGGCGTGGGTGCATGACCACGATTATTGACGATCACAGCTTGCGCAGCGTCGCCAATGATCAGGTTAAAGCCTGCATAATCCTGCAAATCAATCTGCCGTGCAAAATCCATTGGACTTAGAGTCCCTGTTAAAAACTCGGTGACCAACGCACCACGTGAGCGCTCATCACTGCTTGCCTGCACCCCATCACGAAAATTCAATACCGCAGCCCAACGACCATTTTGTTCATAATACTCTGCACTCTGCGCTGGTGACGCGTACTGATGAATGCCTAACCACGTGCCACCGCTTTGTTTATCACGTCCAGCATAAATAGGTTGGTCAGACCACTGGTGGAGCGGCTCAGTTGGGCGCTGCAAAAACTCATCACGATTAGACAGTAGTACCAGTGGTAACTCATCAAATAATTGCCAAGCAATAGCGACAATACACATAGCTTTCCTTTTATAATCATTTTTGATATGCGGATAATTCTTAATAGAGGCAAAGATACTATTTCAAACTTTACCTATTAATAAATTAGCCTTTATAGATAGTACTTATTAATTGCCAGTTAGCAATTTATTGGCAGGATAACTAATTTGGGAGGTTGAACGTATTACTTGTGATTGCTTACTTGGTAAGTTAAATTCCCACGCCACCATACCTTGATTGTCATTCCAATCTCGCTCGGTCACAGGCGGCGTATGCGTCACCGCAACCTTTAAACTATCGTCACGACTGATAGGTTCACTGCCCAGTACTTGTAAGCGTACGCTACGATTGTGCTGATTGGTAAACTGATAGGCTTTGGTGGTCGTCAGTGTTTGCGTACGGTTTAGCACGCCTTTCTCACCTTGCTTATCTTCATTGGTCAGCTCTTTTACGAGCATATTTGAATCACGACCAAATCCAATCCCCTGCTCTTTTAGCACTTGATAATTATAACGTGACTGACCTACATAGTTGTCATCACGGTACAACTGTAGCGAACCATCGACCCAGTCCGGCGTCAAAAACGGCGCTGACGCATACCAGTAGGCAGCAGTCTCAACACTTGGCGTACTGCGAATCCAGAGCTTACTATTACCTGCCTGCTCGCTAATCACGGTTCGTACACGTCTCCCGTCACTCGGAATACTGACCAACTGCGGTAAACGATACTCGATGATGCCATTTTTGTTTTGGCTACTGACTGTAAAATTAGGTAGGGGTGCCATAGCTGCCCCTGCTCCTTTATTATAAGCAGGCTCTTCCATCATAACAGGGGACGCATCCATCATAGGTAGCTCACGTCTTACTCGAGCATCTTCGCTCTCTTCATACAATGACAGACGCTGCACATACGGCAATTGCCCCGTCGTACTTTGATTAGGATTAACGGTACTAAGTGTCAGTGGTACGTTTGTCCAGTTCTCACCAGTTTGCTGAGCAATAATCGCAGAAGCTGTGATACTTAACTGCTCACTGTTTGTATTTAGGCGAGCTTGATACGCAGGCTCCCAACCTGCACCTTGCACTTGATAATGCAACTTAACGCTACTTGGCGAGCGACTTGCCGTACGTACACTCACCTGTGTCACCTTGTTAAAGGTCGATGTCGCGCTGCCTGCCATCAGTTGATTCAGTGCGTCTTGGGCACGCGCTTGTCGCTGTTGAATCTCTAGAATTCTTTGGTTAATACTGGTCGCTTGAGTTTCTATATCGCGGGCATTATTGGCAATCGTACTGTCTGTATTAACTTGCGTGGCTTTGGTCAAATTCTGCAAGTAGGCCTTTGCTAACCGTGCTGCTTCTAATTCCGCATTAATACTAGCTAGAGTATTTTGCTGCGTCTGTACCTTGGCATCATCTTGATACTGACACTGGGCTGCCTGCTCACCTGTCAGCTCTTCGATACTGACTTCCCCAACGCTAACATTATTCGTCGCTTGTACACTTAGACTTTCTTTATCCATATAAGGTGACAAGCACGAAAACACCACCGTTTGCTCACCGCTACCTGTGATTGGCAATGCGCGCGTCACGCTCGCCAGCCCCTGATAAATAGTCACCTGCTCGACACTACTGGTGGCCGCTTGCGCCGAAGACAATCCCAAGACGGCACTACTACCAAGTACAAATGGCAGGATAGCAAATCTAGTTATCTGATTAAGCGGCGGTAATACGCTGCCATGGCCTGTTGAGACAGGCGAATCCGTTAATTGTGCGTTCATACATCATTCCTTAGCAGTAAAATCCATCATGGCAGCCACGCATTGGCTCAACGCGCAAAATAGTAACTATCTTAGAGATATTACCGTAGCCGTTTTGCAGGTCTTTGGCAATAAATGCTTTTGGCAGACAGAATTTTTAGTAAACAGCGCCTTTAGCGATAAATCTCTTCATATGGTAGCTCTTCAATTTTAAAAATTTGGTTTTCTGTATTGCACCATTTTTTTGTTCATCTCCCCTTTATGGTGCAGTTTATTAACCTTCCTGCACTAAATTAATGAATATATTAAACAATACTTAATTATTGCTCAATTATTACACGATTATTGGCTTTTTCTACTTGGCACGGAACTTGAACTCTTAATAAGTGTTCAGGAGCCATATTTTATCTTTTGTGTTTATTTAGGAGATGTCCATGTTTTCGTTACCAACTTTAGCCAATCCTCAGTTTGTTGAGACTCATCTGCAAGGCAAAATCAAATCACGCTTCTCATTATTAGCGATTGCCGTCGTTGGTAGCTTGAGTCTCGCTGGCTGTCAAAAGCCTGCCGAAACCGCGACAGCCACAGAGACAACAGCCGAAACAAATACAGAGACAACGACTACCCCTGCCGCTGATGGCGACACGATCAAAGTGGGCATCTTACATTCGCTATCTGGCACCATGGCCATCTCTGAAACCTCTCTAAAAGATACCGCGCTGATGACCATTGATGAGATCAATGCCAATGGCGGTGTACTCGGTAAGCAACTAGAACCAGTAGTCGTCGACCCTGCTTCTGATTGGCCGTTGTTTGCCGAAAAAGCCCGTCAGCTGCTCACTCAAGACAAAGTAGATGTCATCTTTGGCGGTTGGACATCGGTATCACGCAAATCCGTACTGCCAGTGGTTGAAGAGTTAAACGGGTTGATGTTTTATCCAGTGCAGTACGAAGGACAAGAGCAATCAGAAAATATTTTTTACACGGGTGCGGCACCAAATCAGCAAGCCATTCCAGCGGTAGAGTACTTAATGAGTGAAGAAGGTGGCGGTGCAGAGCGTTTTGTATTGTTAGGTACTGACTATGTTTATCCACGTACCACCAACCAGATTTTAAAGGCATTTTTGAAATCGAAAGGCGTGGCTGATGCAGACATCATGGAAGAGTACACACCATTTGGCTTCAGCAATTATCAAACCATCGTATCTAATGTCAAAAAATTCTCAACGGGTAAAAAGACCGCAGTAATTTCTACCATCAACGGTGATTCAAACGTTCCGTTCTATCGTGAACTGGCGAACCAAGGCATCAAAGCGTCAGACATTCCAGTCATGGCGTTCTCAGTCGGTGAAGAAGAGCTACGCGGTATCGATACCAGCCTGCTACAAGGTCATTTGGCGGCATGGAACTACTTTATGTCGATCAAAAACCCAACCAACAGTGCATTTACCAAACGCTACAAGCAATATGCATTAGACCAAAAATTACCGAATGCTGAAAAAGTCGTGACCAATGATCCAATGGAAGCTACCTATGTGGGTATCAACATGTGGAAACAAGCCGTTGAAAAAGCAGGCACCACCGATGTCGATAAGGTACGTATCAGCATGGCTGGTCAGACATTTGATGCGCCTTCTGGCTACACGTTGAAAATGGATGATAAAAATCATCATCTATGGAAGCCAGTCATGATTGGTCAAATCCGTGCCGATGGTCAGTTTGATACGATTTTTAAAACACCAGAAGTCATTCAAGCGCAGCCTTGGAGCGAATACATTCCTAAATAGGCTATTCCCTAAATAAGTCAGTACTGAAAAGCACGTGGATAGTAATTGAATAGTAGGCGGATGGATAAATGACACTAATAACAATCCTAACGCCTACTTTTCACATTTATTTTCAACACTTATTCTCAACTTTTAAATAACACCAAACCTTATCAACTCTTCTATCGCTTAATCCGTTAAGTAGTAGTGGCTAAGGGTTTGTTGTCTGTGAAAAATAGGGAGCCGCACATGCAGCACCATACTTTACGCCCGTTTGTAGGGCAAACATCGTCTAAAAATGGTAATAACCCACAAGCATCAGTCAGTGAAGTCATGCAGCAGGCGGCTCGTTTTTCAATTTATGTGCCTCTGCGGTTACTTGCATTGATGGCATTATGCATAACAACTTTCACCACCACAGCGTATGCGGATCATGATGGTCAGGTACATGACCACGATACGAATACCGTTCATAGTGAGCAATCACTGGTCACGACTGCGAACGTATCTACTTCTACTCAAGCCAGCACCTCAAATATTTCAACAGCAACTACAAGCTCAGGTGATGCCATTCAACAATTCGTGGCCGGCGATTTTAGTAAGCGCCAAGCCATGCTAAGTGATTGGCCAGGATCCGTTGAGAGTTTAGATAGTTTGGTTGAATTTATTGCCAATGATGAGCTATATCAAGGCAACGGTGGGCAAACGTATTTATTGAATAAAGAAGATCAGCTGTTTACTTATCCTGATAAAAAAGAGACTGACGATTGGCCAAGTGATTTATCACAAATCACCCTGACTAATGCCCTTCGCTCAGCGCTTATCTTTGGACAGGCTAAGGTAAAGCTGGCTTCTGACAAGCCCGCACAGCGCCTGCAAGCTGTAGAGATTTTGGCTGACAATATTGACCAAGTAGATCCAGCCATTATTACGACAGCAGCGGCAAATGAAGACAGCGCTAAAGTTCAAAAAGCACTAACCGCACTACAAGCTCGTATTGATTTCAAAAACGGTGACCTGCCCACTCAGATTGCAGCGGTCAATCTACTCGCTGATAGTGATAACCCACAAGTATTGGTCGATATCGAGTCTGCCCTCGCGGCTGATGGCTTAGATGCCTCGCTCAAAGCTGCACTTATCGATGCTGAATCTAGCGTGTCACGTCGTATCGAAATCAGCACATGGACGGGTCATATTTTCACTGGTATGAGTACCGCTAGTATTTTACTGCTTGCGGCGCTTGGTCTCGCGATTACCTTTGGTCTGCTTGGCGTGATTAATATGGCACATGGTGAGCTAATCATGATCGGGGCTTATACCACTTATATGGTGCAAAACTTCTTTCAAGCTTATATGCCAGATATGGCTGGCTGGTATCTGCTTGTTGCTATTCCAGCTGCATTTTTAGTTAGTGCCATCATCGGCATGATTATTGAACGTATCGTGATTCGCCCATTATATGGTCGTGAGCTAGAGACCTTGCTGGCGACCTTTGGCGTCAGTCTGATTTTGATGCAATTAGTACGAATGATTTTTGGTGCACAAAACGTTGAAGTCAGTAACGTGGCGTGGCTCAGCGGCGCGTACCAAGTGTCATCAAGTTTGGTGCTGCCTTATAACCGTATCGCCATTATTGGTTTTACCGTCATCGTCGTGGCACTCTTGGTGTACTTACTCAACAAAACCCGCTTTGGTTTGTTTATACGAGCCGTCACTCAAAACCGTCAAATGGCACGTGCTGTTGGCATCCCCTCTGCACGTATCGATATGATGGCATTTGGTTTGGGTTCTGGGCTGGCTGGTATGGCTGGCTGTGCCCTTGCCCAAGTAGGCAACGTCGGTCCTGATTTGGGCCAAACCTATATCATTGATACCTTTTTGGTCGTCGTCGTTGGCGGTGTCGGACAAGTATGGGGCGCAGTATTGGCCGCCTTGGGACTTGGTATTAGCGGTACGGTACTTGAGATTGGTATCGGTGCGGTATTGGCAAAGATTGTGTTGTTGGTTCTTGTGATTCTGTTTATTCAGAAACGGCCACAAGGTTTATTTGCACTCAAAGGCCGCTTTGTCGAATAAGGAGACTCCTATGATACTGATCAAATTACTGTCTGATACACCGCGTAGTGCTGTTTTAATTGGATTATGTTTTGCCGTACTACTGATACTGCCTTGGCTACATCTTATGCCGGAGACCTCAGCCTTTCACCTTTCAGCCTACTGGATTACCTTGATTGGCAAAATCATGGCACTGGCCATGGTGGCTTTGGCACTAGATCTCGTCTGGGGCTATGCTGGTATTTTGAGCTTGGGACATGGCTTGTATTTTGCTTTGGGTGGTTATGCGTTTGGCATGTACCTAACACGTGAGACAGCAGGCGACGCGCTTCCTGACTTTATGCGATTTTTGAGCTGGACTGAGATGCCATGGTATTGGGCTGGCACGCAGCACTTTTGGTGGGCAGTCGTACTGGTCGTATTAGTACCTGGCTTGGTTGCGTTTATATTTGGTTTCTTTGCTTTTCGCTCCAAAATCAAAGGCGTTTATTTTTCTATCATCACCCAAGCCATGGTCTATGCAGCAGCCTTGCTGTTCTTCCGTAATGAGACAGGCTTCGGTGGTAACAATGGCTTTACTGGTTTTACCACCTTACTCGGCTATGACATTACCGCTGCCTCTACGCGCTCAATGCTGTGCTTCGTCACGGCCTTAGCATTGTTAGTCTCTTATATGGGTTTGCGTCATTTAATGAACCAACCTTATGGTCGAGTACTTGGTGCCATTCGTGACAGCGAAAACCGCTTGCAGTATTTAGGCTACCGTACATTATGGTACAAGCTATCCGCTTGGGTATTATCCGCTGTCATTGCTGGTGTCGCAGGTGCGCTATACGTGCCGCAAGTCGGCATTATCAATCCGAGTGAGATGAACCCAGTGAACTCGATTGAGATAGCCGTCTGGGTAGCAACTGGTGGTCGAGGAAGCTTAATTGGCGCGATTTTAGGAACTGGTGTGGTAAATGCAGTAAAAACCTACTTTACGGTTGCCTACCCTGAATTTTGGCTATTGATATTAGGTGGACTGTTCGTCGTCGTAACGTTGTTTTTACCCAATGGCATTATGGGCTTGTTCGATCGCTTCAAAAAGGAGAAACAGTAATGCTAAATGATAAACCGTCAACGACTGAGCAAATTATTAATGAGTATGGAAGTACTCACGGCGGTACTGGCCGCAGTCACCCAAAGCCATCAGGCGTCGATTTTAGCCATGGCATTGCATTATATTTAGAAGACTTAAGTGTTTGGTTTGATTCATTTCGAGCACTCAACAATCTGTCACTATATATTGAAGAAGGTGAGCTACGCTGCATTATTGGCCCCAATGGCGCTGGTAAAACCACACTAATGGATGTCATCACAGGTAAAACCCGCCCCACTGAGGGCAGCGTATTTTTTGGTCAAACCCACAACCTTGCTAACTTATCCACCGAACAAATCGCTGAAGCTGGCATCGGACGCAAGTTTCAAAAACCTACTGTCTTTGAAAATTTTACGGTAATGGATAATCTGTTACTTGCTGCGCCAAAAGACAAACGTGTGGTTAAAAGCTTGTTCAACAAACTCAATGCCGATACTCGCGATACCCTCGACGCGACCCTACAACAAATTCGCCTGACCGATAAAATCAACAAACCTGCTGGTTTGCTTTCACATGGGCAGAAACAGTGGTTAGAGATTGGTATGTTACTGATGCAAAGCCCCAAGCTTATTTTGCTTGATGAGCCTGTGGCAGGTATGACCGATGCCGAAACAGAACATACCGCTGAGCTGTGTCTACGGCTTAAAAAGAATCATACATTAGTAGTGGTCGAGCACGATATGACCTTTATCGATGCTATCAGTGAAAAAGTCACGGTATTGGCACAAGGGGCTATTTTGGCCGAAGGTACGTTAGCTGAAGTGCAAGCCAATGAAGCAGTGATTGAGTCCTACTTAGGGCGATAGCCGAACGAATCATCTAGACGAGCCAAACGAATATTCCCTTTAAAATATTAGAAAAGTTTTAGAGTTTAGGAGACAGCTATGTTACAAGTGAACGATATCAACCAGTATTACGGCGGCAGTCATATCTTACGAGATGTCTCGTTTACAGCACCTGTAGGCGCGTGCAGCGTGATACTTGGACGCAATGGCGTGGGCAAAACTACGCTACTTAAATGCCTGATGGGGATATTGCCGATTAAATCAGGAGAGATTTTGCTTAATGATAAAGACATCAGCAAGATGTCTCCCGAGCAACGTGTCCGAGCTGGACTGGCTTATGTACCACAAGGACGCGATATTTTTTCAACACTGACCGTAGAAGAAAATATTTTAATCGGTATGGCCAAGTTTTCACGCAGCAAGGCAAAACACGTACCCAAGCATTTATACGATATTTTTCCGGTACTCGATGAGATGAAACATCGCCGCGGTGGTGATTTGTCTGGTGGTCAGCAGCAGCAACTTGCTATCGCCCGTGCCTTAGCCTCCGAGCCGACTGTGTTAATTTTAGATGAGCCAACTGAGGGTATACAGCCTTCTATCATCAAAGATATTGGCCGAGTACTACGTGACTTGGCTGACAAAGGTGACATGGCCATTGTACTGGTTGAGCAGTTCTATGAGTTCGCCGAAGAGCTTGCTGACAATTACACGGTATTATCACGCGGCAAGGTAGTCTCACAAGGCGCAGGCGACACGATGGTCGAAAACAAAGTACAAGACTTAGTCGCCATCTAGCTGCATTTACTTAGCTATATTGGCTTAACTGCGTTTATTTACGAACACTTGGTAGTGACCGCTTAAAACAACAGAAATCACGCTTTTATTCTGAGCTGCTAGCTACCAAGATTACATATCATCACGAAAACACTCCTTAATTAAAGTCACTTTTTACCTCACTTCTTATTTTTTGACTCTTAGCCTATATATTCTGTGCCATTTCAAAAACTCACATTACCAATATCCTCTGATTGGCGTCATAGCAATTGTGTATGCCCATTGAACGAAATTTGCTATTATAGTCAGTATTTTATTATCAATATTATGATGCCCTTATGATGATTCATCCTCAGTACGATCCTGTAGCATTAGCAGTTGGACCTGTCGAAGTCCATTGGTATGGGCTGATGTATTTGTTGGCATTTGCCGCCGCTTACGGACTGGCATGGTACCGCAGTACCAAGCGTGAAGGCTGGACGACAGATATGGTCTCTGACCTAGTGTTTTTTGGCGCACTTGGTGTGATATTAGGTGGCCGTGTCGGCTATGTATTATTTTATCAGTTCGGTGAACTGCTCCAAAACCCTGCCTATCTGTTCAAGGTCTGGGAAGGCGGTATGTCATTCCATGGCGGCCTGATTGGTGTCATGTTGGGTATGCTGTATTTTGCCCGCAAATATAAAAAGACACCTTTCCAAGTGCTCGATTTTGTCGTTCCCTGCGTACCAACTGGTTTATTGTTCGGACGTATTGGTAACTACATCAATGCCGAACTATGGGGCCGCGTATCTGACGGTGGCTATAACTGGTTGACCTACTTCCCGCAGGCCGCTAGTGTTGATATGCAGCAGCTACAAGCTAATCCTGCGCTACAAGATCTGATGACTGAAGTCAATGGTCAGTACCTGTTGCCTCGTCACCCGTCGCAATTGTATGAAGCCCTTGCAGAAGGTCTACTGTTGTTTCTATTCTTGTGGTGGTACTCATCGAAGCCCCGTCCTCGGATGGCAGTGACCGGTGTCTTTATGCTTGGTTATGGCTTTAGCCGCTTTATCATTGAGTTCTTTCGCCAGCCAGACATCGACCAAGGATTCATCTTGCTGGGTTGGATGACCAAAGGTCAGATACTAAGCGCCCCAATGATAATTATCGGTCTGTTCTTGATCGGTTACGCTTACAAACGTGGCATCTACGACTGGGGTAAGCAAGCTGCTTATTAAGCCTACCCTTTTGTGATAAAGGTTGATGACTTAAAATAGGGTAAGCTGTCAAAACGCTTATCCTAGCAATACTTTCAATAATGACAGTGTATATATCGACTATCCATCTAGCCTGTATGTACTGTCAGCAGTAACTAAAGAGCATTTTATGATCAATGACACCCAAAGTAATAACGAGCAAGGCTATTTAGATTTACTACGCCACGTTCTCGACAATGGCACTGAAAAAGGTGATCGTACTGGTACTGGTACGCTTAGCCATTTTGGCGCGCAGCTACGCTTTGACTTAGCAGAAGGCTTTCCACTGCTAACGACTAAAAAGGTTCACTTTAAATCTATCGCTTATGAGCTATTATGGTTTTTAAGTGGCAGCACTCATGTTGACTATCTGCAACAGAATAACGTTCGTATCTGGAATGAGTGGGCGACAGCAGAACAGACCGCGCGCTTTAACAGACCTGCTGGCGATTTGGGTCCTATCTATGGTCATCAATGGCGTAACTATGGCGCGACCAAAAATGAAGATGCCAGTTATAACGCTGATGGCGTCGATCAAATCGCACAAGTCGTTGAACAGATAAAGACTAATCCGAATTCACGCCGTTTGATTGTTTCTGGCTGGAATCCAGGTGAGGCAGAGCAAGTAGCCCTACCACCATGTCATACGTTATTTCAGTTCTTTGTCGCAGACAATAAGCTGTCGTGCCAGTTGTATCAACGTTCGGCTGACTTATTCCTAGGCGTGCCTTTCAACATTGCGAGCTATGCGCTATTGACTCATATGATCGCGCAGGTGTGTGGTCTAGAAGTTGGAGAGTTTGTTTGGACAGGTGGTGATTGTCATATTTATCAAAACCACCGTGAGCAGGCTGAGCTACAGTTGACTCGCTCGCTATATGAATTGCCGACGTTGTCTTTGAATCCTGAAGTAAAAGACATATTTGCGTTTGATTACGAAGACATTAGCGTCAATGACTATGAGTCGCACCCTGCTATCAAAGCAAAAGTCGCCGTATAAAGTTAGTTTGATTAACTACGCTAAATAAAAGCAAAACTTAAGAATATAATAAAAAGGATATATTATGAGCTATGCCCATACCGAAGTTGCCCAAATCGCTGCTATTAGTAGCAATCGTTGTATCGGCAAAAACAATGAGCTACCGTGGCATATCTCAGCAGATTTGCAACATTTCAAAAGCATGACGACCAAAGAAAACGATAGTAAGATTCAAGGTATTGTGATCATGGGTCGTAAGACATTTGAGTCAATGGGTAGTAAACCATTACCCAAGCGTGTGAGCTTCATTGTCACCACACAGATGGATTATGCTGAGACGAAAGGTCTTACAGATAGCAGCAATGCTTATGTGGTACACAACCTAGACGACGCTCTGACACAGGCAGCTAGCCTAGCACATGGCGCGCATCTCGATACGATTTGGGTAATTGGCGGAGAGCGAGTATTTAGTGATGCTCTGATGTACACCGACCGTATTGAGCTGACTCATGTAAATACTGATATTGCAGACGGCGATGCATTTTACCCTGAGCTGCCAGAACGCTTTAAAGTAGCAGACGAGTCTGAGCAGATGCACGATGAAAAAAGCGATTTAAGCTTTAAATTTACCACTTATAAAGTAGAAACTGATAAGTAGTAAAAGCCTATTAAAAAAGGGGCAATCTTGGATAAGTAAAATTATCCAAGACTGCCCCTTTTTTTTAATCTTCACACAGTCTTATTTATAGTCAATTAATAAGATAAAAACTGATGCTTGATAATATCTAACTCTTTACTCATGCAATACTTTATAAACCGTTTTTGCGAGTACTGGTCCGATACCTTGTACGCCTGCCAACTCCTGCTGTGAAGCGCCTAATAGCTGCTGCATACCACCAAAATGATTGAGCAAGTCACGACGACGTTTCTCACCCAGTCCCGGTATTACCTCTAGCACTGATGATGAGCGACGCTTATCGCGTTTTTTACGGTGAGCGGTAATCGCAAAACGATGCGCCTCATCACGAATATGCATCAGCAAGTGCAATGCTTTGCTATCCATCGGTAGATCCAACGGTTCGTGATCGATAAAGTGCAATACCTCAAGCCCAGCCTTTCGCCCTTCTCCTTTTGCCACACTAATGAGCAAGGTGTCACCAAGAATACCCAATTCAGTTAATACTTCTTTGGCAATACCAAGCTGACCTTTACCACCATCAACCAATAGCAAATCTGGTAACGGCTGTTTCTTGTAACGTCGAGTCAGTACTTGTTTCATCGCAGCGTAGTCATCGCCACCTTGGATATCATGGATAGCATACTGACGGTAATCGCGACGGCGCGAGCCACCTTGGTCAAATACCACGCAGCTACCGATGGTCGCCTCACCCATCGTATGTGAAATATCAAAACATTCAATGCGATCAATCGTCCGATCGGTGACAGTCGCCAACACGTCTTTTAGCGCACCAAATCGTGCGTGCAGCTCTAAATAATCGCCAAGCTTGGTTTTTAATGCATTACTGGTATTCAATGTGGCTAAGTCCAGCCACTCTGAACGGTGCTCGCGCACGTTGGTCTTGATGACTACTTTATTGCCAAAATGCGTTGCCAATGCTTCGCTTACTGCCACCTGATCTGGTATCTGATGGCTCAATATGATTTCGGCGGGCAAATCATCGGTCACTTGGAAATAAAATGACGTAATAAAAGCTGATAAATTGTCTGCTAGCGACTCACTACTATCCACATCTGGGAAATAATTTTTCCCGCCCAATACACGGCCGCCACGTACCGTCAGTACGTTCACACAAGTCATGCCAGCCTGACTGGCAATGGCAATCACATCTGCCTCACCTTGTACGGTATAGACCGCTTGCCTTGCTTGTACTTCACGTAGCATGGACAGCTGATCGCGATAAAATACCGCCTTTTCAAAATCTAACGCTTCAGCTGACGCTTCCATCTTTTCAATCAGCGTACTATGGATGTCACTAGAGTCGCCTTTTAAAAAACGGATGGTATTGTTCACATCTTCTGCGTACTCTTCTGGCGATACCAAACCGACACAGGGCGCACGGCAACGTTTGATCTGATACTCAAGGCAAGGACGTTGACGCTGCTTAAAAAAGGTATTGGTACATTGACGCATTTGAAACATCTTTTGCATCAAGACCAACGTTTCTTTTGCCGCATGTGCAGAGGGAAACGGGCCAAAGAATCGACCTTTTTGATGATTGCCTTTGCCGCGACCGTAAGCCAAACGTGGATAAGGCTTATCGGCTGAGATAAATACATACAGATAGGATTTATCATCACGCAGCAGCACATTATAAGGTGGACGATGCTCTTTGATTAGATTCTGTTCAAGCAACAGCGCTTCGGTCTCACTACGCGTAATGATAGTCTCAATATTATGAATCCGCGCCACTAGCGCCCGCGTCTTTGGATGATCAATCGTCTTGGCAAAATAGCTATTTACTCGGCTTTTTAGCGACTTAGCTTTACCAACGTATAATATATCGCCGTTCTTACCCAGCATCTTATACACCCCTGGCAAGTTAGGCAGGCGTTTAATCAGATGCTTAAGACGGGCTTTTTTATCATCGACAGGACTCGATTCTGAGACATTAACCATAGAATTTATTGCTCTTAAAAATCTTAGTAATACTGCTAGTTATGGGGCGGGAGTCATTGTTTTACAAGCCAATTATTATCGCAGCGCTACCCATAAAAAAGCCAGCTTTCGCCGGCTTAGTTTGTTCTATTATCGTTTATGCAATAACCTACTGCTAATGACGGAAGTTTGCCATCAGTGCTGGGATACCCGGCAGCATACCGACGATAGCCATGACACCTGTCAGTACCAGGAACATAATACCCGGTATGATCCAGCGGCTCATCTTAGTCAAATTCGCACTACGTTCTTTAGAGCCAATCAAGCCCAAGTTATCAAGCAACAACGTGAGCGACCAACCAAAGGCAGGATTCACCAATGCAGAGGCAAACACCACAATCGCAGCAGACTGCGTGGTTTTACCTTCACGCGTCATCTCCATACCAGCTTCTAGTAATGGAATAAACACCCCAACGATCAAGGCCACACACATCACTGGTTGCCAGATGGCTAAATCCATTGGATAGCCCCAAACCCCTGCGATAATACAAAATAGAGCCGTCAATAAAGCACCGGCAGGAATTGGACGTTTAGCAATCGCCGCAGGAACAATATACGTTCCCCAAGATGACGCAAAGTTGGCACCGCCCAATACAGAGCCGACTACCTGACGAAATGAAGCACTGGTCATGGTGTCATCAATATCCATAAGCACTTTTTCAGTACGCTTAGGATAGCTGATTTTTTGGAACACCTGATGGCCCAAGAAATCTGGCGACCACATTGCCACGGCCAAAATAGCAAACGGCAGTACTACAATGAAGCTTTCAATCGTCGGCAGACCTAACATCCAACCTGTGTTTTCGCCCCACCAATACATTGGATTCATGTTTGGTAGACCTGGCGCTGTTTTGAACGCAAAAGGTGCACCCAATGCAAAGGCAAGACCACCGCCCAATACACAGCTTAGCGGAACTGCGAGCCAGCGTTTTTGCCAATGCTCAAGCAATGCATACAACAGGATAGTCGCCAGAATAATAAAGAAAGCGATATGCGACATGCCAATCCCTTCTGCCCAAGCAAAGAGATTTTTGACCTGTGATGTGGTTCCGATAAAGCCCAAATAAATCAATAGGCCACCGCACACACCTTTACTGGTTAAGTTAGCCAGCAAACTTCCTCCTTTACTAATCGCGAGGAGCAGACCAAAAGCACCGATAAGCAAACCAAAAGCCATCGGGTGTCCACCAGCTGCTACCACAATAGGAATCAGAGGAATAAGTGGGCCGTGAGTACCTGCAAGGTTGGCCGTCGGCAATAGAAAGCCCGAAAATAAGATAATAAAGAAGGAGACAATCAATAGCTCATAGCGCACGTTTTCTAAGACAAACGCATCACCTAAGCCGAGTGGACCTGCAAAGGTTGCTGCAATGGCGCCCACCATAACAACTTTACCGATGGTCGCGGCCATTGCTGGAATAGTATCTTCGTATTCAAAACGGTAATCACGGAATGGTAAATTAGGACGCCAGCGTTTCGGCTGCATGATTTGTAATTCATGGTTTAAATAAGCATCACGACTGTCAAAACTAGAACTGGGCTTATGCAAATCTACATAACTGCCTTGTACTTGACTGTCGTGGTTTACGTTCGAGGTCGGCGGATTAGACCCTGAAGAGGGGGTCTGAGGGTTACTCATCACATTTCCTTGTGTCGATTACGTCTTTGATTGACTGCACACGCTCTGCTCTAATGTCATAGACCAAAGCGCCTATTACAAACTGCGAACTATTGTATGCCAAGACTTGATGAAATGCGAACCTAAAACCATTTAAAGATACTATGTATCTCATTATAATATATAAACTAAAGTTTCTATTTGAGACAAAATTAACCTTAATAGAAAACTATGAGGAAAAAATCTCTCTGTTATGGACTTTGAATTAGGATAAATGACCATTTTATTGATAATGATTTGCATCTAGATGATTTTTTATCACATAGATGAATAGCAAAGATAGTTATAATAAATAACGATCTTTACTTATAAGTGGGTATAAATATGTCATTTCGGTTACGCTTTAGAGCTAGCGGGCTGAGTACTTTTTAATTATGATAAATACTTTTTATCGATTTATTTACCAGTGATACTGTGTAAAACCGCATTATTGATACAATCAAAAAATTGAGAAAAGGCAACAGGACAAGTTTATGAGCGTATTACCTACCAACCTTGAGACTTTGAAACGTCGGGCCAAGCAAAGCATCATGCCATTGCTGACACCGCATTTATTAAAGCTACGCCTTAATACTTATGCACCATACATTGGTGCAGGTATCAAAATCGATCATATTAGTCTCGATCAGGGTTTGTGCGTAGTCAGCATGGGACTAAACACTCTGAACAAAAATATCGTTGGTACTCAGTTCGGTGGTAGCTTATATTCAATGGTTGACCCTTTTTATATGCTTATGCTGATGCATCAACTGGGTAGTAATTACGTGGTGTGGGACAAAAGCTCACATATTGATTTCATTGCGCCTGGCAATAGCAAAGTCACTGCACGCATGAAAATACCTAGCTCTGAAATTATTACTATTCAAGATCTAGCAAAAGAAGGCGAAGCGGTATTCCGTGAATATAAAGTCGATATCGTTGATGAGCAGCAAAAGCTCATTGCAACCGTTACCAAGACTTTATACATTAGACTGCGCAAATACAGTAAGTCCAAAGAGCAAGTCAACCGCATCGATACATTTGATGCTCAATAAGTTTTAGCTTATAACTGGCACTATCAGAGCTGATAAAACTCAAATTATTAATGCTATACATACAAAAACCCCAATCTAGCTTTCGCATAGATTGGGGTTTCGTCTTTTTTGGTATGGCCCGCTTATTTATAAATAAACCTATGAATAAGGGCTTGTATCTACTATTACCTTGTCTTGAGCCAATCCTAAAATTATAGGACTAATTCAAAACGGCAAACTTGTGCTTAGATACCAGGTGCAGTATCAACTGCATCAGGTACACCAGCGTCAGTTTTTTTCTGAGCTGGACGTGGCGCAAGTTTTTCGCGGATACGTGCTGATTTACCAGAACGCTCACGTAAGTAGTACAGTTTCGCACGGCGAACAGCACCGCGGCGTTTCACTTCAATGCTATCGATGATTGGTGAATGCAATTGGAATGCACGCTCAACACCAACGCCGCTTGAGATTTTACGTACGGTAAACGCTGAGTTTAGACCGCGGTTACGCTTAGCAATTACAACGCCTTCAAAAGCCTGTAAACGCTCACGCTCACCTTCACGTACTTTTACTTGTACCACAACGGTATCGCCGGGTGCAAAGTTTGGGCGCTCAAGCAATTGAGCGTTTTCGATGACCTGAACCAATGGATGCTTGTTGCTCATGAGAGTTATCTCCTCACATTAGATAATAGAGGCTTAACGCATATCACCTGTTTGTAATAATTAATCGCATCTCTTTATAGTGAGACACAACGTAAATGGGTTATAACCAACGGCCACTATGTGATGACTCGTTTTATTATTGCTCAAAATTCTGTTTCTTAACTGTTTATCAAACCTAGTAACAATAAAGTCAGATTTTAAAAATCTACTTTTTATCTGCTTTGGCCAATGCTTTCAACCACTTCGCTTGCTCTACCGTTGGAGTAAACGCTTGCCATAAGTCTGGACGACGCGTTTGCGTACGACTGACTTGCTGACTAAAACGCCACTTAGCGATATTGGCATGGTGACCTGAAAGTAATACCTCAGGAACCGCCATACCCGCAAACTCATGCGGCTTAGTATAGTGTGGACAGTCAAGCAAGCCATCGACAAAAGAGTCTTGCTCCGCTGACTTGTCATCACCCATGATATCGGGCAGACGACGTATCACACTATCCATCAGCACCATTGCTGGCAACTCGCCACCAGTCAACACGTAATCACCTAACGATACTTCCATATCGACATATTGTGATAGTAAACGCTCGTCAATACCTTCATAACGACCGCATAATAAAATCATGCCATCGTAATCAGTCATATTGACTACGCTACTCTCACTAAGCGTCTGTCCTTGCGGTGACATATAAATCACCGGACAGTGCTCACTATCGACACGGCAACCGTGCTGACTGGCACGCAATCGTGCATCCTCAATGGCTTTCGATAATGGCTCAGCCATCATCACCATCCCAGGACCACCCCCATAAGGGCGCTCATCAATACGGCGATAGTTATCGGTGGTATAATCACGTGGATTAATGCATTCAATCGTAACTTGCTCTTGAGTCACTGCTCGGCCCGTGATTCCAAATTCACGAATCGTGGCAAACATCTCAGGAAAAATACTAATTACGGAAAAATACATCTGATGTCTACTTGCGTTAAGGCTAAAACAATCGGTGTAAGTAATAACAACGTCTGACTAAAAAGCCAGAAACGCTATCAGTAATCACTCGGCCATGCCACAAGCACTGTTTTTTCAGTCATATTGACTTCTATCACAGTCTGCTTATGCCATGGAATCAGGCGTTCTTCATTGTCCAAACTGTCTGAATTTGCCGTTACACGCATGATGTCATGGGCACCGGTTTCAAACATTTCAGTGATATTACCTAGATACTCATCCTGCTCGTTCATCACGCGCAGACTGACCAAATCCGACCAATAATATTCGTCTTCAGCTGTTTCAGGCAGGACGTTTTGTTCGACCCAAACGGTAACACCGTTCATAGTCTCAGCAACATTACGATCAGGAATCTGCTCAAATTGAGCCACAATTCCTGTTCCTTGCTCACGCCAAGCTTTCACAGTCAAAGGTTTCATGCCAGTGGCAGTTTTCATCCACCACGGCTTCATGTCGAATATTGCTGTACGGTCATCCGTATCACTGAATACCCAAAGCCAGCCTTTAATGCCGTAAGGCTTCTTAAGCTGACCAATTTTCATAAGGGCACTAGCGTTTGGAACAGATGACATAGCAGCTAACCTAACAATGATTAAAACAGCAATTGCAAAAACAATTGCGTCAAAAGCGATAAACAGTTAATGGCGCACCCTGGTCAGACCAGTTACGCTATGTATTCTAAAGTCTACTGAGTCATGTCATAGTTTTCTACGAACGTCTCAGCAACAACCAAAACTTAAGCAGTTGCTTCAGTTTGAGCTGCAGACTTGTTGTAAGCTTTTGCTAATGAAGCAACGCGATCTGAAGGTTGTGCACCTTTTGCGATCCACGCATTGTACGCTTCCATGTTTAGGCGTACTGCTTCTTCAGACTCTTTAGCGAGTGGGTTAAAAAAGCCGATGTTTTCAATATAGCGACCGTCACGCGCGCGGCGTTGATCAGCAACAACTACTTGATAAAATGGGCGTTTCTTGGCACCGCCCCGTGCTAAACGAATAACAACCATGTGAATTCTCTCTTTCGCAGGTATACCAAAAAGGGCATAATTATATCACAGTCTTTATTTGTTGAAAACATAAACTGTGCATATTTAATTATTTATTAACAATAGCTTAAATGTCGACCTAAGTAAAATATAACTGATGATAATGACTTATTTTTAAAGTTTTTCTTTAGATTCTATAGATTACTATTGCTCTCTCTGAAAAATAGATGATTACTAAATACATTTATCCTTAAGCTTAACTTTATATCTGTTCCAATAAATATTTGGCTTGCTCGTCGATTGCATACTGTATCAGTACTATTTATTGGTTATGCTATTCTATGATATACCGTTATAGATCGATGTATGGACTAGCCTTAAGGCAATCGTATTTAAAGAGCTACACGCTATATCACAATAACTTTTCTTTTACTCTGTTGGACACATATGATCTCTCCAAACCCAAAGCCGCGTCGTAAAGGTTGGCTGCCACGCTCTTATTCCAACACTTGGCTAACGACCTTGATGGTTGCCTTTATCGTGCTTATTAGTGTGAGCTTATCAATTTTGTTCTTTTGGCGTAGTCTGTATCTGCCAGAGTTAAAAAACCATGCGCGTTATTTGACGAGTGAGTTGCAGCTGATCAATAGTGTTAATAAAGACTGGCAAGGTCGTCCCGAAGTACGCCAATGGATTTACCAGCACTCTCATGTCGTCGTGGTAAATAATCCGAGCGACTTTCCAGAAGTCGCTGACAAGCCATTCGTGAGCTTTTTCACTGACGTACTACAGCGTGAAATCGGTGCGCAGCTTGGTCGTCCTGTAGAGGTCTATTTTAAATTTAAGCCAACGCCGCAGCTATGGGTACAAGATAGCCGTGATGACAGTTTTTGGGTGCGCGAGCCTGTGGTTTACTATTCACAATATAGCCCAACGTTATTGGTGCTATTTTTGATTGGACTGCCTATTCTATCGCTACTCACAATTATTCTATTAGCGCGTCAGTTGAATCGCCCGCTACGCTACTTACAACGGGCGGCTACTAACTATATTCGTCTTGGTCATGCAACCACACTGCCAACTCAGAAAGGCCCCACAGAAATACGTCAAGTTAATATGGCCTTTAACCGACTGTTTACGACTTTAAACCAAGCGCAAAAAGAGCGAACAATCATGCTTGCCGGCATCTCACATGATTTGCGGACGCCGTTGACACGTATGCGCTTAACTGCAGAGATGCTACCAGATGATTTTTTCCGTGAAGGGCTGATTTACGATATTGAGGATATGGATGCCATTTTGGAGCAGTTCATCTCTTTTATGAAAGACGGTTCTGATGAGCCAGTCAGCTTGACCAATCTAGATACCATATTTAACGAAATCATGGTGCAGTTTGCGCCAATGAAGTTTGTATATGAGTCAGAATGCGACAAGGTCGTTCCCGTACGTCCATTGTCCATCAAGCGCCTGATTATCAACTTGGTTAATAATGCCAATCGTTATGGAAAGCCACCTATTTATTTATCGGCAACGGTTGTACCGACATTTATAGAAACTGTCGAAGACGAAGATACGGATGTGGTCAGTGAAAATGTAGTGAACAAAGAAGCTCAAGAACAGTTAGTGATTTGTGTACGAGATTGCGGTGATGGCGTCGCTGATGATCAATTAGAGCGGATTATGCAACCGTTTGAACGTGGAGAGACGGCACGGACTACTCAAGGTAGCGGACTAGGTCTTGCAATTGTTGATCGTATTGCACGATTACATCACGGTACTGTTGAAGCCATTAACCACCCTGAAGGTGGGCTACAAGTATGCGTACGCATTCCCCTACTCTCTAAAGTCGCTGGAGATACGACATTAGCGGCTGACGTAGACGAAGTATCTGAGGTAGACAGTACAGCGCCAAATTTAAAATAGTGATAAGACTTCAATCTGAATAAGCAAAGATATCAAAGCTAGTCTTTGCTACCAATAGCCGGCGGAATATACTCAGCACTGTTAGTAAAAGCTAATGGCTGGGTAATTTCAGCCTGAGCTGTTCGTAGTGTTTGGGTCGTTGATGGCTGTTTTAAAAATAAATAATAGCCTAGCGTAATCGCATTCAACACTACCAAGCCACCAAATAAATACGGCATCCTATGCTCTCCTATGACATTGTCCAACTGTCTTAAAAATAGCGACAAGTGCGTCACCTGGCTATAAAGCGCTATCGTGTTATACCGTTAAGATGACGCTGATTATCTTTAGTATCATGACTAATAATTATGGCGTAGTCTGATGATTTAGTCTGATAGCTTGCTCTTATAGCTTAGCCCTATAACTTGGTCTAATCTGACAACTTAGTATCGAAGTCGCGCTCGCTTTTCTCCTGCGTCAATTCATCAGCAGCAAGAATTTGCGTCAATGGTTTAATAGGCCACGTCATCACGAACCTTGCGCCGCCTAACTCACGACTCTCATCTACCTTCATACTACCATTAAACCAAAAGGCAATACGCGATACAATAGACAAGCCTAGGCCATAGCCACCTGACGCGCGTGTACGGCTGTCATCTAAGCGTGAGAATGGAATGAATACTTTTTCGCGATCTGCTTCAGGAATACCATGTCCATCATCTTCGACACTAACGAAGGCATTACCTTTTTTGACACCAGCACTAATGATAATGGTTGTTTCTGCATAGCGTAATGCATTACCTGCAAGATTTTGAATCACACGGTGTAAGTAGCGTCTATCTGCCACTGCTGTTACTTTTGCATTTGGTAAACTGGTTACTATTTTGATAGGTTTACCTAGCGCATTGGTTTCGCGCTCGATCTGCTCTAACAGCTCTCTTAAGTTTACTGGTTCTAAATCTAACTTTGGTGACCCTTCCTCAAGCTTAGCATAGGTCAAAATCTCATCAATCAAACCATTAAGCGATTCAATATCTTCATCAATATAATCACGCTGCATAAAACGTGAGTCTTCGTCATCAGTATCAGCGAGCATATCTACTGCAAATCGAATACGAGCCACTGGCGTACGCAGCTCATGTGAGACCGCTCGGGTAAGCTCTCGCTGTGATTCAATCAAACGCTTAATATGCGAGGTCATGGCATTAAAAGTCGCTGACAAACGCGCTATTTCATCTTGACCAATAACCTGTACTTGAATATCAAGGTTACCTTGACTGACCTCATTCACACCTACCTGAATCAATTGTAGCTTACGTTCAAGCGGGAAGATGAGCGCATATACACCTAAGCTAATTAGGAACATACTGATAAGAATCATACTAATAATTAAGTTAAGCGGGAACCAGTTAAATAACGGTATAGGCCCAATCAAAATTGCCATATCATTGATTTCAGAGGGTACCACTACCCTAATCGCAGAGTTACTCGTACTACTGTTAGTATCTTGCAGCGATATGACGACTTCGTCACGACGCAAACGAGACAGCTGATCTGAATCTAACTCAAGCGTATTAACTGCTTTAAACGCTAAAGGAAAAGAAAACTTTTTCTCCAATTCAGCCAAACGTGCGCGTTTGTCCGACAGTGTCATGTGATAAGACAAATCGTCTAACAAAAAGACCGCGATTGCCCGTACTTGCTGCTCAGTAACCTGTGAGATTCTCGCTGTTAAAACACTCTTGTTGTCCGGCAAACGATAATAAACATCTGCATATACAGGCTGGTTGAAATAACGTACAACGGTATTATCATTTTTAAAACGGCGTAACTCACTGGCGCTAAAATCTACTTCGTCAATAGGCAAGACTTTAAAAGTAGTACCAAACAAACTACTCGCATCTGATAACCAATATTCACGCTCTTCTTCGCTATTTTGGTGAGAGATTCCTTCACTCACCAAATGAAACGCGCCCATTGCCATATTTTCACGATAAGACTGCACACGCTCCTTATTAATGGTATCCATCAATAACTGCGCAAACAGTGCCACACATAAGCAGACTATAAGTAGCCCAGCATAGATACGAACAAAAATACTGTGTTTTAAAGAAGAGACTAATGACATACGTGCCGTGACCAACTTAATAAATAGAGATTGCTAATATCATCAAACATATAGATAGTGCTATGTGTTTGATGATATCGAGCATGATCGAATAGAGATAGACTTTTAATTACCGCATTTTAGTTCATATGCAGCAATCATCCAAAGACTTATATGTATGACATATATTTAGTCAGCGTCTATAATAATGAGTTAATTAAACCACATAACACTGCATTTAAGTTTAAAAATTAGAATTTAGCCACAAAAAAACCAGCATCGTTGCTGGTTTTTTCGAATAGTGATTAATAATTAATCAACCTATAGAAGCAACAATATTAGTTGCCTTCTTTTACGAATAGATAGCCTTTACTACGTACGGTCTTAATACGCTTTGGATTTTCTGGATCATCACCGATTTTTGGACGAATACGTGAGATACGTACGTCAATTGAACGATCTTGACCATCATACTCAATACCGCGTAGACGCTCAAAGATATCTTCGCGAGATAGAATACGACCTGCATTAGAAGCAAGCAACCATAGTAAATCATATTCAGCACTGGTGAAATCGACGAGCTCATCACCTAGATTAACTGAGCGACCACCGTTATCAATGACTAACTCGCCAAACTCTAAACGTTGTGGCACATCTTCTGATGGTGCATTTTCTGAGCGGCGCAGTAGCGCACGAATACGAGCAAGCAATACACGTGGCTGAGCAGGCTTGGCAACATAGTCGTCAGCACCCATCTCAAGACCCAATACCTGATCCATGTCTTCAGTACGGGCAGTCAACATCAAAATTGGATTTTGATAATGCGGGCGTACTTCACGGCATACGGTCAAACCATCGCTACCAGGTAGCATAACATCCAGTACAACCATATCTGGCTGCTCATTGACGATACGGCGAATAGCACGATTACCATCAGTTTCAATTGCCACTTCTAAACCATTTTTGACCAAGTAATCTTGAGTCAACATGGCCAGACGCTCATCATCTTCAACAATCAAGATTCGGGGGGTGTTGTCTTCTTCATTCGTTGTCATTGTTATATCCTCTAATACATCTAATTTAAAAGCAGTAAAAGTAAGAGCGGTAAAATTAATAGCACCATATAGTGGCACAATTGATGTTCGTATAGCTGTTACAAACTTGGTAGCACAGTATACTATTAAATTATCAGCTTCCTATACTATAGCTTATAGTCGGTAACAAAACCTATAAACTACCCCTATCAAAACTTTAGTTTGCGTCCAGAAATTACGTCAATTACTTCGTTAGTACATCGCAATTTGTATTATCTATCGTTTGCTAATTATCCAAACCATCGAGCCAATATTATCGCGTACAGTTACTGCTCGTTGCTTATAATACGTTATGTCTAATATAACCATATATTAACGTTGTCGCCAGTGTCTTTTTAAGAAAATTCCAATAGGCGATGATTCATTGATAATAAAAGATTTTTCCTGAGAATAGATTGAGCTACCACAAACACTATCCAAGTAATAACCGTGTGTATTTACCCCAGAACAGTTAATTTCATAATGAATAGACATAAAAAAACAGCCCATATAATGGACTGTCTTTTTATTATTACTTTTAGGGATAACTCTAAATGATTAGCTAGAGCTATCAGTAATAAATTACGCGCGGTTTTTGTACTTACGAATAGTCTGTAATTGTCCTACTGACTCTGCAAGTGAGGCCAAAGCCGCATTGGTTTGTAGCGTATCAGACTGGTTAACTAGCATTTGCTCAGCCTTTTTACGTGCTTCGACGATTTTGCTTTCGTCAAGATTGTGTGCACGCATAGCTGTATCAGCCAATACCGTAACCATCTTAGGCTGTACTTCTAGTACACCACCTGAGACGTAGATTACTTCTTCTTCACCGTTTGGTGTTTGCACTCGCATTGCACCTGGCTTTAGCAAAGTAATAAGCGGTGTGTGACCTGGCAATACACCAATCTCGCCTTCGGTACCAGTAGCTATTAACATGCTAATTTCGCCTGAATACAACTCTTCACGAGCACTTACGACGCGACATTGTAACGTTGCCATACTTAATTCCTTACCATCAAAGCGCGATCAAAAAACAGTAAAACTGCGATGCGTTACTGAAGAGTAGATATAAGGTTTATATTGTATCTACTCGTTAGCTTATGCTTATACAACTTACGCTGACTTAGACTTCATTTTTTCAGCTTTAGCGACTACTTCATCGATGCTACCAGCCATGTAGAACGCTTGCTCTGGTAGGTCATCGTATTCACCAGCGATGATTGCTTTAAAGCTAGCAATGGTATCGCGTAGTGGTACGTATTTACCAGGTGCACCAGTGAAGACTTCAGCTACGTGGAATGGCTGAGACAAGAAGCGCTGAATCTTACGAGCACGATAAACAACCAGTTTGTCTTCTTCTGATAACTCATCCATACCCAAGATAGCGATGATGTCTTTAAGCTCTTTATAACGCTGTAGAACTTCCTGAACACCACGAGCCACATTGTAATGATCTTCGCCGATTACTTGTGGATCTAGCTGACGTGATGTTGAATCCAATGGATCAACCGCAGGATAGATACCTTGTGATGCGATATCACGGCTTAGTACAACGGTTGCATCCAAGTGAGCAAACGTTGTAGCAGGTGATGGATCGGTCAAATCATCCGCAGGTACGTATACTGCCTGAACTGAAGTGATAGAGCCTGACTGAGTTGACGTAATACGTTCTTGTAGTAAACCCATCTCTTCAGCTAGTGTTGGCTGATAACCAACCGCTGATGGCATACGACCAAGTAGTGCTGATACTTCTGTACCCGCTAGTGTATAACGGTAGATGTTATCAACAAACAATAGGACGTCACGACCTTTGCCAGTAACAGGATCTTTGGTATCACGGAAGTACTCAGCCATAGTCAAACCAGACAGTGCAACACGTAAACGGTTACCCGGTGGCTCATTCATCTGGCCATACACCATTGCTACTTTAGACTTACTGAAGTCTTCAGTGTTTACAACGCCAGCTTCCTGCATTTCGTGATAGAAATCGTTACCTTCACGAGTACGCTCACCAACACCAGCAAATACTGACAAACCTTCATGTTTTAGAGCGATGTTGTTAATCAGCTCCATCATGTTAACGGTTTTACCAACACCAGCACCACCGAACAGACCAACTTTACCACCTTTAGCAAACGGGCAAAGTAGATCGATAACTTTAATACCAGTCTCTAGTAGCTCAGTACTGTTCGACTGATCCGCGTAGCTTGGCGCTTCACGGTGGATAGACCATTTTTCGTCAGCAACAACAGGACCTTCTTCATCGATAGGACGACCAAGAACATCCATGATGCGACCTAGCGTACCAGTACCTACAGGCACAGAGATAGGTGCGCCAGTATTAGTAACAGGTAGGTTACGCTTTAAACCTTCGGTTGAACCCATTGCAATAGTACGTACAATACCGTCACCCAGCTGTTGCTGTACTTCTAGGGTAGTTTCGGTACCATCTACTTGCAAGGCATCAAAAATTTGAGGAACTTCATTACGGTTGAACTCAACGTCAAGAACCGCGCCAATAATCTGTACAATACGACCGCTACTCATTGCGTTCTCCTTGAACTTCTATATATAGGTGTAGTCAATTATGAAACAGCAGCAGCACCGCCAACGATTTCCGAGATTTCTCGGGTAATCGCCGCTTGACGCAGCTTGTTATAAACCAACTGTAAATCGTTAATAAGGTCACCAGCATTATCTGTTGCCGCTTTCATCGCAACCATACGTGAAGACTGCTCAGAGGCAATATTTTCCATTACCGCTTGATAAACAATCGACTCAATATAGCGACCAAGCAATTCATCAATTAACGTCTTGATGTCAGGCTCGTAGATATAATCCCAGCTAAGTTCTGTCTGTAGACCACTGTCTTCATCATCAAATGACTGCTCTGGTAGAGGAACCAACTGATTGACCGTTGGTTTCTGAGTCATTGCATTGACGAATCGGTTATAGACCACATAGATACGGTCAATATTGCCGTTACTATAGTCTTCAAGCATCGCTTGAACCGGTGCATTCAATTGTTCAAACGTTGGTTTATCGCCATAATCGGTCACAGCCGACGTAACTTTACCACCAAAGTTTTTGAAGAAACTCACACCTTTGGCACCGATGACTGCAAACTCAGCTTGTACAGACTGATCTTGATAATCTTGGATACTTTTAGTTAGGGCTTTGAATAAGTTAATATTCAAACCACCCGCTAGGCCACGGTCAGAGGTAATGACAATATAGCCAACCTTATTGACTGGACGCGATACCATATACGGATGTTTGTAGTCTGATGAGGCATGCACCAAATGTGAAATAACCCGGCGCATACTATCAGCATACGGGCGACCCACGTCCATGCGCTCTTGCGCACGGCGCATTTTACTTGCCGCTACCATTTGCATAGCACGAGTAATTTTCTGGGTGCTTTTAATACTGGTGACTTTGGCACGTATCTCTTTTAAGCTTGCCATAATGATTCCAATATAAGAGGGTTAAAAAGCATTGGCGCATGCGACAATCGTTTGATATACAACATCAATCCTACAGAATAACATTTTATATCTTGTGGCATTACGCGATCTAATACCGGTAATGGTTAAAACAGTGGCGCAAATATCTGGTCAGACAACGCGCCACTTTATCAGCTCTAAGCTACAGTTATAACCAATTCGGCTTAACCCGTTAAATTAATAACTGTGATTTTGTTTAAAGGTCTCTAGAGATGACTTTAAACGACCTGCGATATCATCATTGTAGTTCGCAGTGTCATCAATCTCACGCATCAATTCACTTTGCTCATCATGCATATAACGTAGGTACGCTTCTTCGAAAGAACCAATCTTTTCGACAGGTACGTCAGCTAAGAAGCCTTCGTTTGAAGCATAGATAACGGCTGCTTGCTCAGAGATTGACATCGGCTGATACTGCTTCTGCTTCATCAATTCAGTCACACGCTCACCATGATCAAGCTGTTCGCGAGTTGCGTCATCAAGATCTGATGCGAACTGAGCAAATGCTGCTAGTTCACGATATTGAGCTAGAGCGGTACGAATACCACCAGATAGCTTTTTGATGATCTTAGTCTGAGCGGCACCACCAACACGAGATACCGAGATACCAGCGTTTACTGCTGGACGGATACCTGAGGCGAATAAACTAGACTCTAGGAAGATCTGACCATCAGTGATCGAAATCACGTTGGTTGGTACGAATGCAGATACATCACCAGCTTGTGTTTCAATGATTGGTAGTGCGGTTAAAGAACCAGTTTTACCTTTCACTTCACCGTTAGTGAACTTTTCTACATAATCAGCATTTACACGTGATGCACGCTCAAGTAGGCGTGAGTGTAAATAGAATACGTCACCAGGATAAGCTTCACGACCTGGCGGACGACGTAATAGTAGTGAAATCTGACGATAAGCAACTGCTTGCTTTGATAAGTCATCAAATACAATCAGTGCATCTTCGCCGCGGTCACGGAAGTATTCGCCCATCGTACAACCTGAGTACGGTGCGATATACTGAAGTGCTGCAGGCTCTGATGCTGAAGCAACCACAACAGTGGTATATTCTAGTGCGCCAGTTTGCTCAAGCTTACGTACTACGTTAGCGATAGTCGAACGTTTCTGTCCGATAGCCACGTATACACATTTAATGCCTGAAGCTTTCTGTGCGATGATCGCATCAATAGCCATCGCTGTTTTACCAGTCTGACGGTCACCAATGATAAGCTCACGCTGACCACGACCGATTGGAATCATGGTATCAACAGCTTTATAACCAGTCATTACTGGTTGATCTACTGATTGACGGTCGATAACGCCTGGAGCGATCTTTTCGACTTTATCAGTCATCTTGGCATCGATAGGACCTTTGCCATCAATAGGATTACCCAAAGCATCAACAACACGGCCTAACAGCTCAGGACCTACTGGCACTTCAAGAATACGACCAGTACAATAGGCTTTTTGACCTTCTTGCAGCTTTAGGTAATCACCAAGTACTACCGCGCCAACAGAATCACGCTCTAAGTTTAGAGCCATTCCGTAGATTTCGCCTTCAAACTCAATCATTTCGCCGTACATGGCATCTTCAAGACCATGAATCTGCACGATACCGTCAGATACTTTGACAATCGTGCCTTCATTCTTTGCAGTTGCACCCGCATCAAGGTCTTGAATACGCTGCTTAATCAGGTTACTGATTTCCGCTGGATTCAATTGTTGCATTGCCTTGTTTCCTTTAATTTATGATAACCCGCCCACTGACTTAATTGCTCTTATAATCATACAGCCAATATTTGACTGTATTGATGATTGGCATTAGGCAGTTAGCTGTGTTTTTAACTGTTGTAACTTGCCGCGCATCGAATCATCAATGACTTTGTCACCGACTTTGATTGTAGCGCCTGCCAATAGACTTGGATCAACTGATTCGTGAATCACTACACTAGCATTTAGCGAGGCAGCAAGACGCGTTTGTAGCGTTTGACGCTGTTCATCAGTCAATGGGTAGGCAGAGGTCACATATGCGTCAAGCTGCTTTAAGCTTATTGCCTTGTGACGGCGATAATGCTCATAAACTTCAGGAAGCAGCGCCAGACGCTCTTGTTCTGATAACTGTTTAACGAAGTTACTAAGTGCTACTGATACTTTTGGATAGCTTACGTTACTGTCAAGGCTAGTCCCTTGAGCTTCGCTTAATAACTGCTTAAAAGCAGAATCATTAGCGCTAGCTACTTGCGTATCATAAAGATCGACCAAAGCAGCTGACTTATGCTCAGCAGAAACAGCTGGATTGTCTAGCCAAGTACTGAACGACTTGTCATTGACAACAGTGCTAGCAACAAGTAAGAAGTTTTCCCACTCGTTGACTGCGCCGTTTTCGTTGGCATAGTCAAACGCGGCTTTAGCGTACGGTCGTGCTAAGGTTGATAAGTCAGCCATTATATCCTCACAATTACAGCTTCGCCGCCAGTTGGTCTAACATACTGGCATGTTTTTGCACATCGACTTTGTCTTGCAAAATCTTCTCTGCACCAAGTACAGCCAGTTCAGCAACTTGGGCACGTAATGATTCACGCGCTTGATTGATTTCTTGATCGATAGATGCTTGCGCTTGTTGACGAATGCGCTCGCCTTCCGCTTGGGCTTGCGATTTTGCATCTTCGACGAGCTGATTGGCACTCTTGTTCGCTTGCTCGATTAGAGCGGCAGCCTTGGTCTTTGCAAGATCAAGTTCCTGCTGGACATTTTGCTCCGCGGTCGCCAAATCTGCTTTTGCTTTTTCTGCGGCATTCAGACCTTCAGCAATTTTACGCTGACGCTCATTGATGGCACCGATAAGTGGTGGCCACACGAATTTCATGCAAAAAATCACAAATATTGCAAAAGCAATGGCTTGACCGACGAGGGTAAAATTGATATTCACGTGATCACCTCTTTGTTAATGAAAAATCAGTTTCATTGATCATGTTTGGTAGTCAAATCTTGACTATATTTGATAGAAAGTCTCCGAATACCAAACATGTACAACTGAGCTTTCGGATTAACCTGCTAGAGGGTTAGCGAACAACAATAGCATAGCAATACCAACACCGATCATCGGAATAGCATCAAGAAGACCTGCTACGATGAACATACGAGTTTGCAATTGTGAGCCAAGCTCTGGTTGACGCGCAACGCCTTCTAAGAATTTTCCACCTAGAATAGCAAAACCAATACCTGTGCCAAGTGCGCCAAGACCGATAAGTAGTGCTACTGCGATAACTGTGTAACCACCTAATACTGGATCCATTGATGTATCCTCATTTACCTATTGAATGTCTAATTAATGTTCAGTTGATGATGCAAGCGACATGTAAACTATCGTCAGCATCATGAATACGAACGCTTGAAGTGTAATAACTAAGATGTGGAAGATAGCCCACGGTACCGATAACGCCCATTGAATCCAAAACGGCATTAGAGCAATCAGTATGAAAATCAATTCCCCAGCATACATGTTGCCGAATAGACGCAAACCAAGTGATACAGGTTTGGCTATTAGAGTAACTGCTTCTAGGATGAAGTTGATGGGAATCAAAATCGCTTGTACGATTGGGTTTTTGGCGCCAAACGGATGTAGTGTTAACTCACCGATAAAGCCGCCCAAACCTTTTTCTTTAATGCTATAAAAGATAATCAGTGCAAAGACAGAGAACGACATGCCAAGCGTGATGTTAGGATCAGTCGTTGGAACAATCTTAAAGAAAACATGATGTGGATCATGGCCCATAGCGGCACCGATTTGCCCAGCAATACCTGGAATGAAATCAACAGGTATCAAATCCATCAAGTTCATCAAAAAGATCCAGACAAAAATGGTCAACGCCAATGGCGCAATCAGTTTTGATGTACCACTGTATGAATCGCGAACGTTGTTATCAACAAACTCAACGATCATCTCAACTGCTGCCTGAGTTTTTCCAGGCACGCCTGAAGTGACTTTTTTGGCAACCATCCAAAAGACGGCGCAAAATAAGATACCTAGACCAATCGACCATAGCATAGAATCAAGATGGATAGCGTTAAAGCCCATTTGCCCTGCTTCTTCAGCAGTATGAGCAACTTTCCAACCTTCGCCCGGCAGATAGCCATACGTCCAATTCGTTAAGTGGTGAGAGATATATTCTGATGATGTTTGCTCGGATGCCATAATGTAAGCTTCTTATTAATCAACGATTTAATCAACTACCAAAAATATGGTTGTCATCTGATGAGGTGTAGTATTTATATCTATCTTACTATTAAGCAGACAAATAGACCGTACTAAATCACTCATGTAACCAACAACATCCAACCCATAGTTCTATTACTAATATGCAATATTTGATAGCGTGAGATAAATTTTAGCTATCAAAAAAGGGCTTATGATAACTCAGTAATAGCCCTTGCATTTTTATACGCAAAATTATTATATATGTGCTTGCCCACTGACCGTTTTTTACGATCGGCGCCTAGTGTAGCGCTTATAAGCAAAATATTTAGCCGCCTATATTAATGCAGCGTTGTATTCGTGTAAAGTCAATTGTGATTTTTTTATCCACTGTATGAATAAGTTAGCCACCAGTTTTACTTGCTAATATAGCCACTAACCATAATCAGATAACAATACTCTAATTATCAGCAATACAGATAGTTGAATAACCCCTACCCTCTCACTGCATACTACGTCTAACATTGAGACTCATAGTGCGGTCTTTATAATCACTGGTGCTATCCTAAGACAGCGTTGTGCTTCGACTTTTCGAACTAGTCATAGAGAAGCTGGACGGCAGGGTGACTTGCCAGTACTATTAATAAACCATCTGTTTAGCGATCATTTATTAGCGCTAGCGTATATGCCACAACATCCAACTGTGACTAATTTGCATTACCATAAAACCGATAAACAGCGCTGGCGCAGATAGGGGTTGTACGGTAATAAAAATTAGTGCAAAACCAAACACGGTCAATAACCATTTTGACATCTGACCCCGATATAGCTGGCTAACGATGTGTTGGCGCGCGCGATATCCGGTGTACCAAAAAATAAAAAACGCAAATACTGCTTGAGTAATAAAACTTAGTAGCGCACCAATTGCAGCGCTTTTTGCTATCGTAAGCTCACTATGTAGCCAAATAGTATCTACTATCCAAGCAATGATAGTAAGGATAAATAGTATCCATGATTGTCGTTTAATATAGATGCCAATCTTGTCTTTTTGCGTGCGTTTGGCAGGCTTGGTCATCGGTATTCCTATAGCCCTTACAGCATTGGGACAATATATCATACTTATGATAATTTTATCCGTGAATGACTTACTCTACAGGCATTACCTTTCGGCCAAAATAAAACGCTACTTATTATAGGTAGAGCGTAACTATTAAGCAAGTAAAATATGACTTTTATCAGTCACCTAACGCATTTTGCTAAGATTATTATATTATTTAGTCTGTAATAAATGCTCGAAGCGAAGCTGTACAACCAACTCAAATAATCCTAGCAAAGTGCTGTTTTTGGCTACATTACGAGATACATTGATATATCTGTTTGGCCATATTCTGCCAACCGCTGATAAAGTCATCGCTACTACTCATATCTTCAGGTTGTACCGTACTCTTCACTGGTTGCAATTTCGCAAGTAAGCCCTTTGCCGGCTCACTTGGACTAATCAAACACATTTGCTTGGCTGGGCGCTGCTCATTCAACCAACGTAGTTGGCTTGCTTTGGGTGATAGGTGATGATCTACGCTCAGGCTGCCAACGAGCGTTAAGTGTAAGCTATTTTCGATATATTGATAAGCATCATGATAAGCCCAATAAGGTCGTGTTTTTGAGGCACTTTGAATAGAGCTTTTCTCAAATGCAGTAACTTCTTTGTCTAGTTGCTGTGCAAATTTTTTCGCGTTGGCTTGGTATAGATCTTTATATTGCGGATTGGCATGGCTATGAATCACAGCCAATGCGCGAGTAATGGCTTTGGCATTTTCAGGGTCTAACCAAATATGTGGATCTAGTGTACCCGTGATAGCGTCGCCCTTTACATCACGTAATGGATGTCGATTGAATGCATCAAACTCAAATAAAGCAATGGCATTTGGGGCTGTTTTCAGGCTCGCTGCTAGATTGTTTTCTAGCGGCTCACCAAACCATACCACGAACTTACTGTCTTTGATTGCTTTGATATCACCTGGGCTGATACTACCATGATGTCCCACCTCCCCCGCTTGCAATAGTCGATTGGCTGATGGTGCGCCTTCTGTTACCGCTTCACTTAACAAGAATAGCGGATAATTGCTAACACTGACCGTTGCAGCTTGTGCATTCAGTGTGAAAGACCCTAGAACTATCAGTCCTGTCATTAGCAAGCGCTGTAATGTGATAAGCGAACGTACGGAGTAAGTAAAAACAGCGTTCATAGTAAGCTCTTTTATTGTTAGATAGCATTGTTGGATAACGAAAGTATAAGTCATAGTGTCCTGCCCCACTCCTGTAAAAAGGGTAGATATACAAGACTACTATAAGACAATTAACTCAGTTCTTATTTTAGTATGTTATGCTATAACAATAAAAAACGCTATCATAAAAAACGTCATGCGATTACCATGCTATTTTTAGGAGCTTGTACCATGTCTATTACTTCATCGATCTGCGAACATTTGCATGATGTGCAAGATCTGACTCCGCATGATGTTCATGAACGCTTAGCAGCAGCTAAAGAGCATTGCCGTCTAAATGGCGCGCGCTTTACGCCTTTGCGTCAGCAGATATACCAATTGGTATTAGAGGCGGATCAGCCCGTTGGCGCTTATGACCTAATCACTCAGTTGCAGCAAATGCGATTATCTATACCTGATGGCAACGATATTCAAAAAGCAACGAGCTCACCCACACTATCAATAGACACTAAGACAACTAAAAAACGTGCGCCGAAAAATGTCGCGCCGCCAACGGTTTATCGCAGTTTAGAATTTTTGCTAAGTGAAGGGTTGATTCATCAGTTGACCTCTATCAATGCTTATGTTCCTTGCTGTCACCCGCGCGCCCAGCATACAGCCGCCTTCTTGATCTGCGATCAGTGTCAACGCGTTCAAGAATGCAGCAGCCTGCCCGTTCAGGAAATGATGAGCTTTGCCGAGCAAGATGTGGGGTTTGTGGTTGAGCGTAGTGTCATTGAGCTTAGCGGTCGTTGCCAAGCTTGCCAGTAAAATTAAAACTACTGTGGTTCGTGTAAAAGTTTTAAGCATGATTCGTCGATTGTCTATTTACCTATGCGTTGTCATATTATGAATACCTCTACCCTACCTTCTAATCAGTCAAATACTGCTGTTACAAATGACAGTACTGTGAGTAATGCTGACAAATTATTGAGCTTAAAAAATATCAGTTACCATATTGGGCCTCAACGCCTGCTCTCTCACATAGATATTGACATTGCTGTTAACGAAACGGTCAGCCTTATCGGTCCCAATGGCGCTGGTAAGTCAACGCTAGTCAAACTTATCTTAGGTTTGATTGAATCAACTGATGGCTCTATGACAGCACATCAGCCGCTACAGCTTGGCTACGTACCGCAGCGATTTGCTGTGCCACCGATATTGCCATTGCGCGTTTGCGATTTGTTGGCGCAAGCAGATAAAAAACGCCTAACCTCTGAGCAGCGGCAGTTTATCTTTGATAACTTATCATTAACCCATCTACTATCACGGCAGATGTTGCATTTATCAGGTGGTGAGACGCAGCGCGTACTATTGGCCAGAGCGCTACTAGACAAACCCAATTTGCTTATTTTAGATGAGCCGATGCAGGGTCTCGATCCCGATACCGAAGTTTGGCTCTATCAGTTTATTGATGAGCTGCCTGATTTCTTACGTTGCGCCATGCTTGTGGTTTCTCATGATTTGCACTGGGTCATGAAAGGCAGCCGCCGCGTCATTTGTTTGAATAAGCATATTTGCTGTGAAGGACAACCAAGCGAGCTAGCTATTAGTACTGAGTTTCAAAAGCTATTTGGTCATCATTATGAGCAGCCATACGTGCATCAGCCCCATGCCTGTGAACACCATGCACCAAGCAAGCTATAGCGTCAGTAATCAAGGCTCAAAATCGCCAAAATCCAGCTCATTAAAGCCAAAACTATTAAACATATAAATAATACGGCTTTACTCTTTTATAAAAAATTTTACGGACATTCATTATGACTGCTTGGTTAGCCATCATTGCGCCTGCTTGGATCGCTGGCAGTATATTAGCGTTATTATCAGCGCCGTTAGGTTGCTTAGTATTATGGCGGCGTATGGCGTTTTTCGCCGATGCCTTAGCCCATGGCACGTTGTTAGGTGTGGCTTTAGCGGTGTGGTGGCAATTACCAATGGGTATCGGCATTGCATTAGTCAGTGTCATGGTCGTACTGGGATTGGTCTTGATTGATGATGAGCGTCTGCCAGTGGATGCTGTATTGGCAGTCGTGTCAGTGTCGCTCTTGTGCCTAGGATTGCTGGCTTTGACCCAATTGACTGACCAACAGGCCAATGTGCTCGGGTTTTTATTCGGCAACTTATTAGATCTTGATTGGGCAGATTTGCCTTTGCTTGCTGGTAGCGTATTAGCTGGCTTGGGACTGCTTATCTATATTTGGCCTGCGCAAATCAAGCTTGCAACGCATGAAGCATTGGCACGTATTCAAGGTATCAACCCAACACGGCAACGGCTGTTTTTTATGGGTGTACTGGCAGGGTTTTGTGCGATTGCTCTACAGGCGGTTGGTAGTCTATTAATCAGCGGATTATTGGTGCTACCTGCACTGACCGCACGTCTATGGTCGGCATCGCCAAAACAAATGGTGATTATAGCGTTGATAGTCGCTCAACTGGGTGTGACACTTGGTGTGTGGGGCAGTATTTGGCTAGATATTCAAACAGGTCTTTCTATCGTCTTGATATTAGCTGCTTTATTTTTTACTGCACTCATTTTTTCGAAGTTAATAAAGATAAAACTTTAGTTAGCGTCGCTGTAAATACGTTATAATAAATAAAATATGACTGTTTTTCGCTATCTTTTTGTTCGACTTTATTTTATTAATATAATGAATGCTTTAGCTAGATAATACTATAAGGTGGCTCTAGATTTTAACTTTGATATTACTAGTCGATAGTATAAATATCGTTGATTAGAGTCAAAGTAAGCTCAAGGCAAACGCTGTGCTCTTTTATAGTAGATTCATGATAATTATAAATACCCAGTGAAAAATAGTAGCTCATTTATCCATACTCGCGCTAACAATACTTATTGTTGTGATTCGATAAGGGACTGAACCAATGCCAAACTATCCTGCCAATAAGTTAAGCACCTCTGACCAAACGATAAATATTTTACAGATTACTGATTTGCATTTATCGACGCCTGTCTTTGTTGATGAAAGTAACACCTATAGTGATGACGTAACTTGTCAGCGTAGTTTTGAAGCCGTGCTTCAGCAGGCGCTTAGTGAAGATATTCGCTGTGATTTGATTATTGTGACCGGTGACTTGGTCAATCGAGTAAAGTCTTCAATTTACGATCATATCTTTACTGTATTACAAGCGACTCAGATTCCTTTTGCTTGTATTGCTGGTAATCATGATGTGACGGACGAGAATGGTAAAGACTTGCCATTTTTTCAGCGAGAGCTTGTCGCTCAGCCTGCTGACTCACGTTTGTTAAGTCGTCATGTCATTGAGACTGACTTCTGGCAGCTGTTGTTATTAGACTCATCCATTTCTGGTAAGGTCGCAGGCGAGATTACGCCTACTGATATTAATTGGTTATGTGAGAGACTCAGTACCTGTAATAAGCCTGCATTAATCGCCCTACACCATCATATTGTTCCAGTTGACTCTGACTGGATTGATACCCATATGGCAGAAAACACTGAGAGCTTTTGGGAGCATATGGCACCATTTGAACAGCTACAAGTGGTGATCAGTGGGCATACTCACCAAGAGCAAGTTCGACTGCGCCAAGGCGTCACGGTGTATAGCACGCCATCTACCTGCTATCAGTTCAAACCCTATGAAGATGATTTTTCTTATGATGAGCATGCATTACCAGGATATCGCTGGTTGCAATTAGCCAACAATGGAACAGTTGCAAGCTGGGTTGAAAGACTGGATACTTGATGCCCAGAATTATTGGTACTAGTAAAAGCTATAGCCCTTTATAATTATAGCTTACGCCAATATTTTTTGATAAAAAATACAGTAATAAACAAATAAAATATGCATTCAGTATAAAAAATCACTTCATTATTATTACAAACAATGATACAACTTATGAAATAAAGCTAGGGTGGCCCAATATCTAATATGAAGCCACTGCACGATAGCTAGGATGGCCCATTAACCACAAGCTCAGTTTTCACAATCAATGACCTACGGCATGCTTTAGACAGTATTATTAAAACCGAAGTTTATATAACAATCTATCTAACAATCGGTATATAACTGTCAGTATATAAAGTCTACGATATTATTTGATCAGCTGTGTTACTTGTATTACCAAGTGGTGAAACGTTTGATAAAAGGACAAATTGTAGCGTTTGTAGCATTAATAACGTCTTGTCTTTTGATACGTCGTTTTATTGAATTAATTTGAAAAAGTAGGATACCCATATGAGCACCCTGACCACGAATCCGAGTGAAGTTAAATTTACTCCTTATGTGCCGGCCAAAGACGAAGAGTATATGTCTGATGCGCAGTTGGAGCACTTTAAGGCTATTTTATTGGATTGGAAAAACCAACTGATTGGCGAAGCGGATCGTACCAAAAACTACATCCAAGATGAGTCAAGCGCCATGCCAGACATCAATGACCGTGCCACTCAAGAAGAAGAGTTTGCATTGGCATTACGTACTCGTGACCGTGAGCGCAAACTTATCCGCAAAATCGACAAATCTATGTTAGAAATCGAAAATGATGACTATGGATTTTGTGAGACTTGTGGTGTAGAGATTGGATTACGTCGCCTTGAGGCACGTCCAACCGCTACCCAATGTATCGACTGCAAAACCTTATCTGAAATCAAAGAACGTCAAAACCAAGGCGCTTAGATCAGATATTACAGATATGAATGTAAACAGAAGCGACCTTATAATAGGTCGCTTTTTGTATTTTAGACTGTCACTATTTTGTTGCGTTACTGACTTTGCTCTGATAAATACAATCGCCTGAATAATGACAGTACTAACAAAACAATCTCACTTAATGAATATCTTTTGTTACTCATATTTATTATTCTATCTTTATTACCTCTTATAGACAGCCATTTATTTTGAAAACAATGCTTACCGCCATGCCGACTCAAACGCTACCATCACAGCCTATTGGCCGCTTTGCGCCTTCACCAACGGGTGAATTACATCTCGGCTCTTTAACGACTGCGCTTGCCAGCTTTTGCCATATCAAATCAATTGGTGGTAAGTGGCTGTTGCGTATGGAAGATACCGATACTGAACGCTGCGATAGACAGTTCACTGAGCAAATTTTGATGGATCTTGAGGCACTTGGATTACATTGGGATGGTGATGTTATTTATCAGTCTGAGCGCATTGATATCTACAACGACTATCTATCATCATACCTGAGACCGTTGACCTATGGCTGCCAATGCTCCCGTAAGGACTTAGAACAGTACTGGGCGCAAGAAGAGATAAGTAGAAACCATAGTCGTGCCGGCTTAACCGCGGCGACCGATCAGACATTATTAGACGAACAGATTTCGTTAATTGACCAAGTACAGCCAAATCGGCAGCGGTATCCACGTCGCTGTGTGGCAGCTGACCTTGATAGACAGCAGCATAAGCTACGTATTCAGCTACCAGACTATCGGATTGGCTTCAATGACGGTATTCAGGGACTACAATGGGATAATCCGCAGCAGACGTTAGGCGATATGGTCGCTCGTCGTCAGGATGGTATGATTAATTACATACTGGCAGCTAGCCTCGATGATGGTCTACAGCAGGTTAGTCATATCATGCGTGGCCTTGATATTCTACCTATGACGACTGCGCAAATCGGTATCATGCAAGCCGCCCGCCTACCTACTATTGACCAATGGTATCATCTGCCATTGATTAATAATGCTGACGGCCAAAAACTCTCTAAGCAAAACCTTGCTCAACCAATCGACACATCAAACCCGAGTCAACTTATTGCTGAAGCACTATCGCTACTGCAGCAAGCAAAGGTCGATATCGATACCCCAGAAAATATGCTTGAACAAGCCATTGCGCAATGGGATAACACCCCGCTACAAGGCAAGCAGCAGTTAAATTTATCTTATTAACAAATAGTTAATACATCAACAGCCGTAAAATAGACAATAAAAAGCGCCACTAAGAGTGACGCTTTTATTGCAATAATGCTAAACACTATTTACCGAAAATCTGAAGCTATGCAGAGACTATTATATATAGAGCCTATTAGTAATAACGGCATTGGCTTTTCTCGATTTCAGGGCTTTCTTTATATATCTTTAATAATAGCGCAACCATAACCAAGCTAATCAACATAGACGATCCACCATAACTAAAGAACGGCATAGTGAGACCTTTGGTTGGAATGGCACCCATATTCATCGCAGCGTTAATAATCGTCTGGGCAATAAACACCACACCGATTCCGAAAGCGGTATAGCTCATACGCATTTGACGACGTTTCAGCGCGTTGTAACTGATACGCATCGCACTACCGATGATCAATGCTTCAAGTATGAGTACCATGCTAACACCGACGAACCCTAACTCTTCACCCGTAATGGCTAATAAGAAATCCGTATGCGCCTCAGGCAAATGCGACAGTTTCTGTACACTTTCACCATAGCCGACACCCGTGAACTGGCCACGACCAAAGGCGATCAAACTACGTGCCAGCTGATAATCAGTATCTTGCACATCATCAAATGGATCCATAAACGACATCACACGCACCAGTCGGTACTCTGCCGTAGTCACCATCAATACCGCCCCACCGATAGCAGCAGCACCCAATGCTAAGAAATGCTTATAAGGCGCCCCAGCGATATAAAAAATCGCGAACAGCGTACCAATGATGACGACAAAAGAACCAAAGTCTGGCTGCGACAATAGCAGTATCGTGATCAGCGCCACTACCAACATAATTCGTAAGAAACCATCTAGGCCATTACGAACTTCAAAAGATCGCCGCACCACAAAGTCAGATACAAACACAATCATGACCAGTTTGGCTAACTCAGCTACCTGAAAATTAAAGCCGCCTACTGTGAGCCAGCGTTTAGAGCCATTAATTGGTGTGCTAAACAACGTGGCAACAAGCAATAGCCCCGTGATGCCTAACAAAGCAAACTGGGTCTCAGTTTTATAAAGGGTGCGTAAAGACACGCCATAATAAGGAATGACCGCAACGATTAAACCAATCGTCATATACAACAGCTGGTTTTTGAAAAAATATAGCTCTGTCATACCGCGGCTGAGCGCAAAAGGAATAGAAGCAGAAGCAACCATCAGCAGACTAAGCACCATCATACAGCCGACGCTAGACAATAAAATTGCGCGCGCTGATGGCATAGACAGAACACCATCTGAGCCAGAGGTTTGCTTGGTTTGGGGCGAGGAACGAAAAAAAGAAGAGAGCGCCATAATTTTATATACACTAACAAACGAAAAAACACGGCGTCTATGAAACGCCACCGTTTAAAAAATCATAAAATAAATCGTACTAAATAGATGGTGATAAAAAACCTTTAACCATCGACAAACGCCTGAGTTAGCACCTATTTCAGTAGTCAAAGTTATATGATTGACAGTAGCAGTAATCTATAAGCAAAACAATCATTTATCCAGAAAATACTGGCTGTTGCTAGAGAAGAGACATCTGCTATGCCAATCTATATAGCTGCTTAATATATTCGACTACCTATCAAGCTTCTGATTGTGCGGTGTCTAATTGATTGACCAGTTGGCTAAAGTGTTCACCGCGAGCCGCATAACCACTATACTGGTCAAAGCTGGCGCAGGCAGGCGACAACAATACAGCCTGCACCTGCGATAAGCTACTGGTAGTGACTTGTTGAATAGTCGCAAAGGCATTCTCTAATGTCTGACACTGATGCAGTGCGACATCATCACTCACTTTCGCAGCTCTGAGATGTTGTTCAATCTGCTGACCATCTTCACCAATAAACAAGACTTGGCTCACATATTGATTGATAAAAGGCGTCAATTCACCAAACTGTTGCCCTTTACCTTGCCCGCCTAAGATCAATAATAGCTTACCGTCTTTTGGCGCATAGACTGCACCTAAGCCTTCGATAGCGGCCATGGTCGAACCAATATTGGTGCCTTTAGAATCATTGAAATAATCAATACCAGCAGCATTGGCCACATATTGGCAGCGATGTTCAAGACCTGTGAACTGCTGCAAAGTGGTCAGCATACTCTCTAGCGGCAATCCTGCAAGCTCGCCAAGTGCCAGAGCCGCTTGCGCATTCAGTAGATTATGACGACCTTTAATCAACAGTTTGTCTGCCGACAGTAATCGTTCTGTACCACGAGCAAGATAAGTTTGGCCCTCTGTGTCGGTAATCAGACCATACTGACCTTTATCAGGGGCATGAATACCCGTACTAATTCTCGGTAGGTTGTCTGCGACCAATGGACGAGTGAGCGCATCTTCACGGTTAATCATCACCGACTTGGCACCTTGGAAGATACGATGTTTGGCTTGATGGTAGCCAAGCATATCTCCATGACGATCTAAATGATCAGGCGACATATTGAGCACAGTTGCTACCTTTGCGCCCAAGTTGGTAACGGTTTCTAATTGGAAGCTAGACAACTCAAGTACCGCAAGCTCCATATCAGAATTATCTAGCAATGTTAAAGCGGGTACACCGATATTGCCACCAACACCCACGTTAACGCCAGCATCAGCTGCCATTTGACCAACTAACGTAGTGACCGTACTTTTGGCGTTAGAACCTGTAATCGCTACGATGGGTGCGGTACACGCTTCACAGAACAGTTGAATATCACTAACTACAGGAATATTGGCTTGGCGAGCAGCAGCCACAGCGGCAGTCTCAAGAGAAATACCTGGGCTAATAATAATACGTGCCGCTTGCTGCAATAAATCGGCATCTATCTCACCGAATTGACGAATCTCAATCTCGGCTGGCAACTTATCGGCCAATTTAGGGGTAACTTGAGCATCAGTGACTGCGACTTGATAGCCTTGCTTGGCCAGATAATGCGCGACTGACAATCCAGACTGCCCCAAACCGACCACGACTTGTAGACCACTACCCTTATGAAGTAAGGCTTCTGTTGCTGTATTAGTGGTCATATCTATTCCTTCTATTAAACGAGAAAAATTGCATCAAATAAGTATGCTGTATAGCGACTCTAATCGACGCCGCTAAGATGTGCAGCATCTTAACGCCATCGTTCAGATTTCGGTACTGATTTTTTATGAGTTTATGCTATTATTCGCCTGTTTTTATATTAAGTGGCTAATGCTATAATAGTCAGCTTGATTAATATTTATCAGTATTGTGCTGAGCACATTGCTCAAGCATTTTAGTTTAGCATGTTGTCACATTTATCGCGCTATTGTCACGCCTCTTCATTAACGATTCTCGTTGTGATAAGGGTGTATCAGACAATTTTGATAATTTGACGAGTGATATATCACCTTCTACTACAGCAAGTGATTGCTGACTCTATATATTATTGTAGGTACATCTATCTAGTCGCCTACTTTAAGCAATCTTTTAAAAAATATTTTTAGGTAATTTACTGCCCTTATCATCGTATTGATTATTGATGAGCGTATTTTTGATACCAAAAAAATCAGTAGATATCTTGGTTATTAGTTAGATACTTTGGTTATTAGTTAGATACTTTGGTTATTAGTTAGATATTTTGGTTATTAATTTCTCACAATCCAACACAGCAACATGACCTAGTGCATGTTGAAGTAAAAGAAAAATGAATAGCTATTATTAGCGACGCGATCATTTTATAAATGAGTAATGATTACTTTTTTTGCCTCTAACCCTATGTAGTTTACTTATGACATCTTTTATTGATAACTTGCGTGACGAGTGGTTTTCCAATGTTCGCGGTGACGTTTTATCGGGTTTGGTTGTAGCCCTAGCCCTTATTCCAGAAGCCATTGCCTTTTCCATTATCGCTGGTGTTGATCCAAAGGTTGGCTTATATGCCTCATTTTGTATCGCGGTAGTGATCAGTTTTGTCGGTGGTCGTCCAGGTATGATTTCGGCGGCGACTGGCGCTATGGCACTGGTCATGGTCGATTTGGTTGCTGACCACGGTTTGCAATATTTGCTTGCCGCAACTTTGCTTTGTGGTGCCATTCAGGTCGTGATGGGCATTCTAAAGCTTGGTAATCTGATGCGCTTTGTTTCTCGCTCAGTGGTTATCGGTTTCGTCAATGCTTTAGCAATACTGATTTTTGCTGCGCAATTACCAGAACTGAACCCAATGACTGAGCGTGTTGGCATGACTGTTTATATCATGACGGCAGCTGGTTTGGCGATTATTTATCTGTTTCCACTTATTCCTAAAATCGGTCGCATCGTTCCTTCACCGCTTATTTGTATTGTTGGTTTGACCGCTGTTGCAATGTATATGAATCTCGATATTCGCAACGTTGGTAGCATGGGTGATTTGCCAGATTCATTGCCAGTATTCTTGTTACCTGACATTCCGTTAAACCTAAATACCTTGCTGATTATTGCACCCTATTCTATCGCACTTGCCATTGTTGGTCTTTTAGAGTCTATGATGACAGCAACGATCGTCGATGAATTGACCGATACACCAAGTGATAAAAACAAAGAGTGTCGTGGTCAAGGTATGGCTAACGTCGTATCAGGTTTCTTTGGTGGTATGGCAGGCTGTGCAATGATTGGTCAGTCAATGATCAACGTCAAATCAGGTGGTCGTACGCGTCTATCTACTTTGATAGCCGGTGTAGTCCTTCTGATTATGGTCGTGTTTTTGAGCGAGTGGGTCAGTCAAATTCCAATGGCAGCCTTGGTTGCAGTCATGATTATGGTATCGATTGGTACGTTTAACTGGCAATCTATTCGCGAATTTAAGACACACCCAATGTCGTTCAATATCGTCATGCTAGCGACTGTATTGACTACCGTCTTTACTCACAACTTAGCTTACGGTGTCGGCGTAGGTGTCTTACTATCTGCTTTGGCATTTGCCAATAAAATTGGTCAGTTCCTAACCATCTTTAGTGAATATGATGACAGCAGCAACACTCGCTACTATTATGTTCAAGGACAGGTATTCTTTGCCTCTACTACCCAGTTCTTACATAGTTTTGATACCAAAGAGGCTGTAGATAGTATTCAGATTGATGTAAGCCAAGCACATTTTTGGGATGTTAGCGCTGTTGATACCTTGGACAAACTAGTGATGCGCTTGCAACGTGAAGGTATTGATGTCAAAGTGGTAGGACTCAACAATGCGAGTCGAACACTGATTGATCGCTTCTCTGTTCATGACCGCCGAGACATTGGCTTGTTAGACTAAGCGAAACTGTTAAGCGAATCTACGCGGTTGCCATATGGCTGTATTATTAGTCCATGGCTGATGTATCGGATATTAATAGACAGTTATATTAGTAAAAGGGTTGGATGTATTTTGCATACGCCAACCATAAACTGAGATAGCCGATTTTTATTATTAAAATGATGTGGTCGTTTTATGAGTAATTTAAAACCAGATAGTGTGATTGCTTGCTTGGACTGTCCTGATCATGTTCAAGCGGTACTAGAAGCTAGTATGTGGGCTTCTATTCGCCTGCGCGCGCCTGTTGGCTTATTGCACTCGATGCCAAGCTTGCAGCAAAAAGCCGCTATCAATTATTCTGGTTGCCTCAATATTGATGACGAAAACGCTTTGCTCGAACAGTTCACATCCAAAGAGCATCTGAGCAACTGTGAACTAAAAGCGCAAGGCCGACTGCTATTATCTCAAGCGACCTCGTATTGTGAGCAGCAACGCCATAAGCTAAAGACATATACACTGCATCGTCATGAGAACCTAAATCAAAGCATTGATTACGTCGATGACCAAGCACAATTGATCGTTATAGGTCATCATGTCACCTGCAAATCAACACTAAGTCAACTCATTCGAGTCAGTCACTGCCCCATTTTGGTGACACATGCACCATTTTTGCCCCCTACTACCGCTTTATTTGCGTTTGATAACAGTCCAACGTGCCATAAACTACTAAATTGGCTGTGTAAAACGCCACTGGTGCGTGCACTAACGGTTCATATTGTGATGGTTGGCAAGGAAACTTCTGATAACTGTGATGCGTTGCGTGAAGCCTACGCCAAACTCAAACAGGCGGGTATCAAATCCAAAAAGACATTGCTTGACTGCCGTGATGTAGCTGCGGCTTTGAACTACTATCAAAATCAGCATGATATCGGTTTACTTATGACTGGGGCTTTTGGCCAATCTCGTCTACGCGAATTACTACAAGGTAGCGACACTAAAAAGCTATTGGTCAGTACAAAAACCCCTTATCTACTATTTCCTAAAGCCTAACGACGTATATATAAACACGCCCAAACCCTTTATCTATCTAAGCCCAGGGGTCTGACTACTATGTTAGGCTCTGCCGCTTACCTCTATTCTCTCTCTACCTTCCCGCCATTCATCTTTGATACGCTTGCATGAAAAGGCCAAGCGAACGACCAAACTCAAGTTAGCAAATCGTCACATGAAATAAAGGGATAGCCTCCCCAAGCACTCAAAAAGTTGGTTATAATAAAGTTTTCGTTAACCAAACGCTAAAGATTGATTCACCTTTATTATGCTTGTAGCGATGGCTCTAATCGTTGCATCGTAGCCCATACTCTATGTTACTACTGTCATTACTTTTTAATGAACACGCCAGTTCTACCTCCCCCCTTGAGTAGGTTGGCACAGTTCTTGAATAACTTACAGTAAGCAAGGCAGAGATATGATGATGCACCATAGTACCTCTATCAATCTGCGGCATCACACAAATAAGGAATTTTTTATGAAGCTAATCACTGCGATCTTAAAACCGTTTAAGCTCGACGACGTGCGTGAAGCGCTTTCCGACATCGGTGTTAAAGGTGTCACTGTCACTGAAGTCAAAGGTTTCGGTCGTCAAAAAGGTCATACAGAGCTCTATCGCGGCGCAGAATACGTGGTGGACTTTTTACCTAAAGTAAAAGTCGAAGTCGCTGTGATCGACGAGATGGTTGAGCCTGCTATCGAGGCAATCACTCGTATCGCTAGCACTGGTAAGATTGGTGATGGCAAGATTTTCGTCACTGCACTTGAGCAAGTTATCCGCATCCGTACGGGTGAAACGGGACCTGACGCTATCTAAATTTGAAGACCTACCTACGGGCATAAACTTATAGGTACAGACTCTTACAGCATTTTTATCTATCGGTAATGCCGATATCTATATTATAAATTCAAGGGGGAATTTAAATGGAAAGTCAAATCTTTGAGCTCCAATATGCGCTCGATACGTTTTACTTTTTGATATGTGGTGCGTTGGTCATGTGGATGGCAGCAGGCTTCACTATGTTAGAGGCCGGACTGGTCCGATCAAAAAATACAGTCGAAATCTTAACTAAAAACGTCGCACTATTTGCAACGGCTAGTATCATGTATATGGTATGCGGCTATGCGATTATGTATGGTGGCGATTTATTCTTAAGCGGAATTGCAGGCGGTGATACGTTAGTAGAAGACGCTCTAGCAGCCTCTGCTGAAAACGGCTTCGGTGGCGACTCTGTCTACTCTGCCGCATCAGACTTTTTCTTCCAAGTGGTCTTTGTAGCGACCTGTATGTCAATCGTATCAGGTGCTGTTGCTGAGCGTATGAAACTGTGGTCATTCTTGTTGTTTGCTGTAGTCATGACTGGTGTTATCTACCCATTAGAAGGTAGCTGGACATGGGGCGGCAACGATGTCTTTGGTTTATTCAACCTAGGCGACATGGGCTTCTCTGACTTTGCAGGCTCTGGTATTGTACATATGGCTGGTGCTGCAGCAGCTCTAGCAGGTGTACTACTCTTAGGCTCACGTAAAGGTAAATATGGTCCTAACGGTGAGATACGTGCTATTCCTGGTGCCAACCTACCATTGGCGGCACTCGGTACACTAATCTTGTGGATGGGTTGGTTCGGTTTCAACGGTGGTTCAGTGCTTAAATTAGGCGACATCGCTAGTGCTAACTCTGTTGCAATAGTATTTTTGAACACTAATGCTGCTGCTGCTGGTGGTGCTGTCGGTGCCTTGATCTTAGCTCGCATCATCTTTGGTAAAGCGGATCTAACCATGCTCCTAAACGGTGCACTAGCTGGTCTAGTAGCCATTACTGCTGAGCCTTCAACCCCTTCTGCACTACAAGCCACTATCTTTGGTGTTATCGCCGGTATCATTGTAGTGTTATCAATCTTAGCCTTAGACAAAATCAAGATTGATGATCCAGTTGGTGCAATCTCAGTTCACGGTGTGGTCGGTCTATTCGGTTTACTAATTGTACCTATCACTAACCCAGCATCTACCTTCATCGGTCAGATTGTGGGTGCTGCAACCATCTTTGCTTGGGTATTCATTGCCAGCCTAGTGGTTTGGTCTATCATCAAGCTAGTTATCGGTCTACGTATCTCTGAAGAAGACGAGTACGAAGGTGCTGATATTGCAGAATGTGGTATGGAAGCTTACCCAGAATTTATAAGATAAGCTCCTTTCCAGTAAGCTAAAGATTGCTGTCAAATGCGCTGATACTACCCACTGTAGTATCGGTGTTTATAATTTTAGTGTTTAAAGTTCTCCCCTGTTGAAGCCATAAGCTTAAATCTAAAACGTAAAAAATCCCGCGAGACCTTTCGGTAACGCGGGATTTTTATGTATTAAGCTGAAACTAATTTTTTAGTTTATTTCTTTTTCCACTCTTGGCTACGAGAGAATGGCCCGATATAGCCTTTTAGCTTCAACGTGTTGCCGCTTAAGCTTGCAGTCATACGATAGTCTTTGCCTTTTTCAGGGTCAGTAATCGTACCACCACTATATTTACCACCACCATCAGCTTTTAGACCTTTAATAATAGTCGTACCAACGTGCTTTTTGCCTTTAGCTGAGTTAGTAGCAATAAGAGTACCGGTCAACACACCATTTGACTCAGTGATCTTTACCGTACCTTTTGGCTTGCCTTCATCATATGTCTGCCAAGTAGTGTTGGCTAATGGGTCAGCGGCGAATGCCATGCTAGCAATACCAATACCAGCAACTGCTAAAGTGGTCTTTGTAAATAATTTCATAGATTGACTCCCTTCATACAATGATTACTCGAAACGTTATGTTTCTGTTGTCCTATGCTTATCCTTTGCTAGAACCTTTCATTACGAGCTTTACGGTTTCGACCTTTTTAAATGATAGTTACCATTACAACTTATAAGCTTTTGGTTAAAGATTCGAGCGATACAAGCGATGTCTTAACTCATTATAAGCAATTTTTAGGTTTTGCCTAGTAATTTTTTTACAGTTTCTTATTTCTGTAAAAATAAAACCATATCAAAGACTTATAGGAAAGGATTGTCGATATCTTTATCTAATTGGTCATCATTTTCCTTTGACTTAGTATCGTTCTTGCTATATAGATTTTTATCTGAAAATGCTTGTACGATTTTCTCCGACAGCTCATGTAACTGTTGGGCTTGCTCGTATCCTAACTCGTCAAAAGTGAGATCAATATCACCATATATAATAATCTTGTCTTTTTGATTTTCAATGACAAGATCACCAATCTGCATGCTTTGATGGTCGTTGGCGAATGGCTCAATCATTTGATTATCCTTATTATCAGTAACATTTTATATTTTTCGAAATGTGGATATTTTTGGGTCTTACTTTCAGCTTAAGCTTGCAACTGTGCAATTAACCATTCTAAAATAGCCCAGACAAATAGCATCCACTCAGGCTCCTCCACAGGTGCCTCAGGGGTATCTGAGCTCTCACCTGCCTTCAATGGTAAATCAAACGCTTGAGATTTGGACTGACTATCTAGCATAGGTAATACATCGATGCCAATCTCAGTGGTCAGCTCATCGATACTGATCACATCGATGCGTTCTGACTCATCATTTGGTGCGTAATACACGCCTGCTTGATTGGTTGCTGGGATATATACCGCTTTGAAGAAGTGGCTAGGCACAAGGACACGGTTAGCGAGCTGCTTGGTTTTTTTATCAGTAAATGCCACACCCGTGATGGTATACACCTCACCGTATTGCTGCGTTAAATACCGAGTGGCAGATTCAATATTACGCCAAATGTAGCGATTGTTACGTGGTGACTGCGGAGCAATATTGGCTAAACTAAAGCTATCATACTGCTGGCTGCGATTGGCCATATTGGCATTGGGTGCCAAATGACCTCGATCATAGCCAGAGCCTGAATAATCGGATAATGAGGCTCGTGCTGACTTTGGCAGTTTACTCTCTTCGTGAAAGCTATCTTCACGATCGATCTGCTTAGCTTGTTGTAGACGTGTGCGATCGAGATGCTCTGCTGACCAAAGCGGTGTACGCGATACCCCCGAGTACATGACCGCAAAGCCATCCATGCATAGCGCTTGTGTGTCTTTTTTTAGCTTGGTATTGGTAAATTCAGGATAAACACCCCCATAAAAAGACTGGCTACACTGGGTCAGATCATCAGCGTGTGCTTGGGTAATACCTGTCGCGACAAGTAATACTGCCATCAGCGCACTATTCTTACATCCGTACTTAAGCCTACTAAAACTTATCATTCAACTTTCAACCATTTATACTTGCCGTTACATACTTGCTATCCTAGCAGGCGCTTGCCAATAAAGAAAGATAGCGCGCAAGTCGTGACATTTTAAATGGTATCCGCTATACTTAGGCGTTCAAAAAACGGTGAAGTGGGTGAGTGGCTGAAACCGCACGCCTGGAAAGTGTGTATACGTTCATAGCGTATCGAGGGTTCGAATCCCTCCTTCACCGCCAATCTTATAAAATCTTAGTTTTCCCACCTTGACCCAATTCTACTCATATACCAATTAAACCCTTTATAAATAACGCGTCTAGCGTTTTTTTTATGTCTGCTGTTTTCCCAACCCCACCCAACGCGACCCACCTATCACGTCGCTTGTGTTGGTCTATTCGTTGGTCTATTATTCATATAGACCGTAATTAGACCAACATTCGATCTAGATTTATACGCCTTAGACCAACATAATTGTCTTAACGCTTTGAATGTATAGCTCGTAGGTATGAGGAATAGACCAACATGCTAAGTGATACCAAAATTCGTAAGCTTAAACCAAGTGAGAAGTGCATACCTTTGCGGCCTGACAAGTATACTGACAAGTATGGATTACAGCTTTTTGTGCGTAGCACGGGTACAAAATCATGGATAAGCGTTTATCGCTTTGATGGTAAGCAAAAAAGTATGACTCTTGGTACCTATCCACTCATGTCGCTATCTCAGGCCAGACAAGCCAATACTGAGATCAAAGCATTATTGGCTAACGGTGTTGATCCAAAAAATAAAAAACGGCAAGATAAGCTTGCCAATATTCATGCCCAAAAATTTAATGACTATGCGCTAGACTGGCTTGCTGAACGACAACGTAACGTCAAGCCACGTACCTATCAGCAAGACTATAACCGTATGCATAAAGACGTGTTATCTCATTTTGAAGGCATTGCTTTAAAGGATGTAAGCTTTGAAGACTGCCGATCAATGGCAGACGAGATCGAAAAGCGTGTGAACAAAAACGGTGAACCACCACGTGAGGTTACCAGACGCACTATTGATTTGGTTGCTAATGTTTTGAAGCGTGCCAAACGCGAGCGTATCATTGAGCAAAACCCAATCGATGATCTAAAGGAACTCTATCCTAAAGCCAAAAGTCAGCACATGAAGCATGTCGATATCAGTGAGCTGCCTGGCCTACTACAAGCTATCGAGGGTTATCATGGTCACGACCAAACTAGATTAGGTATGAAATTCTTAGCCTATTCATTTTGTCGCACCATTGAGCTGCGTATGATGAAATGGTCACACATTGATTTTGCTAACCGTTTATGGCGTGTTGATATCGACAATCTCAAAATTGCGCGTAAGCATGTCGTACCACTATCAGACCAAATGCTCGCAGTGCTAGAAGAAATGAAAGCCATCACAGGGGAATATGAATATGTTTTCTATCACACGGGCATGCATCAGCCGTACAGCGAAGAATTCATCAATAACGCGCTAGATATACTAGGGTATGCTGGTAAACAGACAGGACATGGCTTTCGCCACATCGCTTCAACCAATCTGAACGAGCTTGGCTACATGGGCGATGCGATCGAAAAGCAAATGGCCCATGATAAGAAAAGTAGCATTCGCGCAGTGTATAACCATGCGCAACACTTAGAAGAACGCCGTAAAATCATGCAGGTTTGGGCTGATTTTTTAGACTTACTAAGAGACAAAGGCGAAGTTGTGGACTTCCAAACTGCTCGTCAGCAGATTGAGCATTCATTAGAAAGCAAACGTCCTGACTCATTACAAAATGCTGATAAGCAAGATCTGATCAAAGCGCTATTAGAGCAAGGTATCACAGCTGATGAGCTGCAAGTCTACATTGAGAATAACTGATGTATTTAACTGTTAAGAAAAATTATTACAGCCGTCTATTAGCACTAATTTTCTTAAACGTAATAAATTCTGTATCATAATCAATTGAGCTACGTATAGGGCCAACTTAATATAAAACCATACAGTAGGACAGGGATAAAACTTTATAGCACTTGTTGGCTTAGACTCAGCAAGCTAGAAAAACCTATCCCTATATTAAGTCATAACTGATTATAATTTTCTGTATTAGTATCGGCTTTATCTTCAGCTGGTTTTCTATTACTTACTTTAGGGTAAAATGGTTGAACTTCTTGTTTGGGTGTAATAGTCTCAGCTGGCACCTCTTCATTATCGTATCTCGATTGATCAACTGGATCTGCATCATAATCGCTACTTAACTCTTGCTTATCTTTAGTTAGAAAAGTGTCTTCAGAAATGACCTCTCTCTCAGTATGTTCGCTTGGCAAGCTGGAGGGCTTCTCTAGAGTTATCTTATCGAAAGCCTTATATTGATTAGGAAAAGATGGGTCTAGCTGAATGTCCTGACCTCTCATTTGACTGTAAGCAGATTCAACTAAGTCATTTAACACTTCACGCTGTGTCTTACCACAAGCCTTAGCAAGATACTTTAGGTTTTTCTTATTGTCGCTTGTGAGATCTATACCCTGATTTTTCTTGATTTTATTGCGATCACGCCTTTGCTTCGAATTCCAAACGTCTTCCATATTACTAATAAAGAGGCCTCTATTATCAGCCGTTTCTCTGTCTACAACGTCGCCATCTTTGTAAAGCCAATAGGTATCGAACATCCAATAATCAAGTGATGCCAGTATGTGACAAAGCCGCATAGCTGTATCTGTTTCTTTAAATTTAATAGTGCCAGAACAAATTAAAGCCTGTTGGCACCCAGCCTTATTCATGTGTATTTTTCGTCCTCCGTTCTTTTTTTTATTCTCTTTATTTATTTTCAAGTTGTTAAGATCATGCATTTTATTCATGTATTGATACATATGGTTTATCTTAACCCTACCGCCATTATTAGTAAGCCATCTAATATCTTTCGAATTTACTTGGCTGAGAAGGTAAGTGTCTTTTAGTAATTCTAAAGTTATCTTTTTCAATGCAACTTGTGAGTCGCTACTTCTCTCAACAATTTTTTTATTCGAAATTAGCAGCTTTCTATTAAAAATAACATCATGAATAAAAATTGATATATCAGATTCTGTGATGATGGATTCACTTGAGTTGATAGTATTTCTTAACACCATCTTTAACCACAGTGCAGCTCTTGTATCGTCGTAAAACCAATTGACGTATGACAAAGGAATACTGTTTTCAGCACTGACTTCTAAAAATGTATTTAAACTTCTAGCGCTGTAGCGTCGCTCTTTTAAAATCCTTATTAACTGTAATTTACAAAAGGAGTCATTTTTCAATACAGTTCCTGTTGATAGTTGACCACGCTTTCTCAACTCAGAAAGGCACCAATACACATTGTAGACGCTAAGAGCATTTACCTTTTTTTCAATATACTCTTCTTCCTTTATCAAAATCTCGCTACTATTTCTACGCACATTTCTCATTATTTATCTCAATATAATAATTAAAAGTAAATTATTTTTTATTAATTCTCTATTATTAAAATACCATTATTTACGTCAGAAAAACATCGTTAAAACGTCATTAAAACGTCGGTATAACTTTAGCACGTTGTAGGAATTATATATGCTTTAGCTAGTAGATTATTATAAAGTAACATCAATGACGATCAGCTAACTCTATCTTCACCTTCTTCCCTAAAACACAGCGAATTACTGTGTTGTGATTTTCATAAACCCAACGCTGGCTTACACAAATCCTGCCTTTGGATACTCATGAAGAGACGGTACGATAATATAAGTTATATTAGGTACTATTTAACTAAGGCGGATGCTATCCGCACTGAACAGTAAAAAAATACACAACCCTATGAATATATGTAGCACCCATTCAACTTTATATTCATAGGAAAGCAAGCCATGATCTACTCACCTGTTAATCACTCACAGCTTATCTCTAACGTCGACAGACTGGTTAGAGATGTATTATTTGGTACCATCAATTTCCAACAAATCAAAAGTCAATTGAACGAGTTCTATTACTCGTTCATGATTAGCCTTGATTCTGAATTCAGATACTCAAAACCTATCCAGGCATTTATAGAAAGCACCAATATGATTATTGGTGACGCTTACGCTTATAACGTATTTTGGAACGATGAAAAGACGGTGCAGTTTATTCAGTTACTGTCAGGTTATGAGAAGGCGATTAAAAAAGACTACAGTGCGTGGCGTTATCAGAGTAATCAAAATGGCAAAAACTTAGAGCTTAATATCAGAACCCTCATATCAGACCATTCAAGATTGTTGTTTGTTCGAGTGGATTTAAAATACATACAAGAGATCAGTCATCACATTACCATTCGTGATTTTGACTTTCATATGAAAAAATTAAGAGACGCCATTCATAATGGCGATACTTGTTTTACGCATTTACTTAGCTATGCTTGGTCATTAGAACATGGTGGAAAAAATGGTGGCTTTCATTGTCATCTGCTGCTGATCTTTGATGGCGCAAAACATTACAAGGACAACTATTTGGCTGATCAAGTGGGACAAAAATGGCGAGATATTACTGAAGGCGTTGGCTATTGCTTTATCTTAAATACTAAAAAGCATAAAGAAGGTCTTGCACGCCGCGGCATACTTGGTATTGGAATGATTCATCGTAATAACTTACAAGAAGTCGAGAATGCGGTTAATGCTGCTTTGTATTTAACCCGTCCTGATAAGCCTGATGGTAGCTATCAACGTCTTAAAGTGTCTTTACCGAATATGAATACCTTTGGGCAAAGCATGACTCACTAGCTCGGTAAGAGGGGTGTTTAATAAAGCCACAGCATAGATATCCCTTAATATCAAAATAATTTCAGATATACAGTATCCCCACGAGATGAGATAAGGAGCCATCGCGATCTTATCCGTCTATCCCTCAACGCCTAATTAAGGTCTGCTTTTAGCAGGCCTTTTTTATGCGCCATTATCAAGGAGATTCTATGAAACCTATCTGTCCCCATTGTCATTCAGCACACGTTTTAGAGAATACGGATACCAGTATGCAAAGCATGTCAGAGCATCTGTGCTCACCCAAGCTCTTAGTCAGTCTTGGGGTGAGCGTCTGTAAGTATTACAAGATTAATCCGATGATCGGGATGGTTGCAGGTGGCGCTATTGCCACCGTAATTAATCTGGCACAGCAACGGCTGATGCAGCCGCCATTACTAAGAGCGACTATCATGCCGCGCTATCTATGCAGTACCTGTCAGCATACCTTTAGTATCTGACGTCCTCATTTATTTACTCAATCAATTATCAAAGCGTTTAAATAATCAATCTTAAAAGGAGTATCAACATGGCACATTTAATTGAAAGCATGGCATACGTTGGCGAAACCCCTTGGCATGGTCTTGGCAACGAGCTATCCCCCAAACAGCCGATTGAGGTCTGGGCACGCGAGGCTGGGATGGATTGGCGTATCGAATCCTCAGATGTCAGCTACATGGCAACCAACGATAAAGGGCAAAACCTGATCATGCCTTATGACAACAATAAGGTACTGTATCGCTCAGACACGCTTGAGCCGTTATCAGTGGTGAGTCAGCGCTACCAAGAAGTACAACCAAGTGAGATTTTGGAGTTTTATCGTGATCTGACTGAACAAGCTGACTTTGAATTAGAGACCGCAGGGGTGTTAAAAGGAGGTCGCAAGTTCTGGGCACTCGCTCGTACGGGACAATCCGCAACACTACGTGGCGGTGATGTTAGTCATGGCTATTTGCTACTAGCAACCGCGTGTGATGGTACGCTTGCCACCACGGCACAGTTCACCAATATTCGCGTGGTATGTAATAACACCTTAGCGATCAGCCTTGCGAACGGTAATGGCGGCGTGGTGAAAGTACCGCATAGCACGACCTTTGATGCCGACAAGGTCAAGCAGCAATTGGGCGTCTCCGTCAGCCAGTGGGATGCGTTTAACTATGAGATGAAGCAATTAACCAATAGACGCGTCACGCAAGCAGAAGCGGCCAACTACTTAAACCGTGTGTTTAACGATGTCAAAGACGATGGCCTGATTCTGTTTAATACCGCTAAGAAAGAAAAAGATGCGGTTCCTAATGCGAAAGCCATGAATCAAGTGATGAACATGTTTAACGGTCAAGGTCGCGGTGCAGATTTGGCGTCAGCTAAAGACACGGCTTATGGACTATTGAATGCGATGACAGAGTTTGTTGATCATGAACGCCGTGCGATGTCGCAAGATCATCGATTGGATTCCGCCTGGTTTGGGGCTGGTGCTAAGCTCAAGGACAAAAGCCTCGATGAAGCGCTACGCTTGATTGCCTAGCTACTCTGTCTAACGAATTAACCACGCCTTTGAGCGTGGTTTTTTTATGCCGTCAATTAAGCAAGGCACATTTACAGATCACCAAGAATAAACTTAATAAAGGAGTTCACCATGAACCTGATCGCATTAAATCATATAAACACGACTCAGCTAAAACCTAAACGTTCAGTCATGACAGGCAAAGCGTCCCGAACCGCTAAATCTAAAACCAAGGTCAAACCAGTAGAAATCACGCTAAAGCAAAATAAAACTGCTCAACCAAAGACATCAACCACGCCTAAGCGTTTGGTCAATACCAAAGACTTAAGCCGTGAAGATTGGCTACAAGTACGCAGACAAGGAATTGGCAGCTCCGATGCTGCTGCCGCTTGTGGTATCCACCCATACTTGTCCATGCTTGAGCTATGGATGATCAAGACAGGACGCATGAGCTCAAACATTGATGCTAGTGGTAATAACGGCATCGAGGGTTACTCGCCCCTGTACTGGGGCAATACGCTTGAACCCATGGTAGCGAAATACTACCAAGAGCATACAGGCAATAAGGTTAGGCGTGTCAATGCTGTCTTGCAGCATCCTGATCCTGATAACGCCTTTATGCTGGCGAATTTAGACTATGCCATCACTACTAATGATGAGGTTCAGATTTTAGAGTGTAAAACCGCTGGTGAACATGGTACCAAGCTGTGGCGTGACGGCGTGCCTTTGTATGTGACCTGCCAAGTACAACATCAGCTGGCGGTGACTGGCAAACAAGCTGCTCATATCTGCGTACTGCTGTGCGGACACGAGGCTAAGATTTATAAGGTTGAGCGTGATGAGCGTTTAATCGAGTCTATCATGGAGCATGAGCGTCTGTTCTGGCAATACGTAGAAACAGACACTCCGCCAACCCCTGATCATAGCGAGTCAGCAGCAAGAGCATTAAAACAGCTGTATCCAACGCCTAAACCATCAAGCAAGGTTGATCTACGAGGCGATGACGGGGCCAACAGGTTGTTTGAGCAACTCTTAAACTACCGCGCATCCATGGAAGACATCGAACAGCGTCATGATCAGGTTAAGCATCAGCTGCAAACGCTTATCAAAGACAATGAGGTCGCTGTGTTTGATAAAGGGGCTATTTCATGGAAGCGCTCGAAAGACAGTGTCGGTCTTGATAGCAAAGCGGTTATCAAAGCGCATCCTGAATTGCTCATACAGTTTAGTAAAACCAAGCAAGGTAGTAGACGCTTTGTCATTCTTAATGACTAAGCCATCAGTCACTTAATCATCAACGCAGCAATCAACCAGTTAAAGCGAATCAAGCAAGCGCATAAAGCCCACCTGAGATAGGTGGGCTTTTTTATGGCTCATCAAAACACATAAGGAATATCACCATGATTAAAGGTCTCACGATAACCCCGCCCGTACTCGGTCGTATCAGCATTGGTCGTGTCATTGAAAAAGATGGCAAACGTCTGCCTGCCAAAGACGATCAATTCACCATTACCAGTCAAGTTCAAAACAAGGATGGCTGGATCAATCATCCACTCGATGCAAAGCTGCGTGCAAATAACGACGGTAAGCTCAGACAGATTCCCGTACGTATGTTGTTTAACGATCCTGAGCTAAACCTTCGTGCTGAGTACACGCTGTTCGATAGACAGACAGGTCGTCCATTATGTGTGGGTGACGGTGAGCAATGTCAGCGCAGAACCAATAATGGTGTCGAGCAGCTTCCTTGCCCATCACCTGATCGCTGTCCATTGGCACAAGGCGGGGCTTGTAAGCCGTATGGCAGACTGTACGTGAATCTGTCTGAAGACGATGAGCTCGGTACATTTATCTTTCGGACGACTGGCTTTAATAGTATTCGAACGCTTGCAGCAAGGCTTAGCTACTTTGCGGCGGTATCCGGCAACAAGCTGTCATGTTTGCCACTGCAACTCACGCTTAGAGGTAAGAGCACGACGCAAAGCTATCGCACGCCGATTTACTTTGTGGATTTAACGCTGCGTGATGATGTGACGCTTAAACAAGCCGTACAAGATGCACAGGCAATTGATAAAGAGCTTAGCGAACACGGCTTTGATCAAGCGGCATTAGAGGAAGCTGCTAAACAAGGTTATGTCAATTCCTGCTTTGAGATTGATAGCGATGGTCTGATGGATGTAGCTGAAGAGTTTTATCCAGTAGAGACAGATGAGGCCAATAGCAGTCCTCAAGGTGGGTCGAAAAATAGTGTTGCTCCCTACAATGTCGGTAATATTGAAAGAAGTCTAAGGGAGAGTGTGACAGCTATAAGTTAAAACAGTGGTAAGGATAGACGGCATAAGAAAAGAGTTGATTATTCAGCTCCTTTTTATGTTGCATATCTGGCCAATCATTGGACTACATGGGATGCCGTAAAAAAATATGGGACTCCGTAACTGTATGAGAAGAAAGATTCTCATTAACTTACAAAGGAGATATTCATGGAACAGTTAAATGCGAACACACAACAAAATGTAGTGGCATAATTAAATCGGACCACGCTTAAGAGGTTATACTAACCCAAAAGAAG
>NZ_VZIZ01000016.1 GCF_009812035.1 Psychrobacter nivimaris | reverse complement strand
CCAGCCAGTTGTGAGTGCATTAGTTATTGTAAAATCCTCTGCCACTTTTGCAAGAGGTCTAGTATGCCTACTACCTTCTATACTCTATATTGACCGTTTGTACCAAAAAATAATTATGATTAGTGACGTTTAGTTTTAAAAATTGCTATACTAACTTTATATGGCGTATAGTTAATATATATTGATCGTTTTTAAATAAAATAAATTTCGATGATAATAGCCAAAGTTTTACTTGTTATTGGTTAATAAATCGAAAGCTATTTGGATAATAGATCTTTATATGAAATGGTTAACTTATTCAGAAAGTACCGTAGGAACGACATAGCAAGTTACAGAGCTAATGCAAAACTATCTCCAAGATTAGCAGTATTTGAGAGTATAGTGCATTGACTTACTAATCTATTATTTTAACAGTAGATTTTTGTCGAAATATCATTGCGAAATTCTAGCAGTAGTCAAAGTACTAGAATTTTGTTTTATTATTAGAAGATGCTTTCAAAGCTATAATAGCAATATATAAAGCATGGTGACTTATGTGTTTAGATTTATCTAAAACTAATTTTATTCAAAATGGATACAATGAGCATCTATCGCTATATATTTTCTATTTATAATGGATTGTTCGGGCTGTTATTAGAAATTATATACTCTTTAGAGTTAATGATATTTTATACATAGATTTAATGGCCAATGAACGATTTGTTCTCCGCATGTTTTCACGAAAAACAATACCTCAATAGAGGCCACACTCTTATTTTATAGTTGGATTTATTATGAGCAAAAATAACGCAATTGATTTAGAAAATTTGAACGTAGATGAGTTACGTGCTATCACTGAAAACGCTCAACAACTTATCGCCAAAAAACAACATCAACGTTTGTATGATGCCTATATGCAGTTCGAGCAGATTGCAGAAGATAGCAATGCAACGATCGAAGAGATACTGAAAGCTGGTGAAAAGTTAGAGAAAAAACGCAGTATTAAATATCGCAATACTGATGATCATAGTGAAACTTGGACTGGCCGTGGCCGTAAGCCAACGTGGTTAGTTGAAGCGCTAGCAGCAGGTCGTGATATCGAAGATTTTGCTATTTAATTAGCTGTTTTCCTATAAAGTTAATTTCTGTGAGCCAGCTTGAAGTTGCTATTTATAATGGTGTATTTACAACCATTTAGCGATAGATATAGCTGCTTTCGAGAAAATAAAAGCCAGTATCTTTACTGCCAGTATTTTGGCAAAAAGATACTGGCTTTTTTTCTGTCATCTATATGCCATTGTTTGTTATGATAATGACGTTTTTGTCTTATATAAGAGTTGTACGACTGTGACCCAAGTATCTGAGTTTTCTCATAAACGTCCTCGTAAGCTCTGGTGGCTAGTGGGGTTTGTGTTGTTTGCGCTATTTGCAGTGTTGCAAATGCCAGCAGCATGGTTACTTGAGAAATACGCGCCAGATACGCCTTATGTCCAGCATGTATCTGGCAATGTATGGCAAGGTGCTGCTATTTGGCAGTTGCCTATGTCATCGTCGTCGCTTACAGGTATGGCAGAATGGTCATGGCAGCCTTGGCAGTTACTCATAGGTAAGCTAGGTGCGGACGTCAATATTCACTCATCACAGACACGTCTGAATGGGCAAGTTAAACTTGGGTTAAACTCATGGCAAGTTGACAGCATTAGTGGGAAAATTGCACCTGAGACGCTAGCAAGTGTAGTCAACTGGCAGCTGCCAAATACCCCTATTCAAGTAAACAATGTATCGCTAACGCGTCAGGCTGATAAAAATGACGCATCTAGTAGCGATCCTGCTAAAGACGCGGGCGGATTTAGTGCAGCGGATGGTCAATTTACTTGGGTTGGTGGTGAGGTAGGCTATCCTAGTGGTGGCAAAGTTTTTTATATTACGATGCCTGCTCTAAGAGCTGAGCTTAGTACAGAGCAAAAAAACAATAGAGATTTGCTGCATGTTAATTTATTGAACAATCAAGATAAGCGTTTGGGTGATCTGTATCTCGATAGCGATAATATGCTCGATGTTAGTTTGACGCAGCGCTTGCTAGAAAACATGCCTGAGTATAAAGGACAAGCCCCTCAAGATACGCCAGTTGTCAGTGTGCGCCAACCATTGCTAGCTGGTTTGGGGGCGAACTAAATGCTTAATATCGCCGCAAGCCTAAAACCTGTTATCAATACTCTCAATCGCTTTTCAGCTTGGCTACTATTGTTAGCCATTGCTTGGCTATGCTGGACAGCCGCCCGTCTTTTATGGCTACTGCTAGCAGCGCCTTTAGCCCCTGCATTGCCTGTAGCGCCTCTACAGAACAGTGCCAAGTCCACCAACGATTATAGTGGCTTGTTTGCAATCTTTGCTGATCCCGATCCTGTTACCGCAGCCGTGCAACCACCTCCCAACATTGAGCTCAAAGGCGTCCTACTAGCCATACCTGAGAGCATGTCTTCCGCCTTATTGAATGTCAATGGCGAAGTCAAAAATTACCGCATCGGTGATGAGCTAAAAGACAGCGATTATACGCTCGTGGCTGTTGACTGGAATTCAGTTATCATCGCTGATGCTAACGATAAAGAAACCGTTATTAAAATGCCAGAGGCGATGCCATTAGACCAAAGTGATATGCTAGCAAGAGGAATAAGTAACCAGCGTTTGCCAAACAATAGCATGTTACCTACAGCGTCCCAGCCAGTACAAAATGCTGTTCCTGAGGCAGAGGGGACAACTGGCGCAGACACTTCAAATAATCCACAGTCAGCTATCGAAGAAGCGGTTACGGCTTTGCAAGAAAACCCTGCCAGTTATCTAAGTAGAATGGGGGTGATGGCATCGGGCGAGAGCTACCAAGTCACAGCGGCGATGCCTGCTGGCCTACGTAATCGTTTAGGGCTTGAGCCAGGTGATAAGGTACTAACTGTCAACGGACAGAGCGTAGGTAATAACCCAGCGCAAGATGCTGGTGTACTTCAGCAAGTACAGCAAGCAGGTGAAGCGCAGATAGAGGTTCAACGTGGTGAGCAAGTTATTACGATTCGCCAGCAGTTCTAGCAAGGTAGGTTTTTAGCAAAATTGCTCCTTAAACACTCAGCACATAGTAAGCAATATCACTGTAGGTAATCATCAATATGGTAAGTTTTCAGAATTTTTCAGCCACGCCTTTGTACCGTAGCCTGCAGCGTTTGATGCGCCTGTGCCGTCCACTTTGTCTGGCAGTGCCATTATGGGCTGCTGGTGTTGGTCTTGCTAATGCCGAGAGCTGGAAAGTCAATTTGCAAGACGCTGATATAAAAGCCTTTATTAATGAAGTTGCGACCATTACAGATCAAAACTTTGTACTTGATCCACGTATCAATGGTAATGTCACGGTCATCTCCAATAAAGCCTTGTCCCGTGATGAGATCTATCAGCTATTTCTGAGCGTGATGCAGGTGAATGGTATCGCCGCGATTGAGTCAGGAACGACGACAAAACTGGTGCCAGATAATATTGCTAAGCAATCTGGCGTGGCGGTTGATTTACGCGGTGATAGTGTGGGCGAGTCGCTCGCTACTCGAGTTATTTATTTGACCAACACCCAAGCTGCAGAAGTATTAGGTGTTATTCGCCCATTGATGCCGCAGTCGGCTCACGCGGCCGCTGTACCTGGTGTCAATGCGCTAGTATTGTCCGATCGAGCAGACAGCCTTAACCAACTGACAGCCCTTATCCGTGATTTAGACAGTAATGTAAATGACAGTTTGCAAGTGATACCACTACGCCATGTCGATGCCGAACGTATGATGGAGTTGATTAGCGCCTTAGTCTCAAGTGCGGGTAGCGGGCAAGCTCAAGGTGGCAACAATCAGCTAAAGGTGATTGCTGATACGTCAAGCGATAGACTGCTAGTCAAAGGCAGTCCTGAAATGATTGCTAAAGTCCAAGAAATGGTCAATCAGTTGGATACCACGCCGACCAGACGTTTAAGTGGTCTACGTGTCTTTCGATTAAAGTATGCTAGTGCGGGTCATATCGCCGATATGTTACGCGGTTTACTCGCTAACCAATCTATCAATAGTGCTGGCGCGACCTCGACACTAGAATCAGCCTCACTAAATGATGTAAGCAGCACAGGCGCTGCAATTAATAATGCAGCTAGCGATAGCCTTGGTAGTAGCAGTGCGGCCGCTGTCTCGACTAGCAGCACAAGCGGAACAAGCACAGGGGTGGGCGGTCGTCCGTTTAGTATTATCGCTGATGAAACTCAAAATGCCGTTATCGTCAATGCCGCACCTGAGCTCATGTTCGAGATTGAAGATGCAGTCAACCAATTAGACAGTCGCCGCGCACAAGTATTAATTCAAGCTGCCATTGTTGAAGTGTCAGGCGATGATGCCACCCAGCTAGGTGTTCAGTGGGCGCTAGGTAACGCCAATAGTGGCTATGGAGTGGTCAACTTTAACAATGTGGGGGCGAGCGCAACGACGCTTGCGGCGGCTGCTTTAGCAGGGACAAGTACGGCAGGCATTAGCGCTGCGGCCAGCTCTATCGCAGGTGCATTGATAGGAATTGGAGACAGTCGTAAAGACAGTCAGGGCAATACAGAGTTTTATGGTGCTATTTTACAGGCGCTTGACTCATCTACCAGTGCCAACTTGCTATCCATGCCATCGATTTTGACATTGGATAATGAAAAAGCCAGTATCTTAGTTGGTCAAAACGTACCTTTTGTTACGGGTTCTTTTACCACCAGTGGCAATAATTCAAACAACCCATTTCAGACAATTGATCGCCAAGACATTGGTATTAATCTGAATGTCATTCCCCATATTGGTGACAATGGCACAGTACGATTAGAGGTCTCGCAAGAAGTCTCGTCAGTCGTACCAGGTAGTACGGGTAATGCCAGTGGGCTAATTACCAATAAAAGCCTTATTAATACGACCATTCTAGCGGATGATCAGCAGACGATTGCCTTGGGCGGCCTGATGCGTGACAACACCACCACACGTCAACAGAAGGTTCCTGGACTGGGCAATGTTCCTGTTATCGGTAGACTCTTTCGTTCTGACAACGACAGCAACCAAAAGAGCAATTTGATTATCTTTTTACAGCCGACTATCTTACGTGATGGCGGCGCGGTAGCGAGTGTAACTGAACGCAAATTAAATCAAATGCGAGTGTTGCAGCTGGTCATTGATAAAAACGGTACGATTAAGCAATTACCATTGAGTGGCACTGAAGGTTGGAATGGTAATGTCAGTGCGGATTACGAGCTCATGCCGCTCAACCCCCTTATCCCTAAACGTGATCAAGCGCCAAAATCTACTTCGCAAGGCTTTACGAGAGTAGATAGTCCTAATAGCGGTATCACGACCTATCCTCTTAATCGTTAAAATATTGGCCGTATATATAACGGTTAATATGATTCAACTGACATAAATTAATGTACGATGTGATAGATACTAGTTACATCGTACATTAGCTTGCGTATTCATAACACAGATAAACATAGACGCTTTTATATTTGGGTATATTAGTTACTAATAAAATAATGAGTTACGTATTATGTTTTCCGCTACAGTAAATCAGAAACTAAGATGACAGATGATAAAAATACGAAAAAATGGTTTTTGCTAAGTGTGGCTGCAACTGCGCTATTACTCATCCCTAGGCGCAGTAGTCGAAAGGACAATACGGAGACAGTAAATAATCATAATACCGTATCTGAGGGTAGTGATATTGACGATGCTCACGAGAATGTAATTAGTAAAAATTGCTTAGTGTTTATTACTCAATTCTATGTTCTGAAAAGTCAGTTTTGGAGTTTATTAATGTGTGGCAACAAATCAGTGACCATGGCTGAGAGAACAGATGCTAGAGAAGTTTTAAAAAATGTCTATTCTCTTATAGATACGCATACACATTTTGATGCTCCAGTGTTCGACAATGATCGCAAACAACAGGTAGAGCAGGCTTATAGTCAAGGTATTCGTCACTTAGTGCTAGTAGGTTATTTATATCAGTATTTTGATCGAATGTATGATACTCAAGATTTCATTAATAAAATGTCGCAGTCGTCTGTGACAGAGGTGAATAGTAAAGATAAGTGCGATGTTGCAGCCCATATCGCGCTAGGTTTACACCCTTTTTATATTAAGCAGCATACCGATGGTCATTTGTTACAACTTGAACAAATGGTGATAGAGCGTCGTCCATTAGCCATTGGTGAGATTGGATTAGACACCTTTACCGATGCAATGAAGCAGCCTGATGTATTTGTTAAACAAAAAAGGTTCTTTGCGGCGCAGTTGGATATAGCAGTGGCCCATCGACTTCCAGTAATGCTGCATATTCGTAAAGCGCATGCTGAAGCGCTCGCAATATTAAAAGCGCATAAATACGATGCGCATAAATTAGGTGGTATTGCCCATAGCTTTAGTGGTGGCGAACAAGAGGCGAAGGCTTTTGTAAAATTGGGGTTTAAGCTTGGTGTTACGGGTCAGATAACCAATCCGAATGCCAAAAAACTGCGCCGTGCTATTCAAGTAGCAGTTGAGAGTCATGGCATCGAATGCTTGGTCATTGAGACGGATTGTCCAGATATGACACCTATTATGTGTCAGACAACGGATGATACTGATTCACATAATAGGAATGTACCAGCCAATCTACCATGGGTATTGGCAAGTTTGAGTGAGCTATTAGAAATACCACATGATAAACTTGCTAAGCAGTTATGGCACAATAGCTGTGATGCTCTGAAAGTAGACTGGGCTTATTCAGTGTAACTATGCTACTTATAAGAAAAGCATAGCGGTAATTAGAAGCTAAAAAGTACTAGCCAAATAAATGACAACCAAAATATTTGAAAAGAGAATTTGATCTGTTATGAGTGACACGCGACAATTTGAACAACCAGAATCCGTCGAAAACAGCCTTGTACAAGATGGATTAAACCAACAAGATGAGCAGTACGATCGTCGTTTTCAAGGTACACGGACACTATATGGTACCTCTGCGGTTGATACTTTTTCGGCAGCTCATGTCTATATTATTGGTGTAGGAGGGGTGGGCTCTTGGGCAGCCGAGGCGTTGGCTCGAACAGCGGTAGGAACGATTACGCTGATTGATTTGGATGTATTGGTTGCTTCTAATGTCAATCGCCAACTGCCTGCATTGGACAGCACATTTGGTCAAAGTAAAATTGAAGCAATGGCAACTCGTATTAGAGAAATTAATCCCACAGTAACCTTAAATTTGGTCGATGATTTTTTGACAGTAGATAATGTCGCCACACTCTTACCAAGTCGTGAAGCAGTCAAATTTGCCAATGCTCAGGGTAAACCGATTGTTATTTTAGACTGTGTAGACGATATGAATGCTAAATTAGCAATTGCTTTACACTGTCGTTTTAATAAACTAAAGTTGGTCTGTGCGGGCGGTGCAGGTGGTAAGATAGATCCAAGTCAGATTAGAGTAAGTGATTTGCGTGACTGTTATCAAGATCCACTACTTGCCAAGTTACGCAACAAGTTACGCCACGAAAAAGGCATTAACAGTGCTTTAAAAGAAAAATTTGGTATCAAATGTGTCTATTCGACAGAGCCGCCGATTGTAGATAAGAGCTGTCAGACAGGTGGTCTGCAGTGTGGTGGTTATGGCTCAGCAGTGGTCGTTACGTCAGTGGTGGCGATGATTATGGTGAGTGAAGCATTACAATTATTAATAAAACAGACGAGTTGTAACTAATGTGTCTTATATTATTTAATGGAGTTTACCTTGTCTATATCTAACTCGTCCAAGCAGAGCTACCCTGTCGCGGTAGATGAATTAGAACGTGTCAACAAGCTAAAGAAGTACCAGGTACTCAACGAAGATGATGAGCCTGCGTTCAAACGTTTGATTGATCTTGCTAGGCTTTTTTTTGAGGTGTCAAGAGTTAGAATTACTTTCATGGATGAGGAGGTAATGTATGTAAAGGCGGGCGATGAGTGTACCAGTGTATCAGACGATGTGCGTAAAACCCCGCGAGATATAGCTTTTTGTAATTATACGATACTGTCTGATGACGTGTTTGTAGTGGCAGATACGTTAGAGGACAGTCGCTTCAGGGAGAACCCAATGGTCGTAGGGCCTCCTTATTTACGATTCTATGCTGGCGCGCCTATTATTTTGTATGAAGAAAATAATAGCTACCGTTTAGGTGCTCTGTGCTTGCTAGATACAAAGCCCAATCATGATTTTGATAAACAGCAAGCTAAGATTTTAGCTGAGTTTGCAAAGATGGCCGCAGATGCGTTGAAATTACAAGACAAACAACGCGATGCTAAGCGTGCTAATGAGATGAAATCAAGCTTTTTGGCCAATATGAGTCATGAGATTCGCACACCGATGAACGGTATTATCGGTATGGTAGAGATGTTAGGCGATACCCAACTCAGTAATGAACAGCGAGAATACGTTGATAACATTAAAGTCTCCAATGAGCATTTGATGGTCATCATTAATGGTATTTTGGACTTATCAAAAGTTGAGTCTGGAAAAATGACGATTGATTCTATTCCATTGAATTTATCTAGTTTATGCAATGAGGTCGTCAGTTTATTTGCAATAAAGGCACGTCAAAGAGGCCTGACCTTAGATTATCATTATACTGAAACACTATCACCTTATGTAAACGGTGATCCTGTACGTCTAAAACAGATTATTGCAAACTTGGTCAATAACGCGATTAAATTCACGCGTGAAGGTGGTCAAGTAAGTATCGATGTTAAACATATGGACAATTGCTACTGTCCAAATAACATTAACGAAAAATTCGTGAGTACGAGTCAAGAAAAAGAAGCAAGCAAAATAGAATGCGATGAAACTGGTCAGAATATAACTTTGTGTATAGAAGTGAAAGATACGGGTGTTGGTATCAAAGAAGAGTCGTTAGAGGCGATATTTGACGCTTATGACCAAGCAAATAAATTTACTCATCGTATTTACGGTGGTACCGGACTTGGACTGTCTGTTTGTAAGTCTCTGGTCGATTTGATGGGTGGTCGTATTCATGTAAATAGTGAAGTAGGAGTCGGTACGACATTTAGTGTTTTATTACCGTTAACTACTATTGACGAAGACAAGTATGAGGTATGGCAAGACTCTAACGATATGACGATGATTGAACCTACGCATGAGCGGTCTGGCCATATCTTGTTGGTCGAGGATGATGCTGTCAATGCGATTATAGCCAAAAAATCCCTAACCAGCAGTGGTCATACTGTCACCCATGTTACGGATGGTCAGCAAGCAATTGAAGCTTTTGCTTTATTTCCTGACCGTTATGATGTGATATTGATGGATCATCATATGCCGATTATGGATGGAGTACAGGCAACTATCAAATTGCATGAATTGTATGATCCTCAAGTATTGCCGCCCATTATTGCTCTAACTGCCAATGCAATGGACGGCGAGCGTGAGAAATATCTGAAAGTTGGTATGCAGGACTATTGCACCAAACCTTTTAAGCAAGAGCAGTTGAATGCCTTAGTACAGTATTGGCTGATACAAAAGCAATCATTGGAAGAAGAGTAACTTACTAAATATTAGTATTGGCGCCATTGATTAGCATTTTAATGTAACTATGATCGGTAAATATAAAAAAAGCTTAACCGCCTATATGGTGGTTAAGCTTTTTTATTGATGATAAAGATATCAGTAAATATCAACTACCAGTCATGTTTAGAGCGATATTAGTTCACGCGAGTTTGGTAGTCGCCAGTACGCGTATCAACACGTACCACTTCACCTTGTTGCACGAATAATGGTACACGTACAACAGCACCTGTCTCTAATTTAGCAGGTTTGCCACCACCGCCTGAAGTATCGCCGCGTACGCCAGGATCTGTTTCTACAATTTCTAACTCAACGAAGTTAGGCGGCGTGACTGACAGAGGAGCGCCATTAAATAACGTAATGGTACATAGAGCATTACTGTTTTCTTTTAACCACTTGATTGAATCACTCATTGCGTTTTTGTCCGCTTGAATCTGCTCAAAGCTCTCAGGATGCATAAAATGCCAAAACTCGCCATCGTTGTATAGATAGTTCATTTCAGTATCCATCACATCAGCAGCTTCTAGGCTGTCACCTGATTTGAAAGTTTGTTCCAGTACTTTGCCACTACGAAGATTGCGCAACTTAACACGGTTAAAGGCTTGACCTTTACCAGGCTTGACAAACTCGTTTTCAAGAATGGCACAAGGGTTGCCATCAAGCATCACTTTTAGACCAGCTTTAAATTCATTAGTAGAAAAACTTGCCACAAGAAACTCCTAGGGGTTGTAAATATAATAGTAAAACATAGGGCTGACTGTACCAAAATTTTCTGTTATGCCAAGTATTTACGGATTAACGAGGATACTTTGATAGGCTAGACACTAAGGGCGTATAATATCGGATTTTGGGCACAGGTAATAGGCTGTCATGATAAACCATTTAATCACACAAAAAAACTGGCAAACGCAATTATCGGAAGCTATTACATCTGTTGATGAGCTATTGAGTATGCTACAGCTTGAATCAATGCGTGCAGAAGTTTACGTACCTAAGCATTTTGAACTGCGTGTGCCGCGTGGCTTTGTGGCAAAAATCGCTATTGGCGACCGTAATGATCCCCTGCTTAAACAAGTGTTGCCAGATCAGCAAGAGCAAATCAACGTCACAGGCTACGTAGCAGATCCGCTAAGCGAAAACACTCAAAATCCTGTAAAAGGCCTGCTTCATAAATATCAGTCAAGAGTATTGTTAACGATTACAGGCGCGTGTGCTATTCACTGCCGTTACTGCTTTCGCCAGCATTTTGACTATAGTGCCAACATGCCAACTGCCGATGCAAAAGAAAATATCATCAACTATATTAATGCAAATCCTGAGGTCAATGAGGTGATTTTGAGTGGTGGTGACCCACTAAATGTGACTAATAGACGTTTGTTTTCATGGTTAGATACTTTGGAGTCTCTTCCGCAGATTACTACCATTCGATTGCATACGCGTTTGCCATTGGTGATACCTGCACGCTTGGACGCTGCATTGTTAGAGAGGTTATCTCAAAGCCGCTGCCATATTGTCATGGTCATTCACTGTAATCATGCCAATGAGCTAGATGCACCAACTGCTGAGTATTTGCAACGTGCTAGAGCAGCTGGAGTTACGCTATTAAACCAAGCCGTGTTGCTAAAAGGTGTCAACGATACCCTTAACGCGCAAGTACAGCTTAGTCAGCGTTTGTTTGCTTCTGGCGTGCTACCATATTATTTACATGTGTTGGACAAGGTGGCTGGTGCGGCGCATTTCGATAGTAGTGAGCAAGCAGCGATTGAGCTTTATTGGTCATTGCTAGCATCATTGCCAGGCTATCTTGTCCCTAAGTTGGTTAGAGAGTTACCTAATAAACCTTTTAAAGTGCCGATTGATATTTACAGCAATAGCTAATGTAGGGCACTATATCAATTTAGGAGAATTAGTAAACAAAGAGCGGCTCTTAAAAAAAGATGCGGATAGTATCTTTAGAAACTAAAATCTAGGATTTATGCTTTTTTATAAGTATAAATAGATATATGATTGGAACAGAATATAGACTGTCAGTATGTAATCTAACTAAAAAGCATATAACGTTAAATACAAAACTTTGCCAGTATGTAGGTATTGTCAGAGCGTACTGCTAGATTTAGGCTCACAATAAATAGATATCATCACTTTTCTATAGTCGAGCTTAACAAACATTTTTTATGCCATACATGTATTTGTACTGCTGCATATTACTGATTGCCTCAGAGTGACTAATAGAGAGTAAAGATACTGATGATAACGTTATCAATGCTTCAAGAGCATTTAGATTCTACAGAGCCACTACCTCCGCTATCTAATCGCTCAGTAAATGGTCAAGAGCGTTACTTGTTAAAGATGTTAGCAACGCTACCTACGCTTACCCAAGAGCAGCAAACAGAGCATTTAGAGAGTCTACTGACAGTATTACGTGAATCCAATATGGATGAACAACAGCGTCTCAAATTAATGGCAACAGTCATTGATGCCTCAGACCGACTGATTGCAGCTTTTAGACAGCACTATATCTATGAGACAGGCGCGCTTAGTCAGGATCAGATGTCTTATATCGCTCAAATGCAATCGCTACATTATTTAATTATTATGGTTTACGACAAAGTCGTACGTCGTGAGACGCAGTTGTCAGAAGCCTCCTTGAACCAATCTTCTGATAAAGGTTGGCAGCGTTTTTTTGGCGCTGAGACTAAACCTGATAGCACGCTTGCTATTGCGATTTATCAATCACTATTAAGATACCAAAAACTATTAGCAGAAGAGGCACTGTGCTATCGAAAGCCATCAGACTACCTGTGGTCTAAAGTCAATCAGTTATATTATTTGGCTCATCAGAAAAAAGTAGCTGATATTGATTTAAGTCTACATACTGTTACGAACCAAACAAACAGTATTCATCAGCTATATTGCCAAATTTGTTTGCATCACTTGTTAAATTTGCGTGCTATGAGGCGCCCGAATATCTTACTCGTACAGCGTCTATTGCCTGACTGGGCTAAACACATGGTCGCAACCATAGAGCCCGCCACCGAGACAAAAGTTTTCGTTGATCTTCATAGTAGTAATCCGCCAAGCTATCTGACCGTCAACTCTCATATCAACCCCTATGAAGATCGTCATGACTGTCTATTTATAGAACTGACACCGATAATTGAATATTTTGAGTCACGTAAAAAAGCCTTTATCGAAGAAGGTAGCACAGCAGAATATAGTTTGCTTAATGCTATTTCGATGACCATCAGCTACCGCTATTTGCAGCCGCCACTTACCTTGGCAACCAAATATACTAGCAAACATCAGGCAAAGTTAATCACCAATTTTAATGATATACACTACCATGTAGGCCATTCAAAAACTTTTGCCAATTTGATCGCTATCAAAAATTTACGAGAAGAGGACAGGCCTTTATACGATACATTTGACAGCGAGCGTGGCCGCAGTAGCGTTATAAACATTGAGACATTTGATGACCATGACAGTTCTTCAGCATATCGCAGACTGCATTTATTGCCAAAAGCTGGTAAGCCTAATGAGAAGGTTGCAGACAAAAATATTTTCAATAAAGAGAGGCTTATTGTAGAAAAACATGACTCTGACCTTTCTCTAACGGCACCGCAGCCCTTACAAATAATGAGTTTAATTTTGGTCTATGGCTCTGAAAATACAGAACAACCTGATTGGTCAATAGGGGTGGTACGCTGGTTCAATGTAGATACTAAAAATCCAGAAGTGGAATGGCAAATACTCGGGCATAAAATTGTGGCATGTGGATTACGTTTGGAAGGCAGTAAAACGCGAAGTCATCATTTTGTACCGGTATTTATTCTCGGTAAAGATGAACAGCTACAGACGACTGGCACGCTAATCGTACCGCCTTTTTACTTTCAAGCTGATGATAGAGTCGTCATGCGTATTGGTAATAAACAAACCACTCTACGATTAGGACGCAGGCTAATGATGACTGATAAGTTTAGTCAATATGAGGTGGCGCAGTTATAGCGCTTAGAGGTACTTAGATGCGACAAGTATTTCAGGCCATAACGGAGAGTTTATACAGATTTTCGTCAGTAATATAGTAGGCGACAAAGGGCATAAGTTAATCTGCAGTTGGTCTAATTATTGTCTATAATGATAAATATTGTTACTCTGACTTTTATGATATCTCTAACTATAAAATAATTATCATAGTGAAAACTCAGTCTATACTGATAGGATTCATAGAATTTTAACGCTAGCATGTTTTATGTGCTAGGTTAGTTTTAGACAAAGATGTAAAGTAACAAAATAATAGATAACAATACGTACGACTAAAAGGCTCCTTATGCGCTCTCAATCTCTTTTAAATTTATTGGTGATCAATGACGATCAGCTCTATGCTGAACGTCTTGTGCAGTTATTGAGTCCTTATTATGATAGTGTGAATTTAGGGTTTTTAGACGATAAAGAAGAGCTATTAAAACTTCTGCGCCAACCGTGGGATGTACTGGTATTTGGCAAAGCTTATAATATGAGCTTTACAGATGTGGTAAGCATCGTACAAGAGCAAAATATCGATTTGCCGATGATCTGTTTAGTGAATGAAGAGGTAGCGTCGACTGCCTACAATGAGTATGAGCTACCGACTGTGATTAGTGGCACAATGGTCAAAGCGCTCACCATCGATCAAGAAATGCCAGTGGTAATGGCTATTTGTCTACAGCATAGTAGTTTGCGCAGTCGTCGTGAGCTAAAAACTTTACGTCAAGTACTTTCTGAAGCAGAACAACGTGCTAATGTGCTGATTAAGAACTCCAAGAGCGCGGTTGCTTATATTGATGAAGGGATTCATATCTTTGCTAATGATCCCTATCTCCAATTATTCGGTTTCAAATCAATGAATGAAGCGGTAGGCGTGCCTATTATTGATCTGATTTCGGGTGGTGATAGTGTCAAAGGATTTAAACAGTTTTTACGTCAGTTTGACAAAGGCAGTCGCCAAGACGTTGAGTTTAATTTTGAAAGTGTGCGAACAGATGGCAGCACTTTTGAAGCGAAACTACAATTAGCATCAGCCACGTTAGAGGGCGAGCCAGTCATTCAGATTATTATTCAGCAGAATAGTAATAATAGTGCGGAGGTTGCTAAGCGTTTAGCTGAAGCTGAACGTAAAGATAATTTAACTGGCTTAGATAATCGTCGTGGTTTTGAAGAGCAGATGATAGCAATACATCAGCAGGCGTCCCAAGGACTAATGACCGCAGCCCTGCTATATGTGCAGGTTGATAATGTAGGAAAAATAAGAAGTAGTTTAGGTCTACAAGGAATAGATGCAACGGTCAAACAAGTTGCCCACACATTAACTGAGCTAGTACCTGATGGGCATGTGAGCCGTTTTAGCGATACAGCATTTACGATTTTAGTAAAAAACAAGATGACGAGTGATCTTGAAGAGATTGCTAAACATATCGGTTCGTCAATCAAGGGTATGTTTATTGAAGTTGATAAGCGTACAACCAATACAACAGTTAGCATTGCTATTGTCAAAATTGAAAAAAATCCTGTAGAGCCTGTCATCATATTAGAACGCGCCATGGATGCTATCAGCCAAATCATGGTAGAGACTTCTAACAGTGGTGGATCTTACCGTATATATGACCCAAGCGAACATGCCAATAGCGATGATCATGCGCTTGCTGAGTCATTAGTGGATGCCATTACTAATAACCGTTTTGATCTATCATTTCAGCTAATATACGACATCAATAACGATCGTAGCGACTTCTTTGAAGTGTATCTACGGTTACCTTTGTCAGATGCTGACAATACGGTATTAACTCCTGATCAATTTATGGCGGTGGCTAAAAAACATCAACTGTTAGAAAAGATCGATCGATGGGTGCTTATCAATGCTTGTAAGAAAATTAATGACGTCCGTAAAGTTCATCCTGAAGCCAAATTGTTAGTACAATTAACTAATGCTTCATTGGTTGATAAAAAACTGCCGATAGTGGCCAGTCAATTGATAAAAGCGGTAGGCGGCACAGCTGGTGTATTGACACTCCAGTTCAATGAAATAGACATCTCTGATCACTTAACCGTCGCCAAATCTCAATTTTCCGCACTCAGCGATGTTAGCTGTCAACTAGGTATTAATAATTTTGGCTCTTCTGTTAAATCTATTGAAATTGCCAATTTTGTCCAGCCTAATATGGTACGCTTAGCGCGTAGCTATATTCAAGATATTGGTTCAGCAGAGAATTTAGAGACGGTTAAGTCTATTATCACACGTACTAATGACATCAAAGTCGATGTGCTTATGCCTTATATCGAAGATGCAGCAACGATGTCAGTCGCTTGGAGTGTGGGCGCGCGCTATTTGCAAGGGTATTATTTAGAAGAGCCTAGTAGCACAATAAAGGTAGCGAGTTAAAAGGCCAATACATCATATCGTTTATACTATGGCGATGATATTCCTCAACCAAAGATTGCTAAAAATGTCCCTTATCAGTAGATATCAAATGAGCAGCCTTTTGGCTGCTGTTCTGTTGCTCTCAGCTTGTGAGAAAACACCACCTGACCACCGTGCTCCTGTGACTCTGCCCTTATATACTGACGGGGATGCGGACAACGGCTCGATAATTTATAAAGATGCTTGCGGTCAATGTCACCAACGTAATGCGGGTCTGAATAAAAAAGGCCCACAATTAATGAATATATATGGTGCGCCGGCTGCCGAGTTAAAAGACTATACCTACAGCAAAGGGCTAGAAGATTCAGGTTGGGTATGGGATGCAGAGACACTCGATCCATACATTGCAGATGCCCAAAAAGCCATGCCAGATTCTAAAATGCTGTCTGACCCGATGCCAGATGCGAAAGAGCGTGCCGATATCATTGCTTATTTATCTACGCTCCGTGCCGCTGCACCAACCGTTACAGATGATGTGAACTGACATCTGACTTATCATCGTTATGATCTAAAAAATGAGCCAATAACCTACTATGACCCATGCAGCTAACGATAGATCATTATCCATCTCTCAGAGAACAGCGAATCCGCTTAGCCAGTCCATCCCTAGTACGGTTGATTTTCAACACAATCAGCAGCAAATTGCACAGCTGTTAGCGCAATTAAATCAGATTGTATTGGACAAGCCGCAAGCAGTCAGGCTAGCACTCAGTTGTATCCTGGCAGGCGGTCATTTGTTGTTGCAGGACTTGCCTGGTATGGGTAAGACGACTTTGGCACAGGGCTTGGCACAGTTATTAGGTTTAAGCTTTAGCCGAGTGCAATTTACCAATGATATGTTGCCTGCTGATATTTTAGGTATGAGCATCTACGACCAAAGTAAACAGCAATTTGAGTTTCGTCCGGGCGCTATCTTTACACAGTTATTACTTGCTGATGAAATAAACCGTTCCAGTCCCAAAACGCAGAGTGCGCTACTTGAAGCGATGGAGGAGCGACAAGTCACGCAAGATGGCCAGACTTATCCTTTGCCACAGCCATTCTTTGTCATTGCCACCCAAAATCCATTGCAACAAGCAGGTGTCTATCCGCTCCCAGAGTCGCAGTTAGACAGATTTTTATTATGCTTATCATTGGGTTATCCATCGCCTGCCGCAGAGCGTGAGCTGCTAAAAGGTAAAGATCGTCGCGAGCTGCTCAAAGACTTGAATACGGTACTTGATACTGAGGCTGTACTAGTGGCTCAGCAGGGTGTTAGGCAGGTTTATGTGGCAGATACTGTATTGGATTACTTGCAAAGACTGGTTGCAAAAACTCGTGCAAGCCAGGATTATCATGGTTTGTCACCTCGCGGCGTATTGTCACTACAACGTGCTGCCCAAGCGCATGCCTATGTATCGGGATATATGGAAGTGACCCCTGAAGATATCCAAGCGGTGTTTGCTGCGGTCACTGATCATCGCCTCGGTCAGCGATTTGTACCTGTGCATGTGACTGGTGGACAAGCGACAAAAACCATCGCCCAACGTATCCTAGCAGAAGTATCAGTCGTCGCTTAGCAGCTGACAGACTGTTTGACCGTATTGATTAACTGCATCTGTGAACCATAGTTCTACACATAGTCAACGCTATATAACTTAGAAAAAATATCAAAGTCACTCAGTTCACTATTTACGGTATTTTCACCCGCTTTTCTTGTATTCGAATTGTCCTGAATCAACTATATCGTTCTATTCGTGAGTTTGTTTGTCAGTCAGATACAAATACTGACAGCATTGTTCTTTAGATGGTAATAATAGGGTAGTCATGAGCTTGTTACCAAAGGCCTTAACCGCACCAATAAAATCAGCTCTGAGCCGCTGGTTTGCCGCGCGCGCACCTAAGAGTGACAGTGCTACGCTTAATTTGCGCAATGTCTATATTTTCTTTAGTCGTGAAGGAATGCTATTCGCCGTATTATTAGTAATTACCTTTATCGCGGGTATCAACTATGGCAACAATTTGGTGCTTGGTTTGTGCTTTTATCTGGTCAGTATTTGGCTAATTAGTTTTCATGTTACTTTTGCTCATATATCTGGTCTGCAAGTGCGTTTACTAGAAGTCACTATGACAGAAGCTGGCTTGCCTGTTTGGGTTACACTACAGTTGAATAGTGATAGTCGCCAACCAAGGCGCCAGTTGCTATTTGAATTTGAGCAGATAACCAATAAAAAAACCAAAAATGGCATAAACGCGCAAAGTTCAGTGCTTATCACGAGATTACAAGGCGAGCAAGTCATTCGACTGCCTGTCCAGACCTACAACCGTGGCCAACTTGAACTACCACGGTTAAAAATAAAAACAGTTTATCCCTTAGGTATCATGCGTGCATGGTCTTATGTCTACTTTGCGCGTACAGCGTGGGTATATCCAAAACCTGAAGTATTTGATTGGCAAGCAAAATATGCAATCGCAAGCTTAGAGGATTTACCAACAGGTGGGCAGTATAGACAGGGTCAGGACGACTTTGAGCGATTAGATAATTATGTCGAGGGTGAGTCATTGGCCCGAGTCTCTTGGGGGCATGTGGCGCGGGGACAAGGCATGCTGACCAAGCACTTCGCTGATCCGGTCGGTCATGAGCAAACGCTTGATTATGCAGATATGCCAGCTGCACATCACGAGCAAAAACTTGCACAATTGGCTTATGGGGCATTGACGCTGGGTCAGCTAGGCGTACCGTTTCAAATGCGTTTACCTAGTGATACTCCTGCTACTGCGGAGATGGGTAACGGAGAATCCTTTGCGCAAGCATGCTTGCTAAGGCTTGCGAAAGCACCATGACCAATTCTAAACGCTTATCTTCCACTGATGTTGATGCACTGTCCACAGAGTATTCTGCGGTCGATACTACAAAAACGGCCAGCTTTGAGCAGTTGGCTTTAGGTCAAAAAGTCTCGCTTCAACCTGAGCGAAATGGCGCTAAATGGTATCGTAAGTTATTTGCACTGCCAGCTTATTATTGGGTATTAATTGCTCAAGTCGTCGTTGTGTTACCGCATGCCGCACATTTACCATTATGGCTGATAGGATTTGCCGCCGTCAGTATCGTCGCTCAATTGCCTCATATCAAAGCTAAATTCAAAAAACTATCGCACCTAAAACGTATTTATCAAAGTGTACAAATGCTAGGCTTTCTGCTGGGGCTATTAGGTCTGTGGCTAACCTACAATACAGCATTTGGGCTCGATATGGGCGTGGCATTTTTGGTGCTATGCCTAGTTAGTAAGCTATGGGAGCTGTATAAGCGCCGCGATGCCTATGTGGTGTTGAATTTATCATTGTTCGTGCTTGCGGCATTATTTTTGATGGACCAAGGTTTACTGACTACTTTAGAAGTGATCGTTGGCGCAGTCATTGTATTGCTAGCATTTATTGCGCTTAATGATGATGGCAATGCTAACGGTGATGGACGCTTGCGTACATTGGGCGTGTTAGGGGTTGGTGCATTGCCATTATTGGTGGTGCTATTTTTGTTTTTTCCGAGACTGCCCCCACTGTGGTCTGTACAGCTCTCAGGTCAGCAAGCAACTACAGGTGTCTCTGATAGTATGTCTCCTGGTGATTTTGCCAATTTAGGGCAGTCGACTGAGCTAGCCTTTCGCGTAGAGTTTGCTGATGAGCGCCCACCGCAACAGCAGTTGTATTGGCGCGGTTTGGTATTTAGTGATTTCGATGGTGTCACATGGCGACCAGCCTCTCGAAGGGAACAATGGTCGTCGAGATTGCAAGCACCTGCATGGATTCAAAATGCCTTTGCTACTGTACCTGATGAATCAAGGGCGGCACCTGTCAATTACAAGGTTATCTTAGAACCCACTCAGCAAAACTGGCTATTTGGTCTTGATTATCCGTTCTCTGAGCAGCCAGATATTAATACTACCTCTGAATTTACCTTATCAAAGGGTCAACCTGTTACGCAGCAGCTTCGCTATGATGTGCTGCAGTTTGCACAGATGCGTATTGATCCGGTTCTAACAGAGGCATCAAAACGTGAGAATCTTGCCTTGCCTAACGAAGGTAATCCACAAGCACGCGCGCTTGCTAAGCAATTATTTGAGCAGTCAGGTTCAGACCCTGTGCGCTACATAGCTGCTATTGAGCAATGGATCAATCGAACAGATTTTCGCTATACGTTGTCGCCACCACGGCTCAATACCAATCGTATTGACGAGTTTTTATTTGAAACCAAAGCAGGGTTTTGTGAGCATTATTCGTCAAGCTTTACCTTTATGCTCCGCGCCGCTGGTATTCCTGCACGAGTAGTAGCGGGCTATCAAGGCGGTGAGCCAAGTCGCAATGGTAACGTATGGGAAGTGCGGCAAATGGATGCGCATGCATGGACTGAGGTTTGGCTTGAGGGCCAAGGCTGGGTACGTGTGGATCCGACAGCCTTTGTGGCGCCTGAGCGAGTAGAGCAAGGCATGAATACGATGACCCAGCAGCAAGGGGCGGCTATGTTTGGCAATGATGCCAGTGCGCAAATCAGCTATCAGCAGTATCAAATGCTACAAATGCTACGCCGCCTATCAGACCAAGCGAGCTACTACTGGCAAAAAGACGTAGTCGGCTATGACCAAGACAAACAGGCCGACTCGCTACTCAAATGGTTCAATATCAGCTCAATCATGCAGCAAATCATTTGGTTAGCCACCAGTGCAGTTTCCGTTATGGCTATCTTAGTATTTGTCATTTGGTATCGTCGCCGCAAACGTTGGCATCCAGCAGACCTGTCTCTTGCTCAGCTCTCAAAACGTGTTGCCAAACACGACAAATTATTAGCCCGCAATGATAACGAAGGGCAGCTAGCTTGGTTGGAACGTTTGGCATCGGCTATTGATAGCCGTCAGGGTGACGATGCTCATACTGCTACGAGTCAGCTAACAGATAGTAGCGACCCAAGTGTTATTCAAACAAAGCTTATTGAAATTAGACAAAACTACCGTCAGTTACGCTATGGACGACTGAGTACATTTGATAGCAGTCATAGCGAGTATCAAGAACGACTCAAACAACTTAAAAAAGATGTGCGCGCATTGTTATAGAGGTTTTTGATGACAGTTTTATTAAGTTACTTTGATGATAGTGCTGTTGAGGTATTTTGAACTGACGATAAGTTAGATAAGCGAATTAGTAAGAGAGGCGGTTATATGGCGATATATGTAGATTTTGTGCAGATAAAATTCAAAGGCCATAAGTGGTGTCATATGTTGGCAGATAGCTTGCAAGAGCTGCATGATTTTGCGGCATTTATTGATGTGGATGCGCGTCTATTTCATCGTAATGCCAGCTATCCTCATTATGATATCACGGTTCAAATGCGTGAAATCGCTATTGCACAAGGTGCTATTCCTGCCGATAGAAAAAAGATTATCGAGTGCGCAAAGAAATTAAAAGTAGAGCTGAATGACCAGATAGAGCAATCTAGTCATTCTTGATATGAAAGCTTTTTAAGTAAATAAGTAATACTTCCGTAGCACATTTCACTTATTTACTCGAATGTATATTTATTCAACTATATCGATCGCATTATTTTGCTATTGCTGCAGTACTGATAGCGTTAAGTGCTTTTGAGATATTAGCAATCTCGGTATCGCAACCTTTGATATTGTGACGTGTCTTGAGGTAGTCAGGGTTGTTGTATGACAGCCATACTTTTTTATCGGCATCTTCGCTAATTAAGATTTTTTGCGGCAAATCAATGGCAACAGTTTGCTCACAGTTCATTAATGGCGTACCCGCTTTAGGGTTGCCAAACATAACGACTTGCGTTGGTCTCAATGATAAGTCGGCACTCTGTGCATTTTTCTGATGGTCGACTCGTGCAAATACTTTCATACCCTTGCTTTCGATAACTGAGACCAGCTTGTCTGCGGTATCTTTGACGGAGTGATTGCTCTGTAAAGTTACTAAGCCTTTTTCGGCATTGATAGAGGTAGTAGTGTCTGTCATAGCACCAGTGCTCTTGGTTTTATCTAGCAGCGTATCGATACTGGCACAAGAGGAAACGGCCACTGCTAGTGCAGCGATAGAGACGATTTTAATCATAATGATACCTATAAGTTATCTGTAGTATGGTTAGTCCTAACTATAATGAGCAACATCGAATATTCATTGTGCGTAATCAGGTTTGTGATTGCAATACGTCTTAACAGAACGTTAAACCAAATGTTCTGCTAGATAATCTACGAGCAGTCTAATCTTTGGTGATAAATGACGGTTATGTGGATAAATGGCCCAAATGCTTTCTTCGGGCTCTCTATAGTCATCAAGTAAACTGACCAACTCGCCAGACGCTAAGTACTTTTGCACATAATAATCAGGCAGCTGTACGATACCCAGCCCTTTTAGTGCAGCATCGACCAGACTATAGCCGCTGTTATATTGCACCGTACCAGAGACACGCAGGTTCCGCTCTATACTTGCTTGTTGGTTGTCCGTCTTACCATGAGTATGACTGTTCTCTTTTATCTTAGCAGTATCTATAAAGTGCCAGTAGTCACGAGTACCCAATAGGCAGTTATGTTGACTTAAATCACTCAGTTGGTGTGGTACGCCGTGTTTTTTTAGATAAGAGGGTGCCGCGCAGACAAAGTTAGTACGCAGGCTAAGTTTCTTTGCCATCATCGTCGAGTCATGCAATTTGCCAATACGAATGGCCAAATCATAACCCGCTTCAATCAAATCAATTTTCTGATTACTCAAAAAGGCAGTCACTTCGATATCGTGATACTGCATCATAAAATCATTGATCAGTGGTAATAACTGCTGCTCACCATAAGTAACAGGCGCTGTTAGTTTTATCCTGCCTTGGGGCTTTGATTGTAAGTTGCTTACGGCTTGCTCAGCGGCATCCAAGCCGTCGAGTACACTGCGGCAGTGCTGATAGAATACACGTCCTTCTTCGGTTAATGAGACCTTGCGCGTGGTTCGATATAGCAGCTTTATATTTAAACGTTTCTCTAACGCGCTGATCTGACGGCTGACTTGTGCCGTCGAGATACCCAGCTCTTTTGCACCACGTGTAAAGCTCTCATATTCTGCGACATAGACAAACTCACTAATTCCTTCCCAGCGCATGATTATTACCAATATGTAAAAGATATTTTCAAATATAGCATATTGTTATCCGCTCAGAAATAAATATAATGGTTAGTATCAATGTAAACAGATGGTGTTTTATGGTCATCGATGCTTGCCTATAGAGGGCAGGCAAGATAAGCTCAGTCTATCTTTATCTGTTTTAACTGTGGATATAGTGAACGCCAAAATCCATAAAGTGTGTTAGCAAACTTTCAAAACTGCTTGTACTTATAACAAAACTGTCATGTCATTACCTATAAAAAACAATCAATTAAAAAGAGAGATTCTTATGTCAGATAAATTTATTAAATCAAAAGCCGCCATCGCGTGGGGTCCAAAGCAGCCGCTATCTATCGAAGAAGTGGACGTCATGCTGCCACGCAAAGGTGAAGTATTGGTCAAAATCGTTGCCAGTGGTGTGTGTCACACAGATGCTTTTACCTTATCTGGTGAAGACCCAGAAGGTGTGTTCCCTGCGATTTTGGGTCATGAAGGCGGCGGTATCGTTGAGCAAATTGGCGAAGGCGTGACCAGCGTTCAGGTCGGCGATCATGTCATTCCGTTATACACGGCAGAATGCGGCGTTTGTAAAATGTGCCGCTCAGGAAAAACCAATCTTTGCTCGGCAGTACGCGAGACTCAAGGCAAAGGCTTGATGCCAGATGGCACCACACGTTTCTATAAAGACGGCGAGCCTATCTACCATTATATGGGTTGCTCGACTTTCTCTGAGTACACGGTTTTACCAGAGATTTCTTTGGCTAAAGTTAATAAAGAAGCGCCATTAGAAGAAGTTTGCTTACTTGGTTGCGGTGTGACTACTGGCATGGGCGCGGTCATGAATACGGCTAAAGTCGAAGAGGGCGCTACAGTGGCTATCTTTGGACTGGGCGGTATCGGACTGTCAGCAGTGATTGGTGCTGCCATGGCAAAAGCCAGCCGTATCATCGCGATTGATATCAATGAAAGCAAGTTTGAATTGGCCAAAAAACTAGGTGCAACTGACTGTATTAACCCGAAAGATTACGACAAACCAATTCAAGAAGTGATCGTTGAGCTAACCGATGGCGGTGTTGATTATTCTTTTGAATGTATCGGTAATGTCGATGTTATGCGTTCAGCGCTAGAGTGCTGCCACAAAGGTTGGGGCGAGTCAGTCATCATCGGTGTCGCTGGTGCTGGACAAGAAATCTCAACCCGTCCATTCCAGTTAGTGACTGGTCGAGTCTGGAAAGGCTCCGCATTTGGTGGGGTAAAAGGTCGCACAGAGCTACCAGGTTATGTCGAGCGTTATCTAGCGGGTGAGATTCCTTTACAAGACTTCATCACTCATACGATGCCAATAGAAGATGTCAACGAAGCGTTTGACTTGATGCACAAAGGCGAAAGTATCCGTACGGTTGTACATTTCTCAGAGTAATCAATGACAGCAGTAACGACGTTATTGTCTTAGAAATGCTTTATTAAAAATAAAAAGGCTGCTTCAATATTGAGACAGCCTTTTTTAATGTTATTTTCAAACACAGCTTAAAGGTTAAATGTATCAAGCACTCTTTTTGCTAATGATTTGATCCGCTAGTGTCGATAAATCTGATGCGGTCAAATCAGGAACTGGTACATTTGGCGCGTTTAGCATTGCATTATAGGGACGGGTCAAAAATGCACCGCGACAACCTGCCGCTTGTGCACCTATAGTATCCCAGAGGTGACAGGCAACAAGACATAAGTCTGACGTATCAACAGCTAGCGTATCAGCCACCAATTGATAAGTATCAGGTGCTGGCTTGAACTTGCCAACAGTCTCAATACTGAAGTGCTGCTCAAAGTACTGACTGAGACCTGCTTTTTCTAATGGCGTTGGGGATGCACTGCTTGCTGAATTGGTCAGCGTAACCAGTCGAAACCCTGCATCACGCAAACGAGTCAGTGCTGGTGCAGCATCAGGATGAGCCGGCAACGCGCTCATTCTTTCTTTGAACTCATTGATGTCGGCGTCTGTCAAAGTCACTTGTCTGATATCAGCAACCATTTGCAATGCACCAACCCCAAGCTCGCCAAAAGGCGTATAGAGGCCGGACAACGTCATAGTTTGCGAGTACAGTACTAGCTGAGCGAACCATTCTCTCAGCACTCTTTGCTTACCAAAGACGCGCATGAATAAAGGCGTTAGCGTGTCGATATCGAGCAATGTTTCATTGACGTCGAACACAATAATCGAGGGAAAGCGTTCAGAAGACATAAAGTATCCTTTTATAGAATGACATTTTTATAACGTCGTATGGTTTACTCAGTCATGTTGGCCAATTGCTCTAAGATACTGATGTAGTTCTCGACCCCTTGAGCACCGCTGACCAGATGACGCTCATTAAAGATAATCGCTGGTACACTTTGGATGCCTTGCTGTTGCCAATGCTGCTCTTCTGCTCGTACTTCTTTTGCAAAGAATTGACCTTCCAACACTGCTAATGACTCACTACGATCAAGCCCAGTCTCTGCTGCAATATCGGCAAGCACATTGATATCTGAGATATCTCTGTTATTGGTGAAATGCGCAGCAAACAAGGCTTGCTTTAGCTCATGCATGCGGCCTTGCTGATCAGCGAAATGTAGCAGCTGATGCAAGTTAAAGGTGTTGTGCATGCGTGTGTCATCATTGAAATTAAATTCAAAGCCAACTTCCTGTCCAGCTTCAGTCATTCTGACTCGGCTAGCATCTGATTCTTGTTTAGTAGAGCCGTACTTTTCAATAATATGCTCACGTAGATTTTGACCTTCGCTTGGCATATTTGGGTTTAGCTCAAACGGATGCCAGTGGATAGTGTGAGCGGTATTGGTTTGCTCAAGTGCTGCTGCCAATTGACGATAGCCGATAACGCACCAAGGGCAGACGACGTCTGAGACGATATCTATTCGGAGTGGTTTTTCTGATGTGCTCATATTTCCTCACGGGTATTATTATGTATGTTTTGTTTGGGATATATAGATAGTGGCATATCAGTTGGGATCAAGCAGATATACCTAGTTATCAGACAACTATAACTAGTTACCATATATCAAGTCAGTTCATACTAAGAGAATGACTAAGTGATTACAATGTAGTCTGCGCAGTCGGCGTCGCCAATTCGGTAGCGTAATTGTAACCATTACTAATAAGAAAGTAGGCGTTTTTGCAATACGCTGACTCAGTCATAACAAAACCTACGAATACTTAACCAAGCAGGCATGGTCATAACATAGCTTTTTATTTAAAGTGGCTTCGTTAAATGGCAATCGAAGAATAAAAATTCTAAGAAAGAATAAAAATTAACATCAATAATGGAGTCACAGATGAAAAATATCACTGAAGCAATGAACTGGCGCTATAGCACAAAAGAATTTGATACCAATAAGAAAATCTCAGTAAAAGACTTCCAAAGTCTAAAGGATATTTTACGCCTCAGTCCTTCGAGTACCAACATTCAGCCTTGGCATTTTGTCATTGCTGATGATGAAGCTGGTAAAGCCCGAATCGCAAAAGGCACGGAGGGCATGTACGAGTTCAACGATGCTAAAGTAAAAGGTGCCTCGCACGTTATTGTATTCTGTAGCCGTGTCTATGCTGATGATGAGTTTTTGGATGACATCTTAGAGAAAGAAGATGCAGATGGTCGTTTCGCAGAGCCAAAATTTAAAGAGCAAATGCATCAGACGCGTAAAATGTTTTTGGACATTCGTCGTTATGAGCAAAAGGACGAGCCACATTGGTTGATAGAGCAATTGTATCTTAATATGGGCGCTCTACTACTAGGGGCTGCAACCTTAGGTATTGATGCGGTTCCGATGGAAGGGGCGGATTTGAAAGCACTTGATGAAGAGTTTGATTTACGTAGCAAGGGCTATACTGCTGTGGCGGTCGTGTCGCTTGGTTACCGTAGTAAAGATGACTTTAACGCTGAGCTGCCAAAATCACGTTTTGATGAAGAAACTATTATCACGAAGGCATAGCCAGTAGTCAGCTAAGCAAATGACGTTTTTGATAGACAGATCTACTAAATACTATACGTAAAAAGTCTATCTAAGAGCCTCATAAACTGACCGTTTATGAGGCTTTTTTTTAGGGACTTCCTTTGAAATAACGTTAAAAACTGATGATAAAAAATATACTACCTATTAGCAGCGCTAACATTTCGATACTCTCGCAGATTAGAAACTACACTGGAATCCCTACAAAGTAAAAACAAAACAACTGTTTTCATACGTCATAATAAATTTATTGACATTGTCATTTTGAAGCGTATTTCACCACTCTATTATATTCACCTGCCAGCGAGAAGCCAGCATGTCTACTTTGACCTTAACAATCAATAAGCAAGATTATCAGCTTGAAAATCTTGACGCCCGTACGACACTGCTCGACGTCTGTCGTCAGCACCTACAAATTACTGGACCCAAGAAAGGCTGCGATCACGGTCAATGTGGGGCATGTACCATGCTCATCAATGGACGACGGGTTAATTCTTGTCTGACGCTCGCCGTTATGCATGATGGTGATGACATCACAACGATCGAAGGCATTGGAATGCCAGAGTCATTATCGGCATTGCAGCAAGCGTTTAAAGACAATGATGCTTTTCAATGCGGATATTGCACGCCAGGTCAGATTTGCTCTGCGACCGCCTTGATAGAAGAAGTAAAGCAAAACTGGCCAAGCCATGTCAGTACCGACTTAGAAAATCCTGATGGTTTCCTTGTACAAGAAATTGCTGAGCGCATGAGCGGTAACATCTGCCGCTGCTCAGCTTATCCAAATATTATCAAAGCCATTTCACAAGTGCTTGAGAGTCAAGTTTCAGAGAGTCGAATACAAGAAGCTAGTGCTCAAACAGCAGACAACACAGTGCAAAACTCAAGCGTGACAGGTATCTGGTCGCCGCCACCGAGCGAGGCGCAACTTGGTAAGACTTCAGCGAATAACAAGACAGTAAATGCTACAACAGGGGGCCGCTCATGAAACGCTTTGAATACAGTCGTGCTGATGCACCAGAGCAAGCGGCAATATCTGCCAGTACCAGAGATGCGTCATTTATCGCAGGCGGTACCAACTTATTAGATCTGATGAAATTGGAGATTGAAACGCCAATTAAATTGGTCGATATTACCCGTTTAGAATTAGAGCAAGTCGAAACTACTGCCGACGGAGGTTTGCGTATCGGTACGCTTGTGACCAATAGTGATTTGGCTGCGCATCCTGAAGTCATTGCAAATTACCCAGTATTATCCCGAGCGATTTTGGCAGGGGCGACTGGTCAACTGCGCAATAAAGCAACGACTGGCGGTAACTTCTTACAGCGTACCCGTTGCTACTATTTTTATCAGACAGACAGCGCCTGCAACAAGCGTGAACCGGGAACAGGTTGTCCTGCTATCAATGGCGAGAACCGTACGCTGGCTATCCTAGGTACGAGCGACGCTTGTATTGCTCAGCATCCATCTGACATGGCAGTGGCAATGCGCTTGCTAGATGCCACTATCGAGACAGTCAAAGCTGACGGATCGACTCGTTCTATCAATGTAAAAGATTTTTATTGCTTACCAAAAGATACGCCGCATATCGAAAATGTATTAGAGGCAGGTGAGTTAATTACTCACGTTGTATTACCTGCGCCTATTAAAGGTATGCATACTTATGACAAAGTGCGCGATCGCGCCTCTTATGCCTTTGCACTCGTATCCTGTGCCGCAGTGGTAGACGTTGACGACAGTGGCAAGCTGAACACAGTACGATTGGCATTTGGTGGTATCGGTACTGAGCCATGGCGTAACGAAGCGGTTGAGGCACTGTTAACGGGTACCGATGGCAATAATGACGTTATCGCGCAAGCTGCCGATCTGTTATTGAATGATGCCAAAGGTAATGGTCAAAATGACTTTAAGATACCGTTGACGCGTCGCCTACTAAAACAAGTCATTCAGCGCGCACTAGCGGGCGAGGGAGCATAATCATGTCATTATTTGAATCAATCACTCAGTCAGAACCGACCAAAAAAATGACCATGGATGAACCTGTTGAGTCTTTATTTAGCACAACAGCGAGTAAACTGGTTGGTAAGCCAATTAACCGTGTTGACGGCTCGCTAAAGGTTAGTGGTCAAGCGCATTATAGTGCCGAAATCCATTTAGACAATAAAGCGTACGGTGTCTTGGTCGGTGCGACCATTGCCAAAGGACAAGTCGAAAATATCGATAGCAGTTCTTTAGATGGCATTCCTAATATTATCAAGGTCGTGACAGACCCTAAGCACTTCTTGCGTAACTCTCAGCAAGGCGGGTTAAAAAAAGCACCGAAGCAGGGAGCGACTGAGGTTTTTTATCATGGTCAGCCTATTGCGGTGGTCATCGCTGAAACCTTTGAGGCAGCAACAGAAGGGGCGAACGCGCTTAAAGTCACTTATAAAGATGAGACTGATCAGGCGGCATTGAATTTTACTAAAGAGTTGTCTAACGCTCATGAAGTCGATGAAAAAAAAGGCTCTGACAAAAATTATGTCCAAGGCGATCCTGAGCAAGGTCTAGCTGATGCTGAGGTAACACTAGATCGCTTCTATCATACGCCAAGTCAAAACAGCTCGGCGATGGAGCCACATGCGACATTGGCACATTGGGAAGGCGATAAGCTCGTTCTTTATACGGCAAATCAAATGCTGGCGTCTTGTAAGCAGCAAGTCATGGACGCGCTAGACTTAAACAAAGATCAAGTTCAGCTGATCGCGCACTATGTCGGTGGCGGGTTTGGTAGCAAGCTCGGTATTGCGCCTGAGTCTATTGCCGCTGCTATTGCGTCAAAAGAGCTTGGTCGTCCAATATTGATTACCATGACTCGTCCACAAGTGATGGAAGCGACAGTCAGACGCTCAAACACTCGTCAGCGTATCGCAATCGGCTGCGATAAAGATGGCGTTATCGATACGTTGATTCACGATACTATTTCTAGTAATTTGCCAGACGAGGCGTTCTTTGAGCCAACTGCCTTGTCTACGCACTATCTATACAGTGGTAAAAACCGCCGTGTAAACTATGAAATGGTAGACATGAACCAAGTGCTATCAGGTTCGATGCGTGCGCCTGGTGAAGCGGTCGGTATGATTGCCGTTGAATGTGCGATGGATGAATTGGCTGCGCAATTGGACCTTGATCCTATAGAGCTACGTCGCCGTAATGAACCCGAAAAAGACCCTAGTAAAGACATTCCATTTTCGACGCGCCAGCTGATTGCCTGTATGGAGCAAGGTGCTGAGCAGTTTGGTTGGAGTCAGCGTAACGCAAAGCCTGCCAGTCAATTAGAAGGCGACTGGTGGATAGGAACGGGCATGGCTGCTGCCGCACGTGGTAATCAATTACAGTCTTCTGAAGCTCGTGCAACGCTGCAAATCGATAAGTCAAAAGCGCTTGGTGTTAAAGCAGTTATTGAGACAGATATGACGGATATCGGTACTGGGTCTTATACGGTGTTTTCTCAGGTAGCTGCAGACCTGTTAGGACTACCTATTGACCATATCGAGATGAAATTAGGTGATAGTGCCCTGCCGCCTGCATCAGGTTCAGGTGGTAGTTGGGGCGCTGCAAGTGCAGGTAGTGGTGTCTACCTCGCTTGTGAGCAGTTGCGTGAGATGTTAGCAGCAAAAGTCGGCCTGTATCCTGATACGATTCAGCTAGATAATGGTCAAATTAAGCAAGTAGGCAAGCACGACTTAACAGCGATAGAGGCAGCCAAAGAGAACGGTCAAGCGTTTGCTGATAGCACTATTGATAAAATATCTGAAACGACCGGAGTCTCATTTTCAGAGAATGTATTAGAAGAACAGTCAGATTCAGAAAAATATGATTTCGACAATACAGAGTCATATGCACTTGCTGACGTGGTAGCGGGCTATGATGAGCAAAAAGTCAGTGCTAAAGGACAGATAAAGCCAGGTAAAAATGGTAAGAAGTATCGTCAGTCTTCTTTTGGTGCAAACTTCGCTGAAGTGGCGGTTCATAAAGTCACTGGTGAGATTCGGGTGAAACGTATGACAGGTGCATTTGCCGCTGGTCGTATTCTAAACCACAAAACTGCAACGTCGCAATGCTATGGTGGCATGGTATTCGGTATTGGCTCAGCGTTGATGGAAGAAGTGATTCATGACAAACGTGACGGTCGTCTCTGTAACCATGACCTTGCCGAGTATCATGTGCCAGTTAATGCGGACGTACCGCAGTTAGATGTCATATTGGTAGAAGAAGATGATCCTTATACCAATCCAATGCACATCAAAGGTATCGGTGAGACGGCTATTGCAGGTGCTGCTGCCGCGATTGCCAATGCTATCTATAATGCGGTCGGTGTGCGTGTTTATGACTTCCCGATTACCCTCGACAAGCTGCTTTATGAGATGCCAGAGTAGTTTTATCAGCTTATGTATGACAAGAACCCGCTTAATGAGCGGGTTTTTATAACTCAATCAGCAGTATATTTCGTCATTATCAAGAAAATAACTACCAAATAAGAGGCGTTATGAATCAGGTCGCTGACATTCTTAAGCTGGCAATCAAAGTTAAGCAACAAGGTATTGATGCTGTATTGGCAACGGTCGTACGTACTGAAGGCTCAGCATATCGCCGTGCTGGCGCGATGATGCTTATCTGTGAGGATGGTCGCTCAGTTGGGATGATTAGTGGTGGTTGCTTGGAGCCGCATATTATCAAACGTGCCTTTTGGCTTACTCGTAACGGTGCCAATGTGCAAGTTTATCAGACGGGTGATGACATTCAATATGCTGACGATGGCCAAGCGCAAGCAAGCGTGAAGCGAACTAACTCTGATATATATGATGGGTCGGATAACGACTTAGATGACGCGGACTTTGATGAGCTAAATTTTGGATTGGGCTGTAATGGGCGAGTGCATGTATTATTTGAGCGACTAACGACAGCAACGCCATTGTTAGAGACCATCCGTAATATTCGACGCACTCAGCAGCCGATTACTGTAGCGACTTTAATTCGTGCTAACGACTATCAGCATCAAGATTATATATCGCAAAACAGTGATAATTTGCAAATCGGGATGCGGATTAATTTAGATGAACATCGCAGTTTAGGAAGTGTTTTTGCGCTAGGGAAAACAACTTTTTCAAGCATACTTGCCAATACCGTAGAAGAATTAGCAGAATATAAGCTGTCTGATAAAAATGCCAAATATGTGATAGTAGAAAACGGCGAGGTAACAACAGAGTGGCTTGTGCAACGCCTGCAACCACAATTGCGTCTATTGATTTGCGGCGCAGGTAACGACGTGATGCCACTAGTGACCATGGCCAAGCTACAAGATTGGCATGTGACGGTCGTAGACAGTCGCTCGCAATATGCGACGCGTATGCGGTTTCCTCAAGCAGATGTTGTGATGTCGATACCCTTAGATGACAGTGAGACTTTGCTTAAGCTCAGTAATAACGCAGCCGTCGCCCTGATGTCACACAGCTTGAGTCAAGATCGCGCGCGCCTAACTGTACTGCTCGAGCATTCAAACAATTATAAATACTTAGGACAATTAGGGCCGCGCTATCGAACCGAACGTTTAATTAATGAGATTAGCATAAACCTTAGCAATCCTACTATGTTAGAAGCTGGCATTCATAAATTGCATTATCCGATTGGTTATAAGCTGGGTGGAGATGGCCCTGAGGCACTTGCGCTTGGTATCATGGCACAGGTTAATGCGGTCATGCACGATCAAAACGCTTCAGTAAGTGGCTCGCATAACGATTTTTCAAATATCCCAGCGGTGAGTAATGATACGGATGCCAATACTGTCCAGAGTGGCGTATGAGTAAGCGTGCATTTACAGAAGGTGCTGAACATACAGAAAGTACTAAACAGCAGAGCCAGAACCATGCGGTCATCATCTTGGCAAGTGGCCTCAGTCAGCGTCTCGGTCAACCTAAGCAGCTACTCGTTAAGAATGGCGAGCTATTAGTTACTTATATGACTCGATTGGCAATAACGACCAATCCGCAAGCCATTGTCATTGTCATTCCTGATAATCATCGTTTGATTGCTAGTACGATGACAGAGTTGGCTAATCAATATCCAGCGGTTCAAATAGTGGTGAACTCACAAGCTGATACTGGTATGGCGCATAGTTTACGTTTGGGTATTGGAAAAATTGCTGCTCTTGAATCGACTTCAATCGATCGAGTGCTCATCATGGGAGTCGATCAAGTATTGTTAGATAAGCCACATCTAACAGCTTTGCTAGCGGGCAAGCAGACGGTAGTGGCCAGTCGCTATCACAGTTGGCAAGATTTAGCGAAACATCAAAATCGAGATAAAACGGTGTCTGATATTATAGGTCCACCTTTAGCAATTAACTATAAATTGCTTAGACAGTGGCAGTCAGAATTGATAGGAGACAAAGGGCTTCGTCATCTCATTAGAGGATTGCCCGCTGATCAAATAGGTGAGGTCGATAATGACCAACTTAGCTACGATATTGATACGCCCGAGCAGCTAGCATTTGCTAGAAGACAGGATTGGCTTGATAGCTAGCATGATTAATTTAATTTATTTTGAACAGTATTCCTTCTGAACAATAAAATGCGAGAGAATAAAATTATAAATACGATAGAAACCGAACGACTGTACCTACGACAGTGGCAAGCGAGCGATTTTGCGCCATTCGCTGAGATGAATGCAAATCCTGAAGTAATGGAATACTTTCCCAAGTTATTAACTACTTCCATGAGTAATACTATCGCCAAAAAATGCCAGTCGCTGATTAATGATAATGGGTGGGGTTTTTGGGCGGTGAGTTTAAAAGAGACAGATGCTTTTATCGGTATGGTTGGGTTAAATCACGCGTATGCCGATATGCCGTTTTCTCCTGCTGTCGAGATTGCTTGGCGCTTACATAATGACTATTGGGGACAAGGTTATGCAACTGAAGCTGCCCGAGCATCTCTGGATTTTGCCTTTGTTGAGCTAGAGATTGAGGAAGTGGTTGCCTTTACTGCCGTTATCAATAAGCGCTCACAATTGGTTATGGAGCGCCTTGGTATGACCAATACACAGGAGGATTTCTATCACCCTATGCTTGACCTTAATCATCGGCTCGCTGAGCATGTGCTATACAAAATTACTCGGCATCAGCGGCAAGATACTGTGCTCACTTAATTGCATTGACGGCTGTCTTTTACTCTGTTTGGCTACTATTATCACGCGAAAACGTCAAAATATGTCCCTTAAACGGTAAGTCTAGATAAGTCGTATTTTCAGGTTTAACGTGCTTACTACTAAAGCCAAATTCAGTCATCTTGTTGGTTAGTTTGTTTTTGCGTCCGCGACCAGGATCGACCACGATGACCTCGCAAGTCGGCATAGCATGGCGGTCAATAAACTCAGCTAATATGTCAATGTGTTGGTCTTCATAGAGCAAGTCACTGCCGATAATCATATCAAACTTGCCAAGATGGCTATTGTCCTCTGCCCAGTCTAAACGCTCAAAGTTTATCTCTTTGGTATTATTCAGCGTGGTATTTCTATCAAGGAAATACTCAACCGTTGGATGATAGTCAGTCGCTGTGATGTCCGCATGTCTATGATTCAATAGCAGACTAGAGAGCGCCATACCGCAGCCAACTTCCAAAATACGTTTGCCTGCAATATCGTAATCGAGCATATGATTGGCCAGCACCAAGCTTGACGGCCATATCACCCCAAACATCGGCCAAGAAGCAGAGCAGATACCCAAATTTAACGCTTCGTCATCAGGGTCGCTAAATTGTTGATTGTCACGCAAAGTACAAATATGAATGTCGGTATTGCCAATTTCAATCGTTTGATAACGCACGCGCACAGTGGTCAGCGAAGTCATAAACTGTCCTAAAAAATAAGCAAGAATGCAAGGTTTGGCAGGGGTTGCCGATTTCGGTAGGGTACAACGTTGGAAAAGATAATTAAAATATTGGAAGCGGTATAGATGTTTGAATGATTAGAGATTTGTGGCAACTTAAGTTGTGGCAAGAAAATACCTAAGTGTATGAGAAGAGTATGACCTAAATTCTGACAAGTTATTGTTAATTCTGAGAGTATTGTTATTGCTGCATAGAGTTAGCCGATATCAAAGAGTGATATAGGTAAGAATGGTACGAACAGTTTCATATAAGCATAAGTAGTGTGCTTAGCTAGAATTAAGCACACTGCTTATGCTCGCGTAAAAGATTGAGATTAGGCATCAAATCATTGGATACAGCGGAATCAACTAAGTGAGTTAAATCAGTTAAGAAACCTCCTTAGTTAAGAAATCTCAATCCAGAGGTTTTGAGTGCCCATACCAGCTCTACAAAAGCGCGACTGTTGGTCAGAGGTTCGCCATCGATGATGAGAACGTAGCCTGCATTATCTATCCATAAAAACACAAAGCTGGTCTCAGGAATGAGTAGGTCGACCTGTTGAAAAAACGAGATTGCCTGACTCTCTACTGCCCACCCACGTTGCTTTTGGCGGAGCATAAAGCCTGAAAAATCAGCGGCGGCGACACTGAGCATGTCCGCTTCTTCTTGACTATAGCCAACTCGCGCTAAACAAAACCCTTCATCAGAGCCGATCGCGGATCGGCGTTTACCAGATAAGCTCACCACGACATAAGGCAAAAACTGGTCCAATGGCAAGTTAGGCGCTGGTAAAAACAGTGACAGCTTTTCAATCCAACCTTTTTCGATAAAGCTCTGTAACCATTGTTCAGAATAACGCTGAAGCCAGTCAGCGGCGAGCAATGTCTGATCATAAGACAGCAAATCCTGTAATGCCAACTGCTCATCAGTCGGTTCTTTCTGTGAAAACGCTTCGAAAATACCAGCTGGCGTCAGGGTAAGATAGGTTTTATCAGCATTTAAGTAAGAGGACATAGTAACTACCATTATGATAAAAGTGATTAATAAGTGACGAATTAGGCTTTCATATCGTTGAGTTCAAATAATTTCGATACAAGGAAACCGAGCGTAAGTTATACATTAATATGCTTAGTGAAGATGACGATGTAGCAGCTTTATATGGATTTGACTATAGTTTGATCGAGATGATGTTGGCAGTTGTCCCAGCGCGCATCGAACTGCCAATCACTTCTACCCAAACGGAACCATACCAACGAAAATGCGAGACGATCATTGCGCGCAGTACAATGGGCAAAAAACTCATTTTCGATTTGCTCAATCGTACCCCAGTCTTCGTCCTCACGCGCTTGCATCAGCTCAGTGGTGATGTCTTTAGCGATTTCTCGGGCATCGTCGCTGCTGATACGCAGCCGTTGCTTTTGCTCATTGAGTGAAGGGGATATCAGTACACTCCAACGAGTGGCCAACATACTATTGCGCTGGATGTATCTTTTTTTATCAATGCAATCACGAAAGCCCTGCTGGACATGAGGATACAAACGATCTTTGATACGAGTAAATAGGTTGTTTACATCATATGGGATATCAAACCAGCACCCATAAAAAAAGTCCGCTACAGCGCCTTGTAACGGCTCTTTCTCCGTCAACAGTAACGCTGCATTGATACGCTGCTCATGAAAATGACGGTTATTGGGTGCCAAAAATACTTTACGAGAGTAAAACCGAAATACTCGGTGCGCGACTCTTTCATTTTCTTTGATCAGGTCTGAATCAGACATAATAATACCCTCCTGTCATCGCTATTATTACGACGGTGCTTGCTTCAGTGGTGATGACTCCATATAACAAGCGATGATGTAATCCAGAGAAATAGCGCTTGATATCAATACAATGATTGAGCGACTAATCCAATAACGTCTGCATTAAATCAATCATAAATTCGGCATCTTCTTCGCTCATTGGCTCAAACCCTTGAGGCATGCCAAGCTCAGCCAAGGCCTCTTTACCATCTGCATCGTTGTGCAAATTCAGGATGGCTTCTAGGAAGATTTGTGCATCGGGAAAGTCTTCTTTGACTAGTAACACATGACTGATATCAGCCAAGTCACTTTCGATAAGTACTGACAGCTGAGTCTTGGTCAAGCGTGAGAAGCTATGAAAAATCTCTGCCAAAAAGAACGCGACTTGGGCTTCACCTTTGATGACCTTGCGGGCAGCCGCTTGATAGGTCTCGGTCACATCCCAGTTGAGATCAGACGCTTCTATATCGACGGCTTCTAGCAAGCGCAAGCCAATCAGTTTGACATCTCGGTTGTCGGCCATCGCGACAGTAGCCCCTGCTTGAATGTCTTCCAAACGGCTGATAGTGCTATTGGCAGCGGCTGCAATGATCATCTCGTCAGATTTACCGATAGGTCGGGCAATGGCTCGATAGCCTTGCTCTCGAATGAGAGTGGCTGCATCAAAAGGGTTGGCATAAATGATTTGAATGTCACCAGCATCAATGACCTGCTCTTGCTCAGCGTGAGAGGCAGGAATATTGAGATGCATGTTTAAGTTGGCACGTTTTTGAATCAAGGTGTTGAACATGTGCCAGCCTGCAAAGCGATCAGGCGAAAAATCAGGGGCGATTAACATATTGTGTGTCGTCATGAGTTAGCCTTCCTCATCTTGTTTCATTTGGGCATATTGAGTCATCGCCGCTTCAATTTTGCTGCGTGATGGTTTGCGTCGTACCGAGGTGTAGCCGACGGTTTCACCGCGACGCACGTTAGGCACCACAGTGGCATAGACCCAATAATAACTGCCGTCTTTGCATAAGTTTTTGACATAGCCATGCCATTTTTGTCCAGACTCGGCAGTACTCCATAAGTCTTTATAGGCAGCTTTTGGCATATCAGGATGACGCAAAATATAGTGCTGTTGGCCAATCAATTCATCTACATGATAGCCACTGATTTCGACAAAGGCGTCGTTGACGTGAGTGATGATACCGTCGAGATTGGTACGCGAGACAATCAGTTTGCCATCTGGGTAGGGGCGCTCTATACCAGTATCATAGACAGTCCGTGACGTGCCATCATGATAAGTCATCGTGATTTGCTCAGCAGGCATATCGGGTTTGTGTGCATCAGGGATTGGAGAACCCATGGTCATCTCCTTCGTTGATCGTTATATCGTCAATCCTCTATAAATTGAACACGGTGTCAGCCTTGCTTAGTCTACTACTTGTAGTACTCTCACTCGGCTTTCTTGCGTTCAAATTATATTGAACCGACTATGTTTATAGTGATTAAAAAGCTAATAAGTTCGATAAGCAGTCGCTAATCAAATGAGCTTTGCCAATGCTTCTGAAGCACGCTTAATATCTAGGAATATCAAGCCAAGCTTGGCATTGGGCTTTGCCATGATGGTGAGTACGGCTTCATCGCCTGATGAGGTCATGATGACGTAGCCTTTCTCGCCTTGAATCATAATACGATCGATACTACCGCGTGCCAACTCGCGGCCTGCACGGTCACCTAATGATAATAATGCTGCTGACATAGCACCCACACGATCTTCATCCACGCCGGTTGGTAGAGCTGAAGCAATCATAAGACCATCGCTAGAGATTAGCGCAGATGCTTCAACATCTGCTGATGAACTGTTTAAGTCTTCCAATATCTGCTGAAATGAATCTGTACGCATATCGCTTTCTCTGTACTGGTGATTGGTTTTTTATTTATGAACTAATGAAGTTAGTCAAAAATATCCTTGTTTAAAGAAAGGTATTATAAATCCTTACTAATAATATTGATATACATTTGCCCAATTAAAAGTAAATTTTTTGGACTTTTGTGCCTTTTGTCATCAAATCATTACCCCTTATCTTTATTTTTTCGAGGAAAATGTTGGTTTTTTATTATGTCTAGTCGATGAGCGGTTGAAGACCTAGCAAGATCCTTGGTATTTTTTCGAATAGAGATATTCTTTGTAACTATAGATTAATGTCCACCATTGCTATCAAACGGAGCCGCTGGAATTTAGCTAATAAAAATCGCTTATAGATTCTTATGATGAAGATATTTACTAGACTTATAAGTCTCAAAAATGATATACAGTCATGAGGGGATAAATGTTGACACTTCTAAATGCGTTATAAAAATACAAATTGAGTCAGCTTTTTTGATCTTATCAGTCTCTATACATAATCTTGTATAGGGGCGATTTCAGTTTTACATCAACGTTTATAGCCCTTTCGTTTACTCAATATGTTGTAGCGTCGATGTAAATAATTACTATCACCAGTTTTATCCTAAGGAAGAAATACATGAGCATCAGTGAAGCCATCCAAAAAGTCGAAGCACGTTATGCCCATCAGCCTGAATTCATTCAAGCAGTAAAAGAGGTGGCAATTACGATTCAACCTTTATACGATGCGCAGCCTGAATATAGTACGTTAAAGGTATTCGAGCGTTTGGTAGAGCCTGATCGGGTATTTGGCTTTCGTATCAATTGGGAAGATGATCAAGGCGTGGTACAAGTCAATCGTGGTTGGCGTGTGCAGTTTTGCAATGCTCTAGGCCCTTACAAAGGCGGTCTTAGATTCCATCCTACCGTCAATCAATCCGTATTGAAGTTCTTAGGCTTTGAGCAAATCTTTAAAAATGCCTTAACTGGCTTGCCTATTGGTGGCGGTAAAGGTGGGTCAGATTTTGATCCTAAAGGTAAAACAGACAGCGAGATACGTCGTTTTTGCTATGCCTTTATGCGTGAGCTACATCATTACGTGAGCAAAGACATGGATGTGCCTGCTGGTGACATCGGCGTCGGTGGTCGAGAAGTTAGCTATATGTTTGCGATGTATAAGAATTTAACGCGTGAATCAACAGGGGTTATCACTGGCAAAGGCGTGGGCTTTGGTGGCAGCTTGATGCGTACAGAGGCGACTGGCTACGGTGCAGTCTACTTCTTAGAAAATATGCTCATCGCTCAGAACGATAAGCTTCAAGGCAAAAAGGTGCTGATATCAGGAGCAGGTAATGTCTCATTACATGCTGCCGAAAAAGTGAATGCGCTAGGTGGTATGGCAATAACTGTCTCTGATTCACAAGGGACGTTGCATGATGAAAATGGTCTCAATCAAGAAAAAATTGATTGGCTCAAAAAACAAAAGCAGCAAAACAAGCCTTTAGCAGAGTATGTTGATGTTTATGGTGGCGAGTGGCTTGCCAAACAGAAACCGTGGCAGTTTGAAGCTGATATTGCGATTCCATGCGCTACTCAAAATGAAGTCAATGAAGCTGATGCCAAATTGTTGGTCGAAAATGGCGTGAAGTATGTGGTGGAAGGCGCTAATATGCCACTCACTGCGGAAGCAATTGATTATATCCGTTTGCACCGTGTTCATTATGCACCTGGTAAAGCTGCTAATGCGGGCGGGGTAGCAGTATCTGCGCTTGAAATGTCGCAAAACTCTGTCCGTCAATATCAAACCTTTGAGCAAGTCGATGAGCGTCTAAAAGGTATTATGAAAGATATCCACGACAGTGCTGCGAATGCTTCAGAACAATATGGTCAAACTGACAATGGTTATGTCGATTATATGGCTGGTGCCAATATGGTTGGCTTCAAACGTGTGGCTGATGCGTTGGTTGCTTTTGGTATTTTGAACTAGGGTGTGTTGACAATTACCGTAAATGGATAATCGTCGCTGCTAAATAGATATTA
>NZ_VZIZ01000015.1 GCF_009812035.1 Psychrobacter nivimaris | reverse complement strand
ATGCCTTATTTCTTTGTTGTGGTAAACATTAGAGTAAGGCGTTGCTTATTTTTTTCAATGGTTCCTCAATTCTATACAGCCCCTAGTCGGACTTTAATAAATAACTTAAAAACAAAAATACGTCTGATACAATGGGCTTGAATTCAATGAAGTTCATCGCATATATACCGGTATGTATATGCTGCCGTATAGAGACTATGTAATTAAGGACTGTGCAGTTAAAACAGTGTAATTAAAGACTATGCGATTGCTCTATCATTATTGATATTTCTGCCAGTTAAATTGACTCAAAGAAGCATTGCTTGATTCTGTTATATCGCCTGATAGTTGGAAAGTTTGAGCTATCGATAAGTACTTATCAGTGAAAGTGAAGTCACTAGCTATCGACTGTGGCTAAGTATCCAATATTTTATAAGTTTCATTATTCAACCAATTATTTATTATTAGAGTACGTATGAATACACCTGCTAACACCTCTACACCTACTGATAACGCGCCTAATGTCTCAATCGCTGTTATCTTCCATAGTAATTATGGTCATACCAAGCGTGTCGCTGAGGCGATAGTACAAGGTGCGCATCAGCAATTGCCAGCCGCGCAAGCCAAGGCTGTCGATGTGTATGATGTTGATTGGGACTACTTAGATCAGGCAGATTTGCTGGTTTTTGGCAGCGCAGTGTATATGGGCAGTGTGACGGCTGAATTTAAGACCTTTATGGATGAGACATCCAAGCGTTGGTATCATCGTAAATGGGAGGGCAAGTGGGCAGCAGCGTTTGCCAATTCGGGCGGCCTGAGCGGTGATAAACTTGCTGTATTACAGCAGATTTCTCTATATGCGATGCAGCATGGTATGAATTGGATTGGTCTGCCATTGATGCCGACAGGTCATGAGGCTCACGACTTAAACCGTCTGTCTAGCTTTTTGGGTCTAATGACTCAGTCGCTTGATGGGCCACCTGAAGAGACACCAGGTTCGGGCGATATTGATACTGCTATTTGGTTTGGTGATCATCTAGCCAAAACGATTATTAAGCATCAACCAGCTGATGCTAAGCTCTAAAAAAAGCTAGAACCGACAGAGCAATTAAATAAAAAAGCAGACATTGTTGATGTCTGCTTTTTTTTGTGCCAATTTTTATTGAGCGATAAGTGCGATTAAGCGCTAGGCTTTTTATGGAGCAACAAGCTTAGTAGAGGCGGGCTTCACAGGGATAGGACTGTCAACGAATTGAAACGACTGACAACCTCCTAACAGCATCGTTGCTATTAGCAAATAGGTAAAGGCAAATGACTTCATAGTAATATCTCAAAAACGATTTTAGCCCAACGATATGTCACGATTACTTATCATTAGAAGTCACAACAGTGAAGAGTCAGGATTATTTGCAGACATTATATATAAAAATCAGCTGCTGATAGCAGTTTAAAGGCGATATATGTATTTGACACTGTTTTTACGCAGGCTATCTCGCTGTTTATAGTATGGCTTATCTAACGTTTCGTTTGATTTGTCATATATAAAATTAAAGCTACTTATGAAAACAATGTCTAATATTGAGTAGCTAAGCAGTAAATAAAGTCTACAAAACGTATAGATATTTATTTAGATTTAAGTTATTCACCAATTATTTTCCAACTGTTCGATAGTATCTATAGGCATTTTAACGGGTTGTGTTATAAATAAGAATAGTGATAATATGTTGAAAGCTGACCAAATAGTCAAGTATCCTATAGTACGATTTTTCTAACAAAATTGTTCGATGAATGCTGATATCTACAACCAGCTTACCTGATATAAAAAAGCACGATGTCCTGATTTTTTTATCTCTTAAGAATGTATTAGCAAATAAAACTGAATAACCGTACTTGAATGGTTGCAGCATGATGTAAACCAAATGCTTACTTTCAGCATTTAAGCCGTCAAATTTCTTAAGCCTTATGCTTATCTTCATTATTTTATTTTAGCCGAGTCTTGCTATGATTAGTTTTTACTTAAATGGGAAACGCCACGAGCTAACCCAGCTTAACCCTAATACGACAGTGCTTGAGTATCTACGATTGCATGAAGGCCAAACGGATACGAAGGAAGGCTGCGGCAGTGGTGATTGCGGTGCTTGTACGGTAATGGCTCAACGCCTGCCTAGCACTAACCAGCCAGCGCTTAATGATGAAAATGGCGACGAAAAAAATGCTACGCCACCGTTCTATACAGTCAACTCCTGCATTACGCTAGTGTCGCTTATGGATGGTAATCATCTGATGACGGCTTCTTATTTAGCAGATAATCCAGAACATCATCCAGAACGTGCTCTGCTGCATCCAGCGCAGCAGGCCATGGTTGAATGTCACGGATCACAGTGCGGTTTTTGTACGCCTGGGTTTGTGATGTCGCTAGCTTGCGTTTACGAAAACAATCGTATGCAGACAAGTCTAGAAGCAGAAAATCAGGGCGATGCTAAGCAACTAAGCTATGATGAGGTGGTTGCTTCAATCTCTGGCAATCTATGTCGCTGTACAGGTTATCGTCCGATTATCGAGGCGGGCCTATTGATGAGTGATATCGGTCAGCAGAGAGAGGCGGAGCAGTCGGCGGTGAAAGACCTGACGATCAGTCTCGCAACAGATGCGATGAGCAGTACAAAGGAATCAACAGTATCTGAAAACGTGCCAACTGAGTTAAAGAATGAAGAGCCGAATGGTATGGCACCTGCACTTAATGATGCTGGGCGACAGTTATATATGCCCAAGTCACTAGATGAGCTTAATCAGGTATTAGCTGCCAATCCACAAGCTACGATTTGGGCAGGCGGTACGGATTTGGGATTGAGTGTAACCCAACATTTGGTTGATCACGAGGTGATTATCCAACTTTCAGGTGTTGAGGCCCTAAAGTCATGGTCATTACTTGACGCAAAGTCTGACTCAAGCAATAAAGAGTCGAATAACGAGCAAGCTCCTAGCCAATTATTAGTACTAGGTGCTAGCATGAGCTATCAGCAAATGTTGCCTGTGCTTGAGCAATACTTTCCAAGCTTTGCGCAAGTATTTGAGCGTATTGCTTCTCCGCAAATCCGTAATATGGGCACCATCGGCGGCAATATAGCCAACGCTTCTCCAATTGGTGATTTACCACCGATTTTATTGGCGTTAGATGCGTCAATTCATCTGCGTCATTGCGCACCTAATCGTGAAGAGTCAGGCAATGATTTAGGTAATAGTGATTCGGTTTATACGGATGAGATCATACCTTTATCAGAATTTTTCTTAGATTATAAAAAGACCAAACTGCAAGCAGGCAGTTACGTAGTTGCTATCCATATTCCTCTGATGCATGACAATCAGCACTTATTTATTCATAAAATTAGCAAACGCTATGAAGATGATATTTCAGCATGTCTATTGGCGGCGCGAATTGATGTGTCAGCAGATGGTATGAAGATAGAGAATGCTAAGATTGGACTTGGCGGCATGGCTGCCATACCGTTATTAGCCACAACCTGTCAGCAAGCGCTCATTGGGCAAGCTGCTGAAGTTGCGAGTTTTGAGCAAGCAGCACAAGTCTTGTCTGCAGACGTTACGCCTATGACCGATGTCAGAGCCAGCCGTGAATATCGCTCACATGTGGTACAGCGTCTACTGGTGAAGTGCGGTAAGCAATTGGTAGCAGGTAGACAGACTGAGACTGCTTAATTAGCAGAGTTGTAAATTGCTAATACCGCCTTATCGTTATATTTGCCAAGAATAAAAGAGCATTAATAAAAGCGTCCTAATAAAAGAGATCCGCCATGAGCCATCATTCGTCTTTATTTGACAGTTATAGTATCCGCCGCGTGCGTCCGCCAAAAAACAAAATTGGTACCTCGGCTAAGCATGATAGTGCGATTAGCCATGTCATGGGGACGGCGACTTATGTGGATGATATTGCAAAACCGCAAGGCACGCTACATCTGGCAGTAGGTAAAAGCAGCCATGCTCATGCACGTGTACTGAGTATGGATTTAAGCGCTGTTAGAGATGCGGATGGGGTGGTAGATGTCTTAAGTTTTAAAGATTTGCCTGCGCAGACGGATATCGGTGCGGTGTTCGACGGTGAGCCACTGATGGTGGATGACATCACAGAGTATGTGGGTCAGACGTTATTCGTAGTAGTAGCGAGTAGTCATCGCGCTGCCAAAAAAGCTGCGACAAAGGCAGTGGTGGAGTATGAGCCATTGCCAGCGGTACTTAGTATTGATAAAGCGTTAGAGCAAGAGTTATTTGTGCGTCCGAGTCATTTTATGAAGCGTGGTGACGCGGCGACTGCACTTGAGAATTCACCGATTCGCATTGAAGGTCATATTCATATGCGCGGGCAAGAACACTTTTATCTCGAAGGCCAAGTGTCTTATGTCGTGCCTTGTGACGATGGCGGGCTAGAAGTGTATACGTCGTCACAGCATCCAAGCGAAGTACAGCAGCTGGTCGCCGAAGTGACAGATCTGCCATTTCATGCGGTAAACACAGTCGTGCGCCGTATGGGTGGCGGGTTTGGTGGTAAAGAAACGCAAGCCGCTGCATGGGCATGTCTGTGCGGTATTATCGCCAAACGTCATAACGTTCCTGTCAGTATGCGTCTAGATCGTCAAGATGACATGGTGGTGACGGGTAAGCGTCATGAGTTTGCTAATCGTTACGAAGTTGGTTTAGACGAGTCTGGGCGTATATTAGGCGTTGATATGCAACTGGCTGGCTTGTGTGGTTACGCGCCAGATTTGTCTGATGCTATTGTCGATAGAGCGATGTTTCATTGTGATAATGCCTATTATTATCCAGCTGCTCATGTAGCAGGTCATCGCTGCAAAACGCATACCGTATCCAATACTGCCTATCGAGGGTTTGGTGGTCCGCAAGGTCTGATGACCGCTGAATATATGATGGATCATATTGCCTATACCTTGGGACAAGATCCGCTACAAGTGCGCTTAGCAAACTTATATCAAGATGGTCAAAGTACGCATTACGGTCAGACGATTGAGCATTTTGATCTAGCGACCATCATGACTAAACTGGCAGACGATTGTGATTATGACAACCGTCGCCAGCAAATCCTAGAAGCCAATCAAAAAGCTGCCGCCGAAGGCAGTGACAAACGCTTAGGACTTGCGTTGACGCCAGTAAAATTCGGTATTTCATTTACAGTACAGACGCTCAATCAGGCAGGCGCATTGGTACATATTTATACTGATGGCAGTATCCATCTCAATCATGGTGGTACGGAGATGGGGCAGGGTTTATATATAAAAATTGCCCAGATTGTCGCCAATGAATTTGACGTTGATCTGGATACAGTTAAAGTATCAGCGACACGTACGGATAAAGTGCCTAACACTTCACCAACCGCCGCGTCATCAGGGACAGATATTAATGGTAAGGCAGCTCAAAATGCTTGCTTAAGCATTAAAGCGCGCATCATTGAATTTGCGGCTGAGTATTTCGAAGTAGCGCAAGAAGACATACGTTTTGAAAAGAATCATGTCTATATCAGCGATAAAGAAACACTGACTTTTGCTGAGATGATTCAACTGTCGTACCAAAACCGTATTAGTCTGTCGTCTACTGGCTACTATAAAACGCCTAAGATATTTTATGATCGCTCTAAAGCATGGGGTCGTCCATTCTTCTACTTTGCCTTGGGTGCTGCCTGTGCTGAGGTTGAGATTGATACCTTGACAGGTGAATACAAAGTACTGCGCTGTGATGTGTTGCATGATGCAGGAAAATCGATCAACCCTGCCATTGATATCGGTCAGATTGAAGGGGGTTTTGTGCAAGGTATGGGTTGGCTCACGGCAGAAGAGCTGATCTGGAATGATAAAGGTAAGCTCGCATCTGATAGTCCTGCTAATTATAAAATCCCAACCGCGCATGACTTGCCTAAGCAGTGGAATGTCAAACTGTACGATCGCAAAAACGAAGAACAAACGATTTATAACTCTAAAGCCGTTGGCGAGCCGCCGTTTATGCTGGCAGCCAGTGTTTGGTGTGCCCTTAATAATGCAGTGGCTAGTCTTAGTGATTATAAAAAGAATCCAGAGCTGACCATGCCTGCGACGCCAGAAGCTGTACTAAAAGCGGTGATGCGCATGCAAGGCACGTCGTGGGATTTAACAACTGAAACCGATACAGACACGATTGATAGTTTAGTAAAAGGCGCAGAAGAAAATAGCGACCTTTACAACGAAAAAGCAATGCCGCAAGACGTACGTCATGCCAAAGACATCGATCCAAAAGAAGTCGAAGGCAAGCAAACCGATGATCAGCCTAACGCGATAGAGCATCCAAATGTAGCAGGGGCAAGAGGTCCTGCGCACAGTGAATGAGTCGTTAGCACCGCCAGTCGTTTGGTATGAAGGTCTAGCGCGATATCAGCAGCGCGGCATCGCTCATGTGTTAGCGACAGTCGTGGCTGTAAATGGATCTGCTCCTCGAGCGCTACAGGCAAAGATGATCGTCGCGCAGGACAGTATCGTAGATACGCTAGGCGGCGGCGGTCTAGAACATGACGTTATCAATACTGCACGGCAGCTATTAAATGGTGAAATAGCAGCAACGGTATCAAAAGAAGTAAAACCAAAAGTCGCTGAAACTGACGGTGAAAGCGCATCAGTACCTTCTAAAGGGGTACGCCGTGATGCTGTCTATACTAAGCACTACCCGCTAGGTGCGAAATTGGCACAGTGTTGCGGCGGTAGCGTCACCGTTATGTTCGAATGCTTCAATGTAACGCCGCCGATGTCAGTACTAGTGTTTGGTGCAGGGCATGTAGCATCAGCGCTAATGACCATCCTCGCTGAGCTACCTTGTCAGGTAGATTGGGTGGACAGTCGCCCAGAGATGTTTAAGCGTTACTTAGTTGATGAATCTACTACTAATCAATCCACACTTTATAACTTACCAGCGCATATCCGTCCGCATATCGATGATGAGCCTGTAGATTTTGTGCGCCCATTTATCGAGCAGGGTGGTCAGCGTTTTATTCTGGTTATGACTCATGACCATAGTGTTGATTTTGAGTTAGTACGGGCGGCATTAGATACTATTTCTGACACTAGCTCACCTCATGATAAACGCTCAGATATTTCAGCACCTTACATAGGCTGCATTGCCTCGGCAACCAAAGCCAAGCGTTTTAGAGATCGTTTGATTCAGCGTGGCTACAGTGAGCAACTGGTCAATCAGTTGGTCATGCCAATTGGATTGCAAATTGGCGGAAAAGAGCCGATGGCAGTGGCAGTTTCTATCGTGGCACAGCTCCTACAACAGTATCATCAGGCTACTCTTTGAACGGCTCACTCCATATAACTTTGACACTTTTTATTAAATCATTAAAACGCCCAGTACTATTTATCAAAACGCTCAGGACTACCAAGCCATTGTGAGATTTACGAATGACCATACATATCTATAAAGCTCGACTGCTGCACTACTTGACCGAAAGCGATCGTACTGAGCGTGCAACCTCTGATCATTCACAGACATTAATTGCTGAGCAAGACATTGCGTTGCTACCAGTGATTGAAGGTGTACAGGTTTATCCTGAATATATCGCTGATGGTGCGCTTGTCGTAGATGATATGACAGGGTGCATTGTAGAGTATGGGCATAACGAGACAATATTAACGAAATATGTTAATACCACTGAGCAAGCAGGACAGTTAGTAGTCAAAGTACATGATTATCGTGACAAACTTATCATGCCAGGCTTTATCGATACTCATGTGCATTATCCGCAAATAGATATGATTGCTGCTTACGGTGAGCAATTACTTGACTGGCTTAACAATTATACTTTCGTCACCGAGGCCAATTTTGGCGATCCGAAAGTAGCGCATGATACGGCACAGTTCTTCTTAAACCAGCTGCTGGCAAATGGTACGACGAGCGCCATGGTGTTTTCTACCAGTCATCCTGAATCAGTGAACGCATTTTTTACGGAAAGTCACAAGCTCAATACTCGTATGATCACGGGTAATGTCTTGATGGATCAAAATGCGCCTGATAATTTGTGTGTACCTGCTGAGCAGGGCATTCGAGATACCCAAAACATCATTGATAATTGGCATGAGCGCGGCCGCCAACATGTGGCGATTACCCCGCGCTTTGCTATTACTTCGACACCCAAGCAACTACAAATGGCAGGTGAGCTGTATTCCAGTTATGAGAGTGTTTATCTGCAGACGCATTTGGCAGAAAATCATGATGAGATAGCCTTTGTGAAACAACTGTATCCCAATCATAAAGGCTATCTCGATGTCTATGATGATATGGGGTTACTGGGTCGACGCACCACCTTGGCACATGGTATTCACCTTGAAATATCTGAGTATGAACGCCTACGCGATACTGGTACGCAGATATCACACTGTCCGACGTCCAACCTGTTTTTGGGTAGTGGACTATTCGATTTACCCAAGACGTTAAGTTATACCGGTGTCAGTATCGCCACTGACGTTGGAGCAGGGACAAGTCTATCGATGCTGACGACTCTGTCAGAAGCGTACAAAATCCAACAACTACAAAGCAATCAGTTATCCGCTCATCAAGGGCTATACCAAATTACTTTGGGTAATGCCCAGTCGCTATTATTGGACAATAAAATCGGTAACTTTATGCCAAATAAAGAAGCGGATTTTGTGGTCATCGATATGGGTGCAACGGAATTGCTTGAGCGACGTATGGCGCAGACCAAGACACTGGAAGAACAGTTGTTTGTGCTAATGATGCTAGGCGATGATAGAGTAATTGATCAGACGGTAATCGCCGGCGTGAGTCGCTATCGTAAATCAACTTTATAGGTGTAAATAAACGCTGTACCTAAATCAGGAACAAGTGAGACTTCTTTCAGGTATAAAAAATAAACCCTTGTTCATATATTGTAGGAACAAGGGTTTGTTACTGCCAAGAAAGTTTCTATTAGACATTAAAAATGGAATTTTACCAATGCACTAGGGGAGTTTTGATTCACGCCATCAACACCGTATTTATTTTTCCAATAACTATACTCCATACCGACTTCTAAACGGTTATCAATACCGAGCACTTCTTGTAAGTTGTATTTAATTTGCGGATTAATATGAATATTATCTTCAATATCATCATTATTAAATGAATAATCAATAAAGCCGTCTACGACAAAATTATTGCGTTCCCAACCATAGGTTAAGGTAATTTGCTGATCATCGTCAGTATTGTCGTTAAAAGCATGATATAGAGTAGCCGACGCAAACGTTGTACCTGGAATAGGCACATTGAGATCTGCACCAATACCAACCAAATAATTATCTTGGTCAAAGCCCGTACTGTTCGAACCAAATTCATAAGTAGCGGCTAAATTAACCTGCTTGATAAAACTGTCATTAAAAGTTGCTATTTTGAATGTAGGAGACAGCTCGCCATAAGTTTCTCTAAATCTATTGTTTTCAATGTCATCGGCACCTTGGTTTCGATCGACAAAGAAGAACACGCCGCCCCAGTCGTGCGCAGAAGCATGCTCTAATGTAACGGTCGTCAGCTCTCCATCTTCTACGAGTTCATAATCATTACCGTAAAGTACGGAGACACTCGTATCAGTAAAAAAGGTCTTAGCATGGATGCTAGACATACTTCCTAAAGTTGCGATAGCAACAGCTGCCATCGACAATGGTTTGAGTAAAGCTAGCTTCTGGCTAGATGATTTGGTATGACAGGATAAGCTCGTTAATAAATCAAAACGCAAAATATGACCCCTTTATGTACAATTGATTGTTGATTGCCCCAAAACTGCATCGTTACTATTTGCTAGTAAACAAACTATTAATTCAATGCTCTTAGACAACAGTTGATTGATAGCGCTTAAATGCTTACTACTAAAGAGCATTCAATAACCGTGCCACAAATGACCTAGAGAGCTGTCATCTACAGAGTCGTCTAACTTTTAGTCTTATTAACCACTAATTAGGGTAGAAATAAGCAAAATAGTCTTTAACTGTTCTCAAATGAGAGAGCCAATTTCCGTACATTTATATATATGTGGCAAACAATGTTTTTCGAAAGATCAGATCCGCCATAAAAGCACTAAAATGGATATCCATGTGCCTTAAGTTGGGTCGTCTGACGGGCTTTAATCAGTTGATAGGTATATGATTTAACAACTCAACGAACATAAAAAAGCCAGCTAATAGACATTAGCTGGCGTTAAGTTTGTACATGTCGGATGCGACTATTTTATATTCAATTAACTGCATTCGTTTTCTAACTCAATAAACACATGCCAATCCGTGATATCAATCTCATAACAGTTATTACCCTCGCCATTGATACGATCAATAACTAAGAAATCACTGTCACGCCCAAGCGCGAGTAGAGGATGATGCCAGACATTAGCATCGTACTGTACACCTTGGTGAGATTTCGCATAAAACACGGCCAGATCGTCAGCAGACTGCGGCGGCACGCCAGCTTTGGCGACGACGACTATATAGTCTTGCCCTTCCATAGATACAAATGCTTGTGTCCCAAGCGGATGGTATTCCATGACCGAAAGGGCAATCGGATTTTCACGCTTTTTGGCTCGAAAGATACTCATACCAACTGAGCCACCGTTTAGTTTACTTTCGGCAAGTGCATGGTGACGAACCGCATAGCCATTATTGATCTCATAAGTATTGTCAGCGGTTTGTTCATCAATATTATAGCGCTCGATGACCGAGCCATAGGGGGCAAATTTTGCCTTGGTCAAAGGCTTGGCTGTCAGAGTGACACTCATTATTTTGCCTCTTTACTATCAACATCAGTACCAGTATCAATATTAGCCTCAGCAATTTTGCCATACACGCGAACACGGCTAATGCCACCATCTGGGAAGATGTTGACCCGAATATGAGTAATGGGTGTATCAAGTTGAAGCTTGTCTTTGCCAAAGTGATGAACGTCGTCAGCACTGGTTTTTTGCGGCTCAAGCAAGGTATCCCAAAACATGCTTTGAGTCACTAAGGTTTGCTCTGGTGTATTTGGTGAGTAGACGGCTTGAATCGAGACTTTATCAGGATAATTGCCTTTAAAGTGGGCAGTATCTATCTCGATTGAATCAACGATACCTGCTTGACCTAGCGCGATAATGCACCAGTCATTGCCTGGCTCACGGCGACGACGAGTCTCCCAACCATCACCCATGTTAGGCGCTTTAGTTGGTAGTAGTAAGTTACTAGCAGCACCAAAATGCGCATCGTTACTAGCAATCGCACGACCACCATTTAATGCGCCTGCCAAGTCAAGCATCTCGCCTTGTGTATTTAGGCTGGCATCAAGTTGAATATCACCATAGATACGTAGTCGGGCAACACCGCCATCTGGATAGATGTTTAAACGAATATGGGTCACCGTTTGCTCGTTATCAATCTCGATAAGCTCATGATTGTGACCTTGTAACGGAGTCATATCCACTAGCGTCTGCCAGTTTTTACCATCCCAGTCTTCTTTACTTAGACTGGTAAGTTCAGCTTCATCTTGCTGCAGCAGCTCTGGCGCGTATAAGGCATCGACACTGGCGGAAGAGGGGAAGTTACCCGTAAAGTGACTAGTATCAATATCGAGACCAGCAATTTTGGTTGGGCGTGCCAGTTGAATCACTAAATAGTCGTAACCCAAGTGGCGTTTACGACGTGTTTCCCAGCCGTCCATCCATTTACCGTTGTCATCGAATTTGCCTACGATAAAGATAGGCGCATCAGGATTTAAGATCCGGCTTTTATCTGCAAAGAAATCATCGGTTGCAAATAGGGATTTTGCGCCCAAACGACTGTCGGCGACGTTTGATTTTTTGGTAAATGCCGGCAGGGTATCAGGTAGATTGTTTGCTGAGATAATTTGTCCAACTTCTGAAGTATTTTGACTCACAATGATTCCTTTTTTAATAATGGTGTGTGTTGATAGTGTGGTGGCTATCTTGTTTATTTATCTATGATAATTCGCACTCGCTTAGCTAAGTAGAACGAGTATTAGGACGATAGCTTAAGCTTACATCCAGTTAGCCGTATTGTCTGACGTAGCAGGATGGTTTTCGTACCAGTGCTTGGCGATATCATCACGGCGGCATATCCATACGTCATGCTTATTAGTGATATATTGCAAAAACTGCTTTAACGCTTTGATGCGTCCTGCACGTCCAATAATGCGGCAATGCAAGCCAATGGTCAGCATTTTAGGGGTGTGTGCGCCTTCTTCGTATAAGGTGTCAAAGCTGTCTTTTAGATATTGGTAAAATGGTTCAGCATGGGTGAACCCCGGGCTAGAAGAAAAACGCATGTCATTGGTCTCTAGGCTATAAGGGATGACCAAATGTGGTTTACGCGTGATCAGATTGCCGTCTTGGACTTTCACATTGAGCCAATATGGTAACTCATCACCGTACGAGTCAGAGTCATAGGTATAGTCACCTTGTTCAGCGACCAGTTCACGAGTATTTGGACTATCGCGTCCTGTATACCAACCAAGAGGTTGGCCGCCTAGCATACGTTTAAATATCTGGGTGGCACAGCGAATGTGTTCGCGCTCGGTCTCACGGTACATATCCTGATAAGTGATCCAACGTAGACCATGACTGGCAATCTCATGACCGTCTTCTAATACACGCTCGATAATATGAGGGGTCTTTTCAGCAGCGGCGGCACAGGTAAACGTGGTGATAGGAATACCATAATCTTTAAAGACATCTAGCACACGCCATACGCCGACACGGCTACCGTATTCGAATGCAGATTCAATAGACTGGTGACGGTTGTTAAATTCTGGTGTGCCTAAAATATCAGACAAAAAACGCTCTGATTGACCATCGCCATGGATGACGCTATTTTCTGCACCTTCTTCGATGTTTAATACAAATTGTACGGCGATTTTTGCGCCGCCTGGCCAGTTCGCTTTTGGTGGATTGCCAGCATAGCCTTTTAGGTCGCGGGGATATGTACTGATATCAAAGTCACTGGTAATTTTTTTGCTCATTATCTATATTCCTATATCGCTTAGAGCCTTAAATATTTGGTGGTGTTCTAAAAAGTATGCTGGCGATAAAAGTCAATACGAAATCTATGCTAAGTTCTCTGATTCTATAGGGCTTTCAAGGCTTCAAAAATTGTTCAAATTTTAATCAGCATACTTTTTGACACACCATCAAATATTTATTTGAATATTGCTCATAAAGGACAGTTATTTTTTATCACAAATTAAAGTGATGACGCATATGCCACAAGCTGTTGGCGCTCAGCATCCGTCAACTGAGTAATATTACCAAGCGGCATATAGCCAGTCTGTACCGCAGTGACGATTTTCGCTTTATAAATTTTTAAGTCTTCTGGTGTCTGCAAAATAATACCTGCTGGCGGCGCGGCGAAGCCTTGTTGCGTCGGTTGTACCGCATGACAGGTGCTACAGCGCGTATGCACGACATCCATCATGGCGTCATCTGCTGATGCGCTCACGGGTACGGCTTCAGCAGTAGCTGCATTAGTACTAATACGGTTATTAGCACTGTTAGTAGCATTACTATTAGAACTGTTATTAGCGTTAGCAACAGTATCAGTGCTTGAGTCAGTAGTCGCGCTCGTAACTGGCGGCGTGCTATCAGTCGTTGTAGGTGCTACGGAGGCAGTAGCAGGCATTGCAGGCACTGGCTCAATTGGTTCAGGTCGCATCCAGATAATCAACAATACGGTCAATACGGCTGGAATAACCAAGTAGCGTGGTTTTTTATGACCCAAATGCTTTTGGTTAAAGTAATGACGGGCAGTCGCGGTAATGATACCGACGAAGACCAATACCAACCAACCTTTCTCATGAGCATACATCATTGGGTAATGATTGCTGATCATGGTAAAGATGAGCGGCAGGGTAAAATAATTATTCATCAGTGAGCGATTTTTGGCTTGTAATGCCAATTCAGCCACTTCTTTACCTGGTTTTTCGCCGCGCCGCACACAGTCAACGAGTGCGCGCTGAGCCGGCATAATACCGAAGAATACGTTACCTACCATTACCGTGCCCAAGATAGCACCAATATGAATAAACGAGGCGCGATCACTAAACAGTTGGTAAGAACCCCAGCTCGCGATGACCAGTAAGATAAAAATCAGGGTACTAAAGATAAACGCGTTTTTACCCAAATGACTGCGCACGATAACTTCGTAAATGAAGTAACTGCCAAATAAGAAAAGCAAGCTGGTAGCAATGGCACCGATACTAGTAAACGGCACTTTACTTGGGTCAATTAGGTAGGCAGTTGCATTAGCATAATAGACAATAGACATCATCGCCGCACCCGTTAGCCAAGTGGTATAAGCTTCCCACTTAAACCAATGTAGCGTCTTTGGCATCTCCTCTGGTTCGAGTTTGTATTTGGCAATTTCATAAAACCCACCACCATGGACAGCCCAAAGATCGCCTGATATGCCTTTGTCCGTTTTCCACTGCGGCGGCTTGCGTAGGCTTAGATCCAGCCACACAAAATAAAACGATGCACCAATCCATGCTACCCCAGCGATAACATGAAACCAGCGGAAAAATAAACTCAACCATTCGAGAAGATAGGCGCCCATGTAATAGATGTCCTTTAATGTGACAGTGTCTTAATAAAATGTCTTGGTAATTTTTTTTGATAGTATTTCTTGAAAACTAATAACAAAGCAGAGAGCTAAATAACGCCAAAGCTATGATCCGCGATAGGTGCTATAACCGTGCGCACTAAGCAGGAGCGGTACGTGATAATGACTGGCATCGTTTATCACGAAGTCGATAACCACTTGCGGGTAAAATGCTGTTAGCTGCTGAGCATTAAAATAAGACTGAGTATCAAACGTTACGGTATAGCGGCCAATATTTAGCTGATGCTCTGTGCTATCGATGGCTGTATCAAACTGCCAAGCGTCTGGTGTGACACGGCCATCACTATTGGTTGTGCCATGTGCCAATAATGTGGCGGCACCGTTGTCTCGTATGCGGTGTAAGGTAACGGCGACATCAGCCGCAGGTTTGCCAAGATGAGTGTCTAAGATATGTGATGATAGGGTGGCAGACATAATGCTTCCTTTAAATTTGTGAGAAATATAAATAGGATAAAAATGCTAGTCTAACTCTGCGACTACTATTTGCCTGTCTAAGCATTGTCTAGTAGTTTGTTTAAACGTAGACGCGTAATTTTATTTTGCTCAGCGGCTGCATTGGCAAGCTCTGTGGCACGATCATTAGGCAAGCGCGCTAATAGTAGATCCAGCATTTGCTGCGCGCTTTTACCCGTCGCAAAGACAATAAAAATAAAACCAAATTTATCAAGATAGTCGCGATTTCCTTTGGCAAGTGCTTCGAGGACTTCGTCTGCTGCATCGTTAGCGCCTGATTGTTCGTGTGCGGCGCTACTTTGTGTGTTGCGGTATTTCTCTTTTAGAGATGCTACGTTGCCGATTTGTGGATGCCCATCAAACGCTTCTAATAAGTTAGCCTCATCATTTTGTACTTTGTTCCAGATAGCGTCGCTACTTGTTAGCAGTGCATCAACGTCTACAAAAGGGCGGGCGTCTGCAAGTTTATAAGCCCAGCTTTTACTGGTGCAGCAAGTCAATAGCTGAGCGATGGCGACTTCTTGTGATAAATCGTTGAATTGCGCTAAGGTTAAGCTCACGATGACATCCTTTTCTAATAGGGTAGCCCGTTATCTGTGTCGGGCGATAAATGTTTGATAGAGGTTTATACCTTATGGTTATTTGCATAAACTTACAGGTATAAGCAGTAATCTTGATAAGCAGCGGCTGTTTCAGTTTTATGGCTGCTTTGATTAAGCTAATCGCTATTAATTTGCATAAAATCAAAAGTCGATAATCTATGTGTTCGTAGTCAGAGCTTTGGCGCTTATATACGCTTTGCATAATTTCAAGTTATAGTGAACTGACAATATGAAACAGATTTGCTAAGGAAACACTGATATTTTGGCCGTCTAAAACGTCTGGCAAGAGGTAGTTAATGACGGCGTAATTGATTTACAGTTCCCATTTTGCTAAAACCTGACTAATTGGTCAACTGTTTTATGCGAAATATTTTTATTTAACAGGTTATGCTGATCAAATCTATGTGTTTATATAAGAATACACAGCAAAATATAGCGACTATTTTGTCGAACCTGTCTCTTAGAGTGAGATACCACTGCTATGACTCAAAACAATCAAAAGGAAGAAACCTCAGTGACTGATACGCCCTCGCACCGTAGCCAACAAGCCATTCGCGCACAGAATCAAGCGCTTATCTTAGCGGCAGCTGAAGAAGAGTTTGTGCTCCAAAGCTATCGCGGCGCTACGATGCAGGGTATTGCCGATAGAGCAGGCTTACCTAAAGCCAATGTTCACTATTATTTTAAAAATAAAAAGAATCTCTACATGGCAGTGCTGCGCTCAATCATTCAAGAATGGAATGAAGGTTTGGTAACCATGACGGTAGATAGCGACCCAAAAACGGTCATCGAAAAATTCGTCCGTACCAAGCTACATCAAGCCTTTGTCAATCCAAGTCGCCATAAACTGTTTGCAATTGAAGTCATCGGCGGTGCACCGCATTTGCATGAATTTATGTCCACTACGATGAAGGAGTGGGTACACGATAAAGCACAGGTAATGAAAGAGTGGCACAAGCAAGGCAAAATTGGGATTACCGACCCTTTACAACTACTGATTTTGATTTGGGCGACTACCCAACGTTATGCTGAATTCGAGATTGAGATCGTTGGATTAATGGATAAGACTGCTTATGATGCAGCAGATGAAGCGCGTGCGGCAGACTTTCTGGTGCCTTTTATTTTAAAAGGCTGTGGCCTTGAATGATGACAAGGTGGCTGTTTGATAAGTGAGGTGCATAAACTGTTGCTATTTGCCTGTTTACGCACCTCGTTTACGGCGAAACACTTCGATATGTTCAGCCCTAGCTTACACTTAGCCTTATGCTACTTCTTGCGTTGGTTCTAAGTTGTCTTTTGCGTGCTGTGCTTTAGTATCAAACTCGATGCCATAGTTTTTGGGTAAAATCATATCAAGGGTGATTGCCACAATCCCTGCCATCGTTACCGCTGAGCCGAAGATATTCTGAAAGAACTGCGGCGTTTGTGACAGCACATCAGGGACAAAGGCGATACCCGTTGCCAGACCCAGTGAGGTGGCAATGATTAAGACATTACGATGCGTAAATTGCACGGTAGATAAGATACGAATACCAGCAGTCGCCACCGTCGCAAACATCAGTAGCGTGACGCCGCCAACAACAGGCTTCGGTAATTGGGTAAAAATAGCACCAAGGACGGGGAATAGCCCCATCAAGCATAGAATGCCGCCCACATAGAAACCCACATACCGACTGGCAATACCCGTCATCTGGATCACACCGTTGTTTTGGCTAAAGGTTGTCACAGGGAAGGTATTGAATACCGCCGCAATCAGAGAGTTAACACCATCTCCTAGTACACCGCCTTTGATGCGTTTCTCATAGAGAGGGCCTTTGATCGGTTCACCTGATATCATTGAGGTAGCCGTCAAATCGCCTGAGGTCTCGATACTGGTAATGATGTACATAAAGGCAATAGGAATAAAAGCCTGCCAATCAAAACCAAAGCCATACTTAAAAGGGATTGGCACCGTAAAAAAAGCGGCTTCAGAAACCAGTGAGAAATCGATACGTCCCATAAATACGGCAGCGACAAGGCCGAGCATCAAACCGATAAAGATGGCGCTTGAGCGAATGACTTTATTGTTGATGATGCTAATCAGTACGACACTTGCCAGCACACCACCGCCCAAGAGTAAGTTCGGAATACTACCAAAATCTTCAGCACCAAACCCACCTGCTAAGTCAGTCAGACCTACTTTGGTTAATGACAAACCAATCGTGACAATCACGCAGCCTGTAACAATAGGGCTCATAAAAGATTTGAGTTTGGTAATAAATTGACTCAAAAATATCTCAACAAATGCACCGAGAAATGAAACGCCAAAAATAACGGATAATATCTCTTCTGGACCACCACCGCGATTTTTTACCACAAACCCTGCTGTCAGTACCGCTGCCAAAAAACCAAAACTGGTGCCTTGTAATGCCATAAGACCAGAGCCAACAGGGCCTACTTTACGAGTCTGAATAAAGGTTGCAACGCCAGATACTATCAATGACATACTGAGAAGGTAGGGGATATGCTCTCCTAAACCTAATGTGCCACCTATGATAAGAGAGGGTGTGATGATACCTACAAACGCTGCAAGTACGTGCTGTATAGCACCTAAAAATGCTTTAATGGGGGTGGGACGGTCATGCAGTCTATACAGTAAATCGGTATTCGCTGGAACGTTTTCACTCATGGTGGTTTCCTCCTAAAATAACTGCTTAGCACCCGCTTAACTGTAGATATCAGACAATGTGGTAAATCACGAGATCAAAGTTCTGCCTCAATCTTTGATATGTTTTTTATCGATGTAAACAATAGGGGTACGCATCCGTCTGTAAGATAAGTAGTAAAAATAACTAATATATGTTGGCTAATATTTGAACAACCTGACCAATTAGTCAGGTCTATTTAGGGTATAGGTAAAATACAAGTCATTGCAATGTTTTTTTTGGTACTAGTGCGTTTACAGCTTTGTTACGAAGGAGGGAGGGTTAGGTAACATTGGAAGGTAGATCAAAGACGAAGGGTGCTGACCATTGAGAATATATAAATACTAAGATTTATCGTTATTTCTATTGCTGTTTTTTAATCAAAAAAAGCCCCAACCATAACGACTATGATTGGGGCATTTAAATTTTGCTTGCTTGATATTTATTTTAATATAACCAAAATTGCTACTTTGGTGGAGACCAGTTATTTTGGGCTTGATGACCATACGGGTGAGCGGATAACGCCTTGTCCTGACTTACCAAACGCTTCGCCACCATTGAGGGACTTGATAGTCAGCACGCCTTTTCCGCCTTGGGTCGATGCGTAGACCACGCGTTTACCGTTTGGTGAGAAGCTTGGAGCTTCGTCGATACCTGTATTGCCAAGATTGGTAGTGATAGCACCATTGCTATTCATAATAGCCGCTGAGCGTCCACTCAAAAAGGCAATTTGTGTACCGTCACTGCTAAACTGTGGACTGGTCGCATAACCTCCATTTGAAACTTTAATGGTTTGTCCCGTGGCAAACTCGTAGCGATAGACTTGCGGCTTGTTAAAGCCAGTTTTATCACTGACAAAAACGAAAGATTTGCCGTCTGGTGCATAGCTTGGTTGTACTTCACTGCTTGGTAAATTGGTAAGCCTTCTAGGTGTACCGCCGCTGGCACTCATCTCATAGATATCAGCGCTACCTTCAAAACTACTAGAGAATAATATCTTGCTACCATCAGGAGAGAACGAGGGGCTTAGGTTACTACCTGAAAAAGGCGTCAGAGCAGTTGCACCGCCGCCACTGACGTTCTGCACGTAGATAACAGGATATGATTTCTCACGTTGTACCGAGTAGGCGATACGGTTGCCATCAGGTGACCATGCTGGTGAGAAGATAGAGCCTGCCACTTCAGTAATGGTTCTAGCGTTTTCGCCATCAGCATCCATTACTTTGAGACGAGAGATCTTTTGTTTGCCAGTTCCTGTTTCTTCAATATAAGCAATGCGTCCTGAGAAATCCCCTGGAATACCAGTAATCAGCTCGTACACTTTGTCTGCGATGACATGACCGGCATAACGCATACTTTCCCTATTATTGTCGGCGGTTAGGCTTTGCTTGCCTTCTATCACACGACCAGATTTGACATCGATGACTTCATAATCGGTGATTATTTTGCCACGATTGGTACGCGTACTGCCGACAACCAGATACGGTATGCCCATGCTTTGCCAAACAGGTAATGTACCTGTCAGCTCTTTACTACTGTGTGGCTGCTGCGGTAGATCTTGATTGGTTACTTTTAGCTCGGTTTTACTCAGATCATTTAATATAATCGGTGATAAGACAGAGTCACCCGCAAACGGCACAAACGCGACTTGGTTTTGCTGAACAGGAATTTCATAGTCCAGTTCTAGTACAACAGGTGCAGCGAGCACGCTTTGCGATACCAGCAATGCTGAAGTGCTGGCGAGTAACGATACTAGTAGTTTTTTTTGGGTACGCATGGGTAAATGGAGCTCCTAAAGTTAGTATGATATTCATTTTTTATTTAATGAGACAAGCATCTAGATGAGGCAGCAACCTATGCGAGACAAGCCGCTTAACGTCACGTTACCAATATTATAAGAACCTAGCAACTGATTAATTGCTGCCTTTAAACTGTATGGTAAAAGTCGGGTATTTAGGGTCATCAGCATCAATCGGGAGGCTGCCAGTATTGAGTACCGCTTGTCTTGCCGCTTCGTTGACCGTGCTATCAGGTCCAGAGGCAGTCACATTGATCACATCGCCATTTGCATTGACAGTGATGGTCAGGGTGGCGCGTTGAGTAGAGCCCCGCGCAGCAGTAGGCGGCGTATAGTTGCGCTTGATTAAGTTGATGATTTCGCTGTTGCTGGCACCGCGACTGCCACTGGATGCAGAACGGCTACTGCCCTTGGACGTACTAGAGGTTGACGTATCACCAGACACAGTAGACTGCCCATCTGATAGGCTAAAGGTTTTTCCTGCATTGCCAGAGCCAGCAGTATCAATCTCAATATTGCGATCGCTAGCAGTGGGACGTTTTATCTTTGGTGGATTGTTTTGCTTTTGACGAAACTCTCCCAGCCTTTTTTGTTCTTCTATAAGCTGGTCGCGTTTGCTTTGATCGACTTGGTCAAGCTCTTCCATAGCGGACTCGTCTAACTGCGCTGCCCACTCAGCCATTTTGCGCTCATACTCTTGATTTTGCTCAAGAAGACGTTGTTGATGGTCTTCGCTCATCAGTATGGGTTGACCAGCTGGCTCCTCAGATCGTATAAATATAGGCACGCGCTGAGAGCTTGACTGACTTGGATTTTGCGCACTGACGCTACTACCAGATATTTCTGGCTGGGCACTACTAGACGAATCGCTAGTGCTACTATCCATCTGCATCGCACTGGCTGCTGCACGGTTGGCCAGTATTTGTCCTTGCATTTCAGCAAGTTGCTCAGGAGACACCATGACCGTCTCAATACTACCAGCAGTCTCAACTTCAGTAGTTTGATAGTTATAGACCAGTATGCCAATGACAAGGCCATGCGCCAGTAAGCTTAGCAACGTCGGCAGTGTTAGCCCGTTGCTTTCTGGTTCGGTAGGTACATAGACGGCAGGAGCATTATGCATGGTAAGGATACTCATGAACGTGATTTGTCAGATGGATTACTAGGATTGGCTATTATGATATAAGACATTTACTAAAGGACGCTTATCACTATAAAGAAGGCGTGGGTAGTGGTGCACCGGTTAGTAACCCAACTTTTTCGATACCTGCTTGTTGCAAGGTTGCCATGAGCGTCATGATGGCACCGTACTGATTGTTTTGATCGGCATTGATCATCACCTGTACTGGTTCAGCATTATTATTATCGCTCTGAGACTGCAGGTTAGACAATGTATTAATCAGCTCAGGCTCACTTACTGGCACGTCGACATTGCTTTCATAGCTGATAAAAATATCACCCTTGTCAGTCAACGAGACAATCACAGGTAACTGGCTTTGACTCATGGTATTGGTTTGCTCTTTTGGCAAATCAACATCGACGCCTGTAATCAGCATCGGCGCTGTCACCATAAAGATCACCAGTAGCACCAGCATGACGTCAATGTAAGGTACGACGTTCATTTCTGCATTAAGAGCTTTTTTTTCACGGCCGTAGGGGTTTGGTTTCATAGCCCTGTCACCTGACCTGCATTAACTTGGGTTTCTTTGCTAATAGGTGCTTGTACGCTGGTCTCACGCTGCAGCATGCCCGTCATCTCATCACAAAATAAGGCACGCGAGTCATATAGTTGGCTCGATTTTGCTGTGAAGTGGTTGTATGCCAATACCGCAGGGATAGCGGCAAACAAACCCATGGCTGTGGCAATCAGTGCTTCGGCGATACCGGGAGCGACAGAGGCGAGGGTAGCTTGCTCAGTTTGAGACAGTCCCAAAAAGGCATTCATAATGCCCCACACTGTACCGAACAATCCGATGTACGGAGCAACGGAGCCAATGCTGGCTAGCGTCGTCAGTCCCGACTCTAGCAATTGCTGCTGGCGACCTAGGCCGACGCGTAGCTTGCGTTCAACACCATCGATAATGTCGTCTTTAGGTTGACGCTTTTTATGCATTCTTAGGTATTCTGAAAAGCCCACATAAAAAATCTGCTCAAGTCCCTGACGATCAGGAGAGCCTTGAATGCCTTGATATAGTTTGGCCAAGTCTTCGCCTGACCAAAACCAAGTCTCAAATTGTTGATCAAAGTTTTTGGCTGTACCAAGTCGAGCACTCATGCGAAAGATAATAACCCAGCTGAGTAAAGAGGCTAATAACAATAGTGCCATCACAATCTGCACCAATAGACTGGCTTGGGTAATAAGACCGACAATATTTAATGATTCAGGCATGTAATGGACTCACGAATAATTGATAACAGCTGGCTGGAATAGTGGTATCCGAACCAGACAACCCCTAAACAAACACTATTTACTTTTTATTATTTAATACGCAGCACGTTTCTTCACTAAAAATTTGTAACTGTGCTTAGAAAAATGCTGCAACAGTAAGTATCGCGATTTAGGTATCGGTATAATAACCCCCTAGTTTACTTCTAAATGAGAGAAAGGTCATTATTAATGTGTTAAACGACTATTTAGTTGGGCTACTACTGATTCATTCAATAGTTAGTTGGATAACATGGATAATGACCGAGCAAACACTTACTACCTAAAGCTCATGAGTCAAACCGAATATTTCCTCAATGACGAGTAGAAAGTAGTTTTTCGAATAGCGTCGAGCAGCATGACTATATATAGCTTTTCATGTGGCTTTTCTGACCGATAGTCTTGAAGTCTCTCAAAATCCTATTTTGTACGAGATAGACATTATCAACGATTGAGTTTGTAAGATAACTGGTCTAATATGTTACGCTTTGTTACTACATTATTCTTATTGTGGCATCGTTATTTTTTCGCTGAGGTCATGTTCAATTTTAGGTAATGATGACTTTTTATTAGCCAGTCGGGGCGACACTTATGAATGCAATTGAACGCTATTTTGGGATTAATGGTGAAAATACCACGATCAAAACAGAAATCATCGCTGGTATAACCACGTTCTTGACGATGGCCTATATTATCTTTGTCAACCCTAACGTCTTAGCCGATGCAGGTATGGATAAAGGGGCCGTATTTGTAGCGACCTGTATAGCAGCAGCAGTAGGTTGTTTCATTATGGGTATCTACGCCCGACTACCAGTTGCGCTCGCACCAGGTATGGGTCTTAATGCCTTCTTTACCTATGGTGTGGTGCTTGGTATGGGCTACGCATGGCAGACAGCGTTAGGTGCGGTGTTCTTGTCTGGTTGTATCTTTGTACTATTGAGTCTATTCAAGATTCGTGAAGCAATCATTAATGCTATTCCAACGTCTCTCAAAAACGGCGTAGTTGCTGGTATTGGTGCGTTCTTGGCGTTTATTGCGTTGCAAAGCGCAGGTATCATCGTCAATCATGATGCCACCTTAGTTGGCCTTGGTGACATGACATCATTTGGTCCTGTCATGGCTTCATTAGGTTTTGTTGTTATCATTGGCCTGTCTTATAAGAGAGTCCCAGGTGCGGTAACCATTGGTATTTTATTGGTTGCACTGATTAGCTTATTAATGGGCTATACGCAGTTCACAGGTATCATCTCTTCACCGCCTTCTATTGCACCGACGCTTATGCAGTTAGACATTGCTGGTGCATTTGATGTGGGCATGATCAGTGTTATCTTTGCTTTCTTATTTGTCGATTTGTTTGATACTGCGGGTACTTTGATTGCTACCACTAGCCAAGCAAAACTAACGGACAAAGATGGCAATATCCCGAACATGGGCAAGGCACTACTCGCTGATTCAACAGCGACAGTAGCGGGTTCTTTACTGGGTACTTCATCGACAACTAGCTATATTGAAAGTATCTCTGGTATCGCCTCAGGTGGCCGTACAGGCTTGATGGCTGTTACGGTAGGCGTGTTATTCCTGTTCAGTATTTTCTTCTCGCCACTAGCGGGTATGATTCCAGCTTATGCAACGGCTGGCGCTATCTTTTATGTAGCCGTACTTATGATGGGTACTCTAAAGGACATTAACTGGAGCGACTTAACAGAAGCGGCACCAGTGGTCGTGGTATTGCTATTCACACCGCTTACATACTCTATCGCTGACGGTATCGCACTTGGTTTTATTACCTTTACGGCTGTAAAAGCAATTGCAGGCAAGTTTGCAGATATCAGTATCGCTGTCTGGATTTTGACTGCTATATTATTGTTCAAGATTATTTTCTTATAATGCAAAGTGTAGTAAGACATTAATAGTGTCTTAAACAAGAAACCCTCCTTATCAGCTGATGATAAGGAGGGTTTTTTTTGTCAGCATTATAAGACTATCGTCTTAATTTAATCCCGATATTCTTATGGTTAATGTTTAGTATTTCTGATACCAGTATTAAGTAGGGTGATGCCAAACTATGGGCAATAGTAAACAAAAAAACGTAACCAAAGCGTCATGGCCAATAAAATGCTTGTAAGTTATTGTTATTTAGATATATATTAATTTATGAAAATAATAAATTTCGTTAGTTTGAAAAAAACTTTCGTGATATTATAGCCGAGTTAAGCGCATCACCTCAATCAACGCCGTAGAGGTTTTTCTTACAGTGAATTAGCATCACCATAGATGACAGATTTGTGATTATTAGAGCGATTTTTCGGTTCAATAAGGCGATATTTGGTCATCACACTCCTTTCACTACTAACAAGAAGAAGGCACTAATGCCGCTTAGCTTTTCGTTGTTGCCTTTGTATTGTTAACGTAGCCCGTTTAACAGTCGAACGACCTACTTAACCGTCTCCAGCCTATGCTGGATTTTTAGTTTTGTGATGGCGCCGTTTGGTCTTTTGATTATTGCTGTGAATATCCGTCAATAACCCCTATTTTTTGATAGCGGTTATGAGCAGTTATACAGGACGATCAGACTTCCTAAAGCACCATTTATTATGGTTTTTAAACGATAGTTATGGAGTTATTATGAACCCAGTAGACCAGTTTACCCCGCAAGAGCCGATCTTGTTTAATCCTGTTGATATGCTGTCGCCTGAGTATCTCGCCCAGTCAGCAGAAGCGCTAAATAAGCGTATTTCGCCGCTATATAGCGCCGATGAAGAACGTTGGTTGTCTGAGTTATTGCCACTTGCCAAACCCAGTATAGAAGAACGCGATGCTGCTGCTGAGCAAACGCGCAAACTGGTCGAGCACGTACGTAATGATGGTAAAGCCGTCAAGATGGTTGACTCATTATTGCTTGAGTATAGCCTTGATACCCAAGAAGGTATCTTGCTCATGAGCTTGGCAGAAGCTTTGATTCGTGTGCCAGATAATTATACGGCTGATGCGTTGATTCATGACAAAATGAGTGTGGCCGACTGGAAAAAGCACATTAAAAATGACAATGGCTTTATGGTCAATGCCTCTACTTGGGGCATGATGATGACTGGTCGCGTTGTCAGTATTGACAGCAGCACCACTGCATCAGGTTTCTTGGATCGCATGACTAAAAAGATGGGCGAGCCTGTCATTCGTAGTGCGATGCAAAAAGCCATGCGTATCATGGGCCATCAGTTTGTATTGGGCGAGACTATCGAAGACGCCAATAAAAACAGCCAGCCATATCGTAATAGAGGCTATACCTATTCATTTGATATGTTAGGTGAAGCGGCTATCACGCATAAAGATGCGGAAAAATACTTCAACGACTATCTACATGCGATCAGAGCCACTGCTAACGTAAAAGTCAAAGAAGGCATGCCAAAGCCGTCAGTGTCTATCAAATTATCAGCACTGCATCCTCGCTATGAAGCGACACAAGAAGCGCAAGTAATGGGCTTATTGCGTCAGCGTTGCCTGCTATTGATTGAAGCGGCACGTGAAGTCAATGTCGATATCAGTATTGATGCTGAAGAAGCAGATCGCCTCGAGATTTCTCTAAAACTGTTTGAGTCTTTGTACCGTGATAATTTGACAGCGGACTGGGATGGTTTAGGTATCGTTGTACAAGGGTACTCTAAACGCGCTATCGCTGTATTAGCGTGGCTTGCTCGTCTGTCTACTGAAGTCGGTGATCGTATTCCAGTACGTCTAGTTAAAGGCGCTTACTGGGATACTGAGATCAAACTTGCTCAGCAAAAAGGTCTATCAGGCTATCCAGTTTGGACACGTAAAGAAGGTACGGATACTGCATACCTTGCTTGTGCGCGCTTCTTATTGTCAGACCATCTGCGCGGCCTAATCTGGCCACAGTTTGCGACGCATAATGCGCATACACTGTCATCAATCATGATCATGAGTGCACATAGAGACTTTGAATTCCAACGTCTGCACGGCATGGGCGATGCGCTTTATGATCATATTTTGCAAGCTTATGAGATTCCTGTACGTATCTATGCGCCAGTGGGCGCGCATAAAGACTTGCTACCGTACTTGGTACGCCGCTTATTAGAGAACGGTGCCAACAGCTCGTTTGTTCATCAGTTGCTAGACAAGTCTTACCCAATCGAAAAGCTAACAGTGCATCCATATGACAAGCTGCTTGGTAATGCAACATTGCACAATCCAGACATCCCGTTACCGTTAGAGATTTACGGTGAACGTCGTGCAAGTTTTGGCCCTAATATCTTTGTAGAGTCACAATGGTTACCGTTCAAATCAGCTATTGATAGCCATCTGCATAAGACATGGTCAGCAACCTCTATCATTAATGGTAAAGCTGTTGATACCTATGAAGTGGATCGTCAAACGAATCAGCTTGATAAGCAGACTGTACTTGCGCCTTGGAATCATGAAGTTAGTGCTGGTGAAGTAACTTATGCCAACGCTGAAGTGGCTCGCCAAGCGATTGACGTTGCTGTTGCTGGTCAAGATGTATGGAAAAATGTACCAGCTGCTAAGCGTGCTGAGATATTACGTAAGATTGCTGAGCTATACGAAGAAAACTACGCTGAACTAATGGCACTATGCCAAGTTGAAGCGGGTAAAACCATGCAAGATGGCATCGATGAAATCAAAGAAGCTGTTGATTTCTGTCGTTTCTATGCTGACGAAGCAGAGCGTCTAGATGATGTCGTACATGAGTTCACAGACTTGGCTGGTAAGCAGTCTCGTCAAGTGTATAAAGCACGTGGCACTTTCGTTTGTATCAGTCCATGGAACTTCCCATTGGCTATCTATACGGGACAGATTGTAGCTGCACTTGCTGCAGGTAACACGGTAGTAGCGAAACCTGCTGAACAAACCAGTTTGGTAGCTCATTTTGGTGCCCAATTGATGTATCAAGCGGGTATACCAGCAGAAGCATTACAATTAGTCATTGGTGCAGGCGACGTAGGTGGTGCTTTGACGGCTGCTGATAATATCGCAGGTGTGATATTTACAGGTTCTACTCAAACAGCCCAACGTATCAACCAAAGCTTAAATGATCATGCACAAGCTAGCGGTGAATTGCCTGTCTTTATCGCTGAGACTGGCGGTCAAAATGCGATGATCGTTGACTCAACGGCACTGCCAGAGCAAGTCGTTAGAGATGCGGTACTATCAGCATTTGGTTCAGCAGGTCAGCGTTGTTCAGCTTGTCGCATATTGTGTGTACAAGAAGAGATGGCGGATGATTTAATCGAGCTATTGCAAGGTAATATGGCTGAGCTGTCTGTAGGTAATCCTCTATATGCTGCCACAGATGTAGGTCCAGTGATTGATGCTGATGCTAAGCATGGTTTAGAGGCGCACATCGAACGTATGAGTGCTGAGCCGACTGCTACCATTTTGGCACAGACGCCGATGAGCTCAAGCTCAGTCGTCAGTCAAGAGAAGTCTACTTTTGTATTGCCAACCGCAATCGAAGTGAAAAGCATTGATGTGATCGGCGGTGAGCACTTTGGCCCAATTCTACACGTACTGCGCTATCAAGCACGTGATTTGAATAAGCTGATTGATGCCATTAACAACACAGGCTTTGGTTTGACGTTAGGTATTCATAGCCGTATTGAAAATACTGTTGAGCACATTGAGCGTCGTGCCTTTGTCGGTAACACTTACATCAACCGTAACCAAATCGGTGCGGTCGTAAACGTACAGCCATTTGGTGGTTGTGGCCTATCTGGTACTGGTCCTAAAGCTGGTGGCCCTCACTATGTCGCACGTCTGATGCAGCTTAGCTCAGAAACAGTCAACGCTGAACAGTCAGCTGCTCATATGACAGCGACCGAAACCCAAACTACCACTCAAACAGAACTCGCATAAGGAGTAGCAACATGGCGACTGAATTCAAAAAAAATCATGCCCAGGTTTGTGAATCTTGGCGATTACTCGGCGCAGTCAACCGCGCAACGTATCTACAAGCAGCCATTCCAAAACTGGCATTGCTCACTGGTGATGCCAATAAAGCAAAGCGTTTATTCAACCATTTGTTGAGCGCTGCGCCTAGTTTGGATGAGATGCATCGTATGACAGGGGCAACAGGCGAGTCTAATGACTTGTATGTGACTGGTCGTGGTAAAACCATGGTTATCGGCGGCGAAACTGCTAGAGCCATGGCAGTATTAGGTCAGCTTATCGCGGCACTCCTAACAGGTAATGAAGTTATATTGCATTGCCCAAGCCAAGATGAGATGTGTAATGAAGCTGCTAAGATATTGCACGATACAGGTATCAGCGAAGATGTATTAAGTGTGGCTAACGATTCGCAAACGGTCACGCTTTTATACATCGATCGTCTAGCGCAAGTGGCTGTCTCTGGTAGCCGCAGCGAAGTGCAAGCCGTCAGTCAAGAGCTTGCCAATACTGACGGTATTTTGACACAGGTTATCAGTGTCACTGATATGGAAGGCTTGTCAGAAATGCTAACGCCTGATTATCTGCATCGCTTTGTCACTGAGCGAGTCAAGACTATCAATACCACAGCAATCGGTGGTAACGCGAGCTTACTTGAGCTTGGTACAGAGTAGAATCAATGCGATAATTACGAATCCGCTTAGCTTTTATATCAATTCTCATAAAGGCTAAGCGGTATTTGGTAGCGCTATAAATGCCAAACTAGTAATTGCAAAAAATATATAAGAAAAAACCGCTATCTGAGTCATTATCAGTTAGCGGTTTTTTTTGTTTGCGTTGTTTAACTGAAGTTTGATTATGAGATTTTATTCAGCCACATCCACCCATACCCAGCCGTTCTCTAGCCATTCGCTCAAATCATCTGCATCAACATCGGTGACGTCGCTATGCTGTAATGCTTCACCATTGGCCAAGCGTACTAGTACTGCTATCGCCGCTTTATCAAGCCCATCGATACGTTGACCATTAGCATACAGCACGGTGCCATCAGTGGTCTGGCTATAGAGTAGGCGGTTGCTATAGTCCGCCTGCAATGTGGCCCCTTCTGACAGGGCCTGCATAAGCTCATCGGTATCTAACGTTTCTTCTGGCATCAGCGCATCATATTGGCGCTTACTAATCACTTCAGAGACTGCTTGGCGAATCATATCATCACCGCGATCAGATTGTAGCATCTCTAGTAATTGCGCCTTGATAGCGGCAATACTATCTGCTTGCAATTCACCTGACGCTTGTAGCGCTTGCGGTAGTAGCATCGGGATAAATAGCTTGCTGTCGTTAGTCGCAATATCGGCCACACTATCGATGATTTGCATCAGGTTTGGACGGCGGCAACCAAACGAGAAAGTCAAACAGTCATTTTGTGCTACACCGAAATGTGATAATTTCGGCGGTACATAAAGCACATCACCCGCTTCTAGTATCTCATCAAAAATAAGCTCGCCCATGTCGTCAAATAAACGAAGCGGCTCATCAGCAACAAATTCTGTCTGGTCATCACAGAATTTGCCTAACTGCCAACGTCTAGAGCCATAGCCTTGTGCCAAAAACACATCGTAGTCGTCATAATGCTTACCGACCGAACCACCTGCTGGCGCATAAGAGACCATGATGTCATCGCGCTGCCATTGCGGAATAAAGTCAAACGCTTGCCACAACTGACCAAGCTCTGGCGACCATTGCTCAAGATTCTGTACCAATACGGTCCATTGCTCTGGTAGGTTTTCAAAATCAGTCTCATTCAGTGGGCTTTTTTTAAGTTGCCACTGTGCCTGACCTTCTTTTTTACTGGCTGCTTGAGTCAGCAGTCTTGCGCTAGCATCTTCTTCAAGTGCAAGACCAATCATGTCATCTGGCTCAAACATATCAACTAGCTGCGGCAACCCTTGCTTAATAAGCAGTGGCTTCTTTTGCCAGTATTCAGTCAGGAATTGCTTAGGCGTGATAGAGTCGGGTAAACAAAGAGGAATAGAAGTCATTGATAAATCCATATTTTGGCGGTGTACAAGATTAATAATAAAGGATGCTTTATAGGAAGGTTTTAATAGTTTAAGATTGTCATCTATTTGATGTCTATTATTTTGGTGACGTTTATATAGTACATATAAACAATAACGATTATCAAAATAATAGCTGTCATCAGAGCATCCACTCAATCGTAGGAACGTTATGAAAAAGCTGCATTTTGTTGTCATTATCGCTAGCGTGTTTTTGCTACAAGCCTGTGTCCATAAAATCGTCACAGTACCCGCAAAAATCGCTTATAAAACTACCAAAGGCGTGGTCAAAGGAACCGTTGCTGTGGGTAAAGCCATCATACCGGGCGACAGTGATGACGATGATGATAAAAAATAAAACCTTACTTATCAACTATGGGTTTTGAATCAAAAGCAATCGAATCAAAACCAATCATAGCGTTCAAAGTAAGGTTACTGTTTATTCAGATAATAGCTATTAAGATAATAAGTGAATAAGATAAAATTACTATCAAGATAGGAGCGAGTAAATAATACTAGGCGCTCCTACCTTTCTAGACTGATTCCATTATCAGTATGCTCTTATCAGTTATTACAGCTTGGCAATCCATTCTTTAATAGCGCGTGCTTGCTCAGCGGCATTACCGATATAAGTAGCAGGCGTCAATGCACGTAAGCGTTCTTTATCCGCATCACTAACCGCCGATAGCTCATCGCTTTCGACAAACGTTAGCATAGCTTCACGAGTCATGGCATTACCACGAGTTAATGCTTTTAGTTTTTCGTACGGGTTTTCAACACGGTAGCGACGCATGACCGTTTGAATTGGCTCTGCCAACACTTCTTGCGCTTGATTCAAATCATCATTTAAACGCTGTGCATTTAGCTCAAGTTTACCCACGCCTTTTAAGCAAGCGTCAAACGCAATCATGCTCTGTGCTAGACCAACACCGATATTACGCAATACGGTTGAGTCCGATAGGTCACGCTGCATACGTGAAATTGGTAGCTTCTCACCCAAATGGGCTAGCATCGCATTGGCAACGCCTAAGTTACCTTCAGAGTTTTCAAAGTCAATTGGATTAACTTTATGCGGCATGGTAGAAGAGCCAACTTCACCGTCTTTTAGGCGCTGTTTAAAATAGCCTAAGCTAATATACTGCCAAATATCACGGTTAAAATCGATCAAGATTGTATTGAAGCGTTTAACAGCATCAAACAATTCAGCGATATAGTCGTGTGGCTCGATTTGAGTCGTATAAGGGTTAAACGTTAGCTCTAGACGCTGATTGATAAACGCTTCAGCATGGCTCTGCCAGTCGACGTCAGGATACGCTGAAAAATGCGCATTATAGTTACCGACTGCGCCGTTGATTTTACCTAATAGCTCTACTTGATTGATTTGCTTGATTTGACGGGCTAGGCGATAGGCTACGTTTGCCATCTCTTTACCCAGTGTCGTTGGACTGGCTGTCTGACCATGTGTACGTGATAACATTGGCTGATCAGCGTGAGCAATAGATAAGTCAACGATGCTATCAGTCACTTGCTGCATTTTGGCAACGACTAGCTCGCGGCTGTCTTTGAGCATCAATGCATATGATAGGTTGTTAATATCTTCACTGGTACAAGCAAAGTGAATGAACTCAAGTGAGTCAATCAAGGCATCCTGACCACGGAACTTGTCTTTGATAAAGTACTCAACCGCTTTTACATCGTGATTGGTCGTCGCTTCGATGTCTTTGATAGCTTGAGCATCCGCTTCGCTAAAGTCATCAACGATTGCATTCAAAAAAGCGTTGGTCTGGTCATCAAATGCTGCTAATTCACCAATTGCGCTGTTGTCAGCTAAAGACTGCAACCAGCGAATCTCTACCGTAACGCGGGCTTTGATTAGACCAAATTCAGATAAATAAGGACGTAAGCTGTCAGCCTTTGATGCGTAACGGCCATCAATTGGAGAGAGAGCGGTAAGTGGAGTCATGGTTATGCCTCAGTAGTTATGAAATAAAAAACTGCAAGAGTCTAGATAAAAAATTACCATATAATAAACGACGTCGAAATCGTTGCGCGTAATATAGCAGAAATATGATATTAAAAAAGCGGTCTATGCAAATAAAGCGATGTTGACGCTCGTTAAAATTATGTTATTTACTGCATCAACATCTGTGCTTTAGGTTGGGTATTAGGAATCAATTAGAATCCGCAAGGTGCATCGATAGATTCAATCACGCCACCGCCTAGACATACTTCATCGATATAAAATACCGCTGACTGACCAGGGGTGACGGCGCGCTGTGGCTCATCAAATACCACGCGCACTTCGCTGCCATCAGTATTGGTCGCAAATACGCGACACGCTTGGTCTGGCTGGCGATAGCGAGACTTTTCCATACAGGCTAGACCTTCGTCGCTAAACACATCCGCAGGCGGTAAACCATCAATCCAGTCGAGCTTATAGGCTTTTAGCTCGTTGCTCATTAGCATGGGATGTTCATGCCCTTGACCGACGATTAAACGATTTTTCTCTAAATCTTTTGCCAATACAAACCACGGTGCCTCTACACGGTCTTTAACCCCGCCAATGCCGATGCCGCCGCGTTGACCCAATGTGTAATACATGAGGCCATCATGAGTACCGATGACTTTATTATCATCAGTAAGTATCTCGCCTTTTTGGGCAGGCAAATATTGCTGTAAGAAGTCTTTAAAACGGCGCTCACCAATAAAGCAAATGCCTGTAGAGTCTTTCTTTTTAGCCGTCGCTAGGTCATGATTTTCAGCAATTTGACGTACCACTGGCTTTTCAAGCTCACCAACGGGAAATAGCGTTTTGGCGATTTTGTCACCGCCAACCGCATGCAAGAAATAGCTTTGATCTTTATTATTATCAAGACCGCGTAAGAGCTGTGCAACCTCATCACCTTCGGCATTGGTATAGTTCACACTGCGACGTGTATAGTGACCGGTCGCGATATAATCTGCACCAAGGGTCAATGCATAGTCCAAAAACGCCTTAAACTTGATTTCTTTATTGCACAAGATATCAGGGTTTGGGGTGCGTCCTGCTTTATATTCCGCCAAAAAGTGCTCGAATACGCGATCCCAGTATTCCATAGCAAAGTTGGCCGTGTGCAGCTTCATACCAATTTTGTCACATACGGCTTGCGCGTCTGCTAAATCATCCATCGCCGTACAGTATTCGGTGCCGTCATCTTCTTCCCAATTCTTCATAAACAAGCCTTCGACCTTGAAGCCTGCCTGTTGAAGTAATACGGCTGATACAGAAGAATCGACCCCGCCTGACATACCGACAATCACATGCTTGGTACTAGGATTTTCGACATCAGCAAGTGTTAAAGGGCGATGAGCATTAAAAGACTCAGAAACGGTTGTGCTTGAGGTATTTTGTATGGCTGACATAAAACGGCTCAACTATTTATACGTTATCCAAAGTACATGCCGACGCCAAGCGTTATGCAATCACTACAATACGTAGTCTCAGCACAGCAACGTCAGCTTGTCTTTTGGATCTGGTATTATGATAAAATAAACGTCATATTATACCAGTTAATTGAAACTGGTGGCGACCGATGGTGTCTGGCTACTAGTAAAACCACTTTGAAAATTCAGATAGTGGTTTTGAATTATTTTAATCACCTTTAACTCATCTTGGAATAATAATGATAAAAATTGGTCAAGGTATCGATGTTCATGCTTTTCATAATAATGGTCAGCAGCAGCAATATGTCATTCTAGCAGGCGTGCCTATTGAGCATACTCACAGTTTGCTGGCACACTCTGATGGTGATGTGGTCTTGCACGCATTGGCTGATGCGCTTCTTGGTGCTTTAGCACTTGGCGATATCGGGCAGCATTTTCCCGATACCGATGCGGCACATGCTGGATTGGATTCACGAGTATTGCTGCGTTATGTTTATAGCAAAGTGCAAGAGGCTGGTTACAGCCTAGGCAATGCTGATATTACCGTAATGTGCGAGCGTCCAAAGTTGGCGCCGCATAATCTGGCAATGCGCGCTAATATCGCTAGCGACTTACAAACAGATATTAGCAATATCAGTGTAAAAGCCACCACGACTGAAAAATTGGGATTTACGGGTCGTCAAGAGGGCATCATGGCCAATGCCGTGGTATTATTAGTCCCTAATGCTATCGAACCTATATAGATAGAAATTCGTGCTTGTAATACAGCGGCAGTCGCCCCATGTATCAGCCACGTCTTTACACAATTATTTTATATAAATAATCATTTTAATGAACCGCTTTATCAATAGGAGCTTTTATGAGTGAGCAAACCCCAAACACTGCTGCAAACGACGTTGAACAATTGATCCGTGATCAAATCCGTGACAATAAAGTCATTATCTACATGAAAGGCACACCGCAATTTCCACAGTGTGGCTTTTCAGCGCGCTCTATCGAAGTGTTGACTCAGATTGGTCGTCCATTTGCGTTTGTAAACATTTTAGAAAACCCAGAAATCCGTGCAACGTTGCCAAAAATCGCTAACTGGCCAACGTTCCCGCAATTATGGATTGATGGTGAGCTAATGGGTGGATCAGACATCATCTTACAAATGTATCAATCAGGCGAGCTAAAGCCATTGGTTGAAGCAAACAGCCCTGCTGCTTAATACTTAAAAGTGTGAATTGGATGTCTTTAATGTCCAATCAGCCTTTGCAAGAGACGAGCACAACAAACCCAGATAGTCATCTAATGGCTATTTGGGTTTTTTTATTGTCGCTATTAGTGTTGTTAGTAGCGTATCTATTCTTGTCCCTATTATTATTTCTACGCGCCTATATCATTAGGCTTCGTTGTTTTTATGGGATTTACCCCCATATAGTGTCCAAGATACCAGCGATATAAATAATAATTATCAGATGAGTAAGAGAGCTTTATGAATAACCAAACCAGCGAACAGTCAAACGAGCAAAGAGAAGCGGCTGAGCAGGCGGCGATTGAAAAACGCCGTCAACGTTTAAAAAATGAATCGACACGCATTATTGAGATTGCTAATAATGAGTCATACTCAGCACTTAAGTGTATTCATCAGCTTAGTGTGGCAGGCGGTGCAACTGAAGCGACATATGTGGCTATCGAGCAGCGCATCGTTGTAGACCAAGATCCTGCAGGTGCTTATCATTTGGCACTGTTAGCACAGAACACACCAGATTTGCCAATCGATGCTCGTCAGCTTATCGAATTGGTAGTCCACAAGGGTGATAACCATCAGCGCTTGGCATTGCTTAAAAATCTACCATTACCGCCAGTTGAGCTCATCAAAGAGCAGATTTTGGCCAGTGATGATGGTGAGGCGATTGGTCAAATGAACGCCTATCTACAGATCAATCCAGAAGGGTATGGTAGTCATCATATGCTGTCTAGTGGGCAATCAGATCAGATCGTACCGCTTAGCCCTGGCAATAATAACTAAAATGATAGTTAAAATAGTCATTAGTAAGGCAACAACTAGTAAGACAGTAACTAGAGTAGAGAACTTTTCGCTTAATTTTAATAGTTTTTATCCTAGCGTTTTTTAAGCGTGAAAAAATTGTTATAATGATGGGTTATTCAACCAATTATGAACGACTTATCTGAGTCGTTATCTTCTTATAAATTCGACTGACGTTTATTTGCTGACTGTTTTCTTATTTGAACATAAGATATGGCAATCAGCAGCGTTATGAGTCAAGTGAGGCACACATGCAATACCCAAAACATTACGACGTGATAGTGATCGGCGGTGGTCATGCCGGTACAGAAGCTGCTCTGGCGGCTGCACGTATGGGCGCACAGACCTTATTGTTGACGCATAATATTGAGACGCTCGGACAGATGAGTTGTAACCCTGCGATTGGCGGTATCGGTAAATCGCATTTAGTGCGTGAGATTGATGCGTTGGGCGGTGCAATGGCGCTGGCAACGGACAAGGCTGGTATCCAGTTTCGCGTATTAAACAGCCGTAAAGGGGCTGCCGTTCGTGCCACGCGTGCGCAAGCAGATCGTATCTTGTATAAAGCAGCTATCCGCCATACGCTAGAAAACCAGCCAAATTTAGATATATTCCAGCAAGCCGCTGATGATATCTTGGTAGAGAATGGTCGTGCGTCGGCAGTAGTTACTTCAACGGGTATTATCTTTAAGACCGAAACAGTGGTATTGACCTCAGGGACTTTCTTGGGCGGCGTTATTCACATTGGTATGGAGAACTCAAATGGTGGCCGTGCAGGGGATCAGCCTTCTATCAAGTTGGCAGATCGTTTACGTGAACTTAAGCTACCAGTTGGTCGTTTAAAAACAGGTACGCCAGCTCGTATCGATGCTCGTAGTGTTGATTTCAGTGTAATGACGGTACAGCCGGGTGATACGCCATTGCCAGTGATGAGCTATATGGGTGATGTCTCTATGCACCCTGAGCAAGTCAATTGCTATATCACGCATACCAATGCGCGTACACATGACATTATCCGTGAAAACCTTGACCGTTCACCAATGTTCTCTGGGAAAATCGAAGGCGTAGGCCCGCGTTATTGCCCATCTATCGAAGATAAGATTCATCGCTTTGCGGATAAAGACAGCCACCAGATTTTCATCGAGCCAGAAGGTCTGACCACACATGAGTTGTATCCAAATGGTATCTCAACCAGTTTGCCATTTGATGTACAGTTAGACTTTATTCATAGTATGAAAGGCTTAGAAAACGCGCATATTACTCGTCCGGGTTATGCGATTGAGTATGATTATTTCGATCCACAAAACCTCAAGCCAACGCTTGAGACTAAGTCGATTGATCGTCTGTACTTTGCGGGTCAGATCAACGGTACGACAGGCTATGAAGAAGCGGGCGTACAAGGTTTGCTCGCAGGTACCAATGCGGCATTGGTCACTACTAACAATAGCGAATTTGACACGTGGACACCGCGCCGCGATGAAGCGTATCTTGGGGTGCTTGTCGATGACTTGATTACCCACGGTACTACCGAGCCGTATCGTATGTTTACGAGCCGTGCAGAATATCGCTTGCTCTTACGTGAAGACAATGCCGATCAGCGTTTGACTGAGACTGGTCGTAAGCTAGGTCTAGTAGACGATGTACGCTGGCAAGCCTATCAAGAAAAAATGGAAGCCATCGCGACAGAAACCTCACGCCTAAAAGATATGTGGGCTACGCCTGCTAATGCATTAGGTAAGCAAGTGACTGAGCAAACAGGTGAAGTGCTGTCTAAAGAGTCTACTGCCTTTGATTTGCTAAAGCGTCCGCAAATACATTTTGCTGATATCGCCGCTATCACTGACTCAGCCGTTGATACGCAAGTGGGTGAGCAGATAGAGATTTCTGTTAAATATGCGGGCTATATCGACCGTCAGCAAGAAGATATCGACCAAATGAAGCGACTAGAAAACACAGCGCTACCGTTAGACTTTGATTATAGTATCGTGTCAGGACTATCAAATGAGATAGTACAAAAACTTACGCAAGTTCGTCCTGCAACGCTAGCTCAAGCGGGACGCGTAAGCGGTGTAACCCCTGCTGCCATTCAGTTGTTGGCAATGACGGTTAAAAAGCATAAAAAAGCAAAAGCTGCATTGGACTCGTAATAGCAATGTAGTAAAGCCTTTTATAATAAGGCACTTATAGTATAAAAAGCCCGTAATGATATTTCGTTACGGGCTTTTGTTTGTCAAAAAAACGATCGATTTTGAAAGAAAATCACATGTAACCTTGTCCTACCTGCCACTTTGTCTCTATACTAGGTCAGTAAATTTTCTTAATACTTGTTAATTTTTCTCGCTGATGTCCATATATTCATGGGCTTGTCACCGAACTGAGTCTACTTATGATTGATGCTATTGTTTTTGCTATTACTATTGTCTTACCCAACCTTGCCTTAATGTGGTTGGGTTTTTTTATGCAAAGACGGGGTGAAGCAAGCCAAACTTTTATCGATCAGGCATCAAGTTTTGTCTTTAATTATTGCTTGCCGTGTTTATTGTTTTTTAGCGTGGTCGATAGCGACGTCGATTATGGTAAGCAAATTACGCTTATTCTTGTTGGTATCTTGGTGACGTTTATATTATTTATTGGCGCAGAGTTTTATGCCAAACGCTTCGTCAAGCGTCCTGAGGACCAAGGTGTGTTTGTACAAGGCGTATTCCGTAGCAACATGGCCATCATTGGCCTTGCAACCGTGGCCAACGCTTACGGCGCGCAAGGGTTAAGTATCGGTGCTGTCTATATGGGCGTGGTGACGATACTGTTTAATATCTTAGCGGTCATTACCCTAAGCCGCGTATCCAAAAGCGTGGATGACACATGGGTTAGTCGCGGTACGATGATCGTAAAAAAATTACTGACCAATCCTTTGATTTTGGCATTGGTTGGGGCATTCGTCTACAAAGCACTGCCATTACCACCGCTTACTGGGGTAATTCATACGACTGGCGACTTACTGGCAGCGGTGGCTCTGCCGCTAGCACTGATCTGTGCAGGTGCTAGTATTAACCTAAAGTCTATGTTGCATCCTTCGGGCTTATCCATGCAGGCGAGCATTGGGCGAATTGTCATTGCGCCATTGATTGCTATCGCTGTTGGACTTGGGTTCGGGTTGTCAGGCGTGCATATGGGGGTTTTGTTTTTGATGGTCGCATCACCAACAGCTGCAGCCAGCTATGTCATGGCAAAAGCAATGGGTGGCAATGACGTATTAGCGGCTAATATTTTGGCATTTACTACCGTCGTCGGTATGTTTGGTATGGCGATTGGGGCAGCGACGTTACGTGCGCTTGGATTGATGTAATGCAGATTTTATACTATCTTTAAATAAGCAAGTACTTTCGCCTTATCTAATTTTGACAGCATTAAAAAAGCCCTCTTTTCAAATAAGGAAAGAGGGCTTTTTTATTAATCTAGCGTTCACTATTACGCTTGTCTTCACGGCGCTGCTTGCGCTTTGGGCTAGTACGATAGGTCAAATAACCACCGATAGCCATAACTGCAAGAAAGGCGATGATATACATAAATATTGATGAGCCAATCATGAGCGATGCACCGATAATGGGAGTTGCTTCCATGTCAAAAATCCAGTTAAGGTTCATCAATAATTATGCAAGTGTCTCATTTCATTGTAAAGTAAATAAGTTTAGCTCCGGTGTAAGTTCAAGTGAACGGATACGGGCAGCTTGGTCATATATATTGGCCGTCACAATCAGCTCATCTGGCTGATAGGTTGCCAAAAACGCAGCGAGTCTTGGTTTGACCGTGTCGACAGAGCCAATGAATGATACTGACAATGCATTGTCTACCATCATTTTCTCTGCTTGACTCCAGATACTGTCCATATCGTGGGTAGGCTTAGGCATTTGACCTGTTTCGCCACGGCGCAGACGTACAAAGCTCTGCTGTGCTGAGGTAAAGTGATATCGAGCAGTCGCATCATCATCAGCCAGCAATAAGTTAGCAGCCAACATCACATAAGGCTTATCTAGATAGACAGACGGTTTAAACTGCTCACGGTAAGCCTCAATTGCTTGTCCAAGCATTTGCGGAGCAAAGTGAGAGGCAAACACATAAGGCAGTCCTAAATGTGCAGCCAAAGTCGCACCAAATAGAGAAGAGCCTAATATCCAAATCGGTATGCCTGATTTTGCGCCAGGAAATGCCTGTACAGGGCTGCCATCTGCATCATTACCTAAGAAATACATCAGCTCTTGCACATCTTGTGGAAAGCGTTCTGCATCTTTCATTTGTCGACGAAGTGCCTGAAACGTCGCACCATCAGTACCAGGTGCACGGCCTAGGCCTAGGTCCACACGGTCACCATATAATGCCTGCAAAGTACCAAACTGCTCAGCAATCACGAGAGGGGCGTGGTTCGGTAGCATGACGCCGCCCGCACCAATACGGATACGGTCGGTTTGACTACCGATATGCGATAGCAGTACTGAAGTGGCTGCACTGGCGATACCCGGCATATTATGATGCTCTGCCATCCAGTAGCGGTTTAAGCCTGATTTTTCTGCTTGCTGCGCGGTTTCGACCGTTTGGGCGATGCCTTCAGCGATGGTTTTGCCTTGAGGTACAGGCGCAAGATCTAAAAAAGATAAAGGGATTTTGTTACTCATAAATGTTCCAGTAGTGTGTAAATTATTTTCTACTGATATGCTTATAGACAGTGGTAGTTTCAAGTGCCGCTAGTCACTGTTAATGAATCATAACAAAGTCAGTTAACTCTGTTTTTAAGCTCGCTTAACAATTATTAAGGTGTATTTATAAAGGTTGTCGTTTGTCAAAATAAGCGATAAATAAACCATAAGTAAGGTCATAAAAGGATTTAGCAGCATTATACTATGGCATTAAAAAAAGATGGCATTAAAAAAAGCAGGCAACCTAAGTTACCTGCTTCTCTAATTATAAGATTATAATATAATGATAAATTAAATAATCATTATTTTAAGAACTAAATGCAACACTATTTATCTTGGTCACCAAGCTTATAAGCTAAGACATAATCACCAATGGTTGTGCCAACTGAACCATGACCACCTGCGACCAATACGACCATTTGCTCACCTTTAGAGTTCAAGTAAGTCATTGGCGTGGCTTGACCACCTGCTGGAATACGAACATTCCATAGTACGTCGCCATTTTTTAAGTCATAAGCTCGGAAGTTGTTTTCTGTCGCCGCTGACAAGAACGCTACGCCACCTTTGGTGATGATAGGTCCACCGATACCAGGTACGCCCAATTCCAGTTTGATAGGAATAGGAGACAAGTCTTGTACCGTACCATTTTTGCGTTGATACGCGATATCACCTGTGGTCAGATCAGCGCCAGCGATCGTGCCCCATGGTGGCTGCTGACAAGGTACGCCTAGCGGTGACAAGAAGGGACCTAATTCTACTGCATAATCTGCACCTTCATTGGCATTGACGCCTTGCTCGCCTTTATTGGTCTCTGCATCGCCCAACGTGTCTCTAGGAATGAGTTTTGAGGTAAATGCCAAGTAAGTTGGCATGCCAAACATCACGCCATTCTCAGGATCGACTGCGATACCACCCCAGTTAAAGGTACCAAAGTTACCAGGATAGACCAAGCTACCATTGGTTGATGGCGGGGTGTAGCGACCATCATAGTTGAGCTTATTAAACTCAATACGGCACATCATTTGATCAACAAGACTGGCACCCCACATGTCTTTTTCAGTCAGTGGTTCAGGCTCAAAGCTCAAGCCAGAATAAGGCTGAGTTGGCGCTGCGTGCTCTCCCGCTATGAGATAGCCTTGCGGTGCAGGACGTTCTTTAATCGGTACAATAGGCTCACCCGTTGCGCGGTTTAAGACGTATACATCACCTTGTTTGGTTGGCACAACCAGCGCAGGCTGTACACCATCGGCCGTATCTAGATCAAGTAAGGTTGGCTGCGCAGGCGTGTCCATGTCCCAAAGGTCATGATGGACAAACTGCTGAACCCAGCGTGCTTCACCAGTCTCGATATCTAGAGCGACAACAGACGTTGCATACTTTTCTTCAGCGGCATTTCGGTAGCTACCTAGCTGATCCGGTGTGCGGTTACCCATAGGGAAGTAGGCCAATCCAAGCTCTTCATCGGCAGTAGCGACTGACCATGAATTTGGCGAACTGGTCTTATAAGTTTGGGTTGGATCATTGACATCGAAAGGTGCTGTATTGTCAGGATCACCTGAGTCCCAGTTCCAAAGCAGCTCACCGGTATTGACATCATACGCACGGATCACACCAGAAGGCGAGTTGACGTCGTAATTGTCATTGACAGCACCAGCGACGATGATGGTATCACCCGCGATGACTGGTGGTGACGTCGAGTAATAGTAACCTGCTTGATTAAACGGCATGTTATGCATCAAGTCTAGTGCACCATCATCCCCAAAGTCTTGGCAGCGTTGCCCAGTGTTTGGATCAAGTGCATATAACTTCGCATCAGAGGTTGGGATAAATATCTTGGCATCACATTGCTTAGACGCGTTTTCAAAGGTATTGCCAGCAATTTTCTGTACTTGCACGGGGCTAGCTGTACTGTTGCTATTCTCTGCTGAATTATTAGCAGCGCTAGCGATAGGGTCAGGACTGGTCGCTTGACCCGCATAATAAGACACACCTCGGCAAGTTTGATGCTGTCGTTGTAAGTTTTCCTCTACTTGAGGATCAAACTTCCATAGCGTCTCACCAGAGTCGGCATCTAGCGCTAGTACCCAGTTATGAGGCGTACATAGGTACAGCGCATTGCCGATTTTTAATGGTGTTGCTTGATAAGTGGTCTCACCGACATCGTTAGGCCCTTTGACGTCACCTGTTTGGATTTGCCATGCCAGCTCTAAATCTTTGACGTTATCGGTATTGATTTTATCTAGAGGTGAGTAGCGCTGACCATAATCAGTACGACCATACGCGCTCCATTCGCCATCTGGTGTTTGCTGACCGTTTGATAACGGATCACCAAGGTTAGCTGACGTCTCATCTGAGCTGACGTTTTGCTCGTCATCATTTGCAGCAGTCAAATCAAGCTCACCGAGTTTGTCGGTGGCATTGTTGGCTAAACTACCAAAAGAGAGTAGTGCACCTACGGCCACGCTTACGAGCAGACCCCAATAGTACAGAGGGCTTTTCTTAACGTTGTTTGTAGCTGCAACATTTGCGGCTACGTGAGTTTTAGGCCCACGCATTTTGTTGGATACCCATGGCAGTAGCATGAGCAAACCAAATATAAGCGGGAAGCCAACTCGAGGTGCTAGCGCCCACCAATAGAACCCAGATTCCCAAAGCGCCCAAGCCATGGTTGCTACGATAAATAGTGCATATAACCCGTAAGCACTCCAGTGTTTTTTGAACAATAAAAAAGCTGTCGTTAGTATAATGACGCCAGCAATGAGGTAGTAAGGACTACCGCCTAAGGACAATAAATAAGCGCCGCCAATGAGTAGAGGGGCGGCAAAAATTGCCATAATGATCGCTACGAATTTTTCCATGAGCGGTATCACCTGTTTACAAAAGAGCAAGTTAATATGTATTGATATTTAGTCGCAAATCAATTTCATTCGACCAAATATCAATACAAGTGTGAATGATATATAAAAGAAACATTGAATAACGTTCTAGAATCTATTTTATCATCCACAGCTCAGTCTAGTAAGGGTGAGCAAGTCTGAGATACTTTATTTAACAAATGCTCATTAATTTGCAAATTGCTTTTGACATAGCTCTATGAAAGCGCGACCATATTGACGGATTTCTGCATCATCGCGTACCGCCATCCAACTGGTAAAGCGACCAAAATGATCGACGGGTATGGCAGTCAGGTTTTGATAATGGCTTGGCTCAAATGCCATTTCTGCGATGATACCAATACCTAGGCCTAGACCGACATAGGTGCTGATCACATCGGCATCGAGCGCCGCTAATACAATATCTGGCTCCAGTCCTGCTTCATCAAACGTCTTGTCAATCGCGCCGCGTCCTGTAAAACCACCGTGATAGGTCACAATCGGATAGCTGGCAAGCGTGGGCAAGTCGATAGACTCTTGGCTAGCCAGTTCGTGATCACTCGGTACGATAACGCGATGCGTCCAGTCATAGTAACGGTAGCATCTTAAATAGTTGTTATGCAGCAAGGACTCAGTGGCAATACCGATATCGGCTTGACCGCGGATGACCATCTGAGCGATGGTCTCAGGATCTGCCTGTTGCAAAATCAGATTTACTTTAGGGAAACGATCTTTGAACTCTTTAACCACTTGCGGCAGTACATAACGCGCTTGCGTGTGAGTGGTAGCAATCGTCAGCGTACCGATATTAGGATTATTAAAGTCTAAACTTAGGTTTTCAATGGTACGGATTTCAGCAAAGATAGACTCGATATGTGGCATAAGAGCCGTACCCATGGTGGTCAGCCCTGTCAGACGCTTTCCTTGACGAATAAATACTTCGGTCTTCAGTTGGTTTTCAAGTGCCGCGATATGTTTTGACAAGCTCGATTGGCTGGTGTGTAGCACAGTCGCTGCTTGACTTAAGTTATAGCCATTAATCACCGTATGCCAGACTGTTTCCAACTGCTTGAGCTGAATTTGCAAATGTCGCTGATTGACCACTACGTCGATTGCCATAACTTAATCCTATTGTATAAATATACAAACCTCGTCTGTATATGAAAGTAAAAATGTCTGAACATACAGTAATAAAGTAGTGTAAAACAAAGCTATTATTCTTGTATATAATAAATAGCTATCAATTTATGATAATTATGAATATAGAATTTGTATTTTGCAATGCTAAAAAATTATTTGTTCAGTAAATGTTGTTTAGTCAGTAAATGTTGTTTAGTCAGTAAGCGTTGTTTATCCAGAGAAGCCATTTGACCTAACAACTTATAAAGAGCGGTCACTATTAAGCATAAAAAACTAAGCATAAAAAAACAGCTACCTTCTAAAAGATAGCTGTTCGTTAGTTATAAAGTTATTTATTACTATTAATTAGTCGGTATTGACCAATTTCAAACTCAGCCTATTTGGCAATATCAAAGCGATCTGCATTCATAACCTTGTTCCAAGCGCGGACGAAGTCACGAACGAATTTCTCTAAGTTATCATCCTGCGCGTATAGCTCAGCATAAGCACGTAATATAGAGTTAGAGCCAAATACCAAGTCTACACGGCTCGCTTGCCATTTGACATTTCCTGTACCACGCTCACGTACTTCGTAGCTATTAGCAGTGTTGTCGGCTGCTTTTACAGGGTGCCATGTGTAGTTCATGTCTGTTAAATTGACGAAGAAGTCGTTAGTAAGCACGCCAGCACGTTCAGTAAAGACGCCATGTTGGCTTTGACCATGGTTGGTATCAAGCACTCGCATACCACCAAGCAATACGACCATCTCAGGCGCTGTCAATCCCATTAGCTGCGTACGATCAAGCAGCATCTCTTCTGGTGATACCGCATAGTCGCCCTGAATCCAGTTACGATAGCCATCATGTAGCGGCTCTAAATCAGCGAAAGATTCGGCGTCAGTCATTTCAGCGTCAGCATCACCGCGACCTGGACTAAACGGTACAGTAATATCTACGCCTGCATCGTTCGCTGCTTGTTCAATAGCGGCATTACCAGCGAGCACAATCAGATCGGCCAAACTCACGTCTTTATCAAAATCAGACTGAATGCTGGTTAATGTCTCAAGCACATGTTGCAGCTGCTCTGGCTCATTGCCTGCCCAGTCTTTTTGTGGGGCTAAACGGATGCGTGCACCGTTGGCACCGCCGCGATAGTCCGAAGCGCGGAAGGTACGAGCGCTGTCCCATGCTGTAATGATCAACTCACGACGACTAATGTCACTATCTAAAATTTTTGCTTTTAGCGTTGCAATATCATCAGCAGTCAAGTCTGCATTACCTGTAGGAATAGGGTCTTGCCATACAAAGTCTTCGCTTGGTACATCGGCACCTAAGTAACGAGATTTCGGCCCCAAATCGCGGTGAGTCAGTTTGAACCACGCTCTAGCAAACACTTCATCAAAGTATTCTGGGTTGTTATGGAATTTCTCTGAAATCTCGCGATAGATAGGATCTTTGCTCAATGCCATATCTGCATCAGTCATGATTGGGTTGCGACGTACACTTGGATCATGAGCATCTAACGGACGATCTTCTTCTTTGATGTCAGTTGGTTCCCACTGCCATGCACCTGCTGGACTTTTGGTCAGTGCCCATTCATGGTTCAATAGTAGCTCGAAATAACCGTGGTCCCACTGGGTCGGATTGGTGGTCCATGCGCCTTCGATACCACTTGAAACGGTATCACCTGCATTACCACGACCTTTAGGATTGCGCCAGCCTAGACCTTGCTCTTTGATATCAGCAGCTTCTGGCTCGTCTTCTAGTATCGTTGCATCACCATTACCGTGACACTTACCAACGGTATGTCCACCAGCGGTTAGAGCGACAGTCTCTTCATCGTTCATTGACATACGAGCAAAGGTAGTACGCATATCTTGAGCAGTCTTTAATGGGTCAGGGTTACCATCCACACCTTCAGGGTTGACATAGATCAAGCCCATTTGTACGGCTGCTAGTGGGTTTTCTAGTGACGCGCGGTCTTCGTCGCTGTCATAACGGTTTTTGGTAGCAGCTAACCATTCGCGCTCAGAACCCCAGTAGATGTCTTTTTCTGGATGCCAGATATCAGCACGACCACCAGCAAAACCTAGAGTTTTAAAACCCATAGACTCATAAGCCATGTTACCTGCCAAAATCATCAAATCAGCCCAAGACAATTTATTGCCGTATTTTTTCTTGATTGGCCACAATAGACGACGTGCTTTATCAAGGTTGACGTTATCTGGCCAGCTGTTCAATGGTGCAAAGCGTTGGTTGCCAGTATTAGAACCGCCGCGACCATCAGAACGACGATACGTACCAGCTGAATGCCATGCCATACGAATCATCAAACCACCATAGTGTCCCCAGTCAGCTGGCCACCATTCTTGCGACTCAGTCATTAGGTTTTTTAAGTCAGTCTTGACCGCTTCTAGATCTAGCTGTTTAAAAGCTTTAGCATAGTCAAAGTCTTCACCCATTGGGTCAGTCTTTTTGTCTTGCTGATGCAATATGTCTAAGTTTAGAGCATTTGGCCACCAATCTGTCGCAGCAGAAGCAGTGGTAGTGTGCGCTTGATGCATAACAGGGCAGCCACCCATACTAGGACGTTGAGCCTCGTGCGAGTTATCAACGTTTTCGCTATGGATCGTTGGGCCTTGACCATCACCCTGATCATAGGTTGTGTTAGTAGGCGCATTATTATTGTTGCTTTCGTGATCTACAGGACAACGAGCAGCATCTGGGGCAGTGTTTTTGTCAGTGGTGTTATTGGTTGAGTCGGACATGGTATAACTCCTAGGCTATGATAATCGAAAGAACAAACCGTGAATCTCGGTAGTCGTTGTTTATGTACAAAGCATAACTAAGCTGAGTGGATTTATAAAACTAATATATAAGAATTATAAGTTTTAAATTACCAATCATAAAATGCTTGATGTTTTGTTTATCTCAATCATTATTAACGCCCGTGCTTATCATCGCCAGTTAAGAGTAAACCAATAGAGTGCACCTAACCAATCAAGCCTGCGTCAGTTTTACTACTACCTTTATATTACCTATAAATAATGTCATTGTCAGACATCCTTCAAAATAGAAATTAGCAATAAAAAAAAGAGCTAAGATAACCTTGGTAAAACACTGCGGTTTTTTGCGTTACTATTAAGAAATATAAGCGATTGTACATGGCCTGCAATCGCTAAGTTAATGCAAAAACATCTAGTCAAGATAAAGGTTCTCAAGTACCATAACTGGATTTTGTTGTAATCATAATATTGGTGCAACGTAGAGCAATTTTTATCGATTCTTTTGTCGATAACTGATTCTAAAGATTGATAAAAATTGTGCGCGGTTGTGTTCTTTGTCTGAATTGTTGGTGAGTTATTATGTCTGCTGTCAAATCTGTACCGCCCAATCAACCAATTGCCAAAAAGTCATGGGGCGAGGCTACAAAAGCTTATCTCGATCCTCGTGTCATTATTATGCTGTTTTTGGGGTTCTCAGCGGGTATACCTATTCTGCTGATTTTCTCAAGTCTGTCGCTATGGCTGAGAGAAGCAGGCATTGATCGTAGTGTCGTCACTATGTTCAGCTGGGCAGCACTGGGGTATTCGTTCAAGTTTATTTGGGCGCCATTGATTGATGCGCTCCCTGTACCGTTTTTGACCAAGTGGCTAGGGCGTCGTCGTAGTTGGATGGTGGTATCACAGCTGCTTATCGTGCTGGCAATCTTTTTGATGGCAAGGGTAAATCCTGTTAGCGAAGATGTCTTGGTTTATATGGCAGGCGCGGCCGTGCTGCTTGGGTTCTCTTCTGCGACGCAAGATATCGTGATTGATGCGTACCGTATTGAGCTTGCGCCGCCGTCTATGCAGTCTATCTTGTCCTCTATCTATGTGTCAGGCTACCGTATCGGTATGATTGTCGCAGGGGCAGGCGCGTTATATTTGGCTGATTATTTCGGCTCAAATGAGACGTTTTATAGTTATGAAGCATGGCGCAATACCTATTACATCATGGCAGGAGTCATGACGTTAGGGGTATTAACGACGTTTGCTAGTTATGAGCCAACCGCTGAGACCCTGCAAAGTAAAAAGCAGAAGGGTAACTTAAAAGTATTCCTAATTTATTCGGCGTTACTGCTTATCCCAGGTCTGCTGTTTGGTGTTATTTACCTGATTAATATTTTGATCAATACAGTATTTGATAGCACAGTGGCCTTGATACCACTAATGGTAATGCCAGCGATTAAATTTTACTTTTTAGCATTGGTCGCGTGCGCGCCATTGTTATTACTGTACTTTATTATTAATCAACCAAAAATCATTAACAAAGCCCCGTTGGTCGCTGAAACTCGTGAAGACTACGTCAGACTGGTAGCGTTGTTTGTATTTTCAGTGATTGCCTTTATCGCTGCTTATATATTGATGGGACAAGTCTTACCAGAGTTCGAAGGCGCGTTTTCTAGTTTCTTTGTAGAAACCTTGCACTTGTTAGTAAGCCTAGGCGCGGCAATGGCAGCAGGTTATGCACTAGTACAAGTAGGACTGGTGAAAAAAGAAGTGGCCATGGCAACATGGATCGAGCCTGTCTTAGATTTTTTCCGACGTTATGGCAAAAAAGCCCTGCTACTCTTAGCCTTGATTGGTCTATACCGTATCTCAGATATCGTCGCAGGCGTGATCTCCAACGTCTTTTATCAAGATATGGGCTTTAGCAAAACAGATATCGCCAATGCCGTAAAACTGGTCGGTGTGATTATGGCAATTGCAGGTGGCTTCTTGGGTGGTATTTTGGCTCAGCGTTTCCGTATCATGCATGCCATGATGATAGGCGCGATTTTAGCGTGTGCGACCAACCTGTTGTTTGTGGTATTGACATATAACCCAGGTAGCCTGCCAATCATGTATATGGCAGTGATATTTGATAACTTGGCTGCGGGCCTTGCAAGCGCTGTATTTATCGCTTTCTTATCAGCACTGACATCGATTCGCTTTACTGCTGTACAGTATGCGATTTTTTCCTCATTGATGACCCTGATACCAAAAGTAATGGGTGGTTATTCTGGTGCTATCGTCGATAATATGGGTTATCCGTTTTTCTTTATCTTTACCTTTGCTATTGGTATTCCAATTTTGGCACTGATTTACTTTGTTGATAGACATATTGTCATTGGTGATAACGATGATATTTATGGCGATGATAATAATGATGGCAGCGGTGGTAACGGGATAGGTGACAAGCTGAGTAAAACCAATCATAACCTGACCGATACCAAAGAGCCACCACGCGCATCAGAGTAGGCTCAGCAGTATTTTACCTTTATCCATCCACTGTTTTTTAAGAGCTATCTATGACCGTATCAACCATTCGTCAAATCAAGCAGCAGATTCAACAACTGACGAATGGTGAGTCAGATAATCAGCAGCCGTCATTTTGGTTCACTGACTGGTTGGTGCATGTCATTGATAAGCCTGCGATAGCGTTGATGACTGATGAAGATTATCAGCTAAGTGATAGTGAAGTCGCACGGTTCAATGACGGCGTGGTGAAAATGCAGCAAGGTATACCGCTTGCGTATCTAACCGGACAGCAGGAGTTTTGGTCGCTTAGCTTTAGAGTGAACGAGCATACTTTGATTCCTAGACCCGATACCGAAGTACTGGTCGAGCAGGTATTAAACTGGATAAACGTTCAGCCAGTGCAACTTAATACTAAGCGATTACTAGACTTAGGGACAGGGTCAGGTTGTATCGCTATCAGTCTTGCCTATGAGTTAAAGCACGCTAACTGGCAAATTGTGGCGGTTGATTTATCGTCAGAGGCGCTTGAAGTTGCTCAGCATAACGCCGTGAGCAATAACGTTGCCAATGTTGAGTTTATCCAGAGCAGTTGGTATCAAGCGCTACCTATTTGCGATGAGCCGCAGTTTGATATCATCGTCTCTAACCCTCCTTATATTGACGAGACAGACGAGCATTTGGCAGGACTAACAGCTGAACCGATTAGTGCGCTCAGTGCACCCAATCAGGGTTTGGCTGATATCGAGCATATCGTCCAGCAGGCAACAATATATCTCTGTACGGGTGGGTTATTAGCTATTGAACATGGCTACGATCAAGGTAATGCTGTTCGCAAGTTGTTTTTGGATAGTGGTTTTGAATCAGTACATACCGTAAAAGATTACGGTGGTAATGATCGCGTCACGCTAGGGCAAGTTCAATAGATAGTTTTTTGGTAGTAGATTTCTTTGATTATAGGTTGTAGATGAATATGGTAGAAGAGATGGTACAGCTATCAGATGAAGAGCTGCTCCGTTATGCTCGACAAGTATTATTAGACGGTTGGGATATGGACGCTCAGCTGCGATTGAAGACAGCACGTGTGGTCATAATAGGGGCAGGCGGCCTTGGTTGTCCTGCGTCTGAGACATTGGTACGTGCTGGAGTAGGCCATGTCCATCTAATCGATGATGATGAGATTGAGGCGAGTAATCTACAACGGCAAACGCTGTTTTTGCCAGAAGATATCGGTCAGTCTAAAGCACTGACCGCAGCGCAAATGTTAGCGCGCATCAATCCCTTGATAAAGACTTACGGCACAGTCGCACGATTAGATGAAGACAACGCTTATGAATTGCTCGATATGGCAGCAGGCAAGCCTGACTTACTCTTAGACTGTACGGATAATTTTGCCACGCGCGATATTATTAATCGCATTAGTGTACGCTACCAAATCCCACTATTATCCGCCTCAGCGATTGCGATGCAAGGACAGCTAGCACTGTTCGAACCTCAGCTCGATACTGGTTGTTATCACTGCGTGTTCGGCTCAGTAGTACCTGATGAAGCCGCTGACGAACGTACGTGTGCCAACTCTGGTGTGCTGGCCAGTACCACTGCCATCATGGGCAATTTGCAAGCCAATGCTGCACTGCAATATTTAGGATTAACCAAAAATCTACTGACAAACAAGCTGCTCATATGGGATGGTAGTCAGATGCAGCAGCGGCTGATGGGTTATCGAAAAGACCCACAGTGTCCTGTCTGTAGCAGTCCTATAGTCAACTCTCTATAAATTGGATACGGTGTCAGGCTTGCTTAGTCTACGACTTGTAGTACTTTCACTCGCCTTCCTTGTATCCAAATTATATTGAACCTACTATAACTGAGTAATCTGATTTTAACGCATTTTTATATTGTATTGCCTATCTTCAAACATTCTTCTTATTACCATAGTTGTTTTTTATGAAAATTCATCGTCCGCATTTATTAAAGCATACTTTTAATGTCATGAACCGTGTTCGCCAAACAGCGAGCGTGGCAGGTCTGTCTGCGCTAAGAGTGGCAAAAGGTGAGAAACCTGACGCGATGCTACTCAAAGAAACTTTTGAGCAGTTAGGCACGACTTATGTCAAAATCGGTCAATTTATCGCCAGTACACCGTCATTGTTTCCACGTGATTATGTTAAGGCATTCCAGAGTTGCTTGGATCAAACCACGCCATTGTCTTATGCTTATATCGAGCAAGTGCTAAAAGAAGAGCTGGCGACTGATGACATGACCCTTGATGATACGTTTGCTCATATTGACTCAGAGCCACTAGCATCAGCTTCTATCGCTCAAGTGCATGCAGCTCGTCTGCACAATGGTAACGAAGTGGTGCTAAAGGTACAAAAGCCTGGCGTCGAAACCATCATGCAGACCGACTTGGGTGTATTGCATGGCGTAACTAAGCTACTTGAAATACTGATGCCATCGATGAAATTTGCGAGTATTGCGCCGATTATCGATGAGATTCGTTTGCGTATGCTTGCCGAGACTGACTTTATCGCTGAAGCACAGAATATTCGCGATTTTCAGCAGTTCTTAGCGGTATCAGGCAATACTCGTGTCGTTGCACCAACCGTCTATGAGGATCTTACCACCAAGCGTGTACTGACGATGAGCCGTCTATATGGCGTCTCTATGGTCGATGAGTCGCTCATGCGCCAATACTGTGCTGATCCTGCACAAGTCATGGCAGACACTTTAAATACATGGTTTGCCAGTCTCATGTTATGCAATAGTTTCCATGCGGATTTACACGCTGGTAATTTGATGCTATTGACTGATGGTCGTATTGGATTTTTGGATTTTGGTATTGTCGGTAAACTCAAAGCTGAGAGCTGGCGTGCGTGCATGGGCATGATGCAAGCCATGCAAGACAGCGACTATCAAGCCATGGCTCGCCATATGATTGATATGGAAATGACACATGGTGGCAATAAAGTCGATGTGGCTGCATTGGGGAATGATTTGCAGCGTATGATGACAACCATCATGGCAGAAGATAAGACCTTTACGAGCGGTGTACCTTTCAATAGTAAAGAGCAAGCCGATGAGCTGAATAAAATGATGCTTGAGATTGTTGAGGTTGGCAAACGTCATGGCATCCATTTCCCACGAGACTTCGCTCTATTGACCAAACAGATGTTGTATTTTGATCGGTTTATGCGTACGCTAGCTCCAGATATGGATATGTTTAGCGATCAGCGGGTGCAAATGCTAGGGCAGGATACAGTAGAGACACCAGCGTTAGACGTATCATAGTTTTCGCTAATAACTTTATGCTGGCCTAATATATCTAATAACTTCTCTATTTCTGCGTTTATTTATTACTGCTTTTGACTGTCTAACACAAAGGATTGTGTGCTAATTGCCACAAAAATGGCTCTGTCATGATGACTGCTTTTAAAAGCCGTATGATCCCGATGATTACCAACGAAGCTGCCATTGCCTGTATCGGTATGTACTGCATGGCAGTCGTCATGGGTTATGGACGCTTCCTGTTTACCGCCACCTTACCTGATATTATGGTGCAATTGTCGTTATCAACGACGATTGCAGGCTGGTTGGCATCAATCAATTATATCGGTTACTTTATTGGCGCTCTTATCGCTATGTTTGTGCCTCAGCGCTCGACATGGCAGGCGATGACGCTGTGGGCGATTATCAGTGTTGTCACCACGATGTTACTCGTCATACCAAATATGTCGCTCACGCTATGGTATATCATTCGCTTAATTGCAGGCATTGCAAGTGGCGTGGCGATGATTCTAAGCTCATCATTTGTGATTCAAACCCTCAGCCCTGAGCGCCGTTCTGTATTGTCAGCAGTCCATTATGCAGGTATTGGCGTTGGCATTAGCGCCTCTGCCATCGTGACGTGGTGGCTATTAAAACTAGGCTATCACTTCGATGTAATTTGGCTAGTCGCAGGTGTCACCAGTTTGCCGCTTGTATGGCTACTGTATGCGATAAAGCCAAGACAAGTACGGGCTGTTGATTCACAGCAGATTGATGCCAAACAACACGTGTCAGTGCACCAGACCTATGTAAACTTTAAACGCTCCTTATACGAAGCAATTTCTGGACACCATAAAGCGCTTACTTTACTTTTCGTCAGCTACGTACTGGCAGGGTTTGGTTATATCAGCTCAGCAACTTTTTTACCCGTTATGGCAGCACAACGTCTAACAACACAGACGTATGCTGGACTCATGATTTGGTTGGTCGTTGGTATTTTTGCGATGTTGTCAAACCCCCTATGGGGCGCGCTTGCCAAACGTATCGGTGAGATAAAAACCTTAATGGGGCTGACGGTATTGCAAGCATTTGGGATGTGCTTGCCGATATGGTTTGATGGTGCATTTGGATTATATGGCAATGCTGCGATTTTGGGATTGACCTTCGTCGGTATGGTATCGATGACACTGACGCTGTTTAAAAACATCAATCCTGCCTATTCTAATTTACTGATTGCTTTGGCAACGTTGGCTTATGCATTGGGGCAGTTTTTGGGACCTTTGGTGACAGTGGCACTGGCAGGGAGAGATGGCAATTTCAATGCAGGGTTGCTTGTCGCTGCTATCGGATTAATGATCGGATTTGTACTATTGGTATGGTTTCGTCGACAGTCGCCAAAGACAGCTAAGCTCGTCTAAACCACGCTACGGCTAAATACTTCTCGTAATTCAAAACTGGTATGAACTTGGGCCACGCCTTCGATACGATTGAGGCGATGCAATAAAAACTCTTCGTAATGTGTCATATCACGTACCCTGACCTTAATCAGATAGTCTTCCGTGCGTCCTGTGACAATACTACAGCTAATGACTTCCTCAAAGCTCTGAACTTTGCGTTCAAACTGCTCAAAACGTTCTGCTGTATGTTGATCCATACTAATAGCGATAAACACGGCTAGCGGATAGCCAAGTTTTTGCGCATCGGTTTTGGTATGGTAGCCAGTGATAATGTTCGCATCCTCTAAGCGTTTGATACGACGTGCGCAAGGGGTGGCAGACAGGTGGACGCGTTCAGCAAGTTCAGTAATACTCATGCGCGCCTGCGTTTGCAGTAAGCGTAGCAACTGTTTATCTATCTCGTCTATATCTGCAGTTCCTGTACTATCAATATAATTGTCTGGCATTTCTCAAGCCTTAATAGTGAATTAATTCGATTATAATGTCTAAATTGTGTTTTTCCACTAAAATAACAGAAAATAAAGTAAAAGAAAGCAGGTTTCTCTCTGTTAAACTTTGATATTATTATGGTATGAACACTAGTTATCTCGTATGATAAATACTGATCTAATCAACAGCTAATCGCCTAGCTAAATATATAAATAACCATATCATCTAAGGATTGATTATGTCTGACCAAGCCACGCACACTGCAGCCACAGGGACTGCAAAGATCACACCAAAAAGTGCCGCTTTTGACTTCCGTAAATACCGTCCATTTGCATTTGCGCCATCGCTGCCAGATCGTACTTGGCCAAGCAAGACAATTGAGAAGTCACCGATATGGGCAAGTGTGGATCTGCGTGACGGTAACCAAGCACTGATTGATCCGATGACCATTGAACAAAAAATGCGCTTCTTTAAGACTTTAGTAGATGTTGGTTTTAAAGAGATTGAGATTGGTTTTCCATCAGCGGCGCAGGTAGAATTTGACTTTGCTCGTAAGCTTATCGAAGAAAACCACGTACCTGAAGATGTAACGCTACAAGTATTGGTACAAGCGCGCGAGCATTTGATTGCCCGTACTTTTGAATCATTAAAAGGTGCTAAACGTGCGGTTGTCCATGTTTATAACTCGACCAGCCGTGTACAACGCGAAAAAGTCTATGGCAAAGATAAAGCTGAAATCAAAGAGATTGCTATTGCAGGTGCTAAGCTATTGCAAGAATATGCAGCAAAGTACCCTGAGACAGATTGGGTGTTTCAGTACTCGCCAGAGAGCTTTAGCCAGACAGAAACTGAATATGCCGTAGAGGTTTGCGATGCAGTATGTGACGTGTGGCAACCACAGCAGGGTCAGGAAGTTATTTTTAACTTGCCAGCGACGGTTGAGGCTTCTATGCCCAATGTCTTTGCTGATCAAGTAGAGTACTTCTGCCGCAATTTAGCGCAGCGTGAGCACGTGATTGTGAGCTTGCATACTCATAATGACCGTGGCTGTGCGGTAGCGGCAGCTGAATTGGGTGTGCTTGCAGGTGCGGATCGTATCGAAGGCACATTGCTTGGTAACGGTGAGCGTACAGGTAACATGGATATCATGGTCATGGCCATGAACTTGTTTAGCCAAGGTATCGATCCTGAGCTTGATTTTAGCAATATGAGTGAAATCGTACAGGTGGTGAGCGAATGCAATAACTTACCATTGCACCCACGTCATCCTTATGTAGGCGAGTTGGTCTTTACGGCATTTAGTGGCTCACATCAAGATGCTATCAAAAAATCTCTCGATTACAATGAAAGCAATCAGAGCGAAACAGACAACGTCTGGGACGTGGCTTATCTACCTATCGATCCTGCGCATATTGGGCGTAGCTACCAAGATGTAGTACGTATCAATAGCCAGTCAGGCAAAGGCGGCGTCGCATATATCTTGCAGCGTAACTACGGTTTCAACTTACCACGTTGGATGCAAATTGACTTTAGCCGTGTGGTACAAAAGCAAGCTGAAGCGGCTGCACGAGAATTGCAGAATGATGAAATCTTGCAGACCTTTGAAGATACTTACTTGCAGCAAGGCAAGTTTGAGCTGCTAGACTATAGCGTCAACAATAAAGGCGGCGCGGTTTACTTTAGTGGTCAAGTACAAATGAATAGCGATACCATCGATATTGATGGCACGGGTAACGGCCCATTATCATCGTTTATTGACGGACTTGCACAGCATACGGGCAAATCACTACATATTATTAACTATGCAGAGCATGCGATTAATCCGCATCATAATAGCGGTAATGGTATCGATGATGATACCAATAGTGATAACAAAACCAATGCCAATGCTGCTGCTTATATACAGCTTAATGTCGATGGCGAGGTATACTCTGGCATCGGTACTTGTAGCAGTACGGTATCAGCCATGCTAAAAGGGGCGTTATCAGCTTTTGCTCAAGCGCTAAATACAGAAGCTGCTTAGTATTAAGTAGTCATTAATATCACGCAAAATTCTGTATGCTAATAACGTCATCGCTCCTTGTCTCTAGCAAGTAAAGCGATGGCGTTATTTTTTGCTATAAATACCTATGAAATTCCAACTATAGGTTTATGAGCAATAGCATAATGTTACTTGTGTTTTTGGTGTCTAAGACTTACGCTAATGTATATATTAAAATATTATAAATAAAAGGTTAATTATGGAACCTATCTCATTTGCTTCATTCACACTGGCATCTATTCTAGCCTCGTTGCCTGCGAACGGTGAGGCTATTACCAAGCCGACCATTACCACTCATATTAGTCCAGCCATTGCCGGACAGTGGGAAATAGACTTGGACAGCAGCGCTCATTCTACTCACGCTATGATGACCAAGGAAGCGGAAGCTAATCAGTCGGCGTCAGATAGTGCGCAACAGCCTAGCAGTGTAGAGCCTAAGGTAATGACGGGCATGGACGGTGGCGTACTGACTCAAAATGAAAAGCGGGTTCTAAACATTCAACCAACTACTAGCAAAAACTTACTTGCGTCAGTTGGTAAGTCTAACCAGTGCCGTGAGCTATATAACTTTGGTGCGGATAATGAGATGTGGTCTGTCAGCGGCAAAGAATGGACATACGGCCGATATCTGGTTACCCATCGTGAAGAAGGGCTGCCAGTTATTGCGATTAAGACCGTTTATGATAATAATGAAGTAGACTGCTCAGGTAATCAGATCGATCAGACTGATGAAGCGTTAATTGCATTTATCAATCATGATGGTAATCAGATGCAATGGTGCGCTGACCCTGATGGTAACGAATGCTTTATGAACTTCAATAGAGTGTTGCCATAATTAGATATGCTCGTTGTACTTTATGTATGATTGACAGCTTATTGATGACATAAAAAACCGCTATATTAATAGCGGTTTTTTATGTGCTGTTTTAATTAAACTTAGCGAACTCTATAAGTATTTTAGCCTACGAGTCTTTTTTAGCTTTATTCGCAGTCAGCAGCTCTCTTTCGAGATAGTGAATATTTTGCGCTTCACGAGTAAAGTTATCATCCGCTAAAATCACATCACGATGTAAAGGAATATTGGTTTTGATACCTTCGATAATCAGCTCATCAAGGGCATGTACTGTCTTAGCAATGGCTTGCTGACGAGTTTGTCCGTGACAGATAAGCTTGCCAATTAATGAATCATAATAGGTCGGTATCTCATAGCCAGGGTATAGATGCGAGTCAAAGCGAATACCAGAACCACTTGGTGTGAACAATTGACTGATAGTACCTGGACACGGTACGAAAGTTGCTGCATCTTCGGCATTGATACGACATTCGATCGCATGACCTTGGATCTCAATCTCGCTTTGGCGATAAGACAGGCCGTAACCAGCAGCAATTTTGAGCTGTTCGACGACAACATCAATACCAGTAATCATCTCAGTCACTGGATGCTCAACCTGTACACGAGTGTTCATTTCAATAAAGAAAAACTCGTTATTTTCAAACAAGAATTCAAACGTACCAGCACCGCGATACTTAACAAGCTCACACGCTTTTACACACGCCTTTAAGATTGGCTCACGTACATCATCTGGGATGTCAGGTGCAGGTGCTTCTTCTAGCACTTTTTGATGGCGACGCTGCAATGAGCAATCACGGTCATATAGATGGATAGCATTACCATTACCATCACCTAACACCTGTACTTCTACGTGGCGCGGGTTTTGTAGATAGCGCTCCATATAGACAGTGTCGTCACCGAACCAGAGCTCAGCTTCTTGTTTGGCCGCTTGTACTTGACCAATTAGTTCGTCAAAGCGTTCAACCACACGCATACCGCGTCCACCGCCGCCAGAAGCCGCTTTAATCAATAGTGGGAAACCGATATTGCGGGCTTGCTCTTCAGCATTATGCAGGGTCACAGCGCCAACTGAACCAGGTACGGTTGGTACGCCCGCTTTTTTCATGGCGTTGATGGCAGAAACTTTGTTGCCCATGAGGCGAATATGATCAGCATTAGGACCAACGAAGGTCAATCCTGCTTCTTCTACTTGTTCAGCAAATTCAGCATTCTCAGACAAAAAGCCATAACCGGGATGGATAGCATCTGCACCAGTGATTTCAGCAGCAGTTAAGATGGTATTGATATCAAGGTAGCTTTGGTTAGCATTAGGCTTGCCAATACAAATTGCCTCATCAACAAAGCGCAAGTGCATCAAGTTAGCATCAGCAGTAGAGTAGACACCTACCGTTTCGATACCTAGCGCTTTACAGGCGCGGACGATGCGCAGGGCAATTTCACCTCTGTTGGCAATGAGCAATTTTTTTATCATGGGTTCATCCTTGTCGAAGCGTCAGTCATTGACTGAGTTTCGATACATAGCATCAGGTTGTTTAGCATTGACGCGGTATATATACCAAAAGTCAGCCATAATGAAATAAAGTATGGCAAATATCGTTACGCTTTATAGCGTATGACAGGTTGACCGAACTGTACGACTTCAGAGTTATCTACCAAGATTTCGTCAACAATACCACTTTGAGTCGCTTCAAGCGGGTTCATGATTTTCATAGCTTCGATGATACCTAAAGTATCACCTGCCTGAACCTTTTGACCGACTTTTACAAATGGTGGGTCATTAGGACTTGGTGCTGAATAGAAAACACCAACCATTGGTGAAGACTCAACGCTACCCGCTTTTTCTGCAGGTTTGCCTTCAACAGCGGCAGCGCTCGCAGCTGGGGCAGCCATCATAGTTGGCACAGGCGCGTCATAGTGACGAGTTAAGCTAATATGCTCGTCGTCAGAACTGATTTCTAAATTAACCAGTTCACTTTCTTCCATAAGGGCGATGAGGGTGCGTATTTTTTCAATATCCATAGTTTTTATCTGGCCTTGTACTAAATTCGAGAAATAGTGTAACTAAATATTGTCTAATTAATTGCTAATGATACCTAGATTCAGGGCAATGAGCAATCAATGTACAGTTGTTAACTGAGAATTTTTACATATTTTGACGTAAGCCTTCTTTTTAGTAAGAAAATATCTACGATTTTTCATAGTCTGTATGATCAAATGACGCTAACAATGATTATAAAATGAAATCCATCAGCAATTGGCTTAACCCCATAGCACAGTTAAGCGTTTTTGCTGATAGCGTAGACGCAAAGTAAGTAAAATAGATGATAAGAATAAACCTGTAATCAACGCCATCCAAAACCCTTGTGCACCAACGTCAGTGAAACGCACCAGATAGACGCCAAGTGGTAGGGCAACTAACCAATAGCAGAAGAGCGTTACCCACATCGGTATGGTGGTGTCTTGCATGCCGCGCAATATACCAGCGACGTTAACTTGCCAGCCATCAAATAATTGATAAGCAAGCGCAAAGATCAGCAAATGCATAGACTGTGCTCTAACTTCTGGGTTATCCGTGAATGCTGCTGCCAGTTCTGGTCTGAATAGCCATATCCCAAGCATGCAGGTCAAAGCGATCAATACGGTCCATACCAGTCCAGTAGCTTGCACTTGGCGAAGTGCTAATAGGTTTTTTTGGCCAAACCGATTGGAGACCATGATAGTGAGCGCCATGGCAACAGATATCGGTATCATAAATAGCTGTGAGGTCACTGACAGTGCCACTTGATGCGATGCTGTTGCTAGCTCACCCAATGGGCTAATGACGAGTGCGCCTAAGCTAAATAAACTGGCTTCGAAGAAAATAGAGATACCAATAGGAATGCCAAGTTTTAACAGCTTTTTTATCTGTGTACGATTGGGACTAGAAAAGCCATAAAAAAATCGCGTACTTACAAATTCGCGACGTTTCGTGAAGCTAGTATAGGCCGCAAGCAATAGGACATTTATCCATAACACCAATGCTGTCGCCACCCCGCAGCCTGCACCGCCCATTTCTGGCATGCCAAATAACCCATGAATAAAAATATAGTTCAAAGGAATATCTGCGAGTAGGCCAATGATACTGATGACAGTCACGGGCTCAGGACGACCCAATGCCTCACAATAACTGCGTAGAACGGCATATACAGCGAGCGCTGGGAAACCAAATGAGACACCATGTAAATATTGCGTTGCTATCGGCTGAATGTTTTCTGGGACACCCATAATGCCAAGAACATGGGGAGCCAAATTAACAATGATAAAACCGATAATGCCAATGACACCTGCGGTCCATAAGGACTGCTGCGTGATATGGGGTACTTGGCCGTGCTGGTCTTGACCAATCGCTTCACCAATTAGAGGTGTGGTTGCGATAAGCACACCTGTGGCCAATAAAAACAATGGTAGCCAAATACCAGAGCCAACGGCTACCGCCGCCAAATCAAGCGCCGAAACTTGACCTGCCATGATGGCATCAACCACGCCAAGTGCGGCTTGGCAAAACTGAGTAATTAAGATAGGGAGGGCAAGTATGCCTAAACGTAAGCTGTAGCTTTTAAAATCTTTGAAAGACAATGGAAAAACCATGGTAAGCAACTTTTTATTCTTTGCGGTAATTGTTATTAAGGTAGTTATTATTAATAAACAAACACTGCTATCAATCGATTAAGATTGACGCAGCAAGGAGAGAGTAGTGCCGACGATAATACTCCGATAAATAATATGAGCAAGCTTATAATGTTGCATGAGTAGATAGGCAGAGTATGAAAATAAAAGTAAAGACACTAAAATAAAAATAACCCGTCGATCCAAGTAGTGGATTGACAGGTCATATACATAGTAAGATGGTAAAGAAGCCACACTATGATGTCAACGCTTTAGCACCGCTATGTAAGTATTAATCTTAGGTTTTTTGTACTCTATTTCATAGCCAATAGCCAATAGCCAATAGCCAATAGCCAATAGCCAATAGCTCAGAGATGATTTAATAAGTTTACTCCGGTAACAACTCAAGTGTTTCTGCCATATCCATAATCGCCCGCCAATGTTTGGGCTCTAATGGAATCACTGTTAATTGCTGACAGCCTTTCCTCAATAATAACGAGTCTTCCAAAGTTGGCAAAAATTTTAGCTCTGATAGTGGCAATACCTCTGTAAAAGCTTGCTCAAAAGTGAGATCGACCATATACCAACGAGGTTCCTCTTCAGTCGCAATAGGATCATAATGACGATGCTCAGGGTGAAATTGAGTAGGATCAGGATACCCTGCTGTAGTAACTGTCATAATACCAGCGACTCCAGACGGCTTGGCGCTAGAGTGATAAAAGAATACCTTGTCACCAACTTTCATATCATCACGCATAAAGTTACGCGCACGGTAGTTGCGAACACCGTCCCAACCATCGGTGCCCAAGCGCTGCAAATCTTCGATACCAAAAAATTTAGGGTTGGATTTCATTAACCAATACGCCATATATTTGTCCTTCGATTCTTTATTTTATTCTTTAATTGGTTCTTAAAATTATCAGGGTTAGTTTCTATTGACTCACTCTCAAACACGTTTTGAATAGTAACTGTTCTTAGTAGAGGCTGTTTTGAATAAAGTTTTTATATACTGCCTATAAGTTGCCATGGTGAATAGGGCGGTTATACGTGTTTTTGTTAATAGTTTTATGATAGATAGGCTTTTCTTTATCTCATCTAGTCGCTATCCTAGCCTTACTTTTGATATCGATCATTATTGCTCACTACAAAATAAGTTTATTTATGCCCAAAGTGAATACAGACAGTATGCCAAATGACCTGAATACGTTAAGTCTTACTGAAACAACGACGGATACTATCGCGGTAGATGTGACAGACATTCCATTGTCTCTTTACATTCACATCCCGTGGTGTGTGAAGAAATGTCCTTATTGCGATTTTAATTCGCATGAGCTACCGATAGACAGTGAGCTATCCATGTATGAGAAATACGTCGATGCATTATTGTTAGACGCCGCGATGCAGCGACCTTTAACTCAGAACCGAGAGATTGGTTCGATATTTATCGGTGGTGGTACGCCGTCTTTGCTACCCATTTCTCAGTATCAGCGACTGTTTACTGGTTTACGTACATGTTTTGAATTTTCAGAAGACATCGAAGTCACCATGGAGGCCAATCCTGGCACGCTTGAGCATGCACCATTTGCGCAGTATCTAAAGGTTGGTATCAATCGTCTGTCTATCGGCGTACAGAGCTTCGCTGCTGACAAGCTTAAAGTACTTGGGCGTATTCATGATCCTGTACAAGCATTATCAGCAATTCGCGCTGCCAAAGCGGCTGGATTTGCACGGGTCAACGTCGACCTGATGCACGGTCTACCGCAGCAAACCATGAATGAAGCGCTAGAAGATATCCAAATGGCGCATGATGCTGGTGCAACGCATATCTCTTGGTATCAACTGACTATTGAGCCAAATACCGTGTTTTACCGTAGCCAGCCTATTTTACCCGATGAAGACAATTTGGCAGATATCGAACAAGCAGGGCAATCGTTATTGCAGCAATTAGGCTATAGTAATTATGAGGTGTCTGCGTGGGCAGGCGAGTCAGACAAACCATGTCGTCATAATATCAACTATTGGCAGTTTGGCGACTATTTAGCTATTGGCGCTGGTGCACATGGTAAAGTGACGATTGGTCGTAACGATAGCAATGGTAGTAACTCGTCAGACGTAAAAGATAAGATGGAAGATGACTTGTTAGTAGCGTCAGGTATCTATCGCTTTAGCAAATCACGTTTGCCAAAAGATTATGTAGTAATAAATCCAGATACCACAGAGAAGTCTGACATACGCCAAATCACACCAAAAATGGTTGGCTGGCAAGCGATTGATCAAGAAGAATTGGTGAGTGAGTTTATGCTAAACGCGCTGCGCTTACATGGCGGCGTCGCTTGGTCACTGTTTGAAGAGAGAACTGGATTAACCATTGATAGTATTGCTGAACAAGTAAACAGTCTGGTCAAACAAGGGTTGTTGGTAGATAGTGATACGCAGTTGCAACCGACGGTATTAGGTCAGCGTTATCTCAATCAGATATTACGCGCGTTTTTATAAAATCGTGCTTGAGTAATTGTTTAACAGCAGCGAAGTAAGAACACAAAAAAGACTTATCAAATGAATGATAAGCCTTTTTAAAAATCTAAAAAAAGCAGACCTTAGATTTTATCTTGTACGTCTTGTGCGCCGCCAGTTACAGCATTTCCGGCGCTTGATACGTCTTGGCCAAGGCCTTTGAACGTGTTGCAACCAGTTAGAACGAACATAGCAGTTAAAGATGCGATGATTACTTTTTTCATAATAGTATCCTCAAAGATAAATGAATGGTTATAAATAACAACAGTGACGCTAAGCGTGTGCTCAAGCTTCACTGAAGGGGTATTGGATGAGACAGTCATACATAAATGCTATCGCGCTATCCATTACAGACATCATAATGAAAGTTAAAAACGCTGCACAGTATCAAAATGTAATTATTGGCAGTAAACTGTAACTTTCGATTACCTACCGCTCATAAATTTAAATAATAGAGCGCTGAATATTTGTGGAGTAAGAATGACCATCCATATTGTGCTAGTAGCACCAAAAATGCCGAGTAACACTGGCAATATTATTCGACTGTGTGCCAATAGCGGGGCACAGCTACATTTAGTCAGACCGTTAGGATTTGAGCTTGATGACAAAAAGCTACGCCGCGCAGGTCTGGATTATCATGAATATGCTCATTTACAGGTGCATGATGATTGGACGGCTGCGAGGCAAGCTCTAAAAGCCGCCGATTGCCATGTCGTTACCGCATTGACAACCAAGCTAAGCAAACCATTCTACGATTATGACTTTGGTAAGCACTCGGACTCTAAAGCATCTGATAAGGCTGCTATGCCCAATATTGCGCTAGTCTTTGGTTCTGAGACAGCAGGTCTGGCAGACGATATACGTGAAGATATCGGTGCTGATAACTGGCTAAGATTGCCCATGCTAGCTGACTCACGCAGTTTGAACTTATCAAATAGCGTAGCCATCTGTTTGTACGAGATATGGCGACAGCAAGGGTTTATGGGCGATGAAGGTCGTAGTATTGGTTATGAGACATTGACAGTCTATGATCCAAAGTAGATCTTCTTAAAAGGCAATTGCACACGTCATGAGTAGTTAAGCACTGCTCATTTTTATATTCTCAGTTTACGATAAGAGAGTACTAAAGCTTTACAGTAGAGCGGAACTATCTATAAACAGTTCGGTGGTTTTGGTAATCCTGCCAAGCGATTGACATGACGCGCAACCAAACCTGTATTAAACAATTGCTGTAGCTTTTGATTGCTAATATCGAGTTCTGGCAGAGTCTTTTGTAGCCATTTGATTAATGGACGGGTTGCTGGCGCGTGATTGAATTTGTCAAAAAACGCGCGCACTTGTTGCAAAATTTCTAAATGCTCATCGCTTAGATTGATCTCTAACGTGTCTGCCAATTGCTGCGCGATAACAGGTGTCCAAATCATATGGTCACACAGATGGCCATCTTGATCTAATTCGATATCAGCCGCTGATAATGTGGCGTTGTGAGTGGTCATGTCATTACTCATAAGGCAATTGTCACCACTTTGTCAAACTGACTGCTCTGAGTCAGATTCACCCATTCTGCGTCGGTTAAAACAGCAGTCAACTTAGTCTCTAAATTAAGCTTGCCAGTTGTATTTGCCGTGAGCTGGGCGATGTCATCTGCTAATGCGTAAATACCAGCAATATCCTCGATATCGCTATCATTTAAATAAGCATTGAGCCAGTCGATAAAAGCAGGAGTGCTGCCGAGTAACATAATACTATCGCCCGTGCGCCAAGTGCGAGACATCTCTTCAGTACTGCGTCTAAGGGTATCCATCGTGCTATGCAATTGATATAAAGTTGCCATAAAAGTGTCCGATTACGTGCTTTATTATTTTATAAATCTAAGTTATACAGCGTCTTAAAAGGTAAGTATCTGCTCAAAGTCTTGCGAGTTGATGACCTCTGGCACGAGTGTGAGCTGTGATGCCAGATCTGTCGGCAACATACCAGTGACCCAGCCACTAAAGACATCATCAGGTAGCCAAGCTGCGGGCATATCGTAAAGCTCAAGTGACTGAATCATGCCATGTAGCCGCGAGTCAGATTGCATCAATAAGCCAAAGACAGGTGCATCTAAGAACAATTGCACCTCATGACCAAATGTCGCTAAAGTTAGTGCAAGCGCACAACCTTCGTAGCTTGCTGCTTCAGTGGGCGTGTGCAGCTGAATTAATAATCTCATTATGTATTCCTAAAAATAGTTACCGCTACCAGTGATCTCAATAGACAAACTATCAAACGACACGCTATCAAAACTGTATCAAACGACTGTCATCTTGCATCATCATCGCAAGCTCACTGAGACCCACTAAGGTAAACCCTGTCGCAAGATTGGCACCGTCAAGCTGATGACGTGAGCTGTTGTCTACATCACTCACACCGCGGCTAAGGGCTGTACTGACACAGACAGGCAGGGGTAATTGATACCGCTCAGCCAAAGACTGCCATTCTTTGGTCAAGTCTAATTGATCGGCTGACTGCCAACGCAATCGATTGGCTATGTGAGCCGAGTCGCCATAAAAGAAGACGTTGAGCAGAGGTAGTTCAGAGGTAGCATTATCGCTGCTGCCTACGCTATTAGTGTCATTGTTATCAACATCATCACTATTCGCTGCGCCCTTCAGGTAAGCGCGTGCATAGCGTAACGCCAAGTGTGCCAATGGGTGACTAGGGTCAGCAGTAATCAGTAGTAACGGGGGAGTGGTCGTCATAAGGCGCGGTATCACATGTTATAAATAAGAGTTTAAAAATTATGGCCGAGTTGCTATAAATGCTTTGTATAAAGTCATTTGGTCGTTATTATTATAGTGCTTGTGTGCTTGTGTGCTTGTGTGCTTGTGTGCTTGTGTGCTTGTGTGCTTGTGTGCTTGTGTGCTTGTGTGCAAGTTTGCGTGACAGAAAACAGAATTTATACTGATAATGCGACATACAGCGGATCATACTGTCACATCAAATATCGTTATGTCATAAAAGAGAGGCGCATCGTCTCTATTAAAGATGTTTATGCTACCATAAAGCGCCGCAAACCAAATAGAGTCACTGTTATTTAACGTGGTTTTATCTCAAGTACAGGCACACTGAGTATTATTATTTGATGCTGTGACTGCCTCGTAAGAAAAAACAATAAACTTATGAGCTAGGTTCACGTAGTCTTACCATTCTATGTAAGGAGTTTTTGTCACTATGTTACCTGCTATGCCCTCACGTGTGAACAATGGTACAGATTATCAGCCTACCGTAGAACAACTGCAAGTCCTGCAGACAGCGAGCGAGTTCGCTTATCAGATTTGGGAAAGTCGGACCGTTTCATGTCAGACGTTTTTGCGTAGCTATCCATTGAATAGTACGCTGACCCGTCAGCAAATCGATGATCTGATACAAGATTATACGTTAGATGAGAACTATCAACTCGCTGATGAAATCAAGGTCATGAGTGGTCTGCGTCACTTGCGCACGCTACTAATGATGCGCTGGATTTGGCAAGATGCCTTGCAAACGATCAGTCTGGAGCAGCTGACCGATGAGTTGTCTGAGTTTGCAGATGGCTGTATCTCTTTTGCTAAAGATTACACTTATCAGCACTTGGTTGCTAAATATGGCGAGCCGACCTTTATCAATGAACAAGGCAATGTACAGATTGATGATATGGCAATCATGGCCATGGGTAAACTTGGTGCGCAAGAGCTGAATTTATCAAGTGATATTGATCTAATCTTTGTGCATCAAGCGCGCGGCGAGACCAATGGCAATAAGGCAAAAGGCACACGTAGCATAGACAACAAACGCTTTATGACCAGATTGGGTCAAGGCATCATTAAACTGCTTGATAACAAGACCGCTGACGGTTTTGTCTTTCGAGTAGATATGCGCTTACGTCCATGGGGTGATGGAAGTGATTTGGCTATTCATCTATCCGCATTACAAAAATACTTTACGATGCATGGGCGTGCATGGGAGCGTTTTGCTTGGTTAAAAGCGCGCGTAGTCGGACAAATAGACCAGCCATTTTATGAAGAGTTACAAGCGCTGATTAAGCCATTTGTCTTTCGTTATTATGTGGACTACAGTGCGTTTTCGGCATTGAGAGAGATGAAGTCTCTTATCCAAAATCAAGTTGCACAGCGTGAAGACTTGGACAATATCAAGCTTGGTGCAGGTGGTATTAGAGATATTGAGTTTATCGTACAGGCCTTTCAGCTTATCTATGGCGGCCGGCATCCACAGCTGCAAATCAAACCTTGCTTGCAAGCGATGCAAGTATTGTGTGAGCTTGGCTATCTGGAGCATTCAACTTACGAGCAGCTACAGGCAGCATATCGGTTTTTGCGCCGGCTTGAGCATGCTATTCAAGCGATTAATGATCAGCAGACCCAGCGCTTACCACACGATGAGCAATGGCAGCATAATCTAGCAGTGACGCTGAATTTTAAAAACTGGCATGCCTTATTAGACCAGCTTAATCGTCATCGCGAGAATGTTAATGTGCCGTTTGAGCGTATGGTCACTGAGCGCCAAGTACCTGATAACGAAGATACCGATCTAGAGCCAGAGCACTTAGATGAGCAAATTGCTCGTTTAAATAAAGTGCTGACAGAAGAAAATCGCGAGTTACTACAGAAATTTTGGCAATCAAAAATGGTGGCTAACTTAAGTGATGAGGCCAGAGAGCGTTTAGACGACGCATATCCTGTCATTGTCCATGCGTTGTTAGCGCATCAAGAACAGCAGCAACTTGCCAATACTGCTTTACCGAGATTGATCTCACTGCTTGAAGCGATTTGCCGTCGTTCTATCTACTTGGTCATGATTGCTGAAAACCCTAATGCAACGATTGAGCTGATTCCAATGTTATCTGCCAGCCCATGGATCGCAAAAGAGTTGGCTCAATATCCTGTATTATTAGACACATTTTTGCAGCAGCGTTATCGCCATCTGCCAGATAAACGCGAGCTGCGTGATATCTTGCGTCAACAGTTGCTACGCGTTGAGCCAAACGATGAAGAAGAGCTGTTAAGCGTCCTACGTCTGTTTAAAAAGAATCAAGTGTTGGCTGTCGCTGCTAGTGATGTATTGGCCGAACGCCCGATTATGAAAGTGTCAGATTCACTAACTTACATCGCTGAAGTCGTACTAGAAGCGGCATTAGAGCGCGCTTTTGCAGAGATTGTTAATCGTTATGGGTATCCTATTGGCCAAGATGGCGACCCAGTCACTGAAGCGGACTGCGGCTTTGCAATTATTGGTTATGGCAAGCTTGGTGGCTTAGAGCTATCGTATTCTTCAGATTTGGACTTGGTATTCTTACACAAGATAAAAGAGCAAGGTATGACCACTGGTGAAAAATCAGTCAGTGGTATGAAGTTTGCCGCGCGTCTTGTACAAAAGCTAATGAATTATCTCAATACTCAAACCCGTGATGGCCGTGCCTATGAGATTGATATGCGTCTGCGGCCTTCAGGAAATGCTGGCATGATGGTGGTGTCTTGTCATGCGTTTGAAACCTATCAAATGGATAAAGCATGGTCATGGGAGCATCAAGCGCTGGTACGTGCTCGCGCGATTTGTGGAGACAAGCGAGTCACTGCACGTTTTTGTGATATTCGCCGCGATGTCTTGTCGTTGCCACGGACACTGGATCAAGTACGTAGTGAAGTCACTAGCATGCGTATCAAAATGCAAAAGCATCTAGGCACGAGCCAATGGCAGCAGGAGGCGGGCAAGTTTCATCTTAAACAAGATGCAGGCGGGATTGTAGACATTGAGTTTTTAGCACAGTTTGCCGTATTGGCTTACTCACATGAATATCCGAGTTTGACGAAATGGAGCGATAATGTGCGAATTTTTGCAGAAGTTGCTTTGCTTGGTATTTGGGATGACCAAGTCTGTCAGGATTTGACTGATGCCTATCTAAGAATACGTGCTGCTACTCATCAATTGGCACTATCAGAGCAGTCTTTGCTCGTTGATGAGTCATTGTGGCAGGAGACGCGAGCGTTAGTACAGTCACAATGGCAGCATCTTATGGGTGTGGAGACAGACGACGAGTAATATCGTAACTTGTATGATTAAGGCCTTGCCGATAGTCCAAGAGACGCTTAAACTGTCATGCGTTACGATAAATAGAAGCTATGAACAAAAGCCATCGATAAAAGTTATGAACAAAAACTATGGATAGAATTGGTAGCTAGGAACGATATAATTAAAAACCATATAGTGCCAAACCAAAAGAATTCATTTGCCAAGACGGCCAGTGATATAATCGGTCACACATCATCATAATACTGTCAGTCGTTTGTCATAATGAAGCTGCTGTTTAGGCAGTAAAAATTGACGCTGCGGTGTTATCATACGATGTTGATCAATACTGTTAAATAAAACCTACCTAAAAAAAGTTAGACGTCAGTGCTAGCATAAGGACAATAAAATGAATATGGCAACACAAGATGGTAAGCTTTGGATGAATGGCACGATGATCGAACAGCCAGATGCTAAAGTTCATGTGCTTACACATAGCTTGCATTACGGTATGGCTGTGTTTGAAGGCGTACGCGCTTACCAAACAGCGGATAATCGTACCGCTATTTTCCGCTTAAAAGAACATACTGAGCGTCTACTTGGCTCAGCTAAAATCTTCCAAATGGACGTACCTTTTGATGCTGCCACTTTAGAGCAAGCACACAAGGATGTGGTCAAGCAAAACAACTTGGCGGAAGCTTATATTCGTCCGCTCATCTGGGTAGGTGCAGAAAAACTTGGCTTGTCTTCGCGTGATAACAGCATCAATGCAATGGTTGCTGCTTGGCATTGGGGTGCTTATCTTGGTGAAGAAGGCATCAAAAATGGTATCCGTGTAAAAACCTCTTCATTCACGCATCATATGCCAAACGTCACTATGTGTAAGGCAAAAGCCTCAAGTAACTATCCTGTGTCTATCATGGCCAACCAAGAAGTCACTCGTAATGGTTATGACGAAGCTATCTTGATGGATCCGCAAGGGTATGTGTGCCAAGGCGCTGGCGAGAACTTATTCTTGGTAAAAGATGGCGTGTTACATACGCCAGATTTAGCGGGCGGGGCACTTGATGGTATTACTCGTCGTACTATCCTTCAGTTCGCGGCTGATCTAGACATCAAAGTCGTTGAACGCCGTATCACTCGTGATGAGTTCTACTTAGCAGACGAGATCTTTATGACAGGTACCGCTGCTGAAGTGACACCTATCCGCGAATACGATGATCGTACTATCGGTAATGGTGGCCGTGGTCCGCTGACTGAGAAGCTACAAAGCTTGTACTTCGATGTGGTACATGGTCGCAATGAGCAGTATATGGATTGGTTAAGCTTTATTGACTAATAAAGTCGTTAGTTTAAAGACCAAAAAGGCTGAACATAATTGTTCAGTCTTTTTTTATGCTAATATAGCCATCATATTTATTCTTAAGATTAAAGTGAGCAGTCCATGCCAATAGATTCTAGTACAGCAGATAACAATAATATCAAACAAATTATTTGTATTAAATGGGGTACAAAGTACGGGGCTGATTATGCCAATAAACTGTATGGCATGGTATCTCGCAATATTACGCCACCGTTTCGTTTCGTCTGTTTTACCGATGATACCACCGATGTACGTCCAGAAATCGAATGTCAAGAATTGCCACCATTAGATGTCACCATGCCAACCAACACACTTGGCAAGTGGCCAAAATCACGTTTGTGGGGTGAGAAGTTAGGTGATTTGACAGGGACAGTATTATTTGTAGATTTGGATGTGATTATAGTAGATAGCCTCGATCCTTTCTTTGAGTATGGCGAGCCAGACGATGTTATTTTGTCTTATAACCCAAGTAACCCACTAGAGCGCCTCGGCCAGACTTCTTGCTTCCGCTTTCAGGTAGGGTCGCTTGTCTCACTACAAGAAAAATTCAAAGCTGATCCACAAGGTATCGCTGATGAATATCGTTTTGAGCAGCGTTTTGTGACTCGTAATGCCCCAGGCGGGGTTAAGTTATTTCCAAAAGCATGGGTTGCGCACTTTAGACGCAAATGTCGTCAACCGTTCCCACTTAACTACATCAAAGAGCCAAAGATTCCTAAAGGTGCTAGAATTGTTATTTTCCCTGGCGACTTATATCCTACACATGCGATCGAAGGTAGATATAATAAAAATGCTGCTAACAATGCCAAAGATCACTTAAAAAGATTAACTGAGCCCAAAAATCTAAAAAGACCGCTACGTCACTTGCGTCATTTTATCTTGCCAGTAGGGTGGATTGAGAAATACTGGAAAGAATAGGTTCAATTATATAGTTGATTATTATCGCATTGCATTAGCAGAGATAAATATTAGTTAGTGAAGGATAAAATTATGAATACAGAAGATACTATTAAAGTCTTTGTTGGTTGTGATCCAAATAACTGTGATCTAGAGCAGATGATGGTATTAGATTATAGTATTCATAAACATGCCAGTGTACCCGTTGAGATAGTATGGATGCAGCTGTCACGCGATCCTAATAGCTATTGGTACTCTAATCCTGAGACTGAAGAGGGTTGGAATACCACTAAATGGTCAACGCCTTTTTCAGGTTTTCGCTGGGCAATTCCAGAATACTGTCAATATTCTGGTCGTGCCATCTACATGGACGCTGATGTCATTATTTTAGATGATTTGGCAAAGCTGTGGCGCCATCCTATTGAAGGTCAGTCTGTTGTAGCTGCTAAGACTAATGCGGATATGACTCGGTTGTGTACATGCGTATGGGATTGCAAGGCGGCGAAAAACATTGTCCTGCCAATTCAAAAACTCAGGAAAGATCCCAAAAGCCATAAAGAGATGATGGCTGTATTCAAAAATAACAATCAGCTCATTGAGCCTTATCAAGATAGTTACAACTGTATAGATGGAGAAAATTTAGCGTTAGAAGATATTAGGATTTTGCATTATTCAGACATGGGTACACAGTTCAGTCATAAATATTCATTACCTAGAGTCAGTGAAGAAGGTATCGAGCATTGGTTTGACGGTGAGATAATGTCGCACCCAAGGCAGGATTTATCTGAGGTTTTTGATGAATATTATAACGAAGCACTTGCTGATGGATATGACTTAGACAGTTATAGGGTAGAACCTTTTGGTCATTTTCCTAAAAAATCTCAAGAAGGTTATACCGGTAATAAGGTGACTCGTCCACACGCTTCTAAATCATTTTTTTCGAAGCTATTTAAACGCTAGTTTTTTAATGAAGCAATGATAAGCCTTTCTAAGAAGGTGAAAAATTACTCCATAGGTTATCGTGTATGAAGCAGCATAAAAAAACAGTGTTACTCGTTATTAATTGTCTACAAGGCGGCGGTGCGGAACGTGTCGTATTAACATTGGGGCAAGGGTTTTATGAATTGGGCTATGAAGTACACATTTTAAGATTTAAGCCGTTAGTACAGTATGACTTAAGTCCAAATCTTAACTACCATGTACTTAAGTTTAAGCCATATAAACTTATACCAGGGGCACAAAGACGTGACCAGATTTTTGCACGTGCTGTTGATAAATACGTGTCGAAAAATATCGGTCAGCCTGACATTATACTGTCCAACCTAGATCGTGCCGATAGTATTCTAAGTAATAGCAGACTGCCTAATATCACTTATGTTATTCATAACACAGTATCATTGCTCTATAAGTTTAATAAAAATCACGACGCTGAGCAGTTAAAGCAAAGAATGATAGATATATATGCCAAGCACCCTTGTGTATGCGTCAGTGAAGGCGCTCAAAAAGACTTTATCAAAAGCTTTGGTCCTATTACGCCAACCACTGCCATTCATAATCCAATTGATAAAAACAGTATTCAAAAGCAGGCCGATGCTTTTGTTCCTGACTATCAGAACTATATTATCCATGTAGGTAGTTTTAAAGATGCCAAGCGTCACGATGTATTGGTAAGGGCTTACGCACAGACTGATCAATCTATGCCTTTATTACTCCTAGGTCAAGGCAAGCACAAGAACGAGACAGAGCAGCTAGTAACAGAGTTGAATTTAACAGACAAAGTGGTATTTCTAGGTTTTCGTGACAACCCTTTTCCCTATATTAAGCATGCGCAATTTAAGATATTGACTTCTGATTGGGAAGGTTTTGCTTTGGTTATTGCCGAAGCCCTCGTACTAAATACGCCTGTTATCAGTACCAATTGTCCATCAGGCCCAAGTGAGTTATTGCCTGAAAGTAACTTGATGCCAATGGGTGATATTGATGCCATTGCCAAAAAAATGCAGCAAGCTATGAATAACCCGCAAGCGTTTCATGCGCCATTCGATGAAGCGCTGCTACCAGTCAAAATAGCAGAAAAATACGTAGAGTTTGCTGAACAAGTCAATATTATGCATAAATAGTTCCAAATATTTTATACTCACAATGTCTATTTCTAAGAAAATTTAAAATGATTAATAGTGTTATTAGAACAAGAAAAAAAGAAGTTAAAAATAATAAAAAGAAAGTACTCTTAGTCATTAACTGTCTACAAGGTGGCGGCGCTGAACGTGTTGTTCTGACTTTAGGACAGGGATTCTATGATTTGGGTTATGAAGTACATATTTTACGGTTTAAGCCCCGTGTAGATTACGAGCTTAATCCAAAACTAAACTACCACTTTATTGATTTTAAGCGTTATAAACTGATACCAAAATTAGAACGTCGTGACAAAGTTTTTGCGTTCGTAGTCGATCGTTACATTTCAAAAAACATTGGTCAGCCTGATATGATACTGTCTAATCTAGATCGTGCAGATAGTATTTTAAGCAATAGCAAACTACCTAATATATTTTATGTGATTCATAACACAGTGTCTTTGTTATATAAATTCGATAATACGAATGCTGCTGACACACTAAAGTCAAAGATGATTAACATCTACTCCAAGAATCCTTGTATATGTGTCAGTAAAGGTGCTGAAAAAGATTTTGTTGAAAGCTTTGGTAATATTACGCCAACGATTGCCATTCACAATCCAGTCGATAGAGATTACATTCAAAAGCTAGGTGACGTATTTACTCCTGAGTACCAAGATTATATTGTTCATGTGGGGAGTTTTAAAGAAGCGAAACGTCACGATGTGCTGCTAAAAGCATATGCTCGAACAGATCAGTCTATGCCACTATTACTGCTAGGTAAAGGAAAGCTGAAAGACGAAATAGAGCAATTGGTAGTAGAACTCAACTTAGAAGAAAAAGTAGTATTTTTAGGTTTTCAGGAGAACCCTTTCCCTTATATAAAGCATGCTAAATTTAAAGTGCTAACCTCTGATTGGGAAGGTTTTGCCTTAGTGATTGCCGAAGCTCTTGTATTAGGAACCCCTGTTATCAGTACAGACTGCCCATCAGGTCCAAGTGAGTTACTACCAGATAACAACTTAATGCCGATGAGCGACGTAGATGCTATCTCTGAAAAGCTTAGCTTAGCGATGAAAAATCCAGAGCAATTCTTTTCTGAGTTTGATGGGTCGCTTTTACCTATTACAATAGCCAAAAAGTATATTGCATTCGCATCTGATTCTAAAATCAAAGAATATTCTTAATTCAACCACCACTTAGACCAATCGTCTCTGTGTAATGCTCGTAATGTGGCAAACGCACTATCAGTATGCTGTAGTTTTTCGAAAACAGATAACAGTATACTAGTGGCCAATTTATCAACTTTCTGAAATTTATTATAGCGTTTGCGCATATTTCTTAAGCTGTCATCAGTGCCGATACGGAAATAAGTAAGACCATCGTATAGGGGCAGGTCACCAGCATAAAGCATATCGGTTTTTTCAGTTAGTAATGGCATAGATTCAGCATTAGTGGATAACTGCAGAAAGTTTTTGGTTTCATAAGTGCGCAAAGTATTCATTAGAGTTACAACATTCATCAAGATAGCTGCTCTATGAGTATTGTTTGAATGATCAATAAACGTATCGCAAGCAGAGACAATCCAGCGCAACGACAGATGTGTCAATAAATAGTCGCTCTCTACTTCCCATAACTTTTCAAATTCAGCGAATGTTTTATCTATTTTGTACTTACGGCGCATTAGTATAATAAGCGTGTTGTGATAAAAGCAGAGCTCAGACTCACCAAGCGATTTGTATTTCAAGTTGTTCAAATGGTTATCTAAATCTGTGCTTTTACGCTCATTGGTTAACGCTTCAATATCACACATTGATTCAGTAATGGTTGTTGCTTTCATCTCATCAAAGCTTCTATCATTATAGGTTTTGATAATCTTACCTGCATTCAATCTTTTTTCGCTTCGAAAGATCAATAGCAATTTTCTCTGCCAACTTGAAGGTGTAGCCATATTATCAAAATCCTCTAAAAATATATAAAGATATTAGCGCCGTAATCTCTATAATATAAGTCTTAGAGATCATTGTTGTTTGTTTAGACTGAATAATACTGTTTATACCAGTCAACAAATTGTTTGATACCTTCTTCGATACTGGTTTCAGGCTTAAAGCCAATGTCCTCTACCAACTCATCTATATCGGCGTAAGTAATCGGTACGTCGCCTGCTTGCATAGGCAATAAGTTTTCTTGCGCTTTTTTACCACAAGCGTTTTCAATAGCAGTAATAAAACGGCGCAAAGTGACTGGCTGATTATTACCAATGTTGTAAATCTTATAGGGGGCAGCTGCAGTCGTAATAGTAGAATGCTGGGGCGAAGGGGCCTTATTAATTATACGAATAATGCCGTTGACGATATCATCAATATACGTAAAGTCACGCTGCATAACACCATTATTGAATACATTAATTGGCTCGCCAGCCAGAATTTTCTTAGTAAAAGAAAAGTACGCCATATCAGGTCGACCATAAGGACCGTAAACGGTGAAAAACCTTAATCCTGTCGTAGGTATATTATATAAATGACTATAGCTATGTGCCATAAGCTCGTTGGATTTTTTGGTAGCGGCATATAGGCTGATAGGAAAATCAACACAATCAGCAGTGGTAAATGGCTGCTTTATATTCATACCATAAACAGAGCTAGAGCTTGCGTAGATTAAGTGCTTAATATCGTGGTGACGACAGCCTTCTAGAATATTAACAAAGCCAACCACATTTGAGTCGATATACGCGTTAGGGTTTTCGATAGAATAGCGCACACCTGCTTGGGCACCTAAATTAACAACTGTATCAAATTGATAGGTTGCAAAAAGCTCAGATATGGCTTCACGATCAGCCAGATCTAACTTAATAAATGTAAAAATTTCTGGATCTGATATCTCACCTAATATTCTCAAACGCGCTTCTTTTAGATCTGTATCATAATAGTCGTTGATATTGTCGATACCAACGATACAGTAATCCCTAGCAGATAGATCTGTTTCTAGTATCGCCTTGATTAAATGAAAACCAATAAAACCTGCCGCACCAGTGACCAGTATTTTCATTAGTCGCTCCCAAACAGATCGCGAGTGAATACTTTGTCTGCGACATCTTTTATCTCATCAGATAGGCGGTTTGCGACAATGACATCACTCACTGATTTAAAGGTTTCTAAATCTTGAATCACACGCGAATTAAAGAAATTGTCTTCTTTTAGCACAGGTTCGTAGACAACAACCTCGATACCTTTTGCCTTGATACGTTTCATGATGCCTTGTATGGCAGATGCTCTAAAGTTATCTGACCCACTTTTCATCACTAGGCGATGTATTCCCACGATTTTTGGCTGTCTTTCGATGATTTTATCGGCAATAAAGTCTTTGCGGGTCCTATTAGAATCGACAATGGCTTTTATTAGGTTGCTTGGTACTTCATCGTAATTTGCTAATAACTGCTTAGTATCTTTGGGCAGACAGTAGCCGCCATAGCCAAAAGAAGGGTTATTATAATGATTGCCAATACGAGGGTCTAAGCCAATCCCTTCGATGATTTGTTTGGTCTCAAGTCCAAAGGTTTGCGCATAAGTATCAAGCTCATTAAAATACGCTACTCGCATCGCTAGATAAGTATTAGAAAATAATTTGATCGCTTCAGCTTCAGTAGACTCTACAAATAACAGCGGTGCATCTTTTTTGACTGCACCCTCAAGTAAAAGATTGGCAAATATTCGAGCCTGCTCAGACTGTGCACCTACAATGATACGTGAAGGATAAAGGTTGTCATGTAGTGCCTTACCTTCTCGCAAAAACTCAGGCGAAAAAATAATGCGATCAGTCGCATAACGTTCTCTGATACTTGTTGTATAGCCCACTGGTACTGTGGACTTAATAATAATGGTCGCTTGTTGATTGACAAAAAGTACTTGCTCAATCACTGATTCTACCGTTGATGTATTAAAATAATTGGTCTTGGTATCATAATCAGTCGGCGTGGCAACGATGATGAAATCTGCATCTTTATAAGCTTCTTTGGCATCCAGCGTTGCAGAAAAATTGAGCTCTTTATGCAATAAAAAATCTTCGATATCTGTATCTTCGATAGGAGACTGCTTGGCATTTAACAAGGCTATTTTTCCAGCGATGACATCGACAGCAACGACTTCATTATGCTGTGCTAACAGCATTGCATTCGATAAGCCTACGTAGCCTGTACCTACTACTGCTATTTTCATAATATATCCAAGTAATTTTTAAGCTTTTATTGGTTTAAATCAAGAGTGAGTAATCATCATTATAGTTCAAGCTTAGTCTGAATTCATTTAGGCTCATTATTTGTGTTTTCTAACACGGAATTAGGCAGATAATCTAAGAACTTGTGCCTCATAGCTTGACTGATTTTTTTATACAAATCTGGTTTCAAAAGATCCAAACTTTGAATACAACCATATTTGATAGTTTTATCTTCTAAAGCAATGATAAAGTCCTCTACGCTATTCTCATTTTTTAGATAGTTGATAGAGGTATTAGGCTTTAAGTGTGCTTCGCTTTTTTGAATTTTCAGATGATTCATCAGTGTTATAGGGTTAACTTGGGCGACATCTCTGAATTTGTATTTTATCTGCTCGGTCAATAATTGCGGATGATTCAACAAATGGGACTTTAAGATGTTTTTATCGACAATATGAGGGTAATGATGAATTTCAAAAAACTGATTCATGCCCAGTATTTTAGCACTTAACATTTGCGCGATAGTATGCCTTGGCTGTATCGATGTGCCAAACAATTTAAAGCGTGATTTTCGAAAATTAAGCTTGGCATTCAAAGCAGCACTTTTACGCCACTCACCATGAATGATTAGCTTCTCACTGTCTAAAAAGTCATCTATCGTCACTGGTTGATTAAAAAAGAAATCATCGTTCATATAGATAAAATAGTCAGACAATCCTTGGATATTCCAAATCATCGTCTCAATTGATCGAGTGTTGAAGGTCGGTAAAAATTCTTCATAACCTAAAAATATGTCCTTATGATCAACAATGCGTATTTTATCTGCTGAGCAAATACCTTGCTTGGCAAACTCATCGATGAACGCTGGCTTTTGTTGATCTGTGACGACATATATATGACGACAAAAAGGCACATATTTGATGATAGAAGCAATATTATAATATATCTCATCGTCACTGGCGAAACGCGTGTCAGTTATTGCGTCAGATGCCACTTCTTTAGTTGGCTTATACTGTTCTCGCTTTTGTTTGAGTATAGGGTCTGCGCCATCTACCCAAGCAATGACGATGTCTAATGTATTTTCATTAGGCTGCTTCATAACTGATCCTGTTCTTTGCGGATACATATCTATTTTAGTAACGATATTAGACCAGCTATGATATTTGCTGATGCGATTATTGACAAGGTTTAATCGATTCAGATAGTTAGACTTATTATCATTTTTTATAGAGATACCGTTAAATCCTGCTCGTACTTTACTGAGTAAATGCCGAGCACCAGCGGTAGGTGAGACTAGCATATAAAGTTAGAACGCTGCAATAATTATGACCATAGATGCATTCATTTGGCTAACCTATCATGCCTATACCGTTAAAAAACCAAGCTGAGACACCAATGCCACCTATTATTCTATTTATTTTAAAAGCGCTTGAAGGTCGCGGTGCTGAGCGTATGGTTACGACGTTGGCAAGCACTTATGCAGATATGGGCTATCGTCCTCATATTCTATGTTTGGAAGCGACGCAAGATATGCTACTAGACGCTCGTGTGCAATATCACATCGTGCCATATGATGAGATGTTTTCTGAGCAGAATCTCGACCCAGAATCTACGCAAGCACAAGCCTACGAATCAGTCGCTAAACGTATTGATGGTTACGTACGTAGCCAAATAGGGAAGCCAGATTTGATACTGGCTAATATCTATAAGATAAACTGGATTATGGCATATAGCCAGTTGCCAAACATCGTAAATGTACTGCATACAGCGCTATCAAAGCAGTTTCAAAACCAATTATTAGAGGCGCCAGTACAGACGATAAATCATTTGAAAATGGTCTATGGCGCTCATCCTTGTAGCTGTGTGAGTAAAGGTGCACGTCAAGATTTGATTGATCTTATAGAAAATATCACCAAAACCACAACAATCTACAATCCTTGTGATGCTGCTGATATAAATACCAAAGCAGCAGCATCTAGCCATCTAGAACATTTCGGCTTAGTAGATAAAGAGTACATTATACATGTTGCCTCTTTTGATGACATGAAAGGTCATCGAGACTTGCTACAGGCATATGCCAAAACAGTACGAAAACTGCCGTTAGTCCTAGTAGGTAAAGGTAGGCTTGAAGAAGAGATTAAGCAGCTTGCGACCGAACTTGGGATTAGCGATAGTATTAAGTTTTTAGGCTTTCAGACCAACCCTTATCCATTAATTAAATCAGCTGCACTGATGGTACTCACCTCTAAGTTTGAAGGCTTTGGTTATGTCATAGTAGAGGCACAAGCACTGGGTGTACCAGTAATCAGTACGGATTGTCCTTTTGGGCCAAGAGAATTATTACCTAAAGAAAACTTAATAGCGGTAGGTGATATTGATGGCTTGGCCACTCTCATTGATCAAGCCATAGACAACCTTACAGATTATATCGTGCCGCTAAACCAGCAGTTACTGCCTGAACATATTGCAAGCCAGTACTTAGCGTTTGGTTCTGTTTTAGATTCAGATAAAAATGAGGGTTTATAAATCGTAGTGGTTCTTAATTAAACGCCATCAAGCAGAGGTTATTAACTAGAAAGTGTCGAATAGCGATTTAGAGATAGGAGAGTGATTGACAACAGGGACACCATGCGATTGATAGATTCTGCCGAGTAAGTTAAACGAAGGGACAATGCGCTCGTGCATGACTTTGCTGAGCATACTTGGCGCCCCATTGTTTTTATTTTCATAAAACCGTGGTTGCTTACTGTTAAGTAGGTCAATACCATACAGATGAATGCTCGCTGCTTGACGCGAAAACGCCAACTGCGCCGCGACATAAGCAACGGTTCCTGCTTCCACAAAGCCATGAGTAATGTTAAGAGAGACACCGATGTCAGCCGCTTTATGATCGCTATCAATAATAAAGTTTGGATTATTGATAAAGTACGATAGCGGCATTTTTTTATTAAGTAATTTTTTCTTAAAGATAAGCTTATTAAAAGATAGCTTGTTTGACTTGACTCCCCAGGGCCTATCTACTGGGTACAACACCCGCATGGCATGATGGTACGTTCGCATAATATCAGGGTGCGTAGTGGCCATCGCTTCAAAGACAGCTAGCGTTGCATATAGAGGTTGACCTGTATAGTACTGCCGTAAAATCTCAGGCTGATGATTGATGAAGCGCGCATCACTGATGACGTAACCAACAATATCGGTAAACTGATGCTGCCCAATCAGGCTGATACTGCCATTAACAAAAATAGTAGGTGTATCTAGTAGCTCTGTTAACGGCAGCTGCTGTATAGATGGTCCTGAGGCGATAATATTGACGTCTTTTCCATGCAGGCTTTGTGCTGGTTCATTGGCATTAAACGCATTGATAATGATGAGCTCATTATCAATGTTGAACCCAGCGGTAGCAGGTAATCTTAAATATAGCGCCATACTATTTTCCAGTCGTTTATCTCACCTATCTTATATCGTAATACACAGCCTTTATGTTAATTATAAATTGTCTACATATGGTTAATTGCTAAGCATCTATTGCCAATGGTCTTTTAACCATGGGCTTGGCTTCACATGTCGATACCATTTACCACCACTGCCAGCAATCGCATCGGGCGGGTTAATCTCACCATGGAAGATAACGATTTTTGCATCATCTGGCAGAGTAGGTGTGCGTACAAAGTTAAAAGGAATCGGCGCAATGCATTGGTACTTAAAGCTGACACACCATGTCTTATCCCAATACTCTAAGTGGTGATGCTCACGCAAATAGTTAGAGAGATAGGCCTGCTCGTGACGTACTTGGGTGCGAATGGTTTCAAAGTTCCGCTCAAAATTGGACAGCAAATCAGGGTAGGTATTCATACCAATATTAAAGCGATAGACAGAGCTATTGCCAATCATGCGCCAAGGTTTTTTCCAGTCGCGGATGATGACGACACTGTCCTCATGCTCAGCTTGGTAAGTAAAAAACGCATCGATATTATCGACAATGACGATATCAATATCTAAAAATAGGGCCACACCTTTTAAATCATACAGCTCAGGCTTAAAGGTAGTCAGTTTTTTCCAACCACGTTCAGGACCTGCTGGTAAATCCATGTCAGGTATCGGATAGCACGCAATCGCAGGGTCAATACCTGTGCTGTCATCGGTCAAGCAAACCATTTTAAAATCCAAGGTTAGATGTCGACTAACCATGTTGTAGAGACGATTGACATATTCAGGACCATATTTGTCGCCCCATTTCATACAGATGATATAACGCTGTTCAGCAGCATTTGTGATGGTTTGATGAGGGTCTATAGATGAAGTCTTAGTTACGTCAGATGTCATAATGCACTCGTATTGAGATAATAGTCAGATAAATGAAGGACTAATAAAAGTAAAAGAATATAGAGTTCAGCCAATATTAGCATAGCTGTGACTGATGGAACGTCTAAACTGATGGTATGTATAAATAGGCAACGTTAGGTTGGTGATGACTAATGATTGTCGAGCTTAGTGTTATCATTTTTAACAGTACTATCGTTTTCAACATTGTCGCTTTCAACATTGTCATTTTTAACGCTATCGTTGATATTACTATCAGAGCGACTAGAAACGTTAGAATGGTGAGATTGAATAAAGGCTGCTAAAGTCTCTTTATCTTTTCGGTAAGGATTGCCTAAGTCTGGTATACGCTTAAAACGTCGATAGCCCCACATATAATGACTGTAGTTGTCTGTAATCATACGCTCCATGGCCTGATTGAGAGCATGAGTTGCCACTTCAGCATTACGGTCATACAAGGCTGGATCGTTGAGTTTGTAGCAGTAAATATCAAAACCGCGTCCATCGGTACGGCGAATACAAGATAAGCCAACCAGCGCACATTTGGTCTTGCTCGCCAATTTTGAGGCAAGGGTACTGGTCAATGTTTTGATACCAAAGAACGGAACAACAACACCGCCTGATGGCTCTGGAACGTGATCTGGCAATACAATACTAAAACCACCTTGCTTGAGCGTCTTAAACACGGCTTTAACGCCGCTACCATCAGTAGGGACTAAAGTCGCGTTGAGTCGGCCTCGACCTTGAAGGATAAACTCATTAGCGAATTTGCCGTCAACTGGCTTATACATAATAGTTGGCGCACCAAACTGGTTGAGCCAAGCATTCATCATCTCCCAAGTGCCGAGATGCGGTACGATAGCAAGCATGCCATTTGGATTGGCAAGACCTTCTAAAAGAATGTCTTTATTATGGACATCACGAATCTGAGCGATACTCCACTCAGGTGGCATCGCCCAGCTTTTTATAGATTCAATACTGGTCAGACATTGATGATAAATAATGTCTTTGGTCAATGCACGCTTTTGCTGCTCAGACAGTGTATGAGTAATCAGCGCCATATTGATCTGAATGGTACGCATGATACTTAGACTGGGTATCTTAATGATAACCCAAGCGGCAAAACGTGCCAGCATCTGCAGTACAGACAATGGCACGACTTTGAAAATATGATACGGATTCATGACCACTCACATGGTAATGAATCACGTAACAAGCACTGTAGACAGCAACCGCGCATCATCAAACGATTTATTCAGCAGGCTTGTTGGTATCAGCCTGTGCTTTTTCACGCACACGGATACCAAGCTCACGTAGTTGTTTGCTATCAACGCCAGCAGGTGCTTGGGTCAATGGGCAGTCAGCTGTTTTGGTTTTTGGGAAAGCGATAACGTCACGGATAGAGCTTGCGCCTACCATCAACATAATCAAACGATCCAAACCAAACGCTAGGCCGCCATGCGGTGGCGCACCGAATTTTAGAGCATCAAGTAAGAAACCGAATTTGTCTTCAGCTTCTTGCTCACCAATACCCAAGGCTTCAAGTACAGCTTGCTGCATATCGTAAGTATTGATACGTAAGCTACCACCACCAATCTCAGTACCGTTCAATACCATGTCATAAGCGATAGAAAGGGCAGACTCTGGGTTGTTTTTCAGTTCTTCAACTGAGCCTTTAGGCTTAGTAAATGGATGATGCATCGACGTCCATTGACCGTTATCAGTTTCTTCAAACATTGGGAAGTCAGTCACCCAAAGCGGCGCCCACTCACAAGTTATCATTTCAAGGTCTAGACCAATTTTCTGGCGTAATGCACCAATTGCGTCATTCACGACATTGGCTTTATCTGCACCAAAGAAGATAATATCGCCATCTTCTGCAGCAGTACGCTCGATCAAGCTCACAAGTACATCATCAGTCATATTTTTGATGATTGGTGATTGTAGGCCAGACTCTTTGTCCACACCATTATTGACGCTGCTTGCGTCATTGACTTTGATGTAAGCCAAGCCGCGTGCGCCATAAATACCAACAAACTTGGTATAAGCATCGATTTGCTTACGGCTTAATGAAGCGCCACCAGGAATGCGAAGGGCAGCAACACGACCTTTAGGATCGTTAGCAGGGCCGGCAAATACTTTGAAATCAACATCTTTCATCAAATCGGCAACGTCAACCAACTTTAGAGGAATACGTAAGTCAGGCTTGTCTGATGCATAGTCACGCATGGCTTCTGCGTAAGTCATGCGAGGGAATTGCTCGAATTCAACATCCATCATTGTCTTAAACAAATGCTTGATAAGACCTTCATTGATGTTCATGATTTCCTCTTCATTTAAGAAAGAAGTCTCAATATCCACCTGAGTAAATTCAGGCTGACGATCGGCACGTAAATCTTCATCACGGAAGCATTTAGCAATTTGATAATAACGGTCAAAACCTGACACCATCAATAATTGCTTAAATAACTGTGGTGACTGCGGCAGGGCAAAGAAGTTACCTGGACGGGTACGTGATGGTACAAGATAATCACGCGCACCTTCAGGCGTTGCACGAGTCAAGATAGGCGTTTCAACATCCAAGAAACCATGATCGTCTAAATAACGACGAATCGCTGAGGTTGCCTTGGCACGGAACACCATACGCTCTTGCATTTGCGGACGACGCATATCAAGATAACGATACTTTAGACGCAGGTCTTCAGATACAGTCGTTTTTTCGTCATTCAATGGGAATGGCGGTGTTTCAGATTTAGCCAGTACTTCAATTTCTTTGCCCAATAGCTCAATCTGGCCACTGGTCATATTATTATTTTCAGTACCTTCATAACGGCGACGTACACGGCCAGTTATCTTTAGCACGTATTCAGGACGTACAGCATCTGCTGCTGCGAAAGCTTCTGGGGTATCAGGGTCGACCACGACCTGTAAGATACCAGCGCGGTCACGCATGTCTAAGAAAATCACGCCACCGTGATCGCGACGACGATGTACCCAGCCTACGATACTAATGGTTTGCTCAAGCAAGCTCTCGGTTACGGCTCCGCAATACTCGTCTCGGTATTCGCTATGCGTCATAGTGCTTTGCGTCATAATATGGTTATCCAGTTATCAGCCCAATTCGAAGTACAATAATGCAGCCATTGTTGTGCGTTTCAAGCTATTTGCAAAAAAAACACACAAACAACGCGATTAAGACATATGGTCATCACGTTGGCTGCAGAAAATTTGATATAAACGCATATTATGCCTAATCTGCCTTTGTTATACAACCAGCTGAGTTCAATCAAAGAACGGGAGTCTGCAAGTATCTGACGTATTTATTCAGTGATATTTATATTGGGTTAAATATTGTCATCATGCTTGAAAACACCGCTTAGTGTGCACATATCAACCGCACGCTAATAAAAACAGCCATATCAATATATTTACTGACTTGAGGATTTGTAACCATGCTATTTCATCCCCCTAAAAACCCTGTTGAGCTTAAAATACGCCACTTGAATGATGCTCAAAAGCAGCGCCGTGAAGATTTGATGGAAGCCACCCAAGGCAAAGCTGCCCTCAAACAGTTCAAAAAAGTCATGGCCAAAAAAGCCAAGCAAGCATTGAAAGCAAAAACTAAAAATAAGAAAAAACATACTGATGATAAGGCACAAGTTTTTGTGCTCGATTTTGACGGTGATATCAAAGCAACTGCGGTCAAGCACTTGCGTGAAGAAATCAGTACTTTAATTAGTACCGCAAATAAAGGTGACGAAGTTATCGTACGTCTTGAATCAGGCGGTGGTCTGGTACATGGTTATGGTTTGGCCGCAGCGCAATTGGTTCGCCTAAAGGATGCTGGCTTAAAATTGACGGTCTGTGTTGATAAGGTGGCGGCAAGCGGTGGCTATATGATGGCTTGTGTTGCAGACAAGGTAATAGCCGCACCATTTGCTATCATTGGTTCAATCGGTGTGGTGTCGCAATTGCCAAACTTCCATAAATGGCTAAAAAACCACGACGTCGATTATGAGATGTTTACCGCTGGTGACTATAAGCGTACGGTGACTGTATTTGGTGAAAATGATGCCGAAGACCGTGCCAAATACCAAGAAGAACTAGAGCAGACGCATGAGCTATTCAAGCATTTTGTTAATACCTATCGTCCAGAACTCGATGTTGCCAAAGTAGCTACGGGTGAGCATTGGTATGGCGAAGATGCGTTAAAGCTTAACTTAATTGACAGTCTACAAACTTCAGACAGCTATATTTTAGAGCGTATGGAAGACAACGAAGTGTACGCACTTTATTCACGTCAGAAGCCGACGTTAGCAGAAAAGCTAGGATTGGCTCAAGCAGCAGAAGCGACACTGAGTATGGCTGTAGATAAATTACCTGATGCACTTGCACGTTTTGATTTGAATAGTCGCCTAAATATTCTGAAATAATGTTAGTTATCATTATGATAGTTAAATAATGGTATTTTAGTGCTCAGAAGTTTTTGGATACATTGTTTATATTTTGTAAAAGGCGTGGCCTAGCTGGTCGCGCCTTTTTGCTGTTTATTGACAATTGCTGTGTTATAAATGTAGCACACGGAAAACAGTATACGTGCGTACACTAAAGCTCTAGTAGAGCTTTTTATCAACATTTGATTTAGACAATCAATAAAGAAAAGGAAGTCATTTATGTCTAACGACAATTTAATGTTTACCGCAACAGAACATGGTCAAGCCATGCATGCCAAAGTCAAAGCGTTTATCGAAACGAATATTGAGCCTATCGAAGCCCAATTCTGGGAAGATTGTCATAAGAAAAACCCTGATGGTAATTGGGAAAACTGGGAATGGCCAGAAGCCTACGAAAACCTGCGCAAACAAGCACGTGAAGAAGGCTTATGGAATTTATTCCTGCCAGATGACACACTAGGTGCAGGACTGTCAGTCACTGATTATGCGCCTATTGCAGAATTGACTGGTCGTAGTTTGCTAGCACCTCATGTATTTAACTGTAATGCACCTGATAGCGGTAACATGGAGCTGTTATGGCGCTACGGTACTCAAGAGCAGCAAGACAAGTGGCTTACCCCAATCCTAGAAGGTAAGACACGCTCTGTATTCTGTATGACTGAGCCTGACGTGGCGTCAAGTGATGCAACCAATATGCAAGCAACCGCCGTAGTAGATGGTGATGAGATTGTCATCAATGGTAGCAAGTGGTGGTCATCTGGTCTTGGTGATCCAGCGGTTGATGTCCTGATTGTGATGGCATATACCGCGGATGAAAGTGCAGACCGTCATCATCAGCATTCGATGGTGCTTGTGCCAGTCAACACACCAGGTGTGAACATCAAACGTATGCTTAAAGTGTTTGGTGATTATGATGCACCGCACGGCCATGGTGAGATTAGCTTCGAGAATGTGCGTGTGCCAGTCAGCCACTTTATTGGTGGACCTGGTAAAGGTTTTGAGATTGCCCAGGGTCGTCTAGGGCCAGGTCGTATTCATCATTGCATGCGCTGTATCGGTGCTGCCGAAAAATCTCTTGAATTAGCAGTCAAGCGTGGTATGTCGCGTACTGCCTTTGGTAAGCCGTTACTACAATTGGGTGGTAACTTTGAGCGTATCAGCGAGGCCCGTATCAAAATTGACCAAGCACGCTTGCTCACATTGTACGCCGCCCAAAAAATGGATGCTCAAGGCACCAAAGCAGCATTGACGGAAATCTCTGCTATCAAAGTAGTGGCGCCAACTGTGCTACAAGAAGTCGTTGATATGGCGATTCAGATTCATGGTGGTATGGGCGTGTGCCAAGATACATTACTACCGAACTTCTACGCGCAAGCACGTGTACTACGTTTGGCAGATGGTCCAGATGAAGTACATAAAACCATGATTGCCAAATTAGAACTAAAACGTCAGGGCTTTAGTCGTTCTGCTAAATCTGACAAAGCTTAGTCTTAAGTTTAATCTTAACAAACGGTTGTGTGAGTTAGTTTTGATTTGCTCACGCAACTATCAAGAATAAGCCAATCAAAATGCTAATTAAGAATTCACTATTAATGATTTAGTAGTGAATTTTTCATCACTAGAGCGAGTCCTCATTTCAAAAATGGTAATAAGCATGAGATAAATTGAATTGAGAACTAGCTCGCATATTTGTTATAAAAATAAATGACCACATGATAAGGAATGTCTCATGGCAACTGATAATAAAGTACTAGACAAAGGCGGTGCCGTACGCGAGGGTGAAGAGCTTGATGCCAAAGCAGTCAGTGAATGGCTTCGCGGTCAAGGTGTCGGCGTAGTAGGCGAGCCTACAGTCACTCAGTTCTCAGGCGGCGCATCAAACTGGACGTATCGACTACAATATGAAGGTAAAGATAAAAACCAAGACCTCATATTACGTCGTCCACCAAAAGGTACCAAGGCAAAATCTGCCCATGACATGGTGCGTGAGTACACCGTTCAAAAAGCGTTAAAAGATGCATATCCTTATGTGCCTGAGATGATTGCGCTATGTACGGATGAAGCTGTTATCGGCGCTGACTTTTATGTGATGGAGCGGATGGAAGGTATTATCCCTCGTGCAGAATTACCAGAAGGTATCGATCTAAATCCTGAGCAAACGCGTCTGCTTTGCACCAATGTATTAGACGCTTTGGTAGAGTTACATCAGATAGACTATACCGAGCATCCTGATTTGGTCAATTTGGGCCGCGGTAAAGGTTATTGCGAACGCCAGATCAGTGGTTGGGATAAACGTTATGTTAAAGCAAAGACGCCAAACGTACCGAGCTTTGCACTGGTTAGACAATGGCTTGCTAAGCACACACCAGCTGATAGCAAAACTTGTATCATTCATAATGATTGGCGCTTTGACAATGTAATACTTGATGCGGATGAGCCGACCAAAGTTATTGGCGTGCTCGACTGGGAGATGGCAACCCTTGGTGATCCATTGATGGACTTGGGTAGTGCGTTGGCTTACTGGATTGAAGAAGATGATAATATCATCATGCAGCAGTTCCGTCGTCAGCCAACACATTTAGAAGGCATGATGACGCGCGATGAAGTGGTTGAATATTATCTAAAACAGTCAGGTTTAGAGATAGATAATTGGACCTTTTATGAAGTGTTCGGATTGTTCCGCCTCTCAGGCATTATTCAGCAAATCTACTATCGTTATTATCATAAGCAAACCACCAATCCAGCTTTCAAAAACGCTTGGCTCGTTATACATGTCATGCATGCTAAATGTTTGAAATTAATTGCGCAATATGAAGGCGAAGCCTTATTCAATGCGCATGTGCAGCCGCATTTAGAAGACATAGGGGTAGATGCTGCTGCTATCGAGCAGTTACCAAGCCCTGTTCAAAAAGTGGTCAAAAGTATTTTACCAAAAGGTTATTTTGCAAAAGCACCTGACTCCCCCTGAAGCGTAAGCATTCAGCAAACCGTACTTTAGCAAATATGATAAAAGGTAAGAATTTATGACAACCATACTTTTAGCACGTCATGGCCAAGCGTCTTTTGGACAAGAAAACTATGATCAACTCTCAGAGCTAGGTACTGTCCAAGCCCAAATGTTAGGTCAGCACTATGCAGCCACACAGCGCCGCATCGATGCCATATTTACTGGTAGGCTGGTTCGACAGCAAGACTCAGCACGTCATTTTTGGGAGCGTTACCAGTCATCTGTACATGCCAGTAATAGCAATGGCACAGCTGTTGCGCCCGCAATCAACTTTGATCAGCCTGATAGTTATATTCTGCCGCAGTTTGATGAGTTTAATCATAAAGACGTATTCGTTAAGTCAGCAGAGGCATCTGGCAATCGATCTGACATCTCAGCTGAAATCGCCAAAGCAGAATCGCCAGCGACACGACTGGCTGAGCTATTTGATCAAGCGATGCAGCGCTGGCATGCTGGTGACAATGACCAAGATTATCTTGAAAGTTGGCCACAGTTTAATGATCGTGCACAGCAAGCCCTTGAACAAGTACGTACAAAAGTAGCAAGTATGAGCTTAGATCAGGGCAGCACCGTGCTCGTATTCACTTCAGGTGGTGTCATCGCTGCAATCACTGCACAGTTATTGCGACAAGGCAGTCAGACCGCTTATCAGCTGAATAAAAGCTTGGTTAATACGGGTGTGACCTCTATTACTTTAAAAAATCAAAGTTCTCGCTTGTTGTCTTTAAATGAATACAGTCATTTATTCTCTGATGGTAAACCGTTTGTGACATGGCGGTAAATTTACACATGATTTGCGGATAATGTAGTGTCATATCTGCTTAAAGTATAAACCTTATCGACGTTTATACTAAGAAATACCGATTTGATTCTGTGTAATATCGATATACAAAGGACGGTACATGCAAAATAAATTAATAAAATTGGTTGCTAAAAGTGCGCGCCATAGCAAAAACCAGATAGTAGGCGCGGTTCGACCTACAAGCTATCTAAAAGACCTGAGTAAGCAGCAAGTAGGCACAGGTAAAACGGTGCTTATCACAGGTGCCAGTTCAGGTCTGGGCGAGGGTATGGCAAGATTGTTTGCTAGCCTTGGCTACAACTTGGCTATATGTGCGCGTCGCACTGATCGTTTAGAGCATCTAAAATCAGAGATGATGGACAAGTACCCTGATATCCGAGTCGAATACCAAGCACTAGATGTGAGTGATTATGATACGGTTTTTCAAGTATTTGATGCTTTTGCAGATGACTTTGGTAGCATTGAGCGAGTAGTGGTCAATGCTGGCATTGGTGATAGTCGCCGCATTGGTAAAGGGCATTTTGAAACCAATCGTCGCACTGCCGATGTCAATTTTGTCGCCGCACTGGCACAGTGTGAAGCCGCCATGAATATCTTCCGTGCTCAGAACAATGGCCATTTGGTCGTGATATCGAGCATGTCAGCCATGCGTGGATTACCTAGGCATCTGACGACCTATGGTGCAAGTAAAGCTGGCTTGGCTCACTTAGCAGAAGGCATTCGTGCTGATATGCTTTTGACCAATTTACCTATTAAAGTTTCTACAATTTACCCAGGTTATATTCGTACTGAAATCAATGAAGGCTCTAAGCCATTACCATTTGAAGTTGATACAGATACTGGTACCAAAGCAATTGTCGCGGCTATCGAAGCGGGTGTGGATGAAGCCTGTGTGCCGAGCCTACCTTGGTCCATGGTCAGTCACGCGATGAAGCACTTGCCATTACAAGTAATGAATAAACTAAGTTAATAAAATTGGTTTTCTTAAGTTAGAAAAGAAGAAGCCTACTACAATAATAGTAGGCTTCTTCTATTTGCTCTGAAATAGCAGAGCAAGTATTACAACGTTTGAGGATTATTTGACATATGCTGTTCACGCAGCTTTTGACGTAGTACTTTACCAACATTACTCTTTGGTAGTTCACTGACAAACTCAATATGACGTGGACATTTATAACCAGTCAAATTTTCAAGTGCGAATTCTTTGATGACTTCTTTAGTGACGTTATTATCGGCAGGTACGATATAAATTTTAACCGCTTCACCTTGATTTTCATCAGGAATACCAATTACGGCACAATCGACAATACCATCACAATCAAGCATGACAGATTCGATCTCATTCGGAAATACATTGAAGCCTGAAACTAAGATCATGTCTTTCTTGCGATCTAGTAGAGTAAAGTAGCCTTTTTCATCCATGCTAACGATATCGCCAGTGCGGAAGTAGCCATCACGAGTAAAGTCATTGCTATTGTCTTTATTAAAGTATCCTGACATTACGTTTGGACCTTTGATACACATCTCGCCTGCTTGATGCATACCAACACGCTCACCGTTTTCGTCAATCACGATAATATCGACACTCGGTACAGGTATACCAATAGTACCGTTGAACTTGCGGTCAGTGATAACGTTGGCAGTACCACCAGCCACGCCTTCAGTCATACCCCAACCTTCAACCATAGGGCAGCCAGTCACTTCTAACCAACGTGCTGCGGTTTGCTCAGTTGCCGCCATACCACCAGCTTGAGTGATACGTAACGAGCTAAAGTCTAAGTCTTTAAAGTTTGACTGGTCAAGTAACCCTTTGAATAGAGTGTTGACTGCAGGAAAGATGTGGAATGGTTGTTTTGATAACGTTTTAATAAACCCTGGCATATCGCGCGGATTAGGTACTAGGATAAAGGTATAACCTGAACGCATACCGAGCAAACTCAGCATAAAGGCAAAAATATGATACAGCGGTAAGGCCATAACCATATTGATGTATACTTCGTTGATACCTGAGGTCACAGGGCGATACCATGCCTCTGATTGCATAGCAGCAGCAACGACATTACGTTGTGTTAGGACAGCACCTTTAGATAACCCAGTCGTACCACCTGTATATTGCAAAATCGCTTTTTGTTGTAGGGTGGTTTTTGGTGCTTGAATCGGTAGGTTTTTTCCCTTTTTCAATACTTCAGGGAATTTAGTGACATTGTACTTAGGATCGTTCAGGTTGTATTTTGGAACCAAGCGTTTGACCTGACGGATGACTGTATTGACCAAAATACCTTTTAAACCCATCATATCGCCCATTTTTGACAGCACGATACGTTTGATATTGGTTTCTTCAATGACTTGTTCTAAAGCTTGAGCAAAGTTATCCACAACAAAAATAACCTGAGCGCCCGAGTCGTTCAATTGATGACGTAGCTCACGGCCTGTATATAGCGGATTAATAGGTGTACAAACGTAACCTGCACGCAGAATACCAATCATAGTCGGTAGGTATTGTGGAACGTTCGGCATCATGAGAGCCACTACGCTACCTTTAGGTAAACCTTGAGCTTGTAACCATGCTGCTACTGCCAGTGAAGCGTTATCAACATCACCATAAGTATGCGTCACACCCATACAGATAGTCATCGGATGCATACGAAAGCGGTTAAAACACTCTTCATATAACTCTATGAGGCTTTCATACTGATCAGGATTAATCGTCTTGGGTACATTTTCTGGGTATTGAGCAAGCCAAGGTTTATCTACAGTCATGATTAGCGTCCTTAAATATTAAAATAAATTAAGGCTCTATAAAAAAGTAGTCACATCCATGTCAACAATTTAAATCGCTGTTCCGTTAGCAAGAAATTGTCGAGTGCTATCCTATATGTTCACATACTGCTAAAATACGGGGCCCTTATAAAGTTTGATTTAATCACAGAGCATAAATAGCTCATCAGATTAAAAAACCAATTAATGTTTTGGTAATGAAAATAGCTACTAGTAATGCTGCTAATCAATCGATATGAATCATAATTATATAAGATCAAAATAACAGAAAGTATAGTGACACATTTTGGCAATACATTAACATAACTACAACCGTGCCTGTTATTCTTATACAAGAACTTGATAGTTTACAGTTAAATTTGATAAATGAAATAATATATGTTGAATAATCAGAAAATACCTAGACAAATAATTTACTTTCTTATCAAGTAATTAACATGAAATTTATTCAAAAAATGTCATATAACTGAATATGAAAGTAGATTTGTAGTAATTATAATAGAGAAATTTTATAGTTGAATGACAGAAAATAAATATACAAAAAGGGCATCTTACAATTACTGTAAGATGCCTTTAGTAAAAATAAATTCATGTTTTTAGAATTTTTTAAAAATTGTCTCTATTTATACTTGAGGGTAGTCTGCATTGTGTTTTTCACGCAATTTTTGACGCAGTACTTTACCGACATTACTCTTTGGTAAGTCGCTCACAAACTCAATGTGACGTGGACACTTATAACCCGTTAGATTGTCTAACGCAAAATCTGTAATCACTTCTTTGGTAACATTATTGTCTTCAGGTACTACGTATATTTTGACCGCTTCACCTTGATGACTATCAGGAATGCCAATTACCGCGCAGTCAAGAATACCATCACAATCAAGCATCACGGACTCAATTTCGTTTGGAAATACATTGAAGCCTGAAACCAAGATCATGTCTTTTTTGCGATCTAGCAGTTTAATATAACCCTTGTCATCCATGCTGACGATATCACCAGTGCGGAAATAACCATCACTAGTAAAATCAGCACTACTGTCTCTATTTAGATATCCAGAGGTTACGTTAGGGCCTTTAATACATAGCTCGCCCCCTTCGTTTAGATCTACATGCCTGCCGTCTTCATCGATAATAATAACATCGACACCAGGGGCTGGCACACCGATAGTACCGTTAAACTCACGATTGGTAATAACGTTGGCGGTGCCGACTGCAACGCCTTCTGTCATACCCCAACCTTCGATCATCGCGCAGCCAGTTACTTCTAACCAGCGATTCGCAGTTTGCTCAGTAGCCGCCATACCACCAGCTTGTGAGATACGTAAAGAGCTAAAGTCCAAATCTTTAAAATTAGGATTATCGAGCAGCCCCTTAAAGAGGGTATTTACTGCAGGGAAAATATGGAATGGTTGTTTTGATAAAGTTTTAACAAATCCAGGAATATCACGTGGATTAGGTACTAGTATAAAGGTATAGCCTGAGCGCATACCAAGTAGGCTAAGCATGAATGCAAAAATATGATAGAGCGGCAGCGCCATTACCATATTGATGTACACTTCGTTAATTTCTGATGTGATAGGGCGAGTCCATGCTTCTGATTGCATCGCTGCTGCTACGATATTACGCTGCGACAAAATAGCGCCTTTCGAAAGTCCTGTGGTACCACCTGTATATTGTAAAAATGCTTTTTGATCCAAAGACATTTTTGGTTGCTGAAAAGGTAGGTTTTTACCTTTTTTCAATACTTCAGGAAACTTAGTGACATGGTACTTAGGATCGTTAAGGTTGTATTTGGGCACTAAGCGTTTGACCTGACGAATAATTGTATTGACCAAAATACCTTTCAAACCCATCATATCGCCCATCTTCGATAGGATGACACGTTTGATAGCCGTTTCTTCAATAACTTGCTCAAGCGCTTGGGCAAAGTTATCAACCACAAAGATTGCCTGGGCACCTGAGTCGTTAAGCTGATGGCGTAATTCTCGGCCAGTATATAGTGGGTTGACAGGGGTACAAACGTAGCCTGCACGTAGTATTCCAATCATGGTGGGCAGATACTGTGGAACGTTTGGCATCATGAGAGCGACGACACTACCTTTTGGCAAGCCTTGGTTCTGTAGCCAAGCAGCGACTGCCATCGAAGCATTATCAATATCACCATAAGTATGAGTAACTCCCATACAAATGCTCATCGGATGTCCACGGAAGCGATCGAAGCATTCTTCGTACAGCTCCATGATGCTGCTATATCTATCGGGATTAATGGTTTTTGGCACACCGGCTGGATATTGAGAAAGCCAAGGTTTGTTCGATATCATAGTTAGCATCCTTGCGATTTGATATAGGCTAAAATGGTTTAAGAGGATAGTTGTTAATTTATCAATAGTACAAACCACCACTTATTTAGGCGATATATACTATATTCAATAGCATCCTTGTCTATTGATTAATAGCTAGTCTTTTTGCTGCTATCACAGCATTCTATTTAATAAATATTTAGATAAAGCATTAAATAGAACAAACAAATAAAATGTTTAGTAATAAAAATAATGCTCGTTCTAAAACTGTTTATCTGCTGCTTACAAATAAAGTATCAAAAAAACGATACATTTGAGCAATACATTAGCATGAATTTAGTTTAAAACAATAACAGTAAGCGATACTGAGCAGTACATATATTAACTTATTAGAATATAGTAACTTTGCTGGCTGACAAAAGAAGGATTAGATAATTAATATTGGTAAGCTGACAAAAAACACAGGAATGTAGATGCTAAGACTATTGCAGTAAAATGAATTGATCTTTTTTATTAAAAAAACGTCGATAAATGAGTAAGGCACTGATGGTGCAGCCAAGCGTGCTGCTGACACATATCAGGAACATAGTGACTATTTGATAGCGTACGGCTTGAGTGGGATCGGCGCCCGCTAGAATTTGACCCGTCATCATGCCTGGTAAGCTAACAATACCGACGACTAGCATAGAGTTCAGGGTTGGAGTCATGCCATTAGTGATAGCTGCTTTTATCTGCTCATGGACGGCTTCGAATGGCTTAGCAGATAGACTGAGCATCATCTCGATACGTCCAGATTGCTCATGAAAGGATTCAATCAATTGATTGCTTGTCAACGAAATGGCAGTCAGAGAGTTACCTAATATCAGACCCAATATAGGAATAATGAATTGTGGTGTATACCAAGGCTGCACATTCAAAATCGCTATAATCGCAATCGCCGTTACTAGTATTGCTGAGATACCGACTGCCAATAACGTATCTGTTAATAACCCCTTATAACTGCGTTTAACGCGATTTTTGGCGGCACTTCCTGCAATTAAAGTCATGACCGTTAAGATAAGTAGCACTTCATACCATTGTTCACGTGCAAAAATCCACGCCAGTATCAGCCCAATAAAGCTAAGCTGTATAATCGTACGAAGTGCCGCTATCAAAAGGGTCTTGCTTAGTCTTAACCGTAAGCGCCAAGAGATGAGTAACACGATAATAATTAAACTACTGGCAAGAGCAATATCACTATAAGTGAGAAAAATTTGCATATCATTCGTACCACTCGTATGAGCTTATTTAGGAAGTAATTATGGTAATAATATATGGTGAGGGTTGAAGTTATTAACGTGCTAAATTGTCCGAGCAGCTATATGAAGACTTACTCATTTGATTAGATATTCTTGTATAAAAGTTCTTCAAGAGTCTGCGGTGAGTACACCTGCTTGCATATGCCAATGTCTATTTGCCAAAGGCATGATATCTTTTGTGTCATGAGTTACCCATAGGAGTGTGCGCTGTGCATCGGCGTGCAACCAGTTAAAGAGTAAGTTGACTAGCTGTGTTGAAGTGTCAATGTCCAAAGCAGCAGTTGGTTCATCTAGCAATAGAACTTTTGGATTGAACTGTAATAGACGCAATGTATTGACCAGTTGGCGCTCGCCACCAGATAAGTGCTTGGCGTCTTGTTGCAAAAAATCTGCACTTCTATCTAAGTGTTCAAGCTGAGCAATATGCCAGTCTCTATCAAAAGTCTGCGATTGATGAGCATGCAATTGATAAGGCATTTGTAGGTTTTCAAGGACACTGCCGTCTAGCAACTGTGGATGCTGAGCGAGTAGGGCAACTTGCTGGCGCCACAGTACAGGTGCAGTTTTGTGAATATCATAGTAATCACTACTCAACTTGCCATCATTGCGCAAACGAACAGTACCGCTGCTCATGGGAAGTAACCCTGCCAATATTCGCAACAGTACTGATTTACCGCTACCAGACGCTCCTGTCAAAACAGTAACTTGCCCTGACAATAGCGTACCGCTCGCACCGCTTATTAGCGTTCGATCAGGAGTTGATGGCTCTTTATCCAGTGAAGCGTCTGCGGTTAGCTTGCTTGCCCATTTTTGATAAATGCTATACGGCATAGAGATTTTATTCGAGGCTTCTTTGCTATTTTTAATGCTTTGAGCATTTATCGTCCGTTGGCTATGTACCCATAGGTTATCAAATTCAAGCAACACTCTATCCGTATCTATGCTCATAGCGTTCTACTGCTGACCATTTACTTGCTCGTCGATAGCTTGTTCGATCGTAACGCGCAGTTTTTTTGGTACACGAATAGGACGCATTGGTGGGGTTGTCGCTGCAGTATCTTGTTTATCGCTGCCTATCTCGTCATTACTCATTGGCTCTGGTTTGACGAGGTTTTGTACGCAGGCAATAACGATTTTGGTGCTGCTTAGGAGCTGGCTATCATCTGTTTCGGTAGTACTATGATTTGGTAGATTGCGATATATACTTTGGTAAAATATGATGCTGGCAGGTTTTAGCTCCACTTTATCAATACGTACGCTAATTACCTCATCTAATAGAATGGCTCTTTTGTATTGCAAGTCGGCCTGACTCACGACAAAATGCTGCACTTCACCACTGTCAGTCTGCAAAAAATATCCATTTAAGCCCAGCTCAGTAAACCAGTCGCGTCGGCAGTTTTCAAAAAACACCAAGTGATTGGCGTGATAGACTATACCGCCAGCATCAGTATGGTTAATATAGACGTTATAGTCTTTAGCAAATAATGGTTTGGTGTCATCATTCATGGCTGATGTCGTATTTTTTTGCTTAATTGTTGTCATAATGATGCTCGATATTCTTAATAAGTATTGTTGAATAAAAGTGTTTCAGATAGACCAATAATAGATAGTGCTTATAATAGAGTTACTCTAGCTCAAGATATCAGGCCATGCAACCGCTAGAACCGCTTACATTTGTTATCATAGTCGTTTATATTTCACCTATTTATAGAGCGCTATATTCTAACCAATCAGTATAGGACAGTTTATGACCCGTTTTGTCAGTTTTAACATCAATGGTATCCGCGCACGTCAGCATCAGCTCGAGGCGGTGCGTGAGGTAATCGATCCTGATGTCATGGGCCTACAAGAAACCAAGGTTCATGATGATCAATTTCCGCTTAGCGATATCGAAGGTCTGGGCTACCACGTAGAGTACTTTGGACAAAAAGGGCATTACGGCGTCGCACTATTATCCAAAGCTGCACCTGTATTCGTACAAAAAGGCTTCCCTGGCGAAGATGAAGAAGCCCAAAAGCGCTTTATCCATGCACGTTATGAGTTTGAAGGTCGTGAAGTAGATGTACTTAACGGGTATTTTCCGCAAGGAGAGAGCCAAGATCACCCGACCAAATTTCCAATGAAGCGCGCTTATTATGCCAATTTGATGGCTTATATTGATACGCTAAAAGCGGAAGGTCGTTCGATTATCGTCATGGGTGATATGAATATTGCACCAGAAGATATCGATATTGGTATTGGTGAAGTTAATGCTAAGCGTTGGCTGAAAAATAGAAAAACCTCATTTCTGCCAGAAGAGCGTGAATGGTATTCAGCATTGATGTCACGTGAGCTGACAGATACTTACCGTCTGCATTATCCAGAGAGCACCGAGTTATACAGCTGGTTTGATTATCGCAGTCGCGGCTTCAATGATGAACCTAAGCGCGGGTTACGTATTGATCATATCCTATGCACTTCAGACTTAATCGATAAATGTATCGATGCTGGTATCAGTTATGAGCTACGTGCTATGGAAAAACCGTCTGACCATGCACCGATTTGGTCAGCATTTGACCTAAAGAAACCGTAATACTTATATACCGTGATACCTACATATAGTCAATTATCATGTCAATTAGATACGATGATTAGCTTGTTCAGTCTGCTTATTGTAGTGCTGCAGCTAGTTCTTCTTGGATCTGAACTGTCTTGAACTGACTGTAGTGTTTATCACTTAGTATTCCGTAAATAACGATAAAAATTGAAAAATAAGGATTTTATTATGGCTGTTGGAAATGTATCAGTACCTGACGTTATCTATCCTATCGATGGTATCAAACTCAGTGCCACAGCGGCAGGTGTCCGTTATAAGGACCGCGATGATCTAGTAGTTATCGAAATATCTGACAAAGCTACTACTGCGGTTGTCACCACTAAAAACACCTTTTGTGCAGCGCCAGTGCGAGTATTGCGTGAGCACTTTGCTAAGGTCAGTCCGCGCTATTTAGTCACTAATACAGGTAACGCAAATGCAGGTACGGGCGCTGATGGCAAGCGCCGAGCCATTGATATCTGTACAGCATTGGCTGAAAAGGCCGGTGTAGATACCAATGCGATATTGCCATTCTCTACTGGTGTGATTGGTGAGCCGTTAAATAGTGATGCCGTCATCGCAGGTCTGGATAATGCATTGGCTAATCTAGCGTCTGATAGTTGGCTAGCTGCTGCTAATGGCATTCGTACGACAGATACTATTCCTAAATTAGCCAGCCAAAAAATTGATGTGGCAGGTACTAGCTATCATGTCACTGGTATGTCTAAAGGCTCAGGAATGATACGCCCGAATATGGCAACTATGCTGGGCTATGTGGCGACAGATGCCAACATCGCAGCTGACTTATTACAAGAGATGCTAAGCGCTATCAATGAACAGTCTTTCAACCGAATCACTGTCGACGGCGATACCTCAACCAATGACTGTTGTGTGTTGATTGCAACAGGCGCTGCTAGCTCAGAGGTGATTGATAGTCCAGAGCATCCACATTATCAGCCTGTATTCGATGCATTGGTTGATGTGTTTGTCCGTCTGGCACAACTGATTGTGCGTGATGGCGAAGGCGCTACTAAATTCATGACGGTCAAAGTGACTGGTGGTCAAACCACGCAAGAGTGCTGCGATGTGGCTTATGCAGTCGCACATTCACCCTTGGTAAAAACGGCATTCTTTGCTAGTGATGCTAACTGGGGACGCATATTAGCAGCAGTGGGCTATGCTGGTATCGAAAATTTAGATACAGAGCAAGTTGATGTGTATCTAGACGAGGTAATGATTTGTCAAAATGGCGGTGTTGCACCTGACTATACAGAGGAGGCGGGCAAAACAGTCATGAGCCGACCTGAGATTACCATTCATATCGACCTTGCACGTGGTGATGCTAGCGATACCGTATATACCTGCGATCTATCATACGATTACGTCAAAATAAACGCTGATTATCGTAGCTAGTCATTCTTAGCAAAACAGAATGTGCATAGTTGTATCAAAGCCAGAACAAATATTGTTCTGGCTTTTTAGTGTCAAACTTCTGCTCAGTAGCAAATAACTCTGCTATTTAATACGCTTCATTAACATCAGTTGCAAAAGCTGACGTTACTTTACAAAGCAGTCATAGAGGGCATGACGAATAGCGGCCTATACTGGTTTCAGTAAAAAGCAAATGACCTTGTTAGCTTGTAGCAAAGCAAGATAAGGTGTTCAAAATAATAATTTTATCTAAGCAACCATAAGTTAGTAGTTAAGCCAGTAACTAAACTATTAATAAAGAATCAATAACAATTATCTGAGGATTGAATAATGAAGAAATTAGCACTTGCAGCATTGATGACAACTTTTGCCCTTTCTGGTTGCTCTACGATGAGTATGGATGATGAGCGCACGATGGTCGTTGAAGGACAACCTATGAATGTAAAAGTAGTAAACATCCCAAGTTTTGAAGTGGAAATTGCACCGCGTAAAGCAGTATGTGACTTGACTGCTACTGATGGCAGCATGGTTGAATCACAGTGCTTGCAGTATCGTCAGACCTATCAGAAAAACTACACCACGCTAAACGGTAATATTCAAGGCTTTACCTATGAGCCGAACTATCGTTATGTGCTAGATGTACGCCAAGAAGCAGTAACCGCAGAAGGCTCAAATGTCGTACAGCCAGTTTGGATTCTAAACGAAGTGGTATCAAAAACTGCTGAATAATATTGATAGCAATATATAGACGATAAACCAGTTGTACATGACAAAAAGGCCTCTAATTCGTTAGAGGCCTTTTTGTTGTTTTTGTTGTCAGTAAATCATTTTTAAGGGAGTCAACCTAGCACTGACTATAATTAACACTGACACCGCGTGTTGCCGTAGGGATTCTATTATCAGCATAGACCGCCAGACCGCCTCGTGCTGTTTCTTTATATTTATCAGACATATCGGCACCTGTTTGCTTCATCGTCTCTATCGCTTTGTCTAAAGAGACAAAGTGTTGACCATTACCTCTACAGGCTAGGCGCGCTGCATTGATTGCCTTGACTGCGCCCATCGCATTACGCTCGATACAAGGCACTTGTACCAGTCCGCCAATAGGATCACAAGTAAGGCCTAGATTATGCTCAATGCCAATCTCTGCCGCATTTAAACATTTGGCTGGCGTGCCATTCATGATTTCTGCCAGTGCAGAGCCTGCCATTGCACACGCAGAACCAACTTCACCTTGGCAACCGACTTCAGCACCAGAGATTGATGCATTTTGTTTGATCAGGCTGCCGATAGCAGTGGCGTTTAGCAAAAATTTACGAACGCCATCTTGGCTGTAGTTGGGCAAAAAGTCACGATAGTAGTGCAGTACGGCAGGAATGATACCTGCTGCGCCATTGGTTGGAGCCGTGACTACTTTGCCGCCATTGGCGTTTTCTTCATTAACGGCGAGCGCGTACAAATCGACCCAGTCCATAGCGGCTAACTTATCAGTCTTGGTGATAGGTTGGTCTTTTTCAGCACACAGCTGCGTATGCAAATCTTGGGCACGGCGTTTTACATCTAACCCACCCGGTAGGATACCGCCATTTTCACAGCCTTGTTTGACGCAGTCTTGCATGACTTCCCAAATGCTATCTAGATAAGCAAATACTTCTTCTTTGGCATGGAAGTGACATTCGTTTGCTAGTACCAATTCGCTGATGCTCAAGTCATGCTCACGACATTGCTCTAGTAGCTCTGCTGCGTTATTGAACGGGTAGGGAACTCTATCGATGGTCGGGCTGGCATGATCTTCGTCTGGGTTAGTTGCATCTTCTTCATTAATGACAAAACCGCCACCGACTGAATAATAAGTCTGCTGATAGCGAACACCTTCAGTTGAAATAGCGCGTAGCGTCAATGCATTAGGGTGATAAGGCAGCACAGTATCGTCATACCAGTAGATTTCTTGCTCTGTATCAAAAGCAATCGTATGCGTGCCTGATACATTGAGAATCTTGTCAGAGAAAATAGGAGATAGGTAGCTACTGGTCATGCGTGTGTCTATCGTGCTAGGCGTATGTCCAAGCAGTCCTAACAAGATAGCGGTATCTGTTGCATGGCCTTTTCCGGTCGCCGCCAAAGAACCATATAGTTCAATTTCAATGGTCTTAACCGCAGTCAGTTCCATCTGCTCAGTTAGCGAGGTCAAAAATAAGTTTGCAGCGACCATCGGTCCGACTGTATGCGAACTGGATGGGCCGATGCCGATTTTAAATAAATCAAAAACACTGATCATAATAAGTCACCAAAAATTTTAAGCGCTTTAGCCTATTTTATCTATGGCATTGGGCGCTTTTGTGAAAAATATAATAGACAGCTATCGCTCCTAGTCACCATTGATAGGTGGGCGCGAGACACTATTTATGAAGGTTATAAGGTAAATGAGCACTGAGGGCAGTTGAATAATAACTTTTATTTATTTTGAAACTCCGTTATCATGCTCGCAGTCAACAACTATGTAACATCCTGTAAGTTGGTTATCATCGTAAAATAAGACGGATTAAAAAAGACTAAATTTTTCAGTCAGACATATCCGTATTCATACATCTAGCAAGATATGGCTATCATACCAAATAATACTTTTGGTTTGTCATATTACAACATAAATGAATGAATTAGGATGACATATTATAGATAGAAAGACTTAACGTTTTGCTATTTATACAAGCCCTTAGAAATATATCCATTTATTAATATACTTATTTTATCAGTTATTCTAGCCTATTACTTTAGCTTAGCTCACATAGGACAAGCGCGCATGCCATCTCAAAAAGACCCTTCATCAACGTCAGACAATAGCGCTCAAGATCTATCGACTCAAAATGCCTTGGAGTCTGCAGGCATTGATTCAGCCGCTACCAATTATCCGCATAATCCAGATTTTGAAAATGGCCGTTGGTTTCCGACATGGCGTCCTTATAAGGGTGACTTGGATCGTGATCCAGTCGGTATCAACGACTATTTACCTCCATCAAAAAGCGTATTGCTCGGCATACAGCATACGTTTGCCATGTTTGGTGCAACTGTGCTTGCGCCTTTATTAATGGGGTTTGATCCTAACTTAGCTATCTTGATGTCCGGTATCTGTACGGTAATGTTCTTTATGATTACCGGTGGGCGCATGCCGAGCTACTTGGGATCAAGCTTTGCTTTCATTGGTCCAGTCATCGCGGTGACCGCTTATGCAGGCGCAGGGTTCAATGACAATCTAAATGTTGCGCTAGGCGGTATTATGGCCTGCGGTATTATTTATGCATTGATTGGTCTGCTAGTGATGAAGACAGGTACAGGTTGGATTGAGCGTTTGATGCCGCCTATCGTGACAGGTGCGATTGTCATGATTATCGGTCTTAACTTGGCGCCAGTGACCATTCAAGGCGTGTCTGCCAATCAGTTTGATGCTTGGATGGCTACCTTGACCGTATTGCTCATTAGTGGTGTTGCAGTATTTACTCGCGGTATGTTGCGTCGTCTGTTGCTACTCGTCGGTTTGGTTCTGTCGTATGTTGCTTATTTTGTCATGACCAATATTCTAGGCTTTGGTACTGCGATTGATTTTAGTACAGTAGCTGCCGCTTCATGGTTTGGACTACCAAGCATTCATACGCCGCGCTTTGAGATGAGCGCTATTATCCTAATTGCACCTGTGGCCTTTATATTGGTGGCTGAAAACCTAGGGCATTTTAAGGCAGTAGAGGGTATGACCAAGGCTCGTGTGACCCCTTATATGGGCCGAGCATTTTTGGCGGACGGTTTAGCCACGACTTTTTCGGCAGGATTTGGTGGTACAGGTGTCACCACTTATGCTGAAAATATCGGTGTCATGGCGGTTACCAAAGTGTATAGCACGACGATATTTGTCGTAGCAGGTTTGGTTGCTATCATATTGGGACTGTCACCAAAGTTTGGTGCGATCATTCAGACCATCCCAGCGGCTCTATTGGGCGGTGCTTCTATTGTTGTCTTTGGTCTTATCACGGTTGCTGGGATAAAAATCTGGATCGATAGCCATATTGATTTTAGTAAAAACAGCAATCTGATTATTGCAGCAGTGACGGTCATTATGGGTACTGGTAACTTTAGCTTGCATTTAGGTGGCTTTGATTTAGGCGGTATCGGTACTGCTACTTTAGCTGCTATCGTGTTAAATGCTTTGTTTAACCAAAGTTCTGAAGCGAAATAAGTAATACTGATGAGAGTGAAGTTAGCGCCTATCAAATAAATATGGTCAAAGCATATCTCATCTAACAAAAAGCGCCCATGCTATCGATAGCATGGGCGCTTTTTGTATGGCAATATTGAGCAACAGTATTGAAAAAATCAATATTACTTATAGTCACGCTTATAAAATCTTGAAAAGAAACGATAGCGGCGAAGGGCGCGTGGCTTTGGTTTCAATGAGCCTAAGTAAATAGCAAACATCGTTAATAGTGCGCCACTCCACTGTAAAGTGTTAATCGGCTTGTCCAGCCAGCTATAGTCAATGACAAGGGCTGCAATAGGTTCAGTCAATAATAGCAGTCCAGTCAGTGCCAGAGATAGTTTAGGAATAGAGTAGGCAATCAAGCCCCATGCCAAGCATTGCATCACTGTACCATAGATAAGTACCCAGCCAATCTCAGACCATGTATTGGGCAGAATATTACCTGTGTCAAATACAAACATCGGTATAATCATGGCTAAGACGCCGCCGATACTGATTAGCTGCATGAGCATAAATATAGGCGTCGGTTCCGTATCGTGCGTTTTGCGGATAAAGGTCATCGAAGCCGCTAGCATGGCACCAGATACAATCCCAGTGACAAAGCCCCAAGTCGCAGCGGTATTGTGTGCGAATTCAGGGCTACCTATCATTGCCACGCCTATCATGGCTAAAAACAAACTAATAAGCTGTACGATAGACTGACGCTCATTGAAATACATAAACCCAATCGCGGCCAAGAAAAATATTTGCAGACTATTAAGCAGCGTCGAAATACCAGGCCCAACCGCATAAATACTCTCATGCCACAGTGCCAAATCTAAGCCTAAAAACGCCCCTGATAGTAGCGCATAAAAAATGGCGCGTCTTGATTTGGGCATTCGTTGACCCATTATCTTAGCCAATACCGCAAATACAAGACCAGAAACAGCCAATCGCCAAAACGACATGGCCCAACCACCAATATCGACATGAGCGACAATCAAACTGCCCAATCCAAAAATGATACAACCAATGACTAAGCCAATAGGAGCAGATCGCGTTGAAGCAATAGCCATAATTTGTCCTTATAACAGTATTTGAATAACAGCATTCTTATTATCATTGCATCATGTCAGAACTTATGTTGACATAGAGCCATATTGTCGTGGTTTTAAGTGCAAAATGAAATGGCAAAACCATAATTTATTACGGTGAATACAGATACTATCGCTGTAAGGAAAATTATTGGGCACGTTAGACGCAAATAAATAACCAAAGCATCTGATATAGCTACGTTTTTCACAATAGACTTATGACAATTGGGTAATGGTATTTGTATCAAAATATTTGTATCAGAGCGTCGATTCATAAGAGTATAAAAGAGCATAATGTATACAAGTGATATATTTGTAGGGAGGATATGTGTGGAGCACTTTAAGCGACATTAACGCGGCAACACATGTATAGTAGATTGACGATATAATGTACTTAACGTCTGATTTGTTATACCAAACAATCTATATTATTTGTCTAGGTTTATTTATGCTTCAACGATTGCTATCAAAAAAACAGCCACATACATTGTCTGGCTTGCTACCAAAAATATCGCAATACAGTGTCGTCGTGACGATGCTATCTAGCGCATTGTTTTTGATGCCTAGCGCACATGCCGCCAGCTGTAAAATCCCAAAAAGTTATTACAAAAACGTCTCCTGCACGGCCAGTAGCAGTTACTTTTTGGCGATTAAAGACTTTGGTGCGCCAGTGGCGTTAATCGATAAAAAAGGCAAACGAGTCGTTGATTTGTCACGTTATCAAAAAGTCGATGCCGATAAATTATCGGGCGGTCTGTTGCCTGTACTGCGTAACAGTCGAGTCGGTTATCTCAATATGCAGGGCCGCGAAGTCGTGCCTGCCATGTACGATATATTGACAGAGAGTCAAGGATGGGCGCGGCCTGTATCGGATGGGCGTATCGTGGTAAAAAAAGAGGGTAACTATGGTGTGATTAACACAGCCAATAGTACCGTTGTCTCATTTTCTGCAGCGATTGATGATATTGATAATTATCGTAATGGGGTGGCGCGTGTACGCAAAGGCCGTGCAACCAGTTGGGTGGATAAAAACGGTAATGCAGCGAATGATCCAAATGCTCAGAATGACACTCAGGCAGTGAATAAATCTACTTCTTCTAACGAAAAATCTAGCACAGCATTAGAGTCTGTACCAACGCGTTTTACGACACTTCAATCGCGTCAGCAAGATGGTAAATGGGGTTTCGTCGATGACAATAATGTCACTATGATTACCTATTCGTTTGATGAAGTGCGTCCGTTTTCTGAGGAATATGCTGGCGTGCGTATTGGTGAAGAGTGGGGCTTTGTCAATTTAGGCGGTGAGCTGGTGATTCCTTTTCGCTTTGCTAATAGTGGTGTGAACGCTAACGATAGCTATCAGGGCAAACCATCCTTTGTATTTACAGGTGGTAAGGCGTGGATTGGTAACCTAAAGAATGGGAATAAAATGTGTATAGATAAGGAAGGGGCTGGTGTCGCTTGTGATTGATGCAATTACTAGGGCGTGTCCTCGTTTTAAGAGTGGTGATAAAAATGAGATAAATCGCAGTCAAACAAGGAAAATAGCGCAGATAATATCGAGATATTAGTCAGCTATTTGACACTATTTGGCAAGATTTAGCCATTTTTAACCCATTTAGATAACTATCGATTGAATTGAGGACACGCTCTAGGATTAAATAGGCAATAAAAAAGAGTGTAAAACCTGTGATTTTTCGCTAGGTTTTATACTCTTTTTTTGATATTGATGTTTTTAAAGCTAGTTGCTCGATAAATGATTGCTGATTAAGTCAACCATATAAGGCTGATAATACTCTGGAATGTCATGCGCCATGCCTTCGATGAGATGGAACGTAGCATTAGGAATGGTCTTGGCAACGACTCGGCCCTGCGAAGCCGGCAGGAGTCCATCGGCGCTACCATGTAATACAATCGTTGGTGCTTTAACTTGCTTACTAAATCGGCTGATAGAGCCTGATGCTAAGATAGCATTGAGCTGCTGTACTGTACCAAGCGGGTGAAAATTGCGCTGATAACGAATCTTAGCGATTTCACGGACCATACGCACATTCACATGACCTGGTGTACCAACGGTCTTCATAAACCAAACGCTATGACGCACGATATCACGCTCAGAGTGGCTCTCTGGACGATTGATAAGGGTATATAGCTGTTTGGGCTTTGGCGGCTTCAAAAACGCACGATTGGTCGTGGTAAACATAAGCGCCATTCGCTGCACTAAGCTTGGATAACGTGCCGCCACAATTTGTGCAATCATACCGCCCATCGAAGCCCCAAGCAGATGTGTCTTGCCAAGCTTGAGTGCTTTAATTAGACGTGCGGTGTCTTCAGCCATGTCTGTCAAGTTATAAGCAACCTGTGTGCTTTTATTAGACAGCCCTGTTTGTAGACGTACCATCATTTTGAGTTGGCTAATACGCGGTAAGCCTTCTATCTGTACTTTAGAAGACAAGCCGATATCTCGATTATCAAAACGAATCACAAAAAAACCAGCATCGATAAAGCGCTTAATAAAATTGTCTGGCCAAAATATCATTTGTGATCCTAGCCCCATGATCATCAGCAGCGGCGGATTGTTAGGGTTACCGCCAGCTTCGACACACAACTCAATACCATCACCGATGTCAATCATTGCTTGACGGAGGTGCTTACTCAAGTCAGAGTCGCGCCATTGGTGCTCCCCAAATTTGCGCCACTCAGGAGTAGGGTAGTTATTCAGATGATCTTCTAGATTGTTATCTAGCGTTTCAGGCAATTTGGCACTATTGATGTCATTTGATTTTGTCATGAAGTGTCCTAATTAGAGGGTCATCTACTACAGCTCAAGCATCTCAAAATCAAGCTTGCCGACACCGCACTCAGGGCAAGTCCAGTCATCAGGGATGTCTTCCCACTTAGTACCAGGTGCGATACCTTCTTCTGGGCAGCCAAGCGCCTCATCATATATCCAGCCGCAGACAATACATTCATAACGTTTCATAAATAGTCCTATCGATCATTACCAGTATTACAGTTACAGCGTGCTATAAACGCTCATTTTTAATATTACAGCTATTATATTAGACTGCAAAAACGCACGTAGTTTAGCATATAACCGCAATTTTCATAGTTAAGTTTACACTTGTATATTGAGATGACTTTTCTTTTATCAAGTCAATCACATACGTTACCTTATTAGCGCTTAATAACAAGACTGGACGCCAGCCCGCCATACGAAAACCAATTATGCTATAATAATCGCCGCTAAATTCACAGTAATGCTTAGCATTTATCGCTGATATATCATCCAGTTGTTGTCTTATCTAAACTAACTAAACCATCTAAATACATAAGCTAAGGGTCATCATGAGTACCAATGCCGCCGCCACATCCGCCACCAACAATGAGACGTCTCATGTGCTCAATACTGACCATCCGTTTTGGCAGATTATTCGCACAGTACCAGACTTTCCAAAAGCTGGCATTGATTTTTATGACATTACCCCGTTACTGCGCAGTCATATTGACGCTGTCATTGACGCGCTACTTGCCGCATTGCCAGAAGGGCTTATGGACGAGGTAGATTGTCTGGGTGCGGTAGAAGCGCGCGGTTTTGTATTTGCCAGTATGCTAGCAGGTCGTCTGGGCAAAGGCATGATCTTACTACGTAAACCAGGTAAGCTGCCGCCACCGGTTGCCAACAAAGCCTATGCACTGGAATATGGTAAAGACACGCTTGAGATGCAAAACAATCTACCGCCTGAGCGCGTACTATTGGTCGATGATATCTTGGCGACTGGTGGTACGTTGACTACCGCTTACGAGCTGTGTCAATCGGCTGACCATACTGTGGTCGGCGCGTTAGTATTATTGGACTTGGTTGACTTGCATGGCGAGTTCCCAGTACCTGTCTATACGGTACTAAAAGCTTAAAATGAATTGCAGTTTCTTTGACTACTAGACACGTTGTATTGTCGATATAGCTAAACGATTCTCCAAATAAAAAAGCGCCCTGATACTATGTCAGGGCGCTTTTTTATACTGCGTTAATGTTTTTTAGTATTGTGTTAAGTAGGCTATATTTATTGCTCTTCGTCTTGTTCGTAGTCTTTACAAGACTGCTCTATCACCGTACGACCAACTGTCTTTGGTGTGGTGACTTTAAAATCTTTTGTGGTCAATATTGGTTTTTCTGACTGCCATGACTTGGTTACTTTGCCTTCAGCATCGTAGTTAACAAAGGCTCGTCTATAGTAACTGGCGTCTTTACATGAAATGAGTAGTTGTTGCTCACTATGGTCAATATTGCTTTTTTCTTCCTTCGAGTCATCGGATTTAGTATCTTTGTCTTTAGAATAGGTTCTAAGGATAGATACCGTGATATTTTCGACGTCTTTTTCATCTATGATACTGATATCAGAGCTTTCAATAGAATCCAAATCTATACTAAAAACTGATCCAGAGCCGCTCTCGGACACCTTTACCCAGTTGACTGCCTGGGCGCTGATCGCTAAAGCACTGCCTGCCAATAATATTGATAGCCGTTTCATATAAGCCTTGCTTCTTGTCATTTGAAGTAGGTAATGATAGCCAACTTACTATTAGTAGGCAAATATCTTTTGTGCCAGCCCAGTATCAGTCGTCCTCTGTCGTGTGGCTATTATTGTCCGCGAATGGCTGCTAATGTCTTAGCCAGCTCGTCACGCGCCCCGATAAAACCGTCAATACCCTTAGGTAATAAGTCCTGTGTAACCTTGTCTTGCTGATACGCAGCACTAAACTCTTCGTGCGTTAAGCTTACTTGAGTCATCGCTTTCATATCCATCGACATACTCGGAGACAGTTGGCGGGTTACCTCGGTATCCATGGCTGCTAATTCATCAATGAGGTTGGGAGCTATAGTCAATAAGTCACAGCCTGCCAATGCCAAAATTTGCTCGGTAGAGCGGAAACTAGCGCCCATTACTTGTGTCTGGTAACCGTGCTGTTTGTAATACTGATAAATGAGCTTGACTGACTGTACGCCCATGTCATCAGAAGCCGGTACGTTTTGACGGCTTTGTTGGCGTTTTTGCCAATCTAAAATACGGCCAACGAAAGGTGATATCAGGGTCACGCCAGCATCTGCACAGGCAATCGCTTGGTGTTGTCCAAATAGTAAGGTCAGGTTACAGTGGATATTTTGAGTCTCAAGATAGCGTGCTGCCTCAATACCTTGCCAAGTTGCCGCCATTTTGATCAATACTCGCTCTGAATCGACGCCTGCTTTTTGATAAGCATCCATAAAGGCCAGTGCCTTATCTATCGTCGCTTGAGTATCATAAGATAAGCGAGCGTCCACTTCGGTAGAGACTCGGCCTTCAATCAGCTCTAAAATATCGCAGCCAACCTGAATGGTCAGCGCATCGATCACGGCATCCACGTCACCATTGTGACGACTCATGGTCTCTGACAGCATACCTTGGTTATCAGGATGAATCAGAGCCTTGGTAATAAGGCTTGGGTTGGTGGTTGCATCGATAGGTTTTAAACGGGCAATAGCGGCAAGGTCACCAGTATCAGCAACAATCGTAGTCATAGTGCGTAGCTGTTGTAATGCGCTCATCAGGTATCCTTTTTCTTATTAATCACATGATGCTCCTCTTATATATAACAGGGTAGGGAGCTGAACTGGAACTGTAACACAGTTTTGGGCAGGTGTTGCCTCATAGTTATGCTATGCGTCACTGTTATCTGGCTCAGCTGTGCTAATATTAATAACAGTTGGTATATTTATACGCATTTACGCATGGGCACTGACCTTAGTTTTTGCTATAGTAGAGCCGGCTATGTATCAAGCTGCTGTATTTGGCAGTAAGGGCGTGTTGAACATTCAAATATTAGGGCTGCTGATCGCTAAAATTGCACCAAACTAGGCGCAAGCCGACGATAATGTCGAGACCTTAACTAGGCTTGTAACGACGTTTGGGGTGATTTTAGCATCAGCCTTTCAGGGCAGTACTATTTTCTGCCAATATATGGCGAAATTGTTTAACCTAGAATGACTAGGCGTCAAAAATTTCACTGCATATTGTCTAAAAAATAGTCACTGCCAGCACCACATTTGAATGTTCAACACGCCCTAATATAGCATTAACGCCAAATGGCACTAGCAATATAAGGTGTTTTTGATAGACTGTTTTGAGGTTGATTTTGAACATAGTTTCTATCATCAGCCTTTAACTAAAAACAGCAAACAGTCAGATTTGGCAATAGAGCTACCTAAGTTATAGCAATGTAATAGCAATATTTAAATAATAGTAATATCTAACAGCGATAAAATCTAAAAAGGATGGGCGGTAATGAGCGAGCAGTCACCAGAGCAAACAATGGATAATCTAAATCAAACCACTACAGGCGCTAGCGATACCGCAACTGAAAAAGAGTTTTTAGACAATATTCGCCAAAATATTGACGCAGTAGACTGTGAGATCCAAACGTTAATCAACAACCGTGCAAAGTTGGCTCAGCAAGTAGCCATGGTAAAGAAAAATCATACCGCTGCTGATGACAATAGCAATCCTATCTTTTACCGCCCTGAACGTGAAGCACAGGTACTAAAAGCTGTCATGGAGCGTAATGCAGGTCCCATTGCTGATGAAAAAATGGCGCGCTTGTTTCGTGAAATCATGTCAGTATGCTTGGATTTAGAAGCGCCGCAGCGTATTTCCTTCTTGGGCCCTGTCGGCACCTTTACGCATGCCGCTGCGCTCAAGCACTTTGGTAAAGCCGCTGATACTGTGCCAATGACAACCATTACTGATGTGTTCCGCGAAGTCGAAGCGGGTACAGCGATGTATGGCGTGGTTCCTGTCGAGAACTCTTCAGAAGGCGTAGTCAACCATACTCTAGATGGTTTCTTGTCTTCTACCTTGAAAATCATTGGCGAAGTTGAATTGCCAATTCATCAAAACTTCTTGGTTGCTGAGCATACTAAGATTGATGGCTTGAGCCGTATTTATTCGCATCAGCAGTCGCTTGCTCAGTGCCGTCATTGGCTAGATGTAAACTTCCCTAATGTTGAGCGCGTTGCTGTATCAAGTAATGGTGAAGCTGCTCGCCGCCTCAAAAACGAATGGCATTCAGCTGCGATTGCAGGTGACGTCGCTGTTGCAGAGTATGGCTTACATAAGCTCTACTCAAATATTGAAGACAATCCAAGTAACACCACACGCTTCCTTATTATCGGTCATGAAGCGATTGCACCATCTGGCCAAGACAAAACTTCTATCGTCGTCTCAGCTCACGACAAAGCAGGCGCACTGATCGAAATATTAAAACCTTTGTCATATCATGGCGTATCGATGACCAGTATTGAGACGCGCCCTGAGCGTCCTAACAAATGGGCATACGTATTCTTTATCGATATGAATGGTCATGTTAATGATCCAAACGTTAGCGCTGCCATCGATGATATTCGTCCATTGGTCAAAGATTTGCGCATATTGGGCTCATATCCAAAAGCTGTCTTATAGACGACTACCTATAGACAACTATAGGTTTACTCACTGGTATTCATACATAATAGATGGGTCTTAGCTTTTGCAGATAGCATTAAAAAAAGCATTTACAGACACCATCTAAGGATAAACCATGCAGACGACTCAATTGACCGCGTCAGATCTATCGCCGTTAACGCCAGCTTATGACAGTATTTTGGCATTGGCGCCTTATCAAACGGGCAAGCCAATTGAAGAGTTGACACGCGAATACGGTATCTCAGATGTGGTGAAGCTTGCCAGCAATGAGAATCCAATGGGATGCTCACCACGAGTGACGCTAGCAGTGACTGAGCAGCTAGGGCAATTGTCGCGCTATCCTGATGGCAATGGCTACTATCTAAAGCAAGCGCTGGCTGACTTTAACGATGTCAATGCCAATCAAATTACCTTGGGTAATGGCTCTGATGATTTGCTCGATATTTTAGCACGCAGCTTTGTGGGTGCTGATGATGCCATCGTCTATAGCCAGTATGCTTTTGTGGTTTATCCTATGCTAGCGAAGATGCAAGGTGCCACGGGCATTGAAGTGCCTGCTCAGCGCTTCGGCCATAATCTAAAAGCCATGAGCCAAGCGGTACAAGATAATCCGAATACCAAAATCGTCTTTATTGCCAACCCGAACAATCCAACGGGTACGCAGCTAGAGCAAAAAGAGCTGCGCCAGTTCGTTGCCAGTGTACCAAGCTCAGTCTTGGTGGTACTAGATGAAGCTTATATCGAGTATAGTCCTGAGAGCAACAACCGCGCACTATTGGATGAGTTCGATAATGTCATTATTGTGCGCACTTTTTCTAAAGCTTATGGGCTGGCAGGTTTACGCGTCGGTTATGCTCTAAGCTCGGTGGCAGTGGCGGATTTATTGAACCGTATTCGTCAGCCATTTAACGTCAGCCGTGTCAGTTTGGCTGCTGCTGCTGCTGCACTTGCCGATCAAGACTTTATCGAAAAAACTCGTCTGATAAACGATGAGCAAATGCGTTGGTTAGAAAAGCAGTTTGACGCGCTAGGATTGGGTTTTGTGAAGTCGCATGCCAATTTTATTATGGTCGAAGTGCAGGTTGAGATGGAAGATATAACCGCTGCTTCTATCCATCAGGCGCTACTTGAACAAGGCGTTATTGTCCGTCCGTTGGATGCTTATGGATTACCTAACTGGCTGCGTATCACAGTAGGTGTGGCTGAAGATAATCTGCGTTTGATTGATACTTTGCGTTCTATTTTGACTGAAGACTAAGCGCATCCATAAGTGCTTTGTAATTTAAAAATTGTTCTTAATTAGCCATTAAAATTTATAACACTAAGACTGGCTCTATCTATGTCTTAGTGTGTCCAACGAGAAAAGCCGTGAGTAGTCAGAAAAATAATAAACTTCAATCGTCTCTAAATACTACGCCACCTATATTTAAACAAGTTTGTGTGATTGGACTTGGGCTGATTGGTGCCAGTTTTGCGCAAGCCATTAAAGACAATGGCTTAAGTGAGCGTTTGGTAGCAGTCGATAGACATGCACCAAGTATCATAGAAGCTATTGAGCATGGTCTGCTAGATGCAGGTAGTGCAAACTTACAGGACATCATCGCTGGCAGTGATTTAATCATTATTGCAGTGCCAGTACAGGCAGTTCAAGCAGTGTTTGTTGATATCAAGCAAGCGATGGATAACGGACAGCTTGCCAGTGATTGCATCATGACGGATGTCTGTAGTACTAAAGTCAATATCATTGATGCCGCTAAAGCAGTGTTCGGTTCGCTGCCGATAGGATTAGTGCCAGCGCATCCAATTGCTGGGGCTGAAAATTCAGGGTATCATGCTCGCCGCGCCAGTTTATTTGTCAATCATAGCGTCATTATTTGCGAGCTACCGACAACCAGTGCAACTGCTATTGCAAAGTTGCGACTATTGTGGGAATCAGTAGGCGCAAATGTCATGTCAATGGATGCTGAGCACCATGACCGCATATTAGCGCACACCAGCCATTTGCCACACCTGCTTGCCTTTAATTTGGTTGAGCAATTGGCAAGCCATGATGACAATTTAGATATGTTTCGTTATGCCGCTGGTGGATTCCGCGACTTTACGCGTATCGCTGCCAGTGACCCTAAAATGTGGCATGATATATTTTTTGCCAACCAAAGCGCGATTGTCAGCGCCCTTGATGAGTATGGTGTCTATTTACAGACGATGCGCCAGCTTATCATTGATCAAGATTCAACTGCCCTGATGGGACTTTTGGGCCGCGCGCAAGCCGCACGGCGACATTTCGGCCATATGTTAGCCAGCACCCCTTATACGGATACTTCTGCTATGTCAGCTTCTTATAATATTACCCCTAGCAATACTGTTTCTGGCACCATCGCGATTCCTGGTGACAAATCTATCTCGCATCGCAGCATTATGCTCGGCAGTCTTGCCACAGGCGTGACAAATGTGACTGGGTTTTTGGAAGGGGAAGATGCGCTAGCAACGCTACAAGCATTCCGTGACATGGGTGTGACTATCGAAGGCCCTGATAATGGCAATTTGACCATTCATGGCGTCGGTATGAATGGTTTAAAACCTAGTAAAACCCCTTTATACATGGGTAACTCTGGCACCAGTATGCGTCTGCTATCTGGTATCTTGGCAGCGCAATCATTTGATAGCGTGCTGACAGGTGATACTAGCTTGAATAAACGCCCGATGGAGCGCGTGGCGGCACCGCTACGGTCTATGGGTGCCGTCATCCAAAGCACTGGTCATAGTGGTACTGCGCCGCTCAGTATCACTGGTCGTGATACAGTTGGCAAGCCATTACAAGGTACTGAGTATGACATGCCAGTTGCTTCAGCTCAGGTAAAGTCTTGCTTGCTATTAGCAGGTCTATGGGCCGAGGGTACGACAACGGTCACACAGCCTGAGATTAGCCGTGACCATACTGAGCGTATGCTATCGGCCTTTGGTTACCCGGTAACCGTAGAAGGCAATCGCATCAGTGTCACCGGTGGTGGCACACTAACAGGCGGCGATATCGCGGTTCCTGCTGATATCTCATCTGCAGCGTTTTTTATGGTGGCAGCGGCCATCAGTCAAAATAGCGAGCTGACCTTGACCCAAGTAGGTATCAACCCTACGCGTACTGGCGTCATTAATATTCTAAAATTAATGAATGCAGATATTAGCCTAAGCAATGAGACACACGTGGGCGGCGAGCCAGTTGCTGATATTACGATTCGCAGCTCAAACCTAGTCGGTATTGAGATACCAGAGCATCTCGTACCACTGGCGATTGATGAGTTCCCTGTGCTGTTTATTGCGGCTAGCTGTGCACAAGGTCGGACGGTATTGACTGGTGCCAAAGAGCTGCGTGTCAAAGAATCGGACCGTATCGCTGTGATGGCAGAAGGGCTACATACACTTGGTATTGATTGTACTGTAACTGATGATGGTCTGATTATCGAAGGCAAAGGCGCCGCTACTGAAAGCGGTGAAGTCAACAATGACCAACCTGTCTTTGGTGGTGGTCATATTGTCTCGCATCATGATCACCGTATTGCAATGAGCTTCTCTGTTGCCAGTCTGCGTGCATCCCAGCAAATCACCATTGAAGGGGTTGAAACGGTTAATACCAGCTTCCCAGGATTTGCTGAACTTGCCAACCAAATCGGTATGTCTATCCAAGTGGATACTGGTGCTGAGTAAGTCGCTAAGCTACCATTAACTCTTAAAAATTTAATCTAACATCGTTAGCAATGTACTCATGTCACTATTGGTATGAGTACATTGCTTTTTACCTTATAATCTCACTGTAGTAACCCTGCACTCTCACAATTCGATTGACAATAATAATTAGAATTAGGTGAGAGTGCGCTTTGCTCTAAAAAGTTGTCCTATATTATGACTACCCAAAATGTCATCAAAAAACCCGTTGCCCCAATCACCACAACCAGACGCGGCATTATTACTGCCCTTATCGCGTTCTTTATTTGGGGTGGATTTCCGCTATACTTCAAACAGCTATCTGATTATGATGCGACGGAGATCATTGGTCACCGTATCGTTTGGACGTTTTGTTGCCTACTGATTGTGTTAGTGGCTACCAAACGCTGGGGGTGGATAGAAACGCTCAAGCAAAACCCAAGATGGATTGCACTATCTCTATTGTCCAGTGTGATTATCGCAACCAACTGGCTGACCTATGTATGGGCGGTCAATCAAGACCGTATCCTTGAGGCCAGTTTGGGTTACTTTATCGGACCATTGGTTGGCGTTGCGCTATCCATGATTCTATTCAAAGAGCGTTTGCGTCCTTTGCAATGGGTAGCCATTGGCTTTGCATTATTGTCTGTGGTCATTCAAGTGGTGATGCTTGGCAGTCTGCCGTGGATATCGTTGATTTTGGCGTTCAGTTTTAGTACTTACGGGACGATTCAACGACAAACGCCATTGACTGCTGTCGATGCCATGTTTGTCGAGACTGCAATGCTAGTACCTTTATGTCTGTGGTGGTTTTGGCAGTCTGATGTGGCAAGCCACCAACTGAGCTTTTGGTTTAGCTCAAACATTTGGCTGCTTATGATCGCAGGTCCGATTACGCTAATACCACTTTTATTATTCAATAAATCTACCAAGCTCGTGGCATACAGTATTCTGAGCTTTATGAATTATCTGACGCCGACCTTCATTTTCTTTTTGGCGGTGTTCTATTATAAAGAACCGTTCGATTTGCATCGTCTGGCGGTATTTGGTCTGATTTGGTTAGGTCTGTTATTATTTAGCATCGACCTGTGGCGCCATCGTCCAAGTAAAGTGTTAAAAGCGGCGCGCCTACGTGAAGAAGCGCTACAATCGGTTAAGTAAACATTAAAAACACGAAAAAAATTAGCAAACAAGGATGACAGGATGTTTCATACTCAGTCTGATGTTGTATTTATAAAAGGTCTAAAAGTCGATGCAGTAATCGGTGTGTTTGATTGGGAGCGAGCCATTACTCAGCCATTACTCATTGATATCGCGCTTGAGACTGACATTAGCCATGCTGCTGTGTCAGATGATGTCAGCGATGCTCTGAGTTATAAAGAAGTCTGCGATGATGTGAGCGAGTGGTGCAAAGAGATTCAAGCAAAGCTGCTTGAGCATTTGGCTGGTCAGATCTCTGATAAGATATTTGCAAAATATGACTGTCAAAAAATAACGTTGAGCATTGCTAAGCCTACCGCTATTGCTCAAGCTGATGCGGTAGGGGTGCAAATAACGCGCTATGCGCCAGCATCAACCGACGAGCTAGCTACTAAAGAAGATGCCAAAGAAGTTAACGTCAGCCAAGCTGATGATGCATAAAACGTCAGTGGATTTGAATTTGGCAACGCTAACACAATGCGAACCTGAGACTGTGCAAGCGCAGCCCGTGGTAGAGGTAGTGTTAGCGCTAGGTAGTAATTACCAAGCTGACAAGTATCTACCGCTTGCTAGGCAGCGATTAGCAGCGCTAGGTGAGGTGCGATTGTCTACGGATTTTCAAAATCCTGATTTTACTGCGACTACCCAATTACCAAAGCCTGATTATACCAATCAGTGTGTACATCTAACATTGATCACACCGATAAGCCTGCAGCAACTACAGCAAACCTTCAAAACGCTTGAAGGAGATTGTCATAGATGTCGACAGACTAAGCCGAATCAAGTACGGCGAGTGACAATGGATATTGATATTTTGATGATTAAATTGGCTAATATAGAAAATAGCCTAAGCAAAGATTCGATATTTAAATCAATGTCTGATTGGATAGTAATGGCAGATCGTTATCCGTTTAAAGCGCATGAGGAAGCGGGAGTCAGGGAATTAATTTTAACCAAGCTCTAATTTGGCTAGTAAGTGGCCGTATCTTAATCACAATTATATCTTTTCATCTAAAACTATCGCTATTTAGCATTCACTCTGCCTCATCCCATCATTTTCCTAGACAAAAATCTAATAAAAACTATGCGATTATCTAAGCAGTTGTTAGTATAAGTGACGATGTAATCTTCAAGATACTACTACCTATGCAAAAACCAATGAACTTTTTGAATAGAAAAATAATCAAGAGTTTAGTAGCAATAATCATTATATCTACTTTACCTGCCTGCGATAAAACGCCTTCCGAGCATCTTCAACCTCTTACCGAAGACAAATACCCTGTGGCAAATATGCCAGACGAGCCGTTAGAAACCCCACTTGAGATTAACATTGAACCTAAGCGCCTTGCGATGACCAGCTCATGGAGTGCAGGAATAAAAGACGATGGTACGCTTTGGACATGGGGTACAGACGGTTTATTGCGTGATACTAAGACAGGACAAGATCCAACGCCTAGGCAAGTCGAGGGTGTCAATGATGCGGTGGCTGTGTCAGGTGCTGGTCATATGTTACTACTACGAAAAGATGGCACAGTGTGGGGTTGGGGTAGTAACTCTCATGGAGAGATAGACCCTAGTGATGGTGACATCTTTATTGAAGAATTAAGACAGATTAAAGGGATTGAGAATGTTGTAGATAGCGCTGCTGGTGAGTTTGCTTCGATATTTTTAACACAAGATGGAAGCGTTTATATTTTAGGAAATAAGAATGATTATCCTAGCGAATGTAACGAGTTTAGGATATGTAAAATCACTATGTTCAATGATATGAACATAGTGAAAGTACAAGGTAGCATTAGTACGATTTTCGCACTTAATGACAAAGGTGAAATGTATACGACAGGTTTTTATCCAAAAGATTTAGGACGGTTTGAAGATAATTCAGGGTATCAAAATTTCAAACACAAAAAAGATCTATTTGGACTTGAGAAGGTAAATGTTCCTAGAAAAGTAGTTGATTTCTCATATGGGTTCGGAAATTTTGCACTGCTAGAAGATGGTTCTTTATGGAGTTGGGGCGATGGTAGTGGTGGATGGACAGCTCAAGGAACGCTTCAAAATAGCCTCAAGCCTAAAAAGGTTGATGGACTTAGTAAAGTGGTAAAAATGAATTCATACTCTGCCAATACGGATAATGGAGATTTATATATTTGGGGTATGTATACCTTTGAAGGAAAGATGTCCTCAAATCGAAGCAATATTTCTAGACCTATTAAAGTGATGGGTGGTGTGTCAAAAAGTATGCTGATTAAAATTTGAACAATTTTTGAAGCCTTGAAAGCCTTATAGAATCAGAGAACTTAGCATAGATTTCGTATTGACTTTTATCGCCAGCATACTTTTTAGAACACCACCAAGTGATGAGTAATATTAGGGTTTCTCAGTATGTTGAAGGCAATGGTAACGAGTTTATATCAACTCTAGGTGATACTTGGTTTTGGGGGTCAAATTACTTAGCACAATTTGGTACTGGCGACATTCAAACAGAAAGATATGTTTCAAAAGACAAAACCCTAATTCCAAGAAAATCACTCTTCAATATTCAAGCTAACAAGTAACTAACTTTAAAATTAAGAAGGCTCACTATGTCACAGTCAATAAAAGATATCTTTTATCACGCGCTACTAGCTCGTGCAGCTTACTCTGAGATGAAAAGCAACGACTCGCAAGATTGACATTTTCTAGAGAGTTAAGCAGGATTGGATAGAATCTACCATGTATGCGGACATGGTAGATTCTATCCAATCCTGCTTTAATTTCATTGTTTCTTCACTAAAATCTATATAAGCATTTGTTATCAGTCTATACGGCAATAGTACTGCCTACATTTAACGACTGTCTTAGCGATTTTTCTCATTATCTACGTCATTGATATCAGCACGACCAATCACATCTAAATCCTCTAGACACAGCTTATCGTATTTTTTCTTGCAGAAGCTAGGGTCGATATCGCACATTGCTGACTGCAATTGATCTAGGCGATTCTCTGATTGCTGAATGTGCTCAAGCATTTTAGCAAATGCTTCTGCGACAGGGTCTTGCGAATAGGGATCGATACCATAAGCGCGGAAGGTATTGGTACGTTTCGCGGTAGGGGTGGTATCAGCTGTTTGATCTTCGCTGCTGTCACCTGCTTTCGCAATTTTCTCTTGCTGCTTGGCATCTTGTACCTTAGTCGTAAGCGGGTTGCCTTTTTCATCGTGATGATCTGAGATCATACGAGCCGCACTACCGACCATCGTTGCACCTGCTGGTACCGGTTTGACCACCACTGCATTTGAGCCGATTTTAGCGTTTTTACCGACTGTAAATGGTCCCAAAACTTTTGCACCAGCACCGACCGTTACACCGTCTTCTAGCGTTGGGTGACGCTTGCCATTATTCCAAGACACACCGCCCAAAGTAACACCATGGTATAGCGTCACGTCGTTACCAATCTCAGCAGTCTCACCGATGACGACGCCAACACCATGATCGATAAAAAAGCGTCTACCAATCTTGGCAGCAGGGTGAATCTCGATACCCGTCATGATGCGCGAGCCGTAAGAGATCACGCGAGCGGCTAGTTTCTGTTCATTGTTCCAAAGGCAGTGTGCACCGCGATGCAAAACAAGAGCATGTATGCCCGGATAAGTTAGGATCACTTCCAGACTATTACGCGCTGCAGGGTCTCGGGTGAATACTGCATCAATATCTTCTTTCAAATCATTCTTGATAGTAACAAGTGATTTGAATAATTTGGATGGCAATGACATAAAGCGTCCTATCTATTCGTCGGTAGAGTGTCGTTGCGAAAACAGCGATGCCTCTAATCTGTGGTCATAAAGTTCGGATAATCAGGAATATATATTTTCGCTAAGCTTCTGCAAGTTATAACAGCTTTATACCGCAAAATATAGTAAAAAGCTGTCAAACAAAGGCAAGTTCATAAACTATGGCTTGTTTTAGTCTTTTGATAGTTTGGCAATCAAAGCGCTTAATAGCTGATATTCTTTTTGATCAAGCTGTAGGCGTGACCCAAGTCTAGACAAGCGTGATGGCAATGATTTTAGATGTTCGCTATTTGCTAGTCCTCGCTGCACCATAAGGTCAGTGGTGCGCTGAGTGAGCTGTTGCAGCTGCTGCTGATTAATAGCAGGCTCATCCCATTGCTGACGCAAATTCACATTGATTGTTGATTGGGCGTCTGTGCTTGTATCCGAATCTAAACTATCAGCTGTCTGAGTGTGCGTTTGAGCATAAGCAAAAATAAAGCTGGCGATCACTTGCACCGCTGATGCGACATTTAGCACAGGGTAAGCAGGATTGGCATCGATTTGAATATGATAATCGGCATAAGCCAATTCTTCATTGGTCAATCCACGGTCTTCACGTCCAAATAGAATAGCAATATTTGGTTTGCTAGAAGTAGCAGATGAGGTATCAACACTACTATCGTCTGCACCTAAAGCTGCCTGTGCATCGATAAAGTCAAACATAATCTTAGCGGCTTGCGTAGGTGTCACCACAGGGCGCGGCATATGACGGCTACGACTGCTAGCGGCAAACACCAACTGACAGCCTGAGATAGCAGACTCTAAGGTAGGTGCAATCAAAGCTGACGATAATAGTTCATTGCCACCCGCTGCATGAGACACACTGGTTTCGTCAATCGGTAATTTGGGGTCGACCACCGTTAAGCGAGATAAGCCCATGGTATGCATCGCACGGGCAGCCGAACCAATATTAGCAGGCAAAGTTGTATTAACCATAACTACTTGTAAGCAATCAAGATAGTCGTTCACTGTGCGTGATGATACGGCTAATGAAGCGTCGTTACTCATTATTGTCCCAGTCTCTGATTGATTTCTTGTTCAGCACGGTGTAACGCAATGGCAATCTCTTCAATAAGGACGGCTTGCTCATTGATACGGCGCTCACGGCAGTATTCTTGTAAATGGCTGCTAAGACGGACTAATTGAGTCGTACCTAAGTTGGCGCTGGCACCTTTTAGAGCATGAGCAGTTTCGAAGCCATTGGCGTTATCGTCTTTTTGATGAGCAATTCGTAGCGCTGCAACTCTTTGCTTACTATCAGCAAAATATACTTGTATCAAATCAACAAAGTCTTCTTCGAGCAGGTCACGCATGTCCTCGAACTGTTCATGATTGATGATTTCTTCATCAGTTTGTCCTAGCATATTATTATTTGTAGTGTCATCCATGGTGGTTGTCCAATTTATAAAAGTTAAAGCAATAAGATTACTATAATGAATTTTTAAAACGTAATGTACGTCTTAGCTGTAATGGAAATGTAAGTTCTCTTCACTGACCAAAGTCTTCAATGTCTGCAGGTTGTCGTCATTTGGGTAAACGCGCCAGTGCTCAGACAGTCCGACATTTGCGATGCCATAGACTTCATAAATACTTAGTCCAAGTGGCAGACAATTATCATTGATAGAAGCGTCAGTATTACTGAGCGCATTGTTTGCATAACTTTGGGGCATGCTATTTTGATTAAATGCGTCATGGTTCATATCGTTCTCTAGAGCCAGTAAGTCATTGCCATTTTCATCATACAAACTGCCGCCCATGGCAGGGTCGTAAGTGTTACTACCACTATTGCCTGGCTCATCTTGCTCTTGATTATAAGCCAAGCGTGGCTCAGGTATGATATCAGCCTGTGCAGATTTGAGTAATGGTTGCAAGCGTGTGAGTAGGTCGATATCGCTACCATGGACTTTGATACTGATTTTTTTGAGCCAACGTAGTCTGGCATCTACCATGCTCATGGCACTATCAAGACGTGCAAACAAACGTCCATCACGCTCACGGATGCTGCCTTTGATGATGACGACTTCATCGATTTTCAACTGTTCTTTGACACGATTAAAACGCTCAGCGTAGCAGCTGACCTCGAGTCTGGATGTACCATCATCCAGAGTAATCACGTTGCGGTTACCAAAGTTGGCAATATCTATAATCAGTCCTGAAAAATAGCAGCTGCCGTTATAACCAGTATCTGTTAACTTATCGAGACGTGCACCAGAGGTATAGCGTTTCAACTCATCCAAATACTCATTGATTGGATGTCCCGTTAAGTACAATCCCAAGGTGTTCTTTTCCGCTTTTAAGCGGTGTTTGTCACCCCAGATGAGTTCTGGCGTCATCACTAATGGCGGGGCTGCAACCACACCATCCATTTCACCAAACAAATCCATCATACCGATTTCGCGGTTTTGACGGTCTTGCTCAGCGGCCTGCACGGCACTTGGCAATTGACTCATCAAGGCACCGCGAATCTCGTAAGCTTCATCGGCTGGCAAGTCAGGTCGTAGCGTGGCGGCAAAGTCATCAAAACAGCCAGCACTGACTAATGCTTCAAGTGTACGCTTATTGACTTTTTTGATGTCCACACGGCGGCAGAAGTCATATAAGTCCTTAAAAGGACCTTCGCGGCGGCGTGCATCTACGATGGACTCTACCGCGCCTTCACCCACGCCTTTAATTGCGCCAAGACCATAGATGATATTGGTCGGAGTATCGGCAACGAAATGCCACTCACTACGATTGACTGAAGGATTGACTACGGTTAACCCAAAGTTTTCACGGCAATCATTGATAAAGAACACGACGTTGTCGGTGTTGTTCATATCAGAAGTTAAGACCGCTGCCATAAATTCAGCAGGGTAGTATTGTTTTAGATAAGCCGTTTGATAAGCCAATACGCCATAAGCCGCAGAATGCGAGCGGTTAAAACCGTAACCTGCGAACTTTTCCATCAAGTCAAACACACCGCCTGACGTGACTTCATCAATGCCTTGTGAGGTGGCACCAGTGACAAAAATATCGCGCTGCTTTGCCATCTCTTCAGGTTTCTTTTTACCCATCGCACGGCGTAACATATCAGCACCGCCCAAACTATAGCCTGCCATCACCTGTGAGATTTGCATGACCTGTTCTTGATAGACAATAACGCCATTGGTGTTTTCTAAAATCGGCTCAAGATTGGGATGGTCATAAATGACTTCTTCGCGACCATGCTTACGGTCGATATACATCTCTACCATGCCTGCATCGAGTGGGCCGGGACGATACAGCGCACACATGGCGATGACATCTTCGATATTGGTCGGTTGCAGTTTAGCCAGATATTTTTTCATGCCCATACTTTCTAGCTGAAAGACCGCCGTGGTTTTGGCATCTTGCAGCAGCTTATAGGCTTTGCTGTCATCTAACGGCAAATCTTCCAAAACTAAGGCAGGTACGTTTTCTTTTGCACGGCGCAAATTGATGTTTTCAACTGCCGCATTAATGACGGTTAAGTTGCGTAGACCCAAAAAGTCAAACTTCACCAAACCAACAGCTTCTACATCGTCTTTATCAAACTGGCTGACACGGTGACCTTCATCATCACAGTAAATGGCACTAAAGTCAGTAATCTTGTGCGGAGCAATCAATACACCACCAGCATGTTTACCGACATTTCGGCAGACGCCTTCAAGCTTAATCGCCATCTCCCAAATCTCAATGGCATCTTCATAATCCATATTATCAGGATTAGAGATCAAGTCTTTGAGTTGGGGTTCTTGCTCAAGCGCTTGGCTCAGTGTGATGCCAGGCGTTTTTGGAATCAGCTTGGATATTTTATTGGCCAAAAAATACGATTTGCTTTGTACACGTGCCACATCACGCACAACCGCTTTTGCGGCCATAGTACCAAAGGTAATAATCTGTGAGACGGCATCACGACCATAGGTTTGCGCGACATAATCAATAACGCGGTCACGACCTTCGATACAAAAGTCGATATCGAAATCGGGCATCGATACACGCTCAGGGTTCAAGAAGCGCTCGAATAGTAGATCGTAATGAATCGGGTCAAGGTCGGTAATGTTTAGGGCATAGGCAACCAACGAACCTGCACCAGAACCACGTCCAGGGCCTACTGGTACGCCATTGGCTTTTGCCCAACGGATAAAGTCCATGACGATTAGGAAGTAACCCGGGAAGCCCATGGATAGAATAATATCTAACTCATATGCAAGGCGCTCATCGTATCTCTGACGGAAGTCGTTCCAATTATCCGTACGTGCTTCGACAGGAAACAGCTTATCTAAGCGCTGCTCAAGACCGCGTTGTGACTCGGCACGGAAAAACGATTCAATCGTCTCGCCTTCAGGCACAGGAAAATCAGGTAGGACGTTAATACCAAGCGTTAAGGTGACATTGCAGCGTGTAGCGAGGCGCAAGGTATTGTCAATGACCTGCGGAATATCAGCAAATAATTGCTCCATCTGAGCTTGTGTTTTTAGATACTGCTCATCTGAGTAAGTCTGTGGGCGATTTGGATCAGCAAGGACATAAGAGCCTGCAATACACACGCGGGCTTCATGAGCATCAAAATCATCTTGCTCTAAGAAACGCACGTCATTATGCGCAATGATAGGAATGTTGTGTTTGGCACCTGAATGGATGGCTGCTCTAATAAAAGCATCTTCGCCTGAGCGATTGGTACGCTTGATCGCAAAGTATAAACGATCGTCAAACTGTGCCTGCCACTCAGTAAGTAGTTCATCGGCTTTTTCTGGCATCGAGCCGACCAATGCTTGACCCACGTCTGACTTTTCTGTGAGCAGTACAATCACACCTGCTGCATGCTCTAAGATATGACTGCGCTTAATAACCGGGGTACCATGATTGATGGGATCAGCGCGACCTTCGGTAAACCCGAGCGATACGATACGGGTAATGTTTTGATACCCTTCGTTATTCATCGCAAGTAAGGTAAGGCGTGTGTCTTCATTATCCATGATGACTTCACTGCCAATAATAGGCTTGATACCCGCACCTAAGCAGGCACGATAAAATTTCACCGTGGCATATAAATTGGACAAATCGGTCAATGCCAACGCTCGCTGATTGTCAGCCGCAGCAGCTTTTACCAGCGGTTTAATACGCACGATAGAATCGGTGATGGAATATTCGCTGTGAATGCCAAGGTGTACAAATGCCATAGAAGACTCTTACTGGTACGATCAAAGAAATAAGCTAGCGATAAAATAATTGATTACTATCAATCAATTACGCTGATATCTAGAGGCCGACAAGACCTCGATAGCCATATTGATACGTTTTAAATGGGGTCGTCAATAATAGCATTATTTGCCGCAGACAGCCACAGGTTCAAAGGGTTTAATCTGCGTAAGTTAAGTCATTAAGGTATAAAAACTCGGTTATAGACAACAGCAAAAAGCCCTCAATACAACGAGGTATAGAGGGCTATGTAATTGATAATTAAAGTCAGTTTGTTTAATAACCAACCACTGCCGCATCGACAATACGTGGATCAGACGATCCATAAACACCGTTTGGTGTGAGCATGATCGATTGTGTAGATCCCATTGCAGATTTTGGACTGACCGTATGACCCATTGATTCGAGCTTTTTCACTGTGTCGATATTCAGTGCTTTTTCTACTCGAATTTCATCAGGTAACCATTGATCGTGGATACGCGGCGCATGCGTTGCTTCAGCGATATTCATATCATGATCGATGACGTTGGAGATAATCTGAGTGACAGTCGTGATGATGCGGCTACCACCTGGACTACCAGTAACGATGTAAGGTTTGCTGTCTTTGAATACGAGTGTCGGACTCATAGAGGACAGTGGACGCTTATTGGCTTCCACAGCATTGGCATCGCCACCAAGTAATCCGTAGCCGTTTGGTACGCCCGGTTTGGCAGAGAAATCATCCATTTCATTATTGAGCAGAATGCCCGTACCGTCCGCAACGAGACCAGTACCATAAGAGAAATTCAACGTATAAGTATTGGCTATCGCATTGCCATCTTTATCAACGATAGAGAAATGCGTGGTTTGATCGCTTTCATAAGGTAGCGGATTGTTGGCTTTGATGGTAGATGCTGGCGTGGCTTTATTGGGATCAATCAACGTACGCAGTTTGTCCGCATAGGCTTGTGAGGTTAAGCCGCTGGCAGGTACATCGATAAAGTCAGCATCTCCCAGATACTCAGCTCGATCTGCATAAGCCAACTGCATTGCTTCTGCCATTAAGTGAATAGTCTGTGCGCTGTTTTGTCCGTAGTCACCCAGCGGATAGCCTTCTAAGATATTCAAAATCTGCACGATGTGAATACCACCAGAGGAGGGCGGCGGCATAGAGACAATCTCATAGCCACGATAGTCGCCTTTGACAGGTTCGCGAGCGATGGCTTGATAATTGGCCAAATCCTTCAGGCTCATGCTGCCGCCTGCGTCATTGACTGCTTTGATCAGTTTTTGAGCGGTTTCACCCTTATAAAACCCATCGGTACCCTGTACCGCAATCCGCTTTAGCGAACGCGCAAGCTCAGGCTGCTTTAAACGTTCGCCTGGCTGATAAGCGCTGCCATCAGGCTTGAAAAACACTTTTTTGGTACTTGGCCATTTTTGCAGGCGATCGCTCAACGCCGTGAGTGACTCTGACAAGCCAGCGGTGACTTCTATACCGTCTTCAGCCAGTGCTATCGCTGGTGCCATAACTTGCTCGCGGCTCATCGTACCATGCTCCTCTAATGCTTTTAGTAGTCCTGCTACTGTTCCTGGCACACCAACTGCTAGGCCATGATAACGAGATAAGTCGCTGACAGCATTGCCTGCTTCATCGAGGTACATATCGCGTGAGGCGCTACTCGGTGCTTTCTCACGGTAATCAAGCGCCACTGTTTTGCCTTGCTTAGCATCATAAATCATCATAAAACCACCACCACCGATATTACCTGCGCGCGGCAAGGTTACTGCTAGGGCAAAACCCACTGCAACGCCAGCATCTACCGCATTACCGCCGTCCTTTAGAATCTGTAAACCAATGTCAGAGGCAAGCGCTTCTTGGGTAGCGACCATGCCGTTCTTTGCCCAAACTGGATGATGAATGGCGTCTTCAGAATAGATGGCTTGGTCACTATTAGCATTGTTAGCATTGTTCGATTCGGTGTTAGGTGTATTGGTCTTCGCTCGCGTGATGCGCTTGGTTTCAGAGAGTATCGTTGGACTATCAGCCATGATAGCCAAGTTTATGGCACTGGTATTGATTGATGTGTTGTTGACCGTAGCGTTACTTGTTGAGTTCGTTGGCTCTACGGCCTGTGCGGATATAGATAGCAGTAGCGTACTGGTAATGAGCACGACGCTAGATTTGAGTAAGGTATTAGTTTTCGGTTTACGCTGCTGAGCGGTTCGATGGTGGCGAGATAATAACTGTGACATCGCAAAGTCCTTTTTACGCGAGTGGAAAGAATAGAGCTAGGAAATAGATAAGCCTAAATAGTAACGAAAATATGAAATAGTAGAAAGTTGTTTATTATCTTTTGTGGTGTACGCTTTTATAGCGTTTAGCTGTATCAGCTATGTTTCAAATAAACGAGGCTAATTTTCAAGTAAATGAAGCTACTGATAAGACAGCTGTTATGCAGAGAAAATTATTTATGAGTGAAGAAATTCTTTAAAAATATTCGCTAATATTACTAAGTTGTAACGTCTTGTGATATAAATAACGGTACCACTATACACTCATTATCGACTGTCTATTCATACAAAGAGATTACTATGTCATCACACCATATTAATAACCGCAATCGACAGCGCTACTCTGAGACTGCGCCTGCTTATTTATCTAACACTGATCATAAAAACTATAATGGCAAAAACAATAACGGTCATCTATATCCAGCCGGTAAATTGACTTCTATCGCCTTGATGGTTGGTAGTGCTTCACTTGTACTCGCAGGTTGCCAATCAACTCCAGCCAGCTCATCTTCCAATCTGTCGTCGAATAGTAGCGTCTCTAGTACCATGATGGACTTTAGTGTCGCCGATACCGCGCAGAGCCAACGTCAGGGTCAAGCTTTTAAGGCCAGTCAAAACGCTCAGGCCGCGCGTTATGAGCAGCTGTTTGATCAAGAGAAGTATCCAAGCACCGAAAACCAAGCCAAATCACACTTGCTTGCAGCCATTCGTCAGCACTTGGCGACCGAGCATGTCGCAGTCGCCACAGCCAATTATCGCTCAGCACCATTCATTGACCCAGATAGTATCGACGCAGGATCTGGTAGCTTGCTCAGAACGATTATAGAAACCTATGCGTATCAGCCTGAAGGTGCATATAGCGAAAGTGATGATGAGCCATACAATGATGACTATAATGATTATGATGATGCGAAAGGTTCGATAGAGTCCGACTATCCTAGTGACTATGATAAGTCTAGAGCAGAAGCTGACGCAGAGAGAATAGCGATTGCTGCTATATTGGCTGAAGCGGGGGAGAATGAGCCTACGAGCAATGATGCTAGCAGCGATAACGAGTATGCTTACGATACAGCAGATTATGATAGTGATGATTACAGTAGTGAGGACTATGATCATTATGATGAATACAGTAGCGGTGGTGAAGGTATGCTCTCAGGGATGTCAGGGTTAAGTCCCAAATCAATGGCTGCAAAATATGAAGCCATGCAAATGGCAAAACAGCAAGCTAAGACAGAGACGGTAAATCGTGGCAGCCTACCAATATCATCTACAGGCATGATTGGCAATATACTTGATATGTTCCACCGCACTCCTGAGCAAATAGCTGCATCCAATGCCTATCAGTATGAGCATTTAACATTCAATAGTGTCAGTCAATACCGTCCCAAGCAGCGCCAGCTACAAAGCGTCTATAGCTACGACTACGCCACACCAACGATTAGCTCATCAGTACAGATACCGTTAGCATTTGATTTTAATAACAGCAGTGTCGTAGTAGATCCATCGGCCATTATGCCGATTGTTGCACTTGTCAACCCTGAAAATACGCCATTACCAGCACAGATGACCTCGCACACGGTGAGCTTTGGTTTGCCTGAAAGTATCACGGCGCAGTTGCCACCAGCGGTGCTCTATGATGCGGTGCTCAACGCAATACAGAACAGCATGGCTGAGCTCGCGCCTGAGCATTTTAGCGCAGTCGATATCAGTGGTGATGCGTTTGCCAAAAAAGTTGGTGCGACTCGTGCAGTCAAAGTCTATTTTGGTAGTCAGCAAAGCGGTGAAATAATTGGCAAGACGCTCAAATATGTAACGAAGTCACTGCAAGAATACGTAGATGCCAATCCAGATAAATATCCTGATGGTGCCGCACTAAAGACAGCACTTGCTAAAGTGCAGTTATACAATAAAGGCTATCAAAGCGCTGATGTCGGTTCGCTATTGCAGCTGATCGAAGCTATCGGTCCTATCTCGTTTAATCAAATCAACTACTATTACTTAGACAGCTCAGATCGACTGCTGGCCAAGCAGCAACGTGTCAATATCGGTGGTGATTTTATGGGGTCGACCACAACCATGCTAAACCAAGTACGTTACGATAAAGCCAGCTTTAACCATCATGCCTTGACACCGCTACTTGCTGAGTCTTTTGGTTCAGATGCTACGCCTCCTATCGATGGCAATGCATGGATAGCTACGCAGCGCGAGAAAAAAGACAGATTACAAACGGCTCGCTATGCACGTTACGACTATCAAGACAGCGGTGTTGAAGATGCTTATAACAGTTATGAATATGGCGGTGATGAGTACAGCAACGATAATGACAATGGCGCAGGCGCTGTCTATGAAGATCAAGCTGACTATACCCAAGATGATATGAGTGAAAAATAAAAGTCAAATGACATCATCTCATTGCATTTACGCTCATATCTATTAAGGATAAAAAATGAAAACAGTACATCACACCATTGCACAATGTATGCCATTTAAGACTAAAAATAATCTGCTAGTGACCAGCGCATTTTTGACAGGGGCGCTGTTGTTAACAGGTTGCCAGTCTACCAGTTTGGGCCAGTCCAACACGGCGGCTGTAAAACAAGCACCTAGCATTGCCAAAAAGACACTAGAAACAGCCCTGCAAAAACAGCGTCGTCAGTCCTTTAGCTATCATAGCAATCTTGAGATTGGTAATAACCAACAATTTACAGATGCCGATACTAATACTAGTACGGAGAAAATGGCGGCATCAGACTACGTAGATGAACATTGCGAAGAGACACATGACCAAGCGTACGCCGCTCTAATCTTGCAAGCCGAACAGCAAAACAAAGATATCTTAGCGGTGGATTACGATACTAAGCGTGACAGCATAAGGCAGTCGTACTTTGAGTGCGTAGCTGCCTATCATGCATGGGATGACCATCAATACGATAGCGATGTAAAAGTAGCACCAGATTATCAAGCGCTATTTGATAATTATGAGGATAAACAAAGACCGTTAGATGTGAAGAAAGCACAGTTATTAGATGAGTATCTACTAAAGCCGCTTTCTATCGACTCTCAAGGGATCTATCAACCGATGGCAGGCAAGGCTACGATGCTCGCTAGTGCGCAATATCAAGCACGTAATCATCACAGCAGTATCAACCAGCCTATTTATATGGATTTTAAAAACGGTGATATTTACCTATGGGCAGATAATTTTGCGATTCTAAACTCAGAATTGTTGGACGATAAACTCGGTACAAAATGGCAAAACAAGTGGTTAAAAATAGCTATTGATGATGGTACATTGCCTAAAGGATTTGGTGGTGAAGTCATCAAAAGCCACTTTGCAGCGTTAGATGCGACTTATGATGCGGCTCCTGTCAGCCAGTTTAATTATGTTGCCCCTAACTCACTTGCTTCACTGTCTCCAAAACTGCCTGCGCACCAGTTATCGGCTATGCTACCAAGCGATCAAATCATTCGCCGAGTACAAAGCTTTGGGGATTATCAAGCGTCGCAACAGAAATATATGCAGATTTTCTACGATCGGATCAGTGAAAAATACCCAGAGTTGGTACAAGAACCCGAACCGATGACAGCGTTTGAGTCGATTCAAAATCCAAAGGCATTTACCAGTAAGTCTATTGTACAAAAAATACTGGCTATGATAGAAGATCAAATGAATGAGGAAGCCACGACAGGTGAGGCCGTTGCCAATACAGAAGTACAGGAACTGTACGGGTTTGATAAAAGTGGTCAACTCAAATGGGAGCACTTACGTCGTCAGTTGGACAATACTAGCGAAGCTAATAGTAATAAGGGCATGAGGATAGATGTGTTGCAGCAGTATTCTGCTATCAGCACTAAGGACTTGGCGTTTCCTAACTTACCAAGTAATGTGCAGATGCCGAACGCTAGCAATAGCATTGATTTACGAAAGTATGCTCCAGAGCTGCTGCAATACTACCAAGATGGTAATGGCACGGCAGTAGGTAAGATGGTCTTTAACATGTTGCCGATGGTCAGAGAGCGTATTGGTTCGGTTGAGTAACTGATTAGAGTATTAATGAGTAAATAGAAAGCATTATTAGTTTTTGAACAGGATAATTTTGCACTAAAAAAAGCGCACCTATTAACGGCGCGCTTTTTTAGTTTATACGTATACAGCTGGGTAAAATAACACTTTTCCGGAGTGGCTTATTACATACCTTGATGCTGTTTGTCATGGCCTTTACGGTCTTTTGAGTGCTTGCGACCTTTTTCTTGTCTCTCTGATTTCATTTGTTCCATCTTTGCACGTTGCTCAGCAGTCAACACTTGAGCGATGGCGTGTTGTGTTTGTACACGTTCGATAAAGCGTTGCTTTTCTTTTGCCGCACGTTGATCAGCCAGACGGTTCAGAGCAGTAGTATTCAAAGTGCTGGCATTGGTCAGTGCTTGTATTTGCTGATCCATTTGCGCGCGTTCTGCTTGATGTTCTGCACGGTCAGCAGTGCGATCGCCACGTTTGTTTTGCATGATGGCTTTGATTTGCGCTTGCTGTGTCGCTGTTAGATCCAATTTTGACATTGGGCCTCTCATCGCGCCATCTTTGTGGTTCTTTTGCATTTGTGCAGTTGGCGTTGTATCAGTGGTTGCGTTAACGCTGGTGCAAGCCGTTACTGTAAATATGCTAGACGCTGCTAATACTGAGCCTAATAGTAATTTTTTCATCATAATATCCTTGATTACATTGAGTTTGGTTTAATAAACACTAAATTTTTATCTCGCAAGTAGCATTTGTTTAACGTTATCGCTCGTTATGGTCAGCCATCTTAGAAATGCAATACTTGCTGTTGATAGGAGTATATTACGACAGTTAAAGGTTACGAACATTTATGAAGTATTAAGAAAGGTAACGTTTCTGGTGAATTGGCAAGTGCTTGCCTGATAATATGGTTAACTACCGTCTACCGACAATAAAAATGCCACGGCGGCAATTTCGCTAACCATATCACAATGACACTTGTACGCGGATTTATTGCGTCATGATTACTATAGAGTGATTGGATTGAGTAAATAGAGATAAATAAAAATTAAAGGAGAGAAGCATGCCAAACATCCTGATAGGCGATGACGACGAAGAGTTGACTCAGTTATTGCAAGAGTACTTGGACAATCATGGCATTCGCTGTGACTGCGTGCATGATGGTGCGGCAGTCATACAACGACTCAAAGCGGTGGCACATGAAGATACGGTCTATGATCTGCTCGTGCTCGATATTATGATGCCGAAACTAGATGGGTTGAGTGTCCTGCGCCAATTACCAAATATCATCGATATCCCTGTCATTATGCTGACCGCAAAAGGGGAAGAGATTGATCGGATTATCGGTTTAGAGTTAGGTGCGGATGATTATATCACCAAGCCTTGTAACCCTCGAGAGCTGCTGGCGCGTATCAATGCGGTGATTAAACGAACCAATACGACGGCCTCTGAACACACGCCGCTACCAGAGAGTCGCTTGCATCTGGATCAGAACCAGCGCATTTGTGAGATAGATGGCGTGGCGCTACAAGTCACTGGTACAGAGTTTGATCTGCTCGTGGCTCTGCTCAAGCAAAAAGGGGAGGTGGTGAGTAAAGCATGGCTGTCAGAAAATGTCCTGCAACGCGAATTGCAGCCCTTCGACCGTAGTCTCGATGTACATGTGTCTCGCTTACGCAAAAAACTTCAACCTTTTCACGATGAGCCAATAAAAGCGGTGCGTGGCAAAGGTTATCAACTGGTGTTGTAATGACGGACATATCGATGAAAGCTTCTGAGCAGACCCTCAAAAAAGCACCTAAGTTTAAGGTGCGCATTACCTTGTTTTGGCGTTTGTTCCTGAGCCTATTATTGACGATTTTAATCACCTCTGTATTGTCTATCGTGGTAGAGCGCTGGCTGGCTGAAAAAGAGCTGACCTCTCGTATGGATGTACAAATCGATAGTCTATTGATAAAGCGTGAAGAGATGGTCGCGGCGCTACGGGCTGGTGATGTAGACTCTGTCAGGCAGATGTATCGTCAAGACCGCCAGCTGATGAATCAAATCAGAGTTTATGATGAGCAAGGCGCTATTATATTCCCGCGTTACCGTGACCAAGACGATCGCGCGCAAGGACAACTGCAAAGTGGTCGGCGGCTAATGGATCGTGCGATACAACCGTTGCAGCAAATACCACCTAGGCCACCTAGAGTAGAGAATAGCGTTTATGGTCTAGAAGGTCGCAATGCTGACAATAGACTTCGTGAACACGACAATGAAATACCGAAAATTGAGCCGTCTTTTTGGCAAAAATTCCTAAAGTCAAGAACAGCAAGTAGTGCAGCAGTGGCTGATATCGATACTCGTCCTGAACTGGCTGATATGTCTGTTGAATTACCTGATGGTCAGTCAATTATCATACAGTTGCGTCCGCACCTACGTTTTTCGGACGTAGTTGAGCTACAGCACGGTAATTTTCCAATACGTTTGCTATTGATCGTTATCTTTAGTGTATTGGTCTGCATATGGCTCAGTCGTACGCTAACTCAGCGGATTGGCCGTGTACAAAATACCGTACACCGTATGATCGATGGTAATTATCAAGCCAACCCAGAACTGTCTAAGATGGGTGATGATGAGTTGGGGCTACTTGCCAAAGACGTTGCCCATCTCTCGACCAGACTGGTTGACAGTGAGCTGGCACGTAAGCAAATGCTCAGTGATATCTCACATGAGCTGCGTTCGCCACTTGCTCGTCTGGATGTAGCGACTGAGCTGACTCGAGACTTTGCGCCCAATGCCAATCGTTATCTGGACCGTATTGATAAAGAATCTACACGAATGAATGAGCTAATTGAGCAAATCATTCATATTCAGTCTCTACAAATGCAGCAATATACCGTCGATAATTTGGAGAGTGAGGCAGTCGATATATCCGACACCATTAGTAATATCGGAGAGGATGTCTGCTTTGAATTTCAACATAAAGACGTGCATTGGCAATGGCAACCGCCTGTAGCCTCAGCGCTAGATGATTTGGCAGGATTTTGGACAGTCCAAGGTAATGCCGAACAGTTGTATAGTGCACTTGAAAATGTTATTCGCAATGCCTTTATGCACACGGCAGCGGGTTCGACAGTGATTGCGGAAATCAAAGCAATACAAATGGACAATAAGGCACCAGCTGTTCAAATTAATATAACAGACGAAGGTGGCGGTGTCGCAGACAAAGACTTAGAACGTATTTTCCATCCCTTTGTACGGCTCGATACTGCTCGGCATCGTGATACTGGCGGCTATGGTCTTGGATTGGCCATTGTTCATGCTGTAGTCATGGCGCATAAAGGATATATCAATGCTCATAACCGGCAAGATGGTGTTCAAGGGTTAGTGGTTCAAATAGTGCTACCTAGCAGATAAAAAGATAAATAATGCAGAAATAATTTATGTAACCAATATGCGCTTATCATGTATTTTTAATGTGTATAAGCGCATATTTAGTAATAGATAAAAGCTGACTCTTCTTAAAACCGACGTAATTTATTATAAATAAACAAAAATCAAAAGTAGTTATATTCGTTTATATGAATATAACCGATGAACGGTATCAAAACACGGATGAACGGCATTGTCTCTCTATATATATTCGGTAATACTAATATATATAGAGAGTGATAAAGATTATACAAAACAAAACGTCTTATTCCTTAAAGACTACTACAACTATTATTTGAACAAGGTCTCGTTATTATAAGCTTATAACCCGTTTTATTTTGTCACATCGTCTCTCTGACATAGATATTATCTCTGATTTTTTAAATCTGACAAGTCTGTAAGGGAGTACACATCATGAACCGCATCTATAAAGTTATCTGGAATGAAGCCTTACGTTGTTTTACCGCTGTTAGTGAATATGCAAAGGGACGTGGCAAGTCTTCCAAATCTAGCGTTAGCTCTAACGCTTCCATCAGTACAACGTCTAACCTGTCCGTTATCCATACGTTACGTCTGAGCACTATAGCGCTTGGGCTACTAGCGGCTGGCTTTGGCATGCAGGCGAATGCATTGGGTACTTACTTTGCTGGAGACGATCCAACAGCTAGAATACATACCAACTCATTCTTTCATCAAACACTAACGGTGCAGGGTGGAGAGACGGTCACTGGCGATCCCAATACCAAAAATATCAGCGTGATTGCCAATAGGCGTGATAAAGCGCTAACGATAAAGCTCGATGAAAATGTCGACTTAGGCGCTGATGGCAGTCTCAAAACGGGCGATACCTTAGTCGATAATTCTGGCATTAAGATTACAGCCATAAATCCAGCCAATAGTGTCATTTTGAGCAGTAGTGGCCTAAACAATGGTAATAACAAAATCACCAATGTATCCAATGGTGCTGTGATAGCAGGGAGTAAAGATGCAGTTAATGGCTCGCAGCTATACAGATTGGTCAACATAGTTAAAGACAATAAAACCAAATATTATAGTGTTGACTCAACTGCTATTGGTAACGCAAATAATGATGGTGCAACAGGCTACAATGCGATGGCAATGGGTGGCAATGCAAAGGCGACAGGCAGTCAAACTATTGCTATTGGTAGCTCGGAATCTGGACAACAAACGTTAGCAAGTGGCGAGCAGTCTATTGCTATTGGCGCGAATGTTGTCTCAAAAGGACATTCATCTATTGCTATTGGTGGTGATGATTTAGATGCTGCTGCAAATGTTGATGGTGTTAACGACTTATTCAATGCATATACTGGTAGTGATCTTATAGAGGATCCAAATAATCCATATGGGCATACTGAAGCAGGGGGCGCTGCATCCTTAGCAGTTGGTGTTAAAGCACGGTCCGAAGGTAATCTTTCTACTGCTGTCGGTGTCCGTTCAAGCTCAGTAGGTGCAGCATCCTCTGCTTTTGGTGTGGGGGCGTCAGCAAGTCGAGACGGTTCTGTAGCTTTAGGTGCAGGATCAACTACGCTTAGTGAAGCTACGGAGGAAAAGAACCTTATTATCGGCAACAAGATCTATAATTACGCTGGTGTAACAAGTGATAAAGGAGCACAAGTATCTGTTGGTTCAGTAGAACATGAGCGTCAGATCAAGCACGTTGCTGCTGGAGCAGTCAATACAGACAGTACTGATGCTATCAATGGTAGTCAGCTACACGCTACTAATCAATCTATTGAAGATTTATCAGAAAGCAAGATTACCTTTGCGAGTGATAGAGGAGCTCCCGTGGATCGTAAGCTTGGTGAGACACTTAATATCAAAGGTGGTGCAGAGGCCACTGCTGCTTTAACTACAGGCAACATTGGGGTAGAGTCTGATGCTAGTAATAATACCCTAACTGTAAAGTTAGCTGAAAACGTAGACCTTGGCACTAATGGAAGTGTCAAAATGGGAAGTAGTAGTAGCCTTCCTTATAATTTAGGTCCTGTAACAACTGTTAATAGCCTAGGTGTCTTGACAGGTAATTGGCTAGGCAGTACAGCGGTTACTGGTGCAGGTATTATAGTAAATGGCCCACTAGGTATTCCTAGTACTGCTCTAACCAGTGATGGTCTAACTATTCTGAATGGTCCAAGCATGACCAGATCTGGTGGTATCAATGCTGCCAACAAAAAGATTATCAACGTTGATAACGGTGAAGACCCAAATGACGCTGTCAATGTCAGTCAGCTCAGCAGTGCCTCTGCTGCCGCTAAAACAGAGGTCGCCGCAGGTACTAACGTGGCTGACGTTGTAAAGTCTACAGGTGGTAACGGTCAAGATGTCTATACCGTTAATGCGGATGGTGTGACTGCTTCAGCAGGATCTGCAGCTGTCACAGTAACAGCAGGTGAAAAAGACGAGACGACTAACACGACCGATTATGCTGTTGATTTAAGTGCTGATAGCAAAGCCAGTCTGGTAAAAGCGGACAGTGCCATGCAGACCATTGTTGCTCAAATAGATGGCGTTGATGTCAAAACGCTTAACCAAACGGACAATACGGCTAATTTCCTAACAGGAGATAACATTGTTCTCACTGCTGAGGATGGTGGTATTAAAATCGCTACAAAAGAGGATGTCACTTTCACGAGTGCCAGTTTTGCTGATAGTACAGTTCGTGTGAGTAGTGAAGGTCTTGATAATGGCGGTAATAGAATCATCAATGTAGATGATGGTCAGGGAGATACAGATGCCGTCAATGTTAGACAATTAAATGCAACCAACAATACAGTGGACCTAGGACTGAACTTCACAGGAGATGATACAACCGTTGTCGTCAATCGCAAGTTGGGTCAAACGTTGACACTCCAAGGAGGCGCGACAGAGTTAACTGAGAACAATATCGGTGTGATCGCTGATGAAGAGGGCAATCTAAATGTTAGATTGGCTGAAGATGTCATGCTTGGTAAAAACGGTAGCGTGAGAATGGAAAGCACGGTACTTAACAATGCAGGCGTCACCATCACTGATGGTCCTAATCAGACCATTACGTTAAGCAACGAAGGTCTTGATAATGGTAATAATAGAATTATCAAAGTTGATAAGGGAATTGCCCCAACCGATGCCGTAAACTTTGCACAGCTCACTATGACTAATGATGAAATCGCTAAAGGCATCAAAATTGGTGACGGCAATAGTGCCAATGATCAGCAATTTGCATTAGGCGATACCATCAATGTCACAGGAGATAACAATCTGACTACTGTCGCTTCTGCGACTGGCGTCCAAGTAAAACTGAATAATCAGTTAGACCTCGGAGATGATGGCAGTATACAGATAGGCAATAGCATCATGAGTGATGCAGGCTTTACCTTCGTTGGAAATGGCGTGAATAGAATGGTTTCGCAGGTCTCATTGAGTAGCCGTGGTCTAGACAATGGAGGCAACACCATTCGCAACGTTGGGGAAGGTGTGCTAAATACGGATGCTGTCAATGTTGGTCAGTTAAAAGATGTCGCCATTGCCTTGGATCAAGGTTGGGGCATTACCGCTCAAGGTGATATCGCTACGATGGTAAAACAAGGAGATGCTGTCGACCTCAGTAGTAAAGACGGTAATATCAAGGTATCTAGGAAATCAGTGAGTGATGTCGCTGCTCTTAATGGTAGTCCATCACTACAAGCTGTAGCCATACCTACCAACCAGATATTACTTTGAATAGCGTAACCACTGGTGGTACGGTTATGAATGACGATGGACTGACCATTGCAGGTGGCCCAAGTATCACGAAAAGTGGTATTGATGCCGCTAATACCAAAATTACCAACGTTCAAAATGGGGAAGTTTCGGCAGAAAGCCAGGACGCCATAAACGGTGGTCAGCTTTACGCCCAAGGAGCTGGTATCAGTAGTATTATCGGTGGTGACACTGTTTACAATGCCGAAGATGGTACTTTTACCAACAGTGACATTGGTGGAACGGGTGAAAGCAATATCGATGGTGCGATTGCCTCTATCAGACAAGGCACGATTGAAATTAGTGAAAATGTGCAAATTAACACAGAGAGCATTACCACTAATACAACCAATATCGCGACCAATACGACAAATATTGCTACGAATACCAGCAATATCACGACCAATACCACGAATATCAAAACCAATACGGATAAGCTAGATGCTGGACTCAATTTTGGCGCAGACAGTGGTGCCAATATCAACAAACCAATTGGCGATGATAGTGTCCTAAGCTTCACTGGTGGCAATAACATCACCACCACAGCAGATGGCAGTAGTATTAAGTTTGATCTAAACGGTAATATCAGCGTTGATAGTGTCACAGTTGGGACAACGGTGATCAATAGTGAAGGCATCAGTATGCAAGATGGGCCAAGTATGACGTCTCAAGGTCTATATGCTGGTAACCAACGCATGACTGGTGTCGCCGATGGGGTCGAAGCAACAGACGCCGTCAATTATAGTCAGCTTAGCGCGCTTGATAGTCGGCTCAATAACAATATGAGCGATCTTGGCTACAAAATTGACGAAGTAGAAGACGATGCAAACGCAGGTATCTCAGCTGCGATGGCAATGTCGGCAATGCCTCAAGCTTATATCGCAGGTAAGTCATTGATCGGTGGCGGTGTTGGTACCTACAATGGAGAGAGCGCTGTAGCAATTGGTTTCTCTAAATTATCTAATGATGGTCGCTGGGTCATCAAGGTAAATGGTACAGCAGATACTCAAGGTAACGTAGGTGGGGCAGTTGGTGCAGGTTTCCATTTTGATTAACAAAACCTTTCGACTGTAGTTATCGATAGACTATAAAAAAGCAAGACATTGGATGTCTTGCTTTTTTACGGCTTGATAAAGGGTGGTTAACTAGGGTATATCATCAATTAGCACATTAATACATTTAGTGGCCTTAAAATAGCAAGTTTTGTCAAACAACGAGTTCTTCTTTGTTTGGCTATAATTCGTCTTATTTTAGGCTCCGTAATCTAAATGATGACATGCCCTAAGAATATAAGTAGCGTGCTGTTCAAAAAACTGTCTTAAATTAGGCATCACGTTTCGGCGCATCAGGCTGCATCATAGGATCCGCATCTGCGAATGCCTTTAGTGTACGGCAATGAGTATCAATGGCGACGATATTGGGATAAGCGCTCAAATCTACTTTGAAGCGGCGAGCAGAAGAGACTTGCGGAATCAAATAACAATCTGCGAGAGTAGGACTGTCCCCATAGCAGAATTGTCCGCGATTGTTATCCGCTGCCAAACGTGTCTCTAAAGCAGCAAATCCTTCACTGATCCAGCGGTTGCACCATGCAATCACATTTTCCTCGTCTACTGACAGCTCATTGCGTAGGTACTGTAGGATGCGGCGATTATTAATTGGGTGGATGTCGCAACCAATCATGGCGCTCAGCGCGCGTACCTGCATACGTCCAGCAGCATCGTTAGGTAATAATGGATGCTCAGGGTAGACCTCTTCTAACCACTCCAAGATAGCTGGACTTTGATATAATAATAAATCGTCAGCTTGTAGGACAGGCACCAATCCTTGTGGATTAATCGCTTTAAAGGCAGACTTTAACTGTTCATCCTGTGCTAGATTGATCGTGATATCATCGTAATCTAAGCCTTTTAGGTTCATAGCGATACGAGTACGGTAAGACGTGCTACTACGAAAATAGCCATAAAGTGTCATCATGATTCATGTCCTTATGTAGATGTGTTTTTATAAAGATAAATATTATGAAGTAAGGTCTGTATCTCACTGGTATTTGATCGGGCAAGCCATTATTGAAAAAACCATTCACAAGCAAACCATCATCAAAAAATAACCAAGCACACCAGAATCGAGCAAATCATGCCAGCAGACAAAACCCTTGTAGAGAGTTCTATTACCAGTAAAAACCAAAGTGGGGTTCAGTCGCTTGAGATTGGGCTGTCGATACTCGATGTGCTGATCGACCGCAATGAGCCTATGATGCTAAAGGATATCGCTGAATCCATGCAAATGCATCCAGCAAAATCCCATCGTTACTTGGTCAGTCTCATCCGCAAAAACTATGCACGTAAGCTCGATGATGGTCGCTATGGGCTTGGTGATAGAGTCAATGCATTGGCATCACTAGGACATACTGGACTCAACCAAAACAATCTTTTGGCACGTCTCACGCAAGTGGCTAATGAAATCAAAGACACCTTAAACTGCGGTGTACAAATTGCCAAATGGTTTAGCGAAGGCCCTATTATTATTCAGTCCGTTGAGCCAGACAGTCCGATTAGTATCATCACTCGCATTGGCTCACGTATGCCGCTGACAACATCGGCCACAGGGCAGTTATTTGCCAGTTATCAACCTGATGCCGTCATTCAGCCATTGGTCACAGCTGAGTGGCATGCGAGTAATACCGTCGCAGATATGGCCGAGAAGTGGCAGCACTTTACCCAGCTACAGGCCGAAATTCGTACTCAAGGCTATGCGACAGTGACGGGCGATATGCTCATGGGGATCAACGCCATTACGATACCTGTCATATTGCCGCAGTTTGCCAATAGTGCTACTAAACCATCCACAAGTAGTGATAAAGTTGCTAGTGAAGATTTACCGCTAGAATATGCCATCACTATCATTGGAACGACAGAGCAATTGCCAATAAGCGCGCAACATAATGTGGTTAAGCAAATACTGGCGATAGCACAGCGTTATCAAATTGCATAATTAGAGTATCTTTAGAGAACTTATTTCTAAAGATACTCTAATGTTCTGTGTCACTTACCGACAGGGGCAACTTCGCGTGCTTCAGACAACTCATCACTATGCAAAAACTGCGTGTGTGCTGGGGCGCGTTTAGTACGAGACCACTCATCTAGCATGTCTTGCTTGATGGCATCTGTAATCATCGATACTTTGTCTTCTGAGGTTGGATCATCATAGGTCAGCTCGAGACGATGACCATTGGGATCAAAGAAGTAAATTGAGTGGAAAATACCGTGATTGGTCACGCCAATGACATCGATGCCGCCTTGTTCCAAATGCTCTTTGGCAACGATTAATTCATCACGGTCCTTAACCTTTAGCGCTAAATGCTGCACCCAGCTTGGGGTATTTGGATCAAAGGCCATTTCAGGCTGATTGGGCACTTCAAAGAAGGCCAAGACATTGCCACTGCCTGCATTCAAAAAGACGTGCATATAGGGGTCAAAGGCTTTGGTCGAAGGCACATGGTCTTCTGCGAATGCTAAAATGAAATCCATATTTAGATTTTTTTTATACCATTCGACGGTTTCTTTGGCATCTTTGCAGCGGTAAGCCACATGATGAATTTTCTCAATTTGAAAACTCATATCAAACTCCTTTTGATAAGACGTGTTACTCATTTGGCTGTATTCGCATAACGATGAGTAGGTGAATGCGTTTGTCTTCCTATCCGCCTGCATGAGAATTTTCACGCCTATTTTGCTATTTATCTATCTATGTTATTTCTTAAATGCTACTTGTCAAAATCAAAGCTAAGCGCTGGTAATACCTTGCCGCGTACTTCACCAAAGCCAACACGGATGCCGTCTTTTTCGCTATAGCCTTTCATGATGACGGTGTCACCATCTTCGATGAAGCTGCGCGTCTCACCATCTTTTAGTGTGACTGGTTTGGTAGCATTCCAAGCAATCTCTAGCATCGAGCCATAAGAGTCAGGTGTTGGCCCTGAAATCGTGCCTGAGCCCATCATGTCGCCGACTTCTACTTTACAGCCAGTGATGGTGTGGTGGGTAAGCTGCTGTGCCATTGACCAATACATGTATTTGAAGTTGGTCTCACAAATGACTGTCGCTGTTTCCGCATTTTTAGGTAGTAATTCAACCGATAGATTGATATCAAAGCTGTTGTCGCTCGATTTTTCATTTAAATAAGCAAGTGGCTTGGGTTCTTGCGTTGGACAAGCTGTTTTGAATGGAGCCAATGCATCCATAGTGACAATCCAAGGAGAAACCTCAGAGGCAAAGGTCTTGGCATTGAATGGACCTAAAGGCACATATTCCCATTTTTGGATATCTCGGGCTGACCAATCATTGAGCAACACCATGCCAAAGATATGATCAGCGGCATCATCTACGGCGATTGGCTGACCGATATGATTGCCTTTACCAACGACAAAGGCGGTCTCTAGCTCAAAATCCAAGCGCTTACAGGCTGAGAAGATAGGACGCTCATCAGGGCTAGGCTTTAGCTGACCTGATGGACGCACGATATCAGTTCCACTGACAATAACGGTGCTAGCGCGTCCATTATAGCCGACAGGCATTTCGGTCCAGTTAGGCAATAGGGCGTTGTTTGGATCGCGGAACATGGTGCCGACGTTGGTCGCATGTTCTTTCGATGAGTAAAAATCGGTAAAGCCCGGTACTTGCACTGGCAAATGCATGGTGACGTCTGCTTGCTTAAACAGCGCCTTTTTTTGCAAGTCTGCATGGTCGCGTAAGGTGTCAGTGTCGCTAGACAGCAGTGTCTGAATGGTCGTGCGTGCCTGCGTCCAATTGTCTCGACCAGAATCAATAAAAGCATTTAGAGTGGATTGGTTAAAATAAGGACCACCTTCCAAACTTAATAGTCCTTCTGTCTCTAATACAGACAAGTCGAGTACATGCTTACCAATGGCAACACCTGCACGGCGCTTGTTATCACCAGCAGCGTCTTTAGTCTCGCTAAAGATACCATAAGGGAGATTGTGAATAGAAAAGTCAGAGTCAGCAGCGATATCGATAAAAGAGGTGAGGGTGCTGTCAGTCATTGACATGATTTGCTCCTTGCTAATATACATTATGAATTACGTTATAATTAATCACTTACGTATAATGTAATTTATTGATATATGGATTGCAAGTTTTTTCTGCAACGTCTTTTGTGAAAAGGCTGCTTTGAAAAGTTGTTGCCGTTGTTTGACTAAAGGGTTTTAGCTAAACGGTTCTGACTAGATGGTTTTGATTAAATGCTAGGCGCAAAAAAAGGCCGCGCAATCGCTCAGCCTTTCTTATCTATGTTTATTTTTTATAAAGTTATATATTGAGTAATATGTTAAGTAACTTGGACTAATTAGTCTTTTAAGACGTCTGCCATGGCATTAGCCACATAGTCGATGTTACTAGTATTTAGGCCAGCCACACACATACGTGAGTTAGATACCATATAGATCCCAAACTCAATCTGTAAACGCTCGACTTGCTCAGGCGTGAGACCAGTAAAGCTAAACATACCATTTTGACGAGTGATGTAATCAAAGTTACGGTTAGGGATTTTAGCTTCTAATACCGATTTTAGCTTTAGGCGCATCGCTTTGATACGGTCGCGCATCGCATAAACTTCGCCAACCCACTGCTCATGTAGTGTTTCATCGTTCATAACGATATCGACCACACGTCCACCATGTGATGGCGGGCTTGAGTAGATACGGCGTACGGTTGCGTTTAGCTGACCGAATACGCGATCGGTTTCGTCTACGGTTGGGCAGACGACTGATAGGCCGCCGACGCGCTCGCCGTATAGCGATAAGTTTTTAGAGAATGAGTTGCTAACAAACAATGGCAAGCCCATCTCAACCGCTTTACGAATAGCGTAAGCATCGCTGTCCATGTCTTCGCCAAACCCTTGATAAGCGATGTCCATGAATGGAATCAGCTCACGCGCCTTCACGACGTTGAGTACAGTGTCCCATTGCGCTTGAGTCAAATCCATACCGGTTGGGTTATGGCAGCATGGGTGTAGCAAAATAACGTCATTTTTGTTTAATGTCTCAAAAAACGCAATCATTTCATCAAATTTGATGCTGCTGTTGGCTTTGTCGTAGTACGGGTATTTACCGACTTCTACATCAGAGCCTTCAAAGATAGCGATATGGTTGCCCCATGTCGGATCGCTCACATAGCATTTGGCTTGTGGGAACCAGTCATGGATAAATTCAGCACCAACTTTCAACGCGCCAGAACCACCGATTGTAGCGATAGTAGCGACCAAGCCGTCCTTTAAAATCTGAGCGTCTTTACCAAATAGTAATTCCTGACAGCCTTTACGGTGACCTGGCAGGCCTGCCATTGGCAGGTATGGACGCGGTGCGATAGGATCAGCAATACGCTCTTCGGCTGTTTTTACACAGTCGAGTACAGGCAATACGCCATTCTCATCATAATAAATACCAATACCTAAATTGACCTTGTTAGGATTGCTATCTGCTGAGTATTTTTCCATAAGACCTAAGATTGGATCACCAGCGTAATAATCGATACGTTCAAACATGCCATTTCCTTATAAAAATATAAATCGAGCAGCCGAAAATCATAGAGCAAATCGCGGCTGAACTCAACACGAGAGTGGGTTATATGAGGCAATTAATAAAATAAATAGCCAAATAGATTGTTTATCCATCTATCAAGCGCATTTGAGGTGCTATATGTCATTTGGTAGACGATGAGTCAGAGTGATGTAGGTCGTTATAATGAGTCGCAAAATACGTTTGCAGAAACTGTTTGAAGGCAATCGTCGCTGGAGACAAAGCGCGAGATGCTCGCTGATAGATAAAGAACTGCCGCATTTTGACTGGTTGAGTGAGTGGGCGCATCAGTAGACCATTGGCACTGACCCAGTCAATGACCTCAGGCATATAAGGCAGACACAGCGTGATACCAAAACCTTGGCGTGTCATCTCAAGCGCGGTGGACATAAAGTTCACCTTGTATCGAGCTTGTTGAACGTGAGCGGAGATAGAGTCGTCGAGCTCTGCGGTTACTTGATCTAGGAACGGACCTTGTAAGGTAATTAGTGGCGTTTCTAATAAATCTTGCCAAGTAATTTCGTCTCTTTGTGCCAGTGCATGATTGTCTGGCATAACCACGCAAAATGGTAGCTGATACAACAAGTCAGCCCTGATGTCATCATCAGTTTCTATAAAACCGAGCTCGGTACCAACCCCTAAATCGACTTCGATATCTTGAATATGCTTGAGCAAATTTTCTGCTGAACAGTCCAATAGTGAGACGCCGATATTTGGATATTCTTTGGCAAATTGAGCGATGACGGCAGGTAGGGAAGACGCCGCAAACTGTGATACAGCCAAGCGCACATGACCTTGGGCTAAGCTGGTCAAGCTACTTGCTTCATTTTCAAACAGCTGCATTTCATTCAAGATACGCCGCGCTTGCGGTAGTAGATGCCGTCCGACTGCTGACAAAGATAACTGGCGAGTGGTGCGATCAAACAACACGATACCTAGGCCAGTCTCTAATTCCTTAATCAATCCACTGACGGCAGATTGGGTCAAATACATCTGTTCGCTGGCACGAGTAAAACTGCCGTTGTCAGCGACTTTGATAAATGCGGTCAATTGGCGAATGCTGATATTCATAAGTAAACCTGATAAATAAATCATAAAAAACAATTAGTCTTATAAATAAAGCTAATCTAATATAAATACAACGTCAACAATAAAGATTGATTATTAATCGTTTTATAGACTTTTACTAATAATCGACTTTTACCACTCATCGATTTTCTATTACCAATTGAAATTAAGGATAATTACAATGGCAGATTTATTTGACAACCCAATGGGACTAAATGGATTTGATTTTGTCGAGTTTGCTTCTCCGCAGCCTGATGCAGTCGACGCATTGTTTAAGCAGCTTGGTTTTGCCCATGTCGCCAATCACCGTTCAAAAGACGTTGCTCTATATCGCCAAGGTGATATCAACCTTATCTTAAACCGTGAGCCAAAAAGCCAATCCAGTTACTTCGTTGAAGAGCATGGTGCTGGTGCTTGTAGCATGGGCTTTCGGGTAAAAGATGCCAAAAAAGCATATGAGCTTGCGGTGGAAATGGGTGCGCAGCCAGTAGATGTGCCAACTGGGGTGATGGAGCTTAGATTGCCTGCTATCAAAGGCATTGGCGGATCATTAATCTATTTGATTGACCGTTATAAAGACGGCGAATCTATCTATGATGTCGACTTTGAGTTCTTTGCAGATATCGACAGAAACCCTGTCGGCTATGGCTTCAAAGTTATCGACCATCTAACGCACAACGTCTATCGTGGACGCATGGCATACTGGGCAAAATTCTATGAGCGTATCTTTAATTTCCGCGAGATTCGCTACTTTGATATCAAAGGTGAGTACACGGGACTAACCAGTAAAGCCATGACAGCACCGGATGGAAAAATCCGTATTCCACTGAATGAAGAAGCCAAGCAGGGCGGTGGCCAAATCGAAGAGTATCTAATGCACTTCAATGGCGAAGGTATTCAGCATATTGCTTTAGCCAGTGATGACTTGTTTGCCAGTATTGATAAGCTAAAAGCAGCTGGTATTCCGCTGATGACCGCACCAAATGCCGCTTATTATGAAATGCTGAGCGAGCGTTTACCGAACCATGGTGAAAATGTCGCTGACTTGCAAACGCGCGGTATCTTGTTAGACGGTACAACAGAAGGCGGCGCACCGCGTCTATTACTACAGATTTTCTCGGAAACCATCTTAGGTAGCCCAGTGTTCTTTGAGTTTATTCAACGTAAAGGCGATTATGCAGATGGCTTTGGTGAAGGCAACTTTAAAGCGTTGTTTGAATCGATAGAGCGTGACCAAGTACGTCGCGGCACAGTCGGTCAGCCAGAGACTGAAACCCTATAATATTGTCTAATGCTCGGGCCACGTTTAATCAATGGACAAGACAAAAGGAGTTTGTGTTGTCCTTAATAGGAGTATTACCTAAAAGCATACTGCAAAGGTAATGCTCTCATTGCGATAAAAGGAATACAGGCATGGAACGCCTATCACAGATAGATTCTCTTAATACTGCCATCGGTACCAATAGCGTTGCGACTAATAAGCAAAGCGACGATGCGTCCAGTCATTCTAACGCGACAAATAAAAAACAGCCCTATATCTCACACCAGCCAGATAGCAATGGTCATATTCACTATAGTGATGATGAGCATGCGATGTGGCAAGCGCTGCTGGCACGTCAAGCAGAGCAAACGCCTAATCGTGCTTGTACTGCATATCTAGATGGTTTGACTAAGTTAAATTTACCGACGACGCATATCCCGCAGCTGCATGATATCGATGAGGTATTACAAGCGACCACAGGTTGGCAAACGGCTGCTGTGCCTGCATTAATTAGCTTTGGTAAATTTTTCAAACTGCTCGCCAATAAGTCCTTTCCTGTGGCGACGTTTATTCGTCGATTCGATGATATGGACTATATCGAAGAGCCTGATATCTTTCACGAAATCGTTGGGCATTGTCCGCTATTGACCCATCCTGCGTTTGCAGCCTTTAATGAGACGTATGGTAAGCTTGGTCTTAGTGCAACCAAAGAGGAGCGCTGGTTTTTAGCAAGGCTTTATTGGTTTACCATCGAGTTTGGATTAGTAGGCAGCCGCGTGGAAGATCGTAGAATTTATGGCGGCGGTATATTAAGCTCACCTTCTGAAACGATCTACGCACTTGATCGGACGCCGCAAGAGCTTCCAATCGCTCAAAATAAGCCGCAATCTCAACCTCAGTCTCAACCTGAGCACCGAGCGTTTGATTTGCTCGATGTGTTGCGGACGCCTTATCGTATCGATCAGATACAGCCGATCTACTATGTCATCGATGAATTAGATACCTTATTTGATATCGTCAATAGTGACATTATGGGTACGGTCAAAAAAGCTATGTCGCTTGGACTATTTGAGCCGACCTATCCAGAAAAAACTCGTTAAAGATGTCAATTCAAAATTAAACATGAAAACTATCACTTCAGTACGAAGTATTGAGATAGCAATACAGCTATATCAACATCGATGTACGAGTATTAGAAACTAGCTATCAAAACAACCATTAAAAACTGACATCGAAAACAGCCACTATAAAAGGATTTTATTATGACAGCGTTATCACAAAATAGCTGCGAAGCTTGCCGCATTGGCGCACCGAAAGTTGATGAAGCCGAAGCAAAAGAATTATTACCGCAAATTCCTGATTGGTCACTAATTGAGGTGGATGGTATTCAGCAATTGCAGCGTCAGTACAAATTTAAAAACTTCGTCTCAGCAATGGCATTTGCCAATCAACTGGCAGAAATCGCTGAAGCAGAAGGACATCATCCGGGTATATTGGTAGAGTGGGGTAAGGCTACGGTCACTTGGTGGTCGCATAGTATCAAGGGTTTGCATCGCAATGATTTCGTCATGGCAGCTAAGACCGATGACTTACTGAGCAAGTAATAGGTTTCCTCATTAGCAAATCACTTCAATCATACTTTCACAATCAAAATTAAAATAAAACCCAATCTAGTGCCAGTATTTACTGGCATTTTAAGGATGTGTCATGCCACCAAAACCCCTCACATTAATCAGTGCCAAGCTCGCCTTTATTATATCCGCCATCGTCATCGGTATCATGGGCATCACCATGATCGGCTTTGGCTGGGTGCCTCATCTGTCTCTTATCTTAGCCATCTGTGTGCTACTGGCTATTGGTATGTATAAAGGACTCAGCTTCGATGACATGCAAGCGCAAATGGCCTCAGGTGTCATGCGTGGTATCGGTGCCATCTATTTGTTCTTCTTTATTGGACTGATGGTTGCGGCTTTGATGATGTCAGGGGCGATTCCTACACTGATGTATGTAGGTTTTCAGCTTATCTCACCTGAGTACTACTATATCTCTGCCTTTATCTTGACGTCCATTATTGGTATTGCCTTGGGCAGTAGTTTGACGACTGCAGCTACCTTGGGTGTGGCCTTTATTGGGATGAGTAATGCCTTTGATGCCAATGTGGCGATAGCGGCAGGGGCAGTAGTATCAGGTGCGTTCTTTGGTGATAAGATGTCACCCTTGTCTGATACTTGTACGATTGCGTCCTCTGTAGTGGGTATCGATCTGTTTGAGCACATTCGTAATATGATGTATACGACAGTCCCTGCGTGGATACTGACGGTGATACTGTTTTGGATGTTCTCAGGACAGACGACCAGTGCTGATCTGAGTCAAGTAACCATGCTACAAGGACAACTGATAGACAGCGGTCTGGTACATGGGTATTCGGTATTACCCTTTGTGGTATTAGTCGGATTGGCACTGTTTCGGGTCAATGCGATTTATACGATTATTTGTACCATTGCCGCTGCACTGATTATTACTTATATCCATAGCTCACCAAGCTTTGGTCAATTGGGTGGTTACTTGTTTGCAGGCTATGCCCCTGCTGAGTCATTGGAGCTGGGTGAGGTAGGTGGTATGCTGTCGCGTGGCGGTGTACAGAGTATGTTCTTTACCCAGGCGATTGTGATACTGGCATTAAGCTTAGGTGGTCTATTAACGGCACTGGGTATTCTGCCAGCACTGCTATCTGGTATTAAGGACACATTGACGACATCAGGCCGAGCGATATTCGCCGCAGCGATGTCGGCACTGAGCATTAACGTGCTGATTGGTGAGCAGTACTTGAGTATTCTACTATCAGGTACGGCGTTTCGTTCGACGTTTGAGCGTTTGAACTTACATCCTAAGAATTTGTCTCGTACGATTGAGGATGCAGGAACGGTGATTAATCCATTAGTGCCTTGGAGTGTGTGCGGGGTGTTTATCAGTCAGGCGTTAGGGGTACCGGTATTAGACTATCTACCTTATGCATTCTTCTGTTATTTGTCACTGCTACTGACGCTACTATTCGGGTTCACGGGGCTGACGATTAGTCGAGTAAAAGAGGGGAAGGTGGTCGAAGCGTGATAGATAATGATTGATAAAAAAAGGTGGGGCTAATATTAGCCCCACCTTTTTTGTTTCGAAATACGTAACTACTGATCTTCCGTTTGTGCATCCTGACTTTTGACGATTTTATGCTGATCCTCTGTGCTATCGACTTTCCAGTAGCTAGAAACATATAAATGCGTCTTTGGTACCGCGCGCTCAACTTTGAAGTACTGGCGCAGTGCACGCATACTATGGAACTCACAAGCTGCCCAAACAGCAGGTTGACCATCAAGCCAGTTCAATGATTTAACACAGTCCAGTAAAGGTCTATCGTCTGCATTTGGATGCGCATTAATCACCCAATGTATCTCGACGTTCTCTGGTTTTTTGAGTGTCTGACGATCTGCCTCAGTCGTCACTTCAAGTACTGCGTAACCACGAGCCTCAGTAGGCAACTGGGCTAAGTTGACCGTAATCGCTGGTAGCGCAGTCATATCGCCGACTAATAAAAACCAATCCGCTTCATTGTTAATGAGCTTTTTTGGCCCTGGACCACCTATCAGAATCTGATCACCGACTTGCGCATTACGTGCCCATGCCGATGCGGGCCCTTCCGTCTCATGTAAAGCAAAATCAACATCTATTTCGCCATCACGTTGCACGCTCACCGTATAAGTGCGCATCAGTGGGCGGCTACCTGCATCTTGAGGGAATATCAGTTTGATATAAGCACTTTCTTGATCGATAGGAAAATCAACCATGCCAGCACCGCCAAGCGTGACACGGCACATATTTGGCGTAATGTATCTAGTGCCAATAACTTCTAGTACTCTTGGAGTAGGTTTTGCCATATTGTGCTTTCCTTCTAACAGCGGGTTGGCTTACTAATAGCACCAACCCGCTGTCTGTAGTATTTATTAAAAACTGGCTTTTAAGCTGACCGACATTTGACGCTCAGGCCCCATCCAGCAGTTCTCGGTATCATAACAAGCACCAACGTAGGTCTTATCAAACAGATTGTTGATACTCGCGCCGACAGCGAGCATGGGGTTGATCTGATAATTACCGCCAATATCGACCAACGTCACGCTTGGCAATTCATCTGAGTTTTGCTTGTCAATCTGCATGCCGTCTTCGTAGCGAATGCCAGCATTTAGAGTGAGCTTGTCTGTCGCATAGTAGTCGGCCCATAGCGTGGCTTTGTGCTTGGCTGTTTGGGCAGGGGTGTTGCCGACCACATCAGGGTTGAACTCATCTTCTGTGATCTCAGCATCGGTATAGCTATAGCTTGCAGCGAGATCTACCCAATCATTGAGCATACGACTGCCTGATATCTCAAAGCCTTTTGATTCAATTTCACCAGTTTGCGTTTGGCTTCTGTAGTTGATTTCATCCGCTACTACGACGTTTTTTTGTGTGATATCAAATACGGCAAGCGTTCCTTGAGTGGCACGATCTTTTGACAAGTACTTCACCCCAGCTTCTAGTTGATCGGCAGTGGTTGGCTTAAATGGTTCATTGGTAATAAAGTTACTACCGACCACAGGCTGGAACGACTGCGAGTAGCTGGCATAAGGGGAGAAACCATTACCAAAGTCATAAATGGCAGCGAAACGACCACTGGTTTCTGAGGCATCATTGTCAATTGTTTTGTCGCTATAGATGACGCCTTCAGTGGCTTTGGTTTGCTCAGTGATACTGTCAAAATTATCGTGACGTAAGCCTGCCACTACAGTCCAGTCTTTCCATTTCATTTCATCTTGTACATAAAAACCAAGCTGGCTTTGTTCGATATCTTCCTCTTGACGATAAGCATCTAATGGCAGAGTGTCAGCATTGATTTGTGAATAATCTGGATTAGATAAATCAAGATTTGGCGTGCCATCTGCCCCAGCATCATAGTAAGTCGCGCTGCTATCTGTCTCTTGATACTCAACACCGAACAGTAGATTGTGTGAGGTGTTAGCTGTATTGAATTTATAGGCAAGCTGGTTGTCCGTGGTCCAGTTATTCATGCTCTCATCCGTGGTATAAGCCACGCGATTGAGAATCGTGTCACTGCCCTCTACAAACCCTCCACTGTTATACATATTGCGTTGCTGCGCCTCGGCATCGGTATAGCGCATGATATGTTTAAAAGTTAACTGGTCATTGATGTCCCAGTTTACGGTGACGCTTGGCATAAATACTTCTTTACTAAACTTATTCCATTCATCGCCTGCATAGGCATCACTGTCAAGCTTGCCATAGCTTGCATTATAGACGGTGCCGACAGCAGGCAATGGGGTAGATGGTACCATCTCTGGATCGTCTTGATAAAACAGATTAGCAAGTACCGACACATCATCAGTCGCTTGCCATTCAAGCGACGGATTAATCAGCAATCGCTCTTCTTCTGTGGTTTGCATTTGTCCATCTTTTTGACGTTTTAGCGCGACTAAGCGATAGTTCAATGTGTCCGTGATAGGCCCTGTACTATCGACGGCCACTTCTTTTAGGTTTTGATTGCCAAGTCGTAGCTGTACTTCGTTTTCTTGAGTGCTCTTAGGGGCTTTGGCTATTTGGTTCACCATACCGCCGGGTGCTGCATAGCCATAGAGGGAAGATGCAGGACCTTTCACCACCTCGACCGCTTCAGTCGCATAGACATCGACTTGTGGCATCAGATTCCAAGCGCCATCGTAGGGCAGTCTTAGTCCGTCATAAAAGTTTGAGTAGGTTTTAAATCCGCGGATATTGTACTCATCAAAGACAGATACCGTACCGCGGCTCTCAGAGCTTACGCCTGGCTCATAACGTAATGCAGCATTGACGCTATCTGCCTGACGCTTTTGCAACAGGTCTTGATCGATTCTGGTATAGCTCATTGGCGCATCGTTTGGGTCCAATGCAGTTTTGGTGCCAGTACTACGATAGCCATCTGAGTAGACGGTGATAGCATCCAAGGTGGCTGATGGTGTAGCAGCCTCATCGTTTTCAGTGTTGTTTGTCGGCTCTACAGCGTAAGCGGCGTGACTCATACCCATGATCAGGCCAATTTGTACTGCTGTGGTGAGATATTTTTTACGAATGACGTTATTGGTTAGATGAGACCGCATCAGATTTCCTCTTGGACTAAAATGATTAAATATTATTTGTGACAGTTAAAGCAAATTTATGACGACGCTAATAATAACACTAATGATAATTATTATCATTAAAAAATTACAACGAGACAGTTTTGAGAAGTATTTGCAGTATTTGCACTGTTAATAAGGGGCTAAAGACAGAGTATTGCGAATAGAGTCACGCAGGTTTACTGTTTTGACTGATGTATTTTAAACGATGGTTTTTGTCAGATTTTTCTCGTATTATGCAGCAGCATTCTGAATACAATTATTTACAGTAGATTTTTTACATCGCTGTATTGCAGTCATCATACGGCGTCATGCTAGGGTGTGTTGACATATATAGAATAATTGATAATCATAGTGTTATGACTAGATTAACC